>CAWUKT010000024.1:0-84448 GCA_963923035.1 uncultured bacterium
AGAGGGGAAAAGTAAAGGCGACTTAATCGCCGCCTTTACTTTCCTCTACTCGATTACTCGCCTTCTCTAGCCTTGAACTGCCCGGAAAAATGCTTCCAGCTTGTCCCGGTCCAATTGGCCATAATGGCTTCTTCGATGCTGCTGATGCAGCCAATCTTGACCCGGGGTTTGCTCATGATCGGATGGGATTGTTCATTTCCATTGCTCCAACCCAAAGATAAGGATTGACCGCCTACTCGACCGGGAGTACCCTCCATTGCGATCAGGTGGAGGTGGAATTGAGCGGAGGAGAAATGAAAAAGGCCGTCCCTTGCGAGACGGCCCCTGTTCTATTTCAAGGAATCTTGATTCAGTTGACAGCCGCAGCCTGGAGGGCTTTGACCATGGTCACGCCAATGTTGGCGGGAGATTCTACGACGTGGATGCCGCAGGCTTCCATGACTTCCATTTTGGCCTTGGCAGTTCCTTTTCCACCGGCGATGATGGCGCCAGCGTGGCCCATCCGGCGTCCGGGAGGCGCGGTTTGGCCAGCGATGAAGCCAACAACGGGCTTCTTGGCGTGGTCGCGGAGCCATTCGGCGGCAATTTCTTCGTTGGAACCACCGATTTCACCGATCATGATGATGCCTTCGGTGTCGGGGTCGTCGTTGAAGAGCTTGACGATGTCGAGGTGGGTGGACCCGATGATGGGGTCGCCACCGATGCCCACACAGGTGGACTGGCCCATGCCCTGCTTGGTGACCTGGTCAACGGCTTCATAGGTGAGGGTACCGGAACGGCTGACGATGCCGATTTTGCCGGGGGTGTGGATGAAGCCGGGCATGATGCCGACTTTACATTCACCGGGGGTGATGACACCGGGGCAGTTGGGTCCTACCATGCGGATGCCACGGTCGTCGATATACTTCTTGGCATAGATCATGTCTTTGACCGGAATGCCTTCGGTAATACAAATGATGAGGTCCACTCCGGCGTCAGCAGCTTCCATGATGGCGTCGGCAGCGAAGGGCGGGGGAACAAAGATGACCGAAACGTTGGCTTGGGTTTCGCGAACGGCTTCGGAGACCGTATTGAAGACGGGCTTGTCCAGCTCGGTGCGACCTCCCTTTCCGGGGGTCACTCCACCTACCACATTGGTGCCATAGGCGATCATTTGAGAGGCGTGAAAGGATCCCTCTTTGCCGGTCAGGCCCTGGACCAGCACACGAGAATCAGAATTGACCAGAATGCTCATTGGTTATCCGTATTATTAATGATTCGGTTAAAATTAGTCATTAATTCGAAGGGGGGAAAATAAAATGTGAATGGGCGGGGGTGGACCAAATCAAGGGCAAACAGACTTCCTCCAAACGGACCAATATACGAACAAACTAACACTTGCTAGCCCTCCCCCAATCGCATATTTCGGTGATTTTTCTCAGCCCAATGCCTGTCGGGAGGCACTGTTTATCTTTCCCGTCTTCTCCATATTTGTCATGAAGTTATTTCAATTCGAGTATTAACTGCTAAGGTTTTTTTCTACGACCAAAGCCTGATAATAGTAGCCCAATATTGCATCATTGGTCCCACCCCGGGATCACACATGATTCTTCAGACAATTCAATAGACACAGCTTAGTTTTTATCAAAACATACCCGCCGCTCCAACCCCCGGAGCGGCGGGTTTCGTTTCGGGCAGATTTGAGCGCGCGCTTAGACCAGGTTGAAGCAGAGCGCAAACCGCAGCAGCTCCGAATTGGATTGGAAGTTGCCCTTTTTGAAGATGTTCTTCTTGTGCTTCTCAATCGTGTGCCGCGACCGGAACAGTTGTTCCGCGATCTCCACGGTCGACTTTCCCTGGCAGACCAGTGAAATGATTTCCCGCTCTCGCGGGGTGAAGCGGGTATAGGTCTGGATATGGGCGTGGATGTATTCGGAAGAATGGAGCAGGCCTTGGACCTCCTGGGAAAACTCGTGGTCGTCTTCGAGGCAGATGGTCACACATTGGAACCGCTGGCGGTTGAGGTTGAGCCGGGAGCAGGTAAAATAGAGTTTGAACTCATCGGAATGGAGCAGCCGCAAGCGCTGGAGATAGGTGATCCGAAGGGATTCGTCTTTCTTTTTCGCAAACTCCCACAGTCCCGCGTCACACCGACTGACGTCCTCCGGGTGCATGATCTGCCCCAAAAATCCGGGACTGTTTTTCCGTCCCGTCACCTCCGGCATCTTCACCCCGTGCAACTCGCAGGCCTTCTCATCCAGGTACAACAGGGCCAGCGATTCGGGATCGTTTTCATGGTAAAACCCCAGAAAATCCTCTTCCACGTGCGCGTCCTCCGAAAAGCAACGGTCGAGGTAGGCGAGGGACTCTTCGTACAGCAAATAGGATGGGTTCATGGCAGGTGAAGTTTGAATTTGGAGGCGAACAAATAGAACTCAAAGAAATTCCGCACCTCTAGCTTGCGGTAAATGCTGGTCCGGTGGTTCTTGGCGGTATGCTTCGACACACCCAATTGGTCGGCGACTTCCTGTAAGCTGTTCCCCTGGCACAGGTGGCGGCAGACCACGATTTCCCGGCTGGTCAGCCGGTTGAATTGGTGGAGGTGGGCCTGGATAAAGGACGCGCCTTCGTAGAGCTCGATCAGTTTGTGGTGGAACAGGGAAGCATTTTGGAGGGGCAAACTGAGGTTCAAAATGCGTTGGGGGACCAGGAGGCGGCCCCGGGTGAAGAGGAATTCATGGGTTTGGGCGGTGCGGGGATTTCGGATGCGCTGGAAAAAGGACACGTGGGATTGCTCGTGGGCCTTCGCGAGGTAGGCCTGGTTGAGCTGGATCGCCTGCTGGAGATCGTCCGGATGGACCCGGCGCTGGAGGAGGTAGGCCCCTTGGGTGGCGACCTCTTCCCGGCTGACCCCGAGCAGTCCTGCGAGGGAATCTCCAAATTCCAGCAGCCGGAAATCGTCGGTGGCATTGATGTGGAGGTGGCAGGGCAAATGGGCGCTCAATTCTTCCAGCGTGTCGGTCCCCTGCCGAATGCGTCGGGACACTTCCAGGATTCCAAGGTGGTTGGTCATGCGAAGAATGGGTTCAGAAATACACTTTGGGGTATTCGAAACTAACCAAATCGGCGGGAAGGGAGAAGCCGGGAAAATGACCGGGACCGCAGAATGGGCAAAATACCCGAATGGTCCTATTCCCACCGGGGGCCCTCCGGTCTAATTTTGCCCCACAGCTCATCTCATTTTCAAAACGACTCTATTCAGACAATTCCTATGAAAGCGTTCGATTCCCGCACCTCCACTGCGCCTGCCCAACGGATGGAAGGCAGCCGCTCCCATATGCCCCCGGCCTTCAACCCCACGGCCTCGGAAACCCAGGACCATTCAGCTCCTGACTCTTTGCAGCACCTGGAAGAAGATGGGGTGGATTTGCAGGAGAAAACATCGGAAGAGCAGATTACCGTCTCCAAACTCTCCGAAGCGCTCCATGGGCAAGCGGAAGACGTCCTCACCGAGGATGCCCTGACCATGAATTTGTCGAATATCCCCAAAGGCATCATCCGAACCTTCAAGTTTGGCGGGGTCCAGTTCCTGGTTTACGATGTGGGGGGCGATGAAAATGCGCAGACCCGTCGCGCCCTCGGTGCGACGATCACGCTGCTCAAGCAGATGGACACCCACGATTATAAAAAACAACCGGCCCGAAAGTTTGTCCGCCTTTTCATCGGTGATTACAAAGCCATGCGGGCCTTTGCCGATGCCAACCCCCAATTGCCATATAAAAACTGGAAGGAACAGTTCACAGCCCGCCGGTACAGTGGCCAACAGTTCACGTACACGGAGGACAATGGCCAAGTCATTCCCTTTACGGCCAGCACCATTGCCCAGGGCTTTGTTTCTTCCTTTCACGACCGCTCCCGCCCCCTCGAAATGCAAAACCGCCACTACGCGGCCTTCCTGGACATGTCCCAGATTGACCGCTTTGGCATCAATACCAAAGATCCCCTGGTCAAGCAGGCGATGGACCTGGCCTGGATCATTGCCCACGAGGCGACTCATACCCTGACGAAAGATGGGGATCACGCGGGAGGCCTGATGACCGCCGGTGGGGTTCGGAGCAGCCTTGAATCTGACGCCACGGTCAAAGACCCCAAGACCGGAAAAGAGACCATTGATCTCGACAAGTACTTTGACCTTGTGAAAGAGCTGATGAAAGAATTTGGGAAGCCCTTCTAAGCTCCCCCACTTTTGACCGTCCGCATTTTCCCAGACCTTCCCTGCATTCCCCAAGAATCCCATTTCAAGGCCGAATCCACGCGGGAAAATCCCTATCTTTGCGGCCATGAGTCAAGGAAATTCTTCCCCGAAACGCTATACCGTTACCTCGGCCCTTCCCTACGCCAATGGCCCCTCCCATATCGGGCACCTGGCCGGGGCCTATTTGCCGGCTGACATCTACGTCCGCTACCTCCGCTCCCGCGGCGAGGATGTGGTCTACGTCTGCGGCTCCGATGAGCACGGCACTTCCATCAACATCAAGGCGGTCGCCGAGGGCACCACGCCCCAGGCCGTCGTCGACAAGTACCACGCCATTATTCGGGATGCCTTTGCGGCCTTCAACATTTCCTTTGACATTTTCTCCCGCACCTCCCACCAAGTCCACCACGATACGGCCCAGGAATTCTTCAATAAATTCCACGCCGAGGGAAAATTCATCGAGAAGACGAGCGAGCAGCTCTACGATGAGGAGAAAAACATGTTCCTGGCCGACCGCTTTGTCGTGGGCACCTGCCCGAATTGCGGGTACGAGGAAGCCTACGGGAACCAGTGCGAAAACTGTGGCAAGGACCTCAGTCCGACCGAGCTGATCAATCCGAGGTCGAAGGTGTCCGGCTCCACGCCGGTCATGAAAGCGACCACGCATTGGTACCTGCCCCTGAATGACTACCAGGAATGGCTGGAAGACTATATTCTGAAGGGCCACGAGAAGGATTGGAAGGTCAATGTCTTTGGGCAGTGCAAAAGCTGGCTCCAGGATGGCCTTCAGCCGCGGGCGATTACCCGCGACATGGAGTGGGGCGTCAAGGTTCCGGTCGAAGGGGGGGAAGGCAAGGTCCTTTATGTATGGTTCGACGCGCCGATAGGCTATATCTCGGCCACGAAGGAATGGGCCGAAGCCAATGGCAAGGACTGGAAGCCCTATTGGCAGGACGAAGATACGGCCCTGATCCACTTCATCGGCAAGGACAATATCGTTTTCCACTGCATCATTTTCCCCGCCATCCTCAAGGGACACGGCGATTTTATCATTCCTCAGAACGTCCCCGCCAACGAATTCCTCAACCTCGAAGGCCGGAAAATCTCCACGTCCAAGAACTGGGCGATCTGGATGCACGAATTTGCCGAGCGCTACCCCGAGCAGATCGATGCGTTGCGCTATGTGCTGACGGCCATCATGCCCGAAACCAAAGACGCCGAGTTTACCTGGTCCGAATACAAGTCCCGCGTCGACAACGAATTGGTCGCGACCTTCGCTAACTTTGTGAACCGTGTCAAGGTGCTGAGCCTCAAAAATTTTGAGGGCGTTCCGGCCCGGGCCGAGTTGAGCGCCGAGGAACAGGCCATTGTACAGGAAGTCCACGCAGGAGTCGCCGAGGTCGGCGATGCCATCCAGGCCTACCGCTTCCGGGAGGCGCTGAATGCGGTGATGAAGGTCGCCCGTCTGGGGGACAAGTACCTGAGTGACCGGGAGCCCTGGCACCTGGTCAAACAGGACAAGGCTGCCGCTGGGCACGTCCTGAACTTCGGATTGAACATCGCCGCGGTGCTGGCTACGGTTTCAGAGCCGTTTATGCCGGATACCAGCCTCAAAATCTTCCAGATGCTGGGCATCGATCCGTTGAAATGGACGGATCTGGAAGGCTTTGACTTTGTCGCTGCTGGCCAACCCCTCGAAAATATTCCCCACCTCTTTAAGAAGATAGATCCCAAGATGGTCGAACAAGAAATCGAACGGCTGCACGCCTCTCAGACTGCGGCTGAGGAAGCTCCCGCCGAAGAAGTCGCGGAAGTACCACCCTTCAAGGAAGAAACCAGCTTTGATGATTTCCAGCAAATGGACATCCGGGTGGGCACGATTTTAGAGGCCTCCCGGGTTCCGAAGGCGGATCGGCTGCTCCAGTTCCAGGTGGATACCGGGCACGACCAACGGACGATTGTGTCGGGGGTAGCGAAATTTTTTGAGCCGGAAGAGTTGGTGGGCAAACAGGTGCTTGTTTTGGCCAACCTGAAGCCCCGGAAAATCCGGGGAGTGGTCTCGCAGGGGATGATTTTATTTGCCGAAGATGGAGAAGGCAATCTTCATCTGGTGAATCCTGAATACATTGTCCAGGCAGGTTCCTCGGTCAACTGATCCCGGGCCCGAGTCCCTTTTTCATTCCCGACAATCTATCCACGGAATTGCGGCAAGGCATTGGAATTCATGCCTTTTCGCCGTATATTTGCAAACATTTTTACTTAAAAATCAGCCAACGCTCTTATTCTCTTCCCGTGAAAACGGGAAATATATAGAAACCAACATTCTGTATGTCCATATACATTTCCAAATTTGAAGATCAGGCCCGCGGCTACTATGACGGGGGCAGTGTCAAAGAAAGAAAATCGGTATCGTTTGAATCCCCCATCAAGGGAAGCTCAACCTTGTATTCCCTGACCTATACCTGGAGTGAGGAAGGTGGGGAAATCGAAGAGCACGCCCACAAAGGTTTTGAAATTCTGACCTATGTGCTGGAGGGAAAAATGGAGCACCAGGAAGCAGGCACCCACAGCTGGATTCCCCTGGATAAGGGCGATCTCCAGGTCGTACGGGCCGGAAGTGGCTTCAGCAATACCGAGCGTTATACTCCGAATACCCACACCCTTCAAATTTGGTTGGACCCTGATTTCCGCCGCAGCCTCCAGCGTCCTTCTTCCTTTACCGACTATGAAGCGGACGATTTTGAGACCGAGTCCTTCAATGGAATGCAGCGAATTGATTTCATGGGGGATGAGTCTCCCGTTTATCTGTCCACCAAAGTCGCCCTGGATCGGTATGACTTTGATGCCGGCGACCATTCCCTCCCGATGGAGCAAGGCCATTTCCTGACTGCGCTTGTCCTCAAGGGCAAGGTCGAGGTAGACGGCGAAACCATGGGCATGGGCGATGTCGTCCAGGTCAGCGGCGAAACTCAATTCAATTTCAACAGCAGCGAGGCCAGCAGCCTCCTGGTCCTGCAACAGGCGCTTGAGCCTGGTTACCGGACCTACAACGATCAACTGCAGGTATCTCAATGAGTCCCCTTGAGGAAGAAGTCAAGGTTGCCAAGTTCAGGAATGGTCGGCATCGGCTCCTTGTCAACCTGATGTATACCACGAACTGGGTCACAGGTGTGATGCAGGGCGTTTTCAAGTCCTACGGCATCACCAACCAACAATACAATATCCTCCGCATTCTACGCGGGAGTAACCCTACTCCCTGCACCATCCAGACCTTGAAGGACCGGATGCTGGACAAGCAACCGGATGTCTCTCGTTTGGTGGACCGACTCCAATCCAAAGGCCTTTTGGGCCGCACAGTCAATCCGGATGATCGCCGCAAAATGAATGTGGTGATTACTGAGGCCGGACTGGACCTGCTCGCGGAGATGGATCCCGCGGTCAACAAGTTCGAGGAATTGTTCTCAAGCCTGGCAGACAACGAGGTGGACAGCCTGAACACACTGCTGGACCAGGTTCGGGACGTTGCTTCCGAGTCCTAAGCAGGAAAAACATATACTATGAAATTGCCCGCCTCAAAATTGAGAGCGGGCAATTTACTTCAGGATAAATAATGTTGTTCTAGTTGAGCAATCCTTCGATCTGCTCAATTACTTCGGGATCATCGATTTTGGTGGTCGGTGGAATGACAGCAACCACTTTGCCTTGCTTGTCTACCAGAAACTTCTGGAAGTTCCACTGCATGGTGGCGTCCAGAACTCCATTTTGTTCCTTCGAAGTCAGGAACTGGTAGAGGGGATGCTGGTCCTCACCCTTGACCGAAATTTTGGAGAACATGGGAAAATCCACGCCGTAGTTGAGCTGGCAAAAGTTTTGGATTTCCGCGTCCGTGCCGGGCTCCTGGCCGGCAAAGTTGTTGGCTGGAAAGCCCAGGACTACCAGTCCCTTGTCTTTGTAGGCCTTGTAGGTTTCCTGCAAATCGGCATACTGCGGCGTCAGGCCGCATCTCGAAGCCGTATTGACCAGGACTACGACCTTACCCTCGTAGTTCTGGAGCGAGACGGGTTCCCCCGCCAATGATTGCATTTCGAATTGGTAAATGGTTTGACTCATATCTTGGGCAGCTAAAGGAAAAAGGAATCCAAATGCCCCGAGAAGCAGCAGGAATCCTAAATTTTTTAAGGAAAATCTCATCATAAGAAATCGTTGATAGATAGGGAACAAGCGAGTGAAGGGTATTGTTTTTGCAATTTTTTAGCTCAAAAACTTATCAAAAGTAGACATATGACTTGAAAGACCAAAAGAGATGGCTTATATTTGTAGCAACAGAAAGAAATAGAAGGGAAGGAAACGAATAATGTTGGTAAAAACCCTTGGAAGTGCTGTACAGGGCGTAGACGCCATGACAGTCACAGTAGAAGCGACAGTGGGGCCGGGTGTAAAGATGGCCATGGTGGGCCTGCCCGACAATGCGGTTCGGGAAAGCATTGATCGCATCAGAACCGCAATTCAACACAATCATTATCAATGGCCCAAAGGCAGGCTTGTCATCAACATGGCTCCCGCCGACGTGCGCAAAGAAGGCTCTGCCTATGACCTTTGCCTGGCCATTAGCATCATGGCCACGAACGGTCAAATCCGAAACAAGGACTTGAGCCAGTACATGATCATGGGGGAACTATCCCTGGACGGGAGTGTCCACCCGGTTCGAGGTGTCTTGCCCATCGCGATGCATGCCCGGAAATTGGGCATGCAAGGCTTCCTACTTCCAGTACAAAACGCCTCCGAAGCAGCCATTGTAAAGGATTTGGACATTATCCCTGTCAGGCATCTGAGAGAAGCCGTGGACTACCTCAACGGTAGGGCTGAAATCTCACCGGTACAAAAAGATACCCGGAGTCTGTTTGTTGAAGCCCAGAAAGAATCCACCGAAGACTTCGCCGACGTCAAAGGACAAGTGGCGACCAAGCGGGCGTTAGAGATTGCTGCAGCAGGCGGGCACAATGTGGTCATGGTAGGTCCTCCCGGATCAGGGAAGACCATGCTGGCCAAGCGGGTGCGGAGCATCCTCCCGCCGCTGACGCTGCGGGAAGCCCTTGAGACCACCAAGATTCACTCCGTGGCCGGATTGCTGGGCAGCAATGCCTCCCTTATGGCCACCCGGCCATTTCGCAGCCCCCACCATACCATCAGCGATGTCGCGCTGGTGGGAGGAGGCAGCTTCCCCCAGCCGGGGGAAATCAGCCTCGCCCATCACGGCGTGCTCTTTCTGGATGAGCTTCCGGAGTTCCGCCGGGGTGTGCTTGAGGTCATGCGCCAACCGCTAGAAGATCGAAAAGTGAACGTGAGTCGTGCCCGACTCACCGTGGAATTTCCCGCCAACTTTATGTTGGTGGCGAGTATGAACCCCTGCCCTTGCGGGCACTATACCAATCCCGGTCGGGTCTGCACCTGCTCACCCAGAGACATCCGTCGCTACCTCAGCCGCGTCTCCGGACCTTTGATGGATCGGATTGACCTTCAAATTGAAGTTCCACCGGTGAAATATGACCAGCTGGCATCTACCCAAAAGGAAGAATCCAGCGAATCCATCCGGTTACGGGTTGAAGAAGCCCGCATCATTCAAAATATGCGGTTCAAAAAGCATCCGAGAATTCACTCGAATTCTATGATGACCTCCGCACTGGTGCGGGAGTACTGTCAGACCGACCCCCAATCTTTGCTGCTGTTGAAATCAGCCATCGAGAGCCTCGGGCTGTCTGCCCGGGCCTACGACAGAATTCTCAAGGTCTCCCGCACCATCGCCGATCTTGAGAAATCGGAAAAAATTGTCGCCTCCCACGTCGCAGAAGCCATCGGCTATCGCAACCTGGATCGAAGCACATGGGCAGGTTAAAGCATTTCGTTTAGTCCATTTACATACCTCTCTTTATTACGTTGTGTCCACAGGTGTCCACCCTGGAAGAGGGCTCTCCGCTCTGAATTTCAGGCCTGGACACCTGTTTTTCCTTCGGAGAGGATGCATAGATGAAATCGCAAACCCCAGCCGACTCAATGAAATCCACAGTCTTCAAACGTTGATTACTTGGGTCGGGTATTGGCAAAAAAAGTTGCAATTTGCAGTTCACATGCAATTCAAGGAAATCATCGGTCAATCCAAGGCCAAGGCGACCATTCGGCAAATGGTACAGGAGCAACGGCTCCCCCATGCTTTGATCCTGAAAGGAAGCCCTGGAATTGGGAAGCTCGCATTCGCGAATGCCATTGCCCAGTATATCAACTGTGAAAATCCCAGTGATGGCGATAGCTGTGGGGTTTGTGCCAGCTGCAACAAGATCCGAAAGGGAATCCATCCGGATATCCGGTTTATTCTCCCCATCATTTCCAAGAAAATGGAGGGCAAGCAGGCCCTCTCCGACGATTTTTTCCCTCAGTTCCGGGACCATTTCTTCAAGCAGCCCTACTACTCCTTCAATGAATGGGTCACCTTAATGCAAGGTGAGAACAAACAGGTAGGGATTCGCATCCAGGAAATCCGGTCTTTGAAGCGAAAAATCCAGCTGAAGGCATTCGAAGCCGACTACAAAGTCGTCATCTTCTGGAATGCAGAAAAGATCAATACCGAGGCCGCCAATGCCATGCTGAAATTGCTGGAAGAGCCCCCGGAACGGACCATCCTGATCATGACGGTTTCGGATACCACCCAGTTGTTGACCACCATCAACTCACGTTGCCAGCGAGTGCAATTGCACCGGGTTCCGGATCCGGAAGTCGAAAATTATCTGGTCACCCAGCACGGAATCGGTAGTGACCACGCCCACCAGGTGACCCAGCTGGCCGAAGGCTCGATCAGTCGTTCTCTCGAACTGGTTCGGGAAAGCAACAAGTCGCTTTCGGAATTGTACATTTCATGGCTCCGATTGTCCCTGAAGGGGCAATTTGATGAAATCCAGGATTGGGTGGGGCTTGTCTCCAAAGAGAACAAAGAATTCCAGAAACTCTTTCTGGGGTATGCCCTCCAAAAGATCAGGGACTCTCTGCTTTTCTCGCTCAACACCCCTCAGTTGGCCGGCGCGACTCCGGAAGAGAGAGAATTTCAGAAGAAGTTCAGTCGATTTATCCAGTCGAAAGGCATTGAGAAGATGGCCCGCCTGATGGAAGATGCATTGTACCACATTTCGAGAAACGCCAACTCCCAAATGGTATTTACAGTGCTGTCCCTGAGGGTACATTCCCTTTTGTCCGGAAAAGTATTAATTTGACTGGTTGTAACCGTTCTTTATTAACCCAATAGGAGTCCATCGGCTCCTCATTGAATTTCAACTACTTCCTGCATGCATTGCAGGGTTAATATAAATGAAGTAAGAAGTATGGGCTGTGGGTCATGTAGCACGGGTGGCTGTTCTACTGGAGGATGCGGAAAAAGCGGAGGGTGCGCCACTGGTGGCTGTAACAAACTGAATACATTCGACTGGTTCAATGGGATGCAGTCCCCGAACCGCAACGAATACGAAAATATATACGAAATCCGGTTCAAGAACACCCGCAAAGGGTTCTACCGCAATGTCAATGGACTTTCCTTGATTACGGGAGACTTTGTTGTGGTGGAAAGCGATCGGGGTTACGATGTGGGGCAGGTTTCATTGGGAGGGATCTTGGCTGAACTCCAAATGAAAAAGAAGAAGGTCAACAAACGTTCTGATCGGATTCGAAAGATTTATCGGATGGCTTCCAAGGAAGACCTTGAGAAGTTGAAGTTGGCCCGGTCGCGGGAACAGGAAACGTTGGTCAGAACGCGGGTCATTGTCCGCAACCTGAACCTGGACATGAAAATGTCCGACGTTGAGTTTCAAGGCGACAATACCAAGGCCATTTTCTACTATATCGCGGACAGCCGCGTCGATTTCCGCGAGCTGATCAAGATCCTCGCCAATGATTTCCGGATTCGGGTCGAAATGAAGCAGATTGGTCTTCGCTTCGAATCAGGATTGGTGGGTGGAATCGGTTCCTGCGGCCGCGAGTTGTGTTGCAGTACCTGGCTCACTGACTTCAAGAGTGTATCCACTTCAGCGGCCCGCTACCAAAACCTTTCTCTGAACCCGATGAAAATCTCGGGCCAGTGCGGAAGGCTCAAGTGCTGCCTCAATTACGAATTGGATACGTACCTCGATGCCCTGGAAGACATTCCCAAGGTCGAGAAACTCGATACGGAAGCGGGGCTGGCCTACCTCCAAAAGGTGGATATCTTCAAGCAGATCATGTGGTTCTGCTACGAAAAGGAGACTACCTGGATTCCGGTTCGATCCGCCTTGGTCAAGGAAATCAGCGAGATGAATGCCGAGGGGCAAAAGCCGGCTTCATTGCGATCCATGGAAGAAAACCCCATTGGTGAGCAGGAAGTCAGCATCGATTTCGTAGATGTGGTAGGCCAAGCAGTACTTCGGGAAGAACCCAAGCGGAAGAAGAGGAAGAAAAAGAAAAAACGTCCCGGAACCGCTCCCAAAGCCGGTGGAGGCCAAAGAAATGCCCGCGGAAAAGGGCAAGGAAGAAACGACAACAGATCCAAGAAGAGAAACGAAGGCGAACGGAAGAAGGAAGGCGAAAAGAAGTCTCCCCAAGCCAAATCCAACCGTAGTGGTCAGTCCAATCGGGGTGGAGGCGCTGGAAAAGGAGGAAAACAAGCCCGTCGCGGCAATAACTCCAACCAAGGCGGAGGGACTAAAGGAAATAACCGCAACGCTGGCAATTCGAAGGGCGGAAATGCCCGGAACCAGCGGCGGCCCAAGAACGGAAATAAAGGTGCGCAGAAGAATTCAGGACCCAACAACCCGAAATCTTAGTGAAAACCACTCCTTTAAACGTCACGTTTGTTCTATTGATGCTCGCTATGCTGTCGTTCAGTGCTTGCACTGACAGCCGAATCAAAGCTGAGCTGGAACTGGAAACCCAGTGTTGGACCGTGGCTGATACCTTGGAATTGAAATTTTCAAACTCTGATACTTCAGCCGTCTACCAACTCTATTTTCCCGTCGTCTTTCTCGAAACCTACCCCTACAACAACGTCTACCTGCGGGCGCAGGTCACGTCTCCTTCCGGAGACCAAAACATTCTCCCGGCCCGCTTCCAATTGAGCGCGCCCAACGGAGAATGGTATACCGAGCCTTCAGGGGAAGAACTCCCCTTCGACCTTGGCATCTCAGATGGCCTGCGCTTCAACCAGGAAGGTGAATATTCGATTGCGTTGTACCAATACATGCAAGACGAGAACCTCTGTGGCGTCAGTTCCGTAGGGATTGTGCTGGAGGAAGTCGAGCGGAATTGATGGGCTGAGCGCCAATCATTCACTGCGCTTCAAGCATCTCATTTTTCCAGTAAATCTGGCTTAGCGGATATTGATCCGATCCTCCGAGGGTTGCTTACAGCTTCACCCCCAAGCCCGGCAAGAGCTTTTCCAATGCCATTCCCCGGGACCCCTTGAACAAGATGAAGTCGACTTCCCGAACCAGTTCGGGCAGGGCCGAGTCCGCTGACGCGGTCGTCGCGTAGGAAGCTCCCTGCTTCACGGAAACGGCTGCCATCGCCTCGACCATGTCCTCCCCCACCCCGACCAACAATGCCTCTGGCAATACTTCTCCGACCAAAGCCACCAGGTCCTGGTGGAAGCGTTGGCTATTTTCCCCCAACTCGAACATATCGCCCAATACCAAGGCCACCCGCCCATAATTCTGCTCGGCAACGCTCCGGATCGTGGCTTCCATCGAAGATGGATTCGCATTGTAGGCATCCAGCAAAATCGTCTGCGACCCGTGCTGGATCAATTGCGTGCGGTTCATCCGCGGCTTGTAATTTCGGATGCCCGCCTGCAACGAAGTCACTGAGATTCCAAAGTCCGCCCCAATTGTCACGGCCGCCAGCACGTTCTCGGCATTGTGGCGCCCCACCAAGGCGGTAACAAATTCCACTTTCCCGTGCGCGCCCAATTCTATGTCCAGTTCCATACGGTCCGGCAAGGAGCGAATGTCCAGAATGCGGTGACTGGAATCGGCTCCATTGTAGCCTATACGACGCTCAATCCCCTTTGCCCGGTCCTCCACCCGACGGTCATTCTCATTCACATAAACAAGCCCGCCCGATTGGCGTATGCTATCAAAGAGCTCGCCTTTGGTCAGTCGAACTCCTTCGATGTCCCCGAAACGCTCCAGGTGCGCCCGACCAATATTCGTGATCAGTGCGTGGGTAGGATGACAGATGCCGCTCAGTTCAGCAATGTCGCCCCGCTTATTCGCCCCCATTTCCACAATCGCGACTTCCAGGTCGGTTGGCATTGAAAGCAAAGTCAGGGGAACGCCGATGTGGTTGTTCAAATTGCCTTTGGTGGCCTGGACCCGCATTTCGGTTTCCAGGACCGCATGCAACAGCTCCTTGGTCGTCGTTTTGCCATTGGTACCTGTGATCCCGATGACCGGAAATTCAAAACGCTCCCGATAAGCCTCTCCCGTTCTTTGCAAGGTTTCCAACACATCGTCCACCAACACAAAACGGTCGTCACCTTCCGGTACGTACTCGGCTTCATCGACCACGGCCAGGGAAGCCCCGGCCTCGATGGCCTGCGCCGCAAATTTGTTCCCATTGAACCGCTCACCCTTCAAAGCAAAAAATACTGAGCCGGGAGGGATGTTTCGGGAATCCGTCGAAACCGTGTGACTTTGATCAAATGCCGCCAGGATCGTTGATATGGACATACTTTTGTTGTAAATTTTCTAAAAATAATCCATTGAAATATATACCACAACTCATCTTGCTGCTATTCGGTTGGGTTGGTTTTTCCACCTTTTTATCCGCACAGGCTTATCAATTGTCCAATGCCATCCCGGTTACAGCCAATGGGCAAAACCTGACGGCGGCCTGGGCAGGTGGTCTCAATTCCCCCCAGTACTCTGCGATGGACCTCAACCTGGACGGCAACCCGGATTTGGTGGTATTTGACCGGTTCGACGATGAAGTGATGACGTTTCTCAACCAAGGCAGCCCGTTGCAGCCCCGGTACGCGTACGCTCCTGAATACCAATCGCTTTTTCCGGTTGATTTGACCGTGTGGATGCTGTTGCGGGATTACAATGGTGATGGCTATATGGACCTGTTCACCTCCGTTCCTTTTGCCAATGCGGTTCGGGTGTTTCGGAACAATGCTCCCAACAATGGCGGCAACCATGAATTTGTCCTCGAAGCCGATACCCTCAATACCATTTACGCCCCCCTGCGCCCCATGTATGTGCCCCGCACCGACATTCCTTCCATCGAAGACGTCGATGGGGATGGCGATCTGGATGTCCTTTCGTTTGATGTAGGCGGCTCTTTCGTCGAATTTCACCGCAATACATCCATGGAAAATACCGGTACGGCCGACAACCTCACGTTTGAGGTTGCTTCACGTTGCTACGGTCATTTTCGCGAATCGGGCATTGGCTGCACAGTCCAATTGGGGTTGCCTCCCTGCCTGCCCGGCAACCGTCCGCCCGCTCCCGATGGGCCCGCCAATGGCCGGCATTCCGGGTCCACGCTTCTGTCCATTGAGCTCAACGGCGATGACAATCCAGATCTGTTGATCGGGGACATCTCCTGCAACTTTGTCGCGGCGACTTACGGATCGGATACCAGCCTCACCACCCATTTTGATTCCGTCCACTACGACTTCCCCAACTACAATACCCCGGTCGACATCCCCATTTTTCCGGCCATGTTCCAGATCGATGCCGACAATGACGGCGTAGAAGACCTCCTCATTGCCCCGAATGAGACGAGCTTGATGGAGGACAAGGCCGGTACCTGGTACTTCCGCAATGCCGGAAGCGATTCGCTCCCGAATTTTCAATTGGAACAAATCGGCTTCCTTCAAAATCAAATGATTGAGACGGGAACGGGTACGGTCCCGGCATTTTTCGACTACAACAGCGACGGTCTCCAAGACTTTTTGGTGGGGAATATTGGCCGCTACGATACCACCGGGGGCTATACGACTTCCCTGTGGCTGTTCGAGAACATCGGCACCACAGCCGCACCGGCATTCGATCTCGTCACGGATGACTACCTCAACATCCGCAGCCTGCCCGGATTTGCCGATGCCAATTACCTCTCTCCCACCTTCGGGGATGTCGACGGCGACGGCGACCAGGACTTGTTGATGGGCGATCAGGATGGCTCGCTGCATTTTTTCCGCAACCAACCCTCCAATGGGGTCGCCAATTTCAGCTTTGAAACCAGCAGTTTTGGTGGGCTCAGCACCGATTTGTTTACCCATCCCGACCTCTACGACATTGACAGTGACGGCGACCTCGATCTTTTCCTCGGAGACATTCGCGGCGACCTTTACTACTACGAGAATGTGGGATCGACCTCAAGCCCCTCATTCAGCCTGGTTACCTCGAATTTTGGGGGCATCGAAATCACTGATTTTACCGGTCAGAGCTTCACCAATGGCTTTTCCCGGCCGCTGTTGTTGGATTATGATGTGGATGGAGAAGTGGAAATTCTGGTGGGAAGCATTGAAGGGCCCGTGGAGATTTATGAGGACGTGAACCTGACTCCTGGCGCGACCTTCCCGCAGGATGGCATCCTGTTCGATCAGGACTTTGGGCGGTATTCCACCCTTACTGCCACCAATCTCGACACTTCGATTGCCCCGGTCTATATCATTGGCTCGGGACGGGGCGGTCTGCAACTCATGACCTATACCGGCCTCGTCGACATTGGGAATCCGGTGGAGCCCTCTGCTCCCGAATGGCGGATTTATCCGAATCCGGCCCAGTCCTGGCTGCAAATTGAGCTGCTGAATGCGCGGGGGAATGTGTCGGGAAGGGTTCTCGTGGTCGATGCCCTGGGAAGGGTTTTGAAGGAGAACCGCTTCAACGGGCCGCAGTACCGCATGGAGGTCGATCTATTGCCGAATGGGGTCTATGGGATTGTGGTGGAGGAAGATGGGGAACGGCCATTTAGCCGGAAAGTCGTTATCCAGCGCTGATCAGGGGACAATGATGGGCAGGGTTCGGGAAAATGCCAAACTCCTCACTTCCACCCAATACATCCCGGAATGGAGGCCTTGCAGGGAAATAGATTCCTGAATTGGGCCCGCTTCTGCTGAAGTCGACCATGTCCTGATTTCACGTCCCATTCCGTCCAGCACCCGCCACTTCAATTGGTCCGGGAATTCAAGGTGGCCTTCCACCTGCACCCATCCCTGCTGGGCCGGCTGGGGAAACAATGTCCATTTTCCTCCTATCTCTTCATCATTGCCCACAATCACCAATTCCACCGCTGATTTTCCCTTGCACCCATTCAACCCTTCCACTTCCACCGAATAGTTCCCATTGAACGCCGCGACATGGACCGGCGTCGTCTCCCCCACCAACGGGCTGTTGTTGTAGAGCCATTGGTAGCTGAGGTAGCCCACCTGGGTGGAGAGTGTATTCCCACTCCGGAAAATGTCGGGGGTGGGCAGGGAATCCAGCTCCAAATTGATCGAGGCTGAATTGGTGCAGCCGTTGGTCGCGGTGACGGTCACGGCATAGGTTCCGCTGTTGGCGACGGGGATACTGGACGTCTGCCCGCCATTGGCCCAGAGGTAGGTGGGGAAATTGCCGGTGCTGAGGGTGACGACCTCACCCTCGCACGCAGGCAGACCATTGACTGTGATGCTGGGAAATGGAACCGCGCCCAGATTGACCACGTAGGTGTCGCGGGCCGTGCATTGGTTGATGTCCTGGATTTCGACGTCGTAAAATCCGGAGAATCCCACCGCCAGTTGGGCGGTGCTGTCCCCGGTGTTCCACACCACTTGTTGCCAGCCGGGGCCCACATCCAGGATCACCGTGTCCCCCTGGCAGGGCGACGAATCGGACGCCACAATGGCCACCTGCGGGGTCGGCGCCACCGCCGCAAAGAAGGTATCCTTCAGTACACAAGTCCCCAGGGTTGCATGGCTGACAATCACGTCGCCAGTGTTGAGAGAAGTGGTCATCCAAATGGAATCGGGACCACTCTGCTGGAGCACCAGGTTGCGGAAGAAATCGTACTGGGTATAGCCGGTCGGGAGCATGAAGTTGACGGGTTCATCTTCGCAAATGACTGGGGGATCGGCCAGGAGAATGGGGTCCTGAGGCAGAGGATTGAGTTGGGAAATGCCGATGGAGGGCTTTACGGTGGGAAATGGCATAAGGGTGTCCATGATGGAACCGGCTTCGCCGGGCTGGCCCGGCTCTTGGGAGCCGTTGCTGCCGCCCGGGCCACCGTCTGCGGTGACGATGGCGCTGTTCTTGAGCCATTGTCCGTACCGCAATTTCACCCGGCCACCGCCGCCACCGCCGCCATCGTCATTCGATGCAGAAAATCCCTGGGAACCTCCTCCCCCATCGACCTCGATGCTTCCCGATAAGTCCAGAAATTTACCCACCATTTGAACGCCCCCTCCGGCTCCACCACCTCCACCTTGGTTCGTCCCCGGCTGTTGCCCTGCTTCCCCATTGCACATCAATGGACCTTGCAAACGAATGCTCTCGGCCCGCAAATCCAGCGCACCTCCTCCAGCCCCGCCCAAACGAACCGGGCTGCTCCCTCCCGAGCTGCCCACGTCCAAATCCAAGCCATCTTTGGTCCCGTAGGCCATTCCTCCCGCTCCCGGCGTATCGGCAAAATCGTACCCGCCATTTCCTCCTTTTCCTCCGTACGCGCCTCCCCCCGCTCCGGCATTGACCGAGGTTGTTCCAGCTCCCATTCCATTCCCCGACTGCCCCAGGATTGGTTGCGCAGCTCCCCTCCCATTGCCCATGACCACCCCGTCAAGGATGATATTCCGCGCCTCCACCGTGACTTTTGCATTCCCGCCCAGAAACAAGGTATCAGCACTCTCCAATTCAAACCAATCAAAATTATTGGTGCCGGAAAGCGTCACATTTCCCTGACTTACGAGGGCGTTGGGAAAGGTCGTAGAAAGATCGGAACCGGGATTGGCGGTTGGATTTCCGTGGTACAGGAAAAAATGGAGGCTGTCCAAAGCGTTCACCCCGGGAATCCGGACCCAAATGCGGGTCGAATCGGTGTTCAGGTCCGATTCAATGAAATAGGGAAATGGGAGAACGCCACAACTGTCCGAAAAGCGCAGGTCGCGGCCATCCGCTTCCAACAATTGATTGGAGATGAGGGATTGGGTATCGACAAAGAAAAGGATGGGGTAATTCGCCCGGTTGGTTCCTGCTTCCTCCACTGCCACCACCGGAATCCGGTGGCTCCACGCCCCCAACTGGGCGGTACCCGGAGCATGAAGCATTTGCAAAAGCAGCAGGACAAGTGGAAGCCGCAACCAATTCATTGGTTTAAAAATACGCTTCCCCAGCAAAGCAGGAAAACAATTCCCGAATGGAACTTACTCGTAGGTGTAAAAACCCCGTCCGGTCTTCCATCCGTAGTGGCCGGCGTCGACTTTTTTCTGCTGGACGCGGCTGGGGCGGAACTTTTCGTCCTGAAAAAAGGAATTGTACAGGGATTTGGTGACCTCGTGGTTGGTCTCGATGCCGATCAGATCCATCAGGCGGAAGGGGCCCATCCGGAATCCGCTCGACTCCATCAAGCGGTCAATCGCGGCGTGGTCAGCGACATTCTCTTCGAGCACCTTCAGGCTCTCCACATAGAAGTGGCGGGCCACCCGGTTCACGATGAAACCGGGCTCATCTTTCGCCTGAACCGGCTTCTTCCGCATTCTACCGGCCAATGCAAATGTGACCTCAGCCACTTCCGGCGCCGTCATTTCCCCCGAAATCACCTCCACCAGCTTCATGATCGGAGCCGGATTGAAGAAGTGCATGCCCACAAATTGGGCCGGACGTTCCAAGCCCACCGCAATCTGGGTAATCGGAATGGTTGAGGTATTGGAGGCAATGATGGTATCGGCCTCATTCTGGGCTTCGATGCTCCGCAGCACCTTCCGCTTCAGGTCCAGATTCTCCAGGATCGCTTCCACGATGAAATCCGCCTTCAACAAGGCGACATCGGTACCGATTTGAATCCGTCCAATGATCTTCGGCTTGTCTTCCGGGGCGATTTTCTTCCGCTCGATGGACTTGCCAAGGAACTTGTCAAAATAGGCCGCCGCTTTGTCGAGGACTTCCTGCTTGATGTCTACCAGGGTGACCTGGTACCCGTTCATGGCCGCAGCCAGGGCAATGCCGCTGCCCATCACGCCCGCACCCAGAATCCCAATGTGTTGAATATCGTCAATGGTTTTCATGGCGCTTAGTAAGGAGTAATGGTTTCGAATTGCTTGAGGAAGCGGAGGTCGTTTTGGGAGAATAAGCGGAGGTCGTTGACGCCGTAGACCAGCATCGCGATTCGCTCCAGGCCCATGCCGAAGGCATAACCGCTGTATTCGGCCGGGTCGATCCCACAATTTTCCAGCACCGCCGGATCCACCATGCCACAGCCCATGATCTCCACCCAACCGGTATGCTTACAGACGTTGCAGCCTTTGCCGCCGCAAATCATGCAACTCACGTCCATCTCCGCGGAAATCTCCGTGAAGGGGAAGAACGACGGGCGCAACTTGACCTTGGTATGGGAACCAAACATCTTCTTGGCGAAGTAATCGAGGACCTGGACCATGTCGGGGAAGCTGACGTTCCGGTCGATGTAGAGGCCTTCGACCTGGTGGAAGTAGGCATGGGCACGGGCCGAAACGGTCTCGTTCCGGAATACTTTCCCGGGCGCCAAAATCCTAATGGGTGGCTGCTGGGTCTCCATCACGCGGATCTGGACGTTGGAGGTATGGGTCCGCAGTACGTGGCCGTCGGGGAGGAAGAAGGTATCCTGCATGTCCCGGGCCGGATGGTCCTCGGGAATATTGAGGGCCGAGAAGTTGTGCCAATCGTCCTCGATCTCGGGACCGTTCTCGATGGTGAAGCCAATTTCTTCGAAGATTCCGATGATTCGCTGCCGGATGATGCTGAGGGGGTGGCGGCTGCCCTGGAAAAACGGCTCACCCGGCAGGGTGAGGTCGTCGGGCTGGTTCACCGGCTTGTTGGCCTTGGCTTGCTGTTGCAGCGCCTGCCAACGGGATTGTCCCAACTGCTTCAACTCATTCAGCAACTTGCCGTACTTCGCCTTTTCCGGGCCTGGCAACGCCTTAAAGTCCTCGAACAAGGCGTTGATCGCGCCTTTTTTCGCGGTGAACTGGCGTTTGAATTCGTCGGCATCGGTCCCTTCCCAGGCCTCAATGGCCGAGCGGATCTCTTCGATTTTCTGGTCCATGGGTCAAAAATAGAAAAAAGGTTTCGTTTGCCCTGACAACCTCCGTTTTTTCATTTACGAAAGTCTATATAAAAAAAGAGCCCCCCTTTGGTGGGGGGGCAACATGAAAAGAATCAAAAATCACCCTCTAATAAATCTTGAGAAAAGCTATATTATTTCTTAACTGTATTGCTTATTTAAAGAACGCTGTCTAAAATTTCAATTCGTTAATTCTCTTAACCTTTAACTGTCCCAAATATAGGTCTAAATCGTTTTCAGGAGTTTTGTTTTCGTTTAATTGAGATAAACTTTAGATCAATGGATTGAAAATGGGGATGAATAAATCGGATTTTTCTGAGGCTTAACGTCGGATCAACAAAAAGGCAAACCAGGCCAGAAAAACGAGTCCTGCGCCCGTAAAAGTAGGCAGCGCACTGTCGAACGCCGTCAAAAACCCCGATATGATCGGCGGAACGGTCAATCCAATCGACGCAATGGATTGGTTGATCCCAAGCACCTTTCCCTGCTCGCTCGGTGAAGCCTCGTCGGAAACCATTGCATCGAGAACGGTTTTCGAAATTCCCCGGCTGAGGGCGATGAAGGGAATGATGGCGTAAATCATCCATACTTCCCCCGGAATCACCACCGCCGCCAGCGTCACAGACAGCAGCAGCAACAACACCCGCAGAATCGGTCCTCGCTCAAACCATTTGATCACCAGACGCACCAACCCGCCTTGCACCAACGCTATACAGACGCCCACATACCCATACAGCAATCCAATGTCCATTTCCTCGAACCCAAAGCGGTTGACAAGGTAGACCTGGAAAAATTGGGTGAAAAAAGCGAATCCGGTCGCGGTCAGGAACACAATGGTGAACAATCCCCGCAGCGACTTCATTTTGAGGGCTGCGCCCAGGTTTTGGAAGCCCGACAGTGGGTTGATGGGACTCGGATTGGGGGCGGAAAGGGTCTCCCGGAACAGCAATACAATGAGGAGAAGGTTCACGGCAAACAATCCCGCCGACACCCAAAACGGAACCGCGGGATCAAACCAGCTGACCAGTTTTTCATTTGCCAGGACTCCACCCAGAAACGGCCCGATCACAAAGCCAAATCCCCCCATCATCCCGATCAGGCCGAAGTTTTGGGCCTTCTTCTCCTGGCAACTCAGGTCCGCTACTGCTGAATAAACGATCGAGATGCTGCCTCCGGTGAAGCCATCTAATATGCGGGATCCGAAGGCCAGCCAAAGGTCATTGGTGAGGATCGCGTACCCGAACAGGAGGTACCCGACCATGCTCCCGGTCAGTGACAGGAGCAGCAGCCGTTTCCGACCGTAGCGGTCGGACAAGGCGCCCAGAATCGGAGCTCCGATGAACTGAAAGAAGGGATAGGTGGCAATCAACAGGCCGAAAATGACCTCGCGGTCGTGGAGGTCGTAGATCGGCGGCACCAGTCCCGAATTGTTGTCGACGATGAGCGGAGACAGGACGGGAATGATGATGGCGATGCCCAGGAAATCCAGGAATGAGGCCAGGTAGACCGGGAACAGTTGGGCGGTTTTGGGGGAGTTGGTGGTGGTCATGATCGGATAGGGACAAAACTAGCGAATGGGCAAGGTGTTTCAATTGGAGGAAAAGAAATTTTGTGGGTTAAATCGATAAAATAGGGCTTCTTTTCCCTTGCGGATGCCCTCCAAATCCCTATCTTCGCAGCAATGAACGCGACCAAGAAGGCATACCTCCAATTGCATACTGCTGTATTGCTGTTTGGGTTGACGGGAATTTTGGGCGACTTGATCGAGCTTCCCAAAACGACCCTGACGTGGTGGCGTATGGGGCTGGCGACGCTGGGCCTGCTGGTGATTCCAGGTCTGCTGCCCAAGCTCCGGGCCATTCCGACCCGGGCCCGATGGCAAATGGTCGGCATCGGCGGCATCATTGCCGCGCACTGGGTTACCTTCTTCGGCGGCATCGCCCTCACCAATGTCTCGGTGGCCCTCGCCTGCATGGCCACAGCGAGCTTTTTCACGGCCATCCTCGAGCCGATCATCCTTCCCCGCAAAGTGCGGTGGTTCGAATTGGCCCTCGGCATTTTCGTGGTTCCGGGCATCATCCTCATCCAAAACAGCACCGATTTCGGTCTTTGGGGCGTTGTGGTCTCGCTCATCTCGGCCTTCCTGGCCGCCACCTTCAGTGTCCTCAACAAGAAATTGGTCACGGGCTACGACAGCACCGCCACCACCGTCCTGGAGTTGGGAGCTGGTTTTCTCATCCTCACCATTCTCCTGCCCGTTTTTTACTATTTCCAACCCGATGGCGCCTTTCTTCCCTCGACCATGGATTTCCTCTGGCTCGTCATCCTCGCCCTCGCCTGCACTTCATTTGCCTTTGTCATTTCCCTGGCTGCCCTCCGCGAATTGTCTTCATTCACCGTCAACCTGTCCATCAACCTCGAACCGATCTACACCATTGTCCTCGCTTTTGTCCTGTTCCACGAACACAAAGAAGTCAGTTGGCCCTTTTACCTCGGCGCCGGGATGATCATCCTCGCCGTCGGCTGTTATCCGATTCTGAATCGGAGATTTGGCTGATTGTAAACCTGAGATTTCCTCCGTTTAAAAATGTACAAATCAGCCCCTGAAACGCTTCAAGGGCCTATTTTCCCTTTAAAATAATTCTCACAATTGCCCATTTACTTTGACAGAACCTGTCAAAGGTCGGCCGTATATTTATAATGTAAGGAAGAGGGAAAAGGCCCCAACCATAACAAACGCCATAGCAAACACCTCCCATCCCGGGCCTTTTCCCTCTCGATGACGAAGCAGTCAAATAACATAACCATACCTATATGACGAACATTTTGATCCAGGGAATTGCTTCCTGGAAATTGCGCCGCCTCATTGATGCCCTCAACTCCTTTCAAATGGCAACTCAATTGGCGGAGGCAGTCGAAGCTGAACTTCCCGCAGGATTTCAATTCGACGAAATGCTGGCCCAGGCGATCCTTGATCAACGGGCTTTGCTGAAGGGGGGCCGCTACTCCGACGCATCTCAACTCGATGCCGTTCCCGGCCTGACCCCATCCGATCTCGACAATTTGGTTCTGGCATTTGGATTGCCTTCGGCTGAATTGTTCGTGCGGAGCATGTACGACGGAGTGATTTTGCAAAACTGGCAACTGGCGTACGACCGGACTGAATTCCCGGACGAGATTACGTTCTCGGAATTGGTCGACGATCCCAATGCCTTTGACAAGTGGCTTCTCCGCCGGGTCAAACAACTGGTGGAAGCCCGCACAGGATCGTCCCAAACTGCCAAGGCGGCGCGAAAATCGCTGCGCATGGCCTGTCCGGAGACGTTTCCCAGTGGCAATGTCGCTTCTTACGCCCTCGCGCTCTGGTTTTACCGCTTTGACCAAGACAACTGGTTCAGCTTTGACCAGGTGCGCACCGAAACCGAACGGTACCTCGATTATTTCGTGTTGTTCAACGACCGAACCGAATTGAGGCTGTATACGGGTTTCGAAAACGCGGGTACACTGTCCACGGCCATCACGGTGACCGGCTTGCCGGTCGTGGTGAACTACGCCGAGCGTGCCATCACCATCTGGTCGGCGTCCTTGTTTGACTAGGAGGTACGCCCCCCCAATTGCCCCGGGCCTGGTTTCAGGTTCGGGGCTTCCCTTTGCCCTTGATGACCGACTCCACGGATTTATTTTTCATTCTCCATGTCCGTTCTCCCCAACCCCCTTATCTTGCAATCCGTAACCTAGACCAATGAAGCTCCGACTATTCTTTTTCCTGACCGCACTTCTTTCCCTCAGCCAATTGGCCGGACAAACTGCTGCCATGAAGGCCCTCCAGACCGAAATGGACGAGATTTCTGCGTCTCGCTACCTGAAGCCCGCGCGTTGGGCATTCGTGGTACAAGAGGTGGAGAGTGGAAAGGTCTTGGTGGACAAAAACAGCGATGAAACGATGCTGCCGGCTTCCACGATGAAGACCGTCACGTCGGCCGCGGCGCTGGACATCCTGGGCGAAGATTTTCGCTTCGAAACCCACCTGGAAGTGGACGGAACCATCTCGGAGGGAGTTTTGAATGGAAATCTGTTCATCCGGGGTGGAGGTGATCCGACCCTCGGATCGGAGCGCTGGAAAGATACCAAAACGGCGGTCGTTCTGGACCGTACCATCCGGGCCCTGAAAGCCAAAGGAATCACTAAAATCTCGGGCCATGTCATCGGCGATGCCAGCATTTTTGATTCGGCCATTCTGCCCAATACGTGGGTCTGGAACGACATCGGCAACTACTACGGGGCCGGGGCTTGTGGTTTGACGATGGAAGAAAACCTGTACAGAATCTATTTCAAGCCCCATGCTACGGTCGGGAAGCCAGCGGAGGTGCTTCGCTGCGAACCTGAACTGCCTGGGGTCGAATTCGTCAATGAGATGAAAACGGGGAAGGTCGGCTCAGGTGACCAGGGCTATATCTTTGGCGGTCCTTATACCAATACCCGCTACCTCCGCGGCTCCATTCCGCAGGGGAAAGATGAGTTTTCCATCAAAGGCTCGCTTCCGGATCCCGCCTTTACCGCCGCCCACCACCTCCAACGCGCCCTGGTGGAAGCCGGCATCCAAATCGACGGTCAGGCCACTACCATGCGTCGGTTGGCCCTGGTCGATTCGGTTCCTGATTCGCCCCGCAACCTGTTGTTCACCCACCAATCTCCCCCACTGAAGGCCATCGTCTACTGGCTGAACAAGAAGAGTGTGAACCTGTTTGCGGAACATTTGGTGAAAATGATCGGGTACAAAGTCAAAGGGGAGGGCAGTACGGATGCGGGAACGGCCGCGATCCAGGCCTACTGGAAGAAACGGGGGGTGGTGACCGACGGGATGCACCTGATGGATGGGTCGGGCTTGTCGCGGTACAATGGCATCACGGCCCGGCAATTGGTGTCGATGCTGCGGGACAATACGCAACGGCCCTGGTTCGACAGTTTTTATGAGAGCCTGCCCATCGCGGGAAACAGCAACGATCCGGGGACACTGCGGCGGATGTGCCGCGGTACAGCAGCGGCCAACAATGTCCGGGCGAAAAGCGGCTTCATTTCCCGGGTCCGCGCCTATACCGGCTATGTCTCCACCCGGTCCGGCACGCAATTGGCCTTTGCCATGGTTGCCAATAATTATACCTGCCGGGCGAGTCAAATGCGGGATATGTTCGATGGGCTGATGGTGAAATTGGCCGAGTTGGACTGACGGGGAAAGAAGGAGGGACAATTGAATGATTTGGGTCAGACTTTGGGGCTGATTAGAGCAAAAAAAGGTTAGAAGGGCTCAAAAATGGGATTTGAGGGTCAAAATGGGCCCCTGAAAAAGGGAAAGGAAATAGTTGCCTTTAGGATAATTAATAGTTAACTTAAACTCTTGAAGATCAATCAGAGATCCAGCTAAACCAATATCTCTTGGTGTTTTTTATGCGTCCCTCAAGGACTAAATATTTATTTATCAACTACTAGTTCAATTTATTTCGTATGAAAATTTCTACCTACCTCAAAGGGTTGGCATTCCTGCTGCTTTTGGGTTTGGTGTGGACCGATGTCTCGGCCCAAGCCCCCGGAACACTGGAAGCCAAACAAGAATTAGAGGCCCAATCCGGAGCCAATTATGACATCTGGAAAGCCTCCCAGTTCAGCCAGGAGGTGGAGCCCAACAAGCTCCTCAACACCTCAATTTCGAATGGCCAAATGACTTATCTGGTGCGTTTGGGATGGAACCTACTCAATTCTGATGCCGCTTCTGCTTACGAAGCCAAGCTCTCCGACCAGCCGGGGGTGATTGCTGTGACCGCAGATCACAACTCCAACACGGTCGAAATCACCATCAAGGAAGAGGACGAGCACGACGCCCTCAGGTCCTATTTTGACATTGAGTAGGCCACGTATTTCTGTTCAACCAACCATCAAAAAATCCATGAAATCATTTAGCATAAAGAAATTGATCGCCCTGACAGTCTGTCTGTTGGCTGGGGTCGCCTTGTACGGCCAGCAGCCCAACGACGATTGTAGTGCGGCTTTCCCGGTCAGTTCCGGTCAAACAGTAGCGGGTAGCACCGTTGGCGCTACCCTCGACAGCCTTGGTACCTGCGGTACCTCCATCACCGCCCCCGGCGTATGGTACTTCATCGTCGGAAACGGCGGTTCCCTCACGGCATCTACCTGTAACCAGGCGGCCTACGACACCAAAATCTCCATCTTCTCCGGCTCCTGCGGCGCCCTGACCTGCGAAGGCGGCAACGACGATGGCCCCGGATGTAGCGGTTTCACTTCTGAAACCTCTGTATTGACCCAGCCCGGTGTCATTTACTACATCCTCGTCCACGGATTCAGCTCCAATACCGGAAACTTCGACCTCACCGTTGCCCTGGGTGCTCCGCCTTCTGGCAACGATGTTTGTGGTGGTGCCCTCCCCGTCGCTTGTGGCCAGACCGTCACCGGTTCCACTGCGCAGGCAACTGCTGACAACGCTCCCTTCTGTGGCACCAGCAACTCTGCTCCTGGTGTATGGTATCAGTTCGTAGGTACGGGCGGCCCCGTTGTCGCTTCCCTCTGTAACGGTACGACCTATGACTCCAAGCTCACCGTTTACTCCGGTAGCTGTGGCGCCCTGACCTGTATCGACGGCAACGATGACGCCTGTGGCACTCAGTCCGAAGTCCAGTTTGCTTCCACCGCCGGTCAGACCTATTACATTCTCGTCCACGGATTTGGCTCTGCTACCGGAAACTTCTCGCTCGAGTTGACCTGCATCGTTCCGCCGACCAACGACGATCCCTGCTCCGCCCAAGCCCTTGCTTTCGGCAACAATGACTACGCCCACATCGGCCTCACCGCCGACTCTACGGAAGTCAATCCTGGCGCTGGTTCCGGTGCTTCCTCCTGTAACTCCACCGATGGCTGGTGTTCCTTCGAACTGGATGTCGACAACACCTCCTGGTGGACCTTTGTCGCTCCGGCGGGCGGATCGGTCAACATCGTCGCTGACGGCTTCGATTCTCAGATCGCCGTTTACTCGGCTTCTGATTGCAACGACTACGGAACCTTCGTAGAAGTCGGTGCCAACGACGACAGCGGAGACGACATCATCGCCGGCTCCAATACCCTCTCCGGTGGTTTGACCCTGAACTGCCTGACTCCGGGCGAGACCTACTACGTACAGGTTGATGGCTACAATGGTGCCGAAACCAATACGGCTTCCGTAGTCCTCGAAGACAATGGTGGCTCTCTGCCGTCCGTTGACGCTGGTGATTGCCAGTCCACTTACCTGGGCTACGCTCCGGTCGCCAACGATACCAACTTCCTCTACGCTTCCGCCAGCGGCGTTGGTCCCTTCACGATTACGTGGAGTGTTGTCAGTGGTGACAGCACCACCCTGTTCGAAGATCAAATCGACGACAGCACACTCGTCCTCGTGGTTCAGCCGAACCAAACTACGGTTTACGAAGCAACGGTTACCGATGCCCGTGGCTGTACGGCTACCGACCAGGTCACTGTCGAGCAGGTGAACGTCGCTTGCTTCAATGGCGTCCAAATGTGCTACAGCCCGGCCAACGCTGGCCAAACGGTGGTCTTGGATTGGGATACGGATGGTCTGGGCAACGCCCTTCCCGCCGGTACCCCCATCACCAACCAGTATGCCAACCTTGGTATCAACATCTCGGCTGACAACAACAACGGTCCTGATGACGCTGTCATCTTCAACTCCTCCGCTCCGACCGGTGGTGACTATGACCTCGGTACTCCGAACCAGGACTTTGGTGGCCCCGGCCACGGTAATGGTGGCCGCATGGGCATGCCCGGCGCAAACAGCACTGCCCTCGGCAATATCCTGATCATCCAGGAGCGCTCTCAGATGTGCGGTGGTGTCTACTGCACGCCGGACGACGACGCTGATGGTGGTGTAGTTACCTTCACCTTCGACGATCCCTACACGGTTGAAACCATCGTGATTGTGGATGCTGACGACGGCAACCCCTCCGGTGCAGTTGTTACCATTGACGCCAACACTGGTTCTTATACGCTGAACTTCCCGAGCCTGGGCGACAACTCTGTCATCACCCTGCCGATCTTCGAAGATGGCGTTCTGAGCATGGACATCTCCTTCCAGGGTTCTGGTGCCATTGGTGCAGTGAACCTGAAGAGAGAGCAAGTCACTTTCTGTGCCGCTACGGCTGATGTGGCTGGCCTCCTGAACCAGGGCGATTACAACCTGGGCACCTGCTCCGACGATTGCATTGCCTCCAACCCGAGCGTAACGCCTCCCCCCTCCTGTGTTGATTTGGTCGTCGGTGTCACCACCGATAACTTCGCCAATGAAACCAGCTGGGAAGTAGTAGAGCGTGGTTCCGGCCAGGTAATTGCCAGCCGCCAGTTCGGCTTCGCTGACGACGGTTTGACCTTCGCCGACACCATCTGTGTCGATCCGCGGAACTGCTACGATGTCACCATCTTCGATTCCTTCGGCGACGGCATCTGCTGCGGTACCTTCGGCAATGGCACCTGGAGTGTGACCTACGATGGCAACACGACGGTGAGCCCGAGCGGCGGCCAGTATGCAGCGGACGAGACCATTTCGGTGGGTAGCTGTAACAACAAGGGTGCGGCTCCGGCCGAGTCGGTCCTGACCGATCCGACGCTGAAGGCAGTCGCTTATCCGAACCCGACGACTTCCGATCTGAGCATCAAGTACTCCACGGCTGTGGATGGCGTTTGCCAAATCGGCATCTACAACCTCCAGGGCACGCAGATTGTCGCTCCGTACAGTGTCGATGCTCCTGCGGGCATCACGGGTACGGCTGAGTTCGATCTGTCCGGTCTCCCGGCAGGTGTATACCTCTACCGTGTCATCAATGGCAACCACGTAGAAACTGGAAAAATCCAGGTTGTACGCTAATTGCCTGACCAAAAAGGAGTAATTCTCCATTCGACTCCGGTCTCACTTTCAGGTGGGACCGGAGTTTCTTATTTTTAGGTCTGAAATGGGGCCTCTGACCCCGTTTCTTTGTTCCTCGTTGCTTATTTTGCCCCAAATTCATCATCCATGCATTACTTCTCTCGTTCACTTGCTTCGCTCCTCCTCCTTTTTGGCCTCGGTTGCTTCACCGGCGCATTTGCCCAGAGCAATGTTCCCGCTTCCGTCCAAAACCAGTTCCAATCCGATTTCCCCAACTCCCAGGATGTAGAATGGGAAACTTCAGAATCCAATTACGAGGTGGAATTCGAGGTGAATGGAACGGAAATGGAAGTCGTTTATGACCAAGCAGGGAAAATGTTGGCGAAGGAAGAAGCCGTCGCTTGGGAAGCCGTTCCGATGGCCGTGAGGAATACCATTGAAGGGAATTTCCCCGGTGCGCAGGTCTCAGAGCAGGAGAAAGTCACCGAAGGCGGGCGGACCCTGTATGAGTTTGAAGCGGTTCTGAATGGTCGGAAAATAGAGATGCAGTTTGATGAGTGGGGAACCATGCTGGAAATGGAAGAAGAGAGCGAAAAAAATTAAGCCTACTTTTTCACGTCCCCTATCCTACCTTTTCGCCAAGAAGTCTCCCGAACAATGGGGCTGACTTTCGCTATTTCTTGAATAGGATGTATATTTGTTAAAATCTTATTAAATGGATACGAATCTCCAACGGAGAACCAAGGCTATACTTTCAGGTACCATGATCGCACCCAGATTTTCATTCCTTCGGCTCGCAGTATTGCTCTGTGGAGTCGGTCTATTCTCATTGGTCACTGGCTGTAGCGCTGGCAAAGGTGCAGGCACCGGGTCGGCTGACAGCGTCACCATCTCGGGCACCCTCTCCAATTGTATGGGAGACTCGGTGGTCCTGTACGAAGTCAAAGGTGCGTTTCGGGAGCGGATGGCCGCAGCGGTCCTCCAAAAAGAAGGCGGCAGCGGAACCTTTTCCCTCGAAACCTCCTTGCCTGGAACCGGCCTCTACGCCATCGGGGAAAATCCCCGAACCGCCACCCTCGTCGTCCTGGGAGACACCGAGGAGTTGACCCTGACTGGCAATTGCCAGAACCAACAGCAAGGGCTGTCCCTCGCCGGTTCCGGTCTCAACGATGCCTACTCCGAGTTGATCGGGAAGGTCATCGAGCACAATACCACCATGCAGCAATTGCAGCAGAACCTCCAGATCTTTTCCCAAACTGATCCCAATCAAGTTCCGCGCATCCAACAGGACATGCAGAACGCCAACAATACCTACTTCAGCTACCTGGATTCGGCCGTGGCCCGGACCGACATTGTTGGCAAGATCGCCCAGATGTACAATTTCCGGCCCTTTATGAGCGATCCCGCCCATAGCCGTTACGGGAGCGAAGTCGAATACTTCAAAGGCGAATTTTTCAATGGCTTTGATCCGAACGATCCTGAAGTGGCCAAGCTGCCCCAGTTGTTCGAGAAGTCCCAGGCCTATGCCGGCAATGTTGCCGCCATCTTCCCCCGTGAAGAGGCCAAGACGACCCTGGATGCCGCCCTCGCCAAGGCCACCGATGGCAGCGATGGCTACCAAAGCATTCTCCGTGGCTTCCTGGCCGGATTGGAAATGCGCAAGAGCGATGTCTACGTCGACTACGCCAACCTGTTCGCCGAGAAGTTCCCGAACGACAAGACCGTGCCGGAAATTCAGGCCGTCGCCGAGTCAATGAAGCGCCTCATGGTCGGCTCCACCGCCCCGGACATTTCCAACAAGACGCCTGAAGGCGGCACCCTGGCCCTGAGTGAACTCCGTGGCCAGTACGTCCTGCTCGATTTTTGGGCCAGCTGGTGCCGGCCCTGCCGCATGGAAAACCCGAACGTCGTCAAGGCCTACAACAAATACCACAAATCCGGATTTGAAATTCTGGGTGTGAGCCTCGACCAGAAGCGGGACAAGTGGTTGCAGGCCATCGAACAGGATGGACTTCCCTGGAAACACATCAGTGATTTGGGTGGCTGGCAGAGCCAACCCGCCGCTGCGTATGGCATCAGCTCCATTCCCGCTACTTTCCTCCTCGACAAGGACGGAGTGATCATTGGCAAAAACCTGCGGGGACAAGCACTGGAAGCCAAACTAAGTGAATTATTTGGATACTAGAGTCCACAACGTGTAGCTATATGTCGGAAGTAAAAGTATTGGTGGTCGATGACGAGGAGGATATCCTGGAGATTCTTGCGTACAATCTCCGCAAGGAAGGATTTGAACCGTTGACAGCCACCAATGGAGAAGATGCCCTGGAATTGTTTCGGTCCGAAAAGCCTCAGCCTCAGGTGGTCCTGCTGGACATCATGATGGCGGGTCTGGACGGGGTGGAAACCTGCCGGCGGATTCGCGAACTGCCGGGAGGCAAATTGCCGTTCATCATCTTCCTGACAGCACGGGCGGAGGAATACTCGCAAATCGCGGGCTTTGAGGCGGGCGCCGACGACTATATTCCCAAGCCGGTGAAGCCCAAGGTTCTCATCAAGAAGATTGAGGCCATGTTGTCCCGCCGGGCGCGGGAGGAAGGCAGTTCTTCCAACTCCGAGTTGCAAATCGAAGATTTGCGCATCCTCCCCGAGGAATACCTCGTCTACTACGGCGAAGAGGCCATCAGCCTCCGGAAAAAAGAATTCGAGTTGCTCCATTTCCTGGCCTCACAGCCCGGTAAGGTTTACAGCCGGGAAGTTTTGCTGGAAAAAGTCTGGGGCACCAATGTTCATGTCGTCGACCGAACCATCGACGTCCATGTCCGAAAACTCCGCGAAAAAATTGGTAAAGACTGGATCCAAACCGTCCAAGGGGTTGGATACAAGTTCAAAGGCAAAAAATGAACGAAAAGTACCCTTCCTCCATCCTGGTTGGGTTATATACCTCATTGCTCATCACCGCCATTTACCTTGGCGTACGGCTCTTTTCGCCTCCGGATACCAGCAATCTCGTCATGGAATTGTTGGCCATTTTCACCCTTTCCCTCCTCGCCCTCACCCTCATCCTGGAATTTATCCTCTACCGCCGCCTCAAGAGCATCAACACGATCAACAAAAAGGAGATCAAGAAGCTCAAGGCCATGGAGACCTTCCGGCGGGAATTTCTGGGCGACGTTTCCCACGAACTCAAGACCCCCATCTTCGCCATTGAGGGCTTCATTGAGACGTTGTTGGATGGAGCGTTAGAGGATGAAAAGGTAAATCGGAAATTTTTGGAGAAGGCGCGGAAAAATGCCCTCAGACTGTCCAGTCTCGTGCAGGACATCATCACCATCAGCCAGATCGAATCGGGCGACATCGGCATGAACATGGAAGAATTTTCCATCATGGAGGCCATTGATGACGTCCTCGATTCCCTCAGTTATAAGTTCACGAAAAAAGGCCGCGACATCACCTACGAGGTCCATCCCAACGGCCACGAGGACACCATCGTCAAGGCCGATGCCCAGCGGATCGAACAGGTTCTCCGGAACCTGATCGACAATGCCGTGAAATACGGCGATGCCAAGGGGACCATCCACATCGAGATTGACAACTGGGAAGATACCCGCGTCGTCGTCAAGGTCCGGGACGACGGTCCCGGCATCGACAAAAAGCATTTGCCGCGCATCTTCGAGCGGTTTTACCGCATCGACAAGAGCCGCTCCCGGGAAAAGGGCGGGACCGGCCTCGGCCTCGCCATTTGCAAGCACTTCATGGAAGCCCACAAGGAGAAAATTTGGGCTGAAAGTGAAGCCGGCATGGGCGCCCAGTTCCTGTTTACCCTGAAAAAAGTCCAGGAAGCCGAAGAGATTTGATCATCACGGAACAAGAGAAGACCCTTCAAATCGAGGACATCGCCATTCCCTACGATTTGCGCCGCGGAAAACCCAACCGCGTCAAGCTCTCGTTTGCGGAAGACATGACCTTGCGGATCGAGACATCGACCGGGCACCTTGGGCATTTTGAGCGGGATTTTTTGGAGAGCAAAAGCCGCTGGATCCTCAAGGCGTTCCAGTCCCAGCAGCAGGCCTTCAACCAGCGGGACGAGTTCCTGAGTCGCCTGGACGAGGAGATTCCCATCCTCGGCCAGCTCACCCCCGTCCGCTTCGAAGCGGACCGCAAGACCTTTTTCCGCTACCAAAAACAGCAATTCACAGTCCTGGCCCCCGCCCGGTATATCCGCGCCCACAAGAAAAAGCTCCTGTTCTTCGCCCTCAAGGAATTTGCCACCCGCTACCTGGAACAACGCGTCGAAGAATGGTCTCAGGTCACCGGCCTGGAATACAACCGGCTCCGGGTCAAGGACCTCAAGTCCAAATGGGGCAGCTGCAGCGCCCTGCGAAACATCAACCTGAACTGGCAGTTGATCTTTCTGGAAGAAGAATTGCTCGATTACGTGATCGTCCACGAGTTCATGCACCTGCGCGAAATGAACCACAGCCCGCGGTTTTGGGCCCACGTCGCCGAGCATTTCCCCCACTACAAGCAGCTTCGAAAACAACTGAAAGAAAAATCATGGCTGGTCGGAATTTTGAGTTGAATGATCGTCGGAAGAAAAAGAAGCCCATCCGCTTCAAGGACCTCATCCTGTTCGAGGATGAGCGGGTGATCGTGGTGAATAAACCCGGCGGCATTTCCAGCTTGTCCGACCGCGATACCGAGGTGAACATGCAGACCCTCGGCAAAAAATACCATCCCGAAGCGACCCTGGCCCACCGGCTGGACAAGCATACGACCGGCGCCCTCATTTTTGCGAAGGGAACGGACAATTACCGGGAATTGGCGGGGGCATTTGCGCGGCGGGAGGTCATCAAGCACTATATCGCCCTGATTCATGGCAGTCGGGATTTTGAGGAAGAAATCATCGAACTGCCCATCGGGACTTCGGGCCGGGGAAAGGCCCGGATCGACATGGAGGAAGGCAAAGACAGCCTGACCGTGGTGGACACGGCCGAAAAGTTTCGCCATGCGACCCTCGTGGACTGCCAGCCCCTGACCGGCCGGACCCACCAGATTCGGATCCACCTCACGGCGATTGGTTGCCCGCTCGTCGGCGACTCGCTTTACGGCGGAAAAGACATTTTCCTCTCCGAAATCAAACGCAATTACAAATTCAACCGGAAGTTGGAAGAGAGCCCGATCAACGATGGCTTCCTCCTCCACGCGCGTGGGATCGCCCTTCCGCTGCCAGGAGATGACAGCGAGACGAGTTTCATTGCCCCGCTCCCCAAAAAAATGGAAACCGCAGTCCGCATCCTGCGTAAATACGATACATGATTTTCAAGCGAATCACGTGGAGCACATTGAAAAATGACCGCAGAAAAACTAAATTTGCGCGATGATAAATGCACTTCAGTCTACTGACCTGAGTTTTCCCGTTCGGTATGAGAAATACGAAGGCAAAGTTCGGGACAATTACAATCTCCAGGACCAACTGCTTGTATTGGTAGCCTCCGACCGAATTTCTGCATTTGACGTCATCCTTCCCCGGGCAATTCCCTACAAAGGCCAGGTCCTGAACCAGACCGCGGCTTACTTTCTCGAAGCCACCAAGGACATTGCCCCCAACCACCTCGTCGCCGTTCCCGACCCCAATGTGATGATCGGATTGGCTTGCAAGCCGATCATGATCGAAGTCGTGGTCCGCGGCTACCTCTGCGGCCACGCCTGGCGCGTGTACAAGAGCGGCGAACGCCAGCTCTGCGGCAATACCATGCCCGACGGCCTCCGCGAAGGCGATCCTTTCCCCGAACCCCTCATCACCCCGGCCACCAAATCCATGATTGGCCACGACGAGGACATCTCCGAAGCCGAAATCCTCAAAAGCGGATTGCTCGAGGCGGAAGAATGGGGCAAGATCAAGTACTACGCCCTCGCCCTGTTCAAGCGGGGACAGGAGATGGCCCGGGAAAAAGGCCTGATCCTCGCCGACACCAAATACGAATTTGGCTACTACAACGGCGACGAGATCACCCTCATCGACGAGATCCATACCCCCGACAGCAGCCGCTACTTCTACGCCGATGGCTACGAAGAGCGCCAGGAACGGGGCGAAAAACAGAAGCAATTGTCCAAGGAGTTTGTGCGGGAGTGGCTGATGGAAAATGGGTTCCAGGGCCAGGACGGCCAATCGGTCCCCGAGATGACCGACGAATTGCTTGCCGAGATTACCCGCCGCTACATCGAAGTGTACGAGACCGTGACCGGCCTCACCTTTGAGAAGGGCGACAACACCCATATTCACCAACGAATCGAAACCAACGTCATGGACGCCCTCCGCCAAATGGGCATGGAGGAAACCTCCTGAGCGTCCCTTTATATCACTCAGATTACCTTATTACCATGCAATACTCCACAAAACTCCACGAGAAATACGTGATCCTGGCCCTCCAGGAAGAGAAGTTGACCTCCACCATTGCGCCGGATCTCAAGAGCCAGTTCGTGATGTTGACCGCTGAAGGCAAAAACAACATCATCCTTGACCTTTCCCAGGTCAATTACGCCGACTCCTCCGGACTCAGTGCCCTCCTCCGCGCCAATTCCATGTGCGAGCAGGCCGGCGGCATCTTTGTCCTTTGTGGCCTTACTGAGCATGTCAGCAAGCTCATCACCATCACCCACCTCGACCGCGTCCTCACCATCCTGCCTACCGTACAGGAAGCCATCGAAGCCGTGTTCATGCACGAAATCGAAAAGGACATCGATGACGACGAGGAAGAAGCATAAGCCCTTCCGACAATCTAAAAAACAGCAAATGGGCCCTCACGGGCCCATTTTGCGTTGCTGAAAGTAAACTAAGTATGTTGTAGGCTAGCGCCGGTTCAGAACAAAGTCGAAGGGAATGTTGACCCAGACCGGAACCGGACGTTGGTTCTGGATGCCGGGGGTAAAGATCAGCTTCGGCAATTGCTTCTCCACCGGACGTAACAATAGGTTGCTGGGGCTGCGCAGGACGAGGTGCTTCTTGTAGCGGCCGCGCTTGTCGACCAGCACGCGGAGCGTGACCTTGCCTTCCACCCCGGCCTGCTTGGCCAGTTCGGGATATCCGATCAGATTTTTGAGTTGTTCCATGTTGATGGGCTTCGGCGGCTCGCCGGGGAAATAGACATTCGGGTCCGGCATCGTATCCAGCGGCTGGACTTCCAGCGGTCCGCCATCGCCCTTGCCGATGAGGTCATCCAGCGCGTCCAGGTCCTGGCTGCCATCGTAGTCATCGCCATCCTGGTTCTTGAAGGAAATCGCGGCCGTCTTCTCATCGAGCAACTTTTGCATATCCAGCACACTTGCCGTGTCTTCGACCTGGTCCTCCGGCGCTGGCTCGATGACCTTGAACTCGATCGTCTTCACCTTGGGCTTCGGCTCCGGCTTCTTGAATTCGACGGGAGGCGGCGGCTCTTCAATCGGATCTTCCTTCTCTATCGGCAAGTCCAGCATGATGTCTGGAATTACAGTTTCCTGACTTTTCATAGGGACCACGGCCGAAGTCGGGGCAAACCACTTGAGGATTTTCGGCATTCCCGTCACGCAAAGGAACAACAGGAACACGATCAGCGAAGAACGAACAAGGATACGGTTGTACCGCCGGCGCATTTGGTATGCGCCATACTCTTTCTCCCGACCTTCAAAGACGATTTCATCCAGGTCGGCATACGATTTATGCTTCATGATATGTGAGGTTGGCTATCTGTAGTCTATACGACAGTAGCGCCCGATTATTGCCCGAATTCATAAAAATAAATTGTTCCGGGGCGACGCCGAGTTGTCCGGCCCTTGTTCCATTGTGCTTACTTTCAGGCCTGAACTGGTCCATTTCAACCCCGAGGTCCAAGGATCTGAGCCAGCGTCGCTCTCACCTGAATCCATCATTGGCTAGTCCCCATTTTGGGGCGCGTCCGTCCAGCAGGCCGGAAGGAAAGCCCAACCTGCCCACTGGCCCATCCCAGCCCAATTGCCGCTCCTACCCAATGGAAGAGGTGGATTCACTCGGCCAGCCCCAGGGCCAATGCGCCCTCACCATAAGCCGATTTCACCGAACCGAACAGGCAGTCCTCCCTCACATGCGGGCAATCCGAGCAAGCCGCAAGGCCAATGCGCCCTGACCAAAGGCCGCCCCCAGGGAGTTCCAGGACCAACCTGTCCCCCAGTCGGGCGATCCGACCAAACCCTAAGGCCAGTCCAGCTCGATGGTTAGCATGTCCAAATAGGCCGTAAGGGCAACCCTGCACAAGGTTAAGAAAACCTAAGCGGAGGTTAGACCGACAGCCTCTCAAGGTACATTTTGTAAGAAAAACTTCGATTTGTTAGGTATGGCAATCAGAAAAAACTTCCCCTCCATCTCTCCCAATTTCCTCCTTTACCCCTCCTTGACAATTAGAGCCACCGCATGCACCACAATCCCTTCCCGCCGCCCCACCGGCCCCATCTTCTCATTCCGCGTCGCCTTCAGCGAAATCCGGTCCACCTCCACCTCCAACAACTCCGCAATCACCGCCTGCATCGCCGGAACATGCGGATTCATCTTCGGCGCCTCCGCCACAATCGTACAGTCCACATTTCCCACCCGATAACCCCGCTCCTTCAACAATTCCAGCGTCCCCGTCACAAAAGCCCGGCTGTCCGCCCCCGCATACCGCGGATCCGTATCCGGAAAATGGTGCCCGATGTCCCGTAGGTTCGCCGCCCCCAACAACGCATCACAGACAGCATGGAGCAGCACATCCGCATCGCTATGCCCCAGCAGCCCCGTCTCATGCGGAATCTCAATCCCCCCGATGATCAACTTTCGGCCCTCCACCAACTGGTGCGTATCGTATCCAAATCCGATTCTAAAATCCATGCCGCAAGTTAGGGAATTTGACCGTCAAACCAGCGGAGGGCGACTCCAGAGGACCGGGTGATCCGCAGTCGCTCCGCTCACGCGGGAGCTCCAACAATTGCTCCTCCCCCTGCCGCAGCATCCCCAATCCAGTCCTGATTTCTCCTGTCCCTCTCCGAGGCTTTTTCTTTTTCCAAAAAACCCACCCTCACCGGGCGTTAAACCGCCGTTAAAAGGGAAAAATGTATTAGTTTCACACAGCACCGAAACCCAGCTGTGTCTGGAGATACGCTGATACAGAAACATGGCCCGAACCGTAGAGCAATTTTCTCAATTTGAAACGGAACTGAACCGTTGCCTGTCCGTGCTGGATGCAGGCAAACAAGTGGTCGCGTATGCTTCGTCGCTGGTGCTCGCCGCGGAGGACCTCGTCTACGCCGTCTCCACCCTCGGCGAGGCCGCCGAGAAGACGATCCAGGAGGATCCCCGGGCCGAACACGAGGACACCCAGATGGCCTACGTCCTCATCTACGAGTGGCTGGACAATTCCAAGAACTTCATGATCCTCTGGCGGGATTGCATCTTTGCCCTCCACAACGGGGAGGTCAAGGAACAGGAAGGCCGGGTCGCCCCGGGCACCACCAAAAAGCTCCTCCGCCAGATCAACGAGCGCCTGCTCGGTGCCGCCAGCGAATGGCACGACTTTGGATTGCGACGCACCCAGGAGATTCAGGAGATGCGGAAACGGGACCGGAAACGGCTCCTCGAGCAATGGCGCCTGCAAAAGAGCCCGCTGGAAACCTACCAGGAACAGCTCAAGCAAATTCCCGAGCAGTGCGACCGCATCCAGGAACAGCACCTGGACCTCTATCCCATTGCCCATCAATTCACCGAAATCCGCCTGCACCTTCTGGAGAAGCTGGACCGGTTTTGGAGCCAATGTCTCGATGTCGGCAGTGTCGTGCGGGATGCGAATGAAGTTTGTACCGAGCTCCTCAAAAAGGATCCCGAGAAGAACCTGGGCCGGGTGGCCGCCAAATTGGAGGACTTCGACGAAGACCTCGACTTTGAGACCTCCCTCCCCGATCTGGAAGACTACCTGAACCAACAGGTCCGTAGCTTTCCCGAAAAAATGCAGGTTCCCGTTCAGGTCGACCGGGGCCTCGTCCTCCTGCAAGAAGTCCAATTCCGTCGCAAGGCCCGGGCCTGGCTGGAAAGTGAAGTCGTCCCCCTGCTCTTTCAGATCCAGGTGGACCTCGAGAACAGCCGGAACGAAGCCCGGATGACCCTGTTGAACCTCCGGAACTGGTCCCTCCTCCTCGCCCGGGAACACAAGGAAGGCAATGGCCGGCCCGTTCACCCGGATGAATTTTCCCAACTCCCCAACGAACTCACCCAGCGGCTCAATACCTCCGCTGAATCCATAGAATCCCTCGTCAACATGATTCGGGAGCGGCTCGACCACGAGTTCCGCCTGTCCGCCGTCTACCGACACAACCAGGAATTTCTCCCCCTGGCCACCCAATCCACGCTCCAGCAACTCCGAGGCGGCGAAGACAGCATCGTCAACCGCACCGGGCGGACCATTGCCGCTGGCTTCCGGGAAGCCTGGAAATTCATGGCCAACCAGGTAGTCAACTTCCAGAATTTCCTCCAATTGGTGGAGAAAGAAGAGACCCTGAGCGACTCCGAGAAAATTGTGCGCTTCCTCGAGGAGCGGCAATCCGATCCCCGAAACGGGCAGTACGAGAGTATTTTCCGGGCCCAGGGCTTCATCAGCACCTCCTTCATCGTGGGACGGGAAGGAGAAATGACCCACGCAGAAAAGGTATTGGACAGTTGGGAGAATGGCTACCGAGGCTCCCTGCTCCTGACCGGAAAGCGGTTCTGTGGCAAGACTTTGTTCGGGGAACGCCTCGCCGAAAAGTATTTTGCCCCCCACATCCTCCGGCTCGAACCCAACAGCTTCTTCACGGTCCAGGGCCGCAAGTATGAAACGACTTACGACCTCGGCCACGCGCTGGAGCTGATCCGGAAGTATACCCTGAACTACAAGACCCTGATCTGGATCGATGATTTCGAGCATTGGTGGTCGCCGGAGTTCAACTATTACCAAAATGGCCGTGCCATCAAGGATTTCCTGGAGCACCAATCCGGGCAAACCTTCCTCATGGTCTCCATGGGCAATGGGCTCCGGCCCCGACTCGACAAGCTCGTCGATTGGAACCGTTTGTTCCAGGCCCATATCAACCTGGACCACATGACCTCGCCCGAAGTCCACCGGGCCATCGAGCTGCGCCACAATGCGACGCACCAACGCCTCGTCGACGAACTCGGCAATGACCTCAATCCGAAGGCATTTCGGCGCTTCACCCGGGCGGTCTACCAGGCCGCCGGTGGCAATATCGGTGAGGCCCTCACCGAATGGGCCTTTTCGACCCGGCGACGGGGCGACAATACCGTGGAAAACATCTTCCAATACGGGCATACCCTGCCCGACTTCCTCGATGAGGACCTCGCGGTCCTGTTCGGCTCCATCATGATGCAGCGCCGGACTTCTGAGTTCCGGTTGCGGCAGTTCTTCGGACCGGTCTTTACCCACAAGTACAGCCTCCTGGTCCGCCGGATGTTGAACGTCGGGGTGCTGGTCCGCGGCGGGGACGATTGGCTGGAAATCAATCCGATCCTCGCCAACGAGCTGGGGATTCTATTGGAACGGAATGGATATATCAGATACAGCGGCTAATGGATGTAATATTTCGATCATATAGCTCCTGGTGGTGGTTGCTCGTAATCACAGTCCTTCTATTGGGCCTGTTTTTTCTGCTGGGCTTCTTGGACAGCCTGATGGCGGTCCTGAAAATTCGCCGTCGCTGGCGGTCGGGCCTGCAAGGCAGTCTTCGGGTCATCCGGATCTTGTTCGAGCCGGTCGCCCTTGGCGTATGGTTGGCAGGCCTCATCCTGATCAATCCCGTGATCCACGGGATCCTCATCCTGGCGGGCACGGCCCTCATCCACACCCACGTCCGCAACTACCTGTCGGGGCGGATTTTCTTGCTGGAAAACTCCCTGAAGGAAGGCGGCAGCCTCGTTTTGCAGGGGGAGAAAGCCGAAATCGTGCGGATGGGCCGGCTGGGCATCAAGCTGCGCACCGAGGATGGCTTGCAGCATATTGGGTATCAAGACCTCGCCAATGGCGGCTACGTGCTGGCTTCGGGCAGCGAGACCGGCGAGTTCTTCAACCTGCTCATCCGTCGGGTGGAACCCGACAAAAAGCACAAGGCAGCGCCTGATCTGCGGGACCTTCTGGCCACTTCTCCCTACGTGGACTGGAGCTTCGAGCCGGTCCTCGTCAAGGATCCCGAACAGGTCGACCTGTGGCGGGCCCGCATCCAACTGTCCACCCAGACCCATTTGCCCGAACTCGTCCAACTCCTCGGAGAATGGGGCTATGATTGTTCCCCGACCACTCAATCTTCAAACGGAACCTCTGCACCATGGAAAATATAGATTACTATTCCATCATCATCGCTGGTTCGCTGATCGTGATCGTTTCGTTCCTGTTCAGCGGGTTTGCCCGGCGCACCAATATCCCGTCGGTCCTGATGCTGATTGGATTGGGGATCGGGATCAAGGCTGTCATGGATGCGTATGACTATGAATTGGGATTTGATTTCCAATCGGTCCTGCCCCTGCTGGGGACCGTGGGACTGATCATGATCGTCCTGGAGGCGGCTCTGGAGCTGGAATTGCGAAGGGACAAGCTCATGGCGATTGGAAAGGCCCTGGTGATTGCCTTGATCGGATTGTTGGGGGGAACCTGGTTGGCGGCGATGATTCTGGAATGGCAAATCGAAGGCATGGATACCCTGCACGCCTGGTTGTACGCTACGCCGCTGTCGATCCTGTCGTCCGCGATTGTGATTCCGAGTGTGGGGGGATTGTCGAGCAAGAAAAAAGAGTTCCACATCTACGAGAGTACCTTCAGCGATATTCTGGGGATCATGCAGTTCACCTTCCTCGAAGGGATGCTGGAAAAAGGCGCCGTGGAAGGAGCCACGGACTTTACCATCAGCTTCTTCCTGACCATTGGATTTGCCATCGCGGCCAGTTACGCCCTGATTTTTATTTTCCAGAACATCAAAACGAGTGTCAAGCTCTTCCTGCTCATTTCTATCCTATTGCTCCTCTACGCACTCGGCAACAAGATGCACCTGAGTTCGCTCCTCATCATCCTCTTCTTCGGTCTGACCATCGCGAATATGCGGGTCTTCTTCCGGGGCAGACTGGGGAAATGGCTTAATTTTGATCGGGCCCATACGATCTATGAGGGGCTTCACGTCGTCACGGGCGAGACCGCCTTCATTGTCCGGACCTTCTTCTTCGTCGTATTTGGCATTACCATTGTCCTCTCCCACCTCCTGTTCCTTGATGTGGCGATCATTAGTGGCCTCATTTTGCTTTCCATTTATGGCTTCCGTTTCCTGACCCTCTACCTCTTCCTGGGCCGGGATATCATGCCGCAATGGCTCACCGCGCCGAGGGGGTTGATCACGATTCTGCTGTTCTACAAAATTCCCAAGGAGCACATGGTCGATACATTTGAACCCGGTATCCTCATCTTCATCATCATTACGACCGGCTTGATCATGACCTTTGCCCTGATCTACGACCGCCAACGCTCCGGCAAGGCGATTGGGAAGGCGATGGAAAATGTCGTGGGGTACGGGCGCTGGAAAGTGCCAACAGTGGAGGGAGTCGCGGAAGAAGGGAAGGAAAATGGAGCCGAAGCCCCTAAGGAAGGGCATTAGAGCTCGTAAGCCGCGGCTTGGGAATAGGATTCGTAGATGAATTCCAGGCCGGCCCGCACGCCAGGACGGACCACTGAGAAATGGGTCTCTCCCTTGAGGACTTCCTCCCGAAAATTCAATCCTTTCATGTCCCGCAGCTCCAATCGCCGGGAAAAAGCCTTCATGCTGTCCAGGACCATGTTCAGCTTCTCAAATGAGCCCGCTACCTGGTACAAGGTTCCTGTCGGACTGCCGTATTTCCATTTCAATTGGAGTGCCAATTCAATGATCTCCCGGGAATGGATCCACGCCCCGGGACTCAGCGCCAGGTAACGCGAGAAGGGCCGCCGCTCCTGGAACATGCTGTATAGCACAAACAGTCCCCCGAAGGAATGGCCGGCCAGGGTCCATTCCTCGATCACATCAAATTGATTTCGCACCATCGGCATCACTTCCTCCAGGATACACTGGTGGAAACGAAATGCGCCGGACGGCTTGCGGCCTTCCTTGAAAAGACTTTCGTACTTCGCGAGCACAAAATCCCGGTTGCGGCGGATCAGCGGCCGCTTGGGATGGGCAATCCCCACCAACAAAGTTGGCGGCATCAATCCTGCTTGCATGAGTTGCTGGGCTTCCGCGTACAGCGGACGCGCGGTCGGCAGGTTCCCGTCGAGGTAAATCAATACCGGCAAGGGGCCGGAGATGCCCTTGGGATAATCCACCCGGAGCTCATACGTATAATCGGTGAACCGCGACTCCAAGGGCAAAAACTGACGTTTTCCCAGGGGAGAGTGGGGCCAAATTTTCTCGATGATGTTCCGTTTTCGGGTGGAAGGCATGGAAAATAAAGCCCGGAACGGGGAAGATTGTTTTACTCAATTACAATCCGTTGGGCGGCCCGGCCCAGGGAATGCTCGATCCGTAGCAAGTAGGTGCCGGCGGCCAAGCCGTCCAGCCCCAGCACGTAGTGGCTCCCGGACCAGGAAAAGGTCCGCAGCACGCGCCCTTGCAGGTCCAGCAATTCGCCCCGCGTCGCTTCCAGCGATGCGGCAACGCGCAGCTCCGTCCGGTCGCGGGCGGGATTGGGATGGACCGAAAAATCGATGGAGGGGCCGGGATCGGAAACGCCCGTGGCCAGGAATGGCGACAGGCGGGCAATCAGGCCATTTTTTCCGACCACCCAACCGCTCGAATCGCTCACCAATTCGGTGGCCAGAATCACCTGGTTCAGGAAGACCTCCGTAGCCGGAGAATATTCATTGAGCATCGTGATGCCATTGATGGTGGCCCCACCGGTATGGGTCAGGCCACCCAACAGGCAAGCGCCATCGATGCAAGCCAAATCGCCCCATTCAGGATAGAAAAAGGTGGCTCCCCAGGCCGAATCGACTACCCAGCTTTGTCCACCATCAAAGGAGTAGAACTGGGGCAGGAACAGGTCCTGGTCCAGAGCGACACCAAAGGTATCGTTTTGGAAGGCGACCGCCTCGAAATCACGGGAAGTATCGGGAGGCGTGACCACATTCCAGGATTCGCCACTGTCCGTGGTCCGCAGGATCAAGCCACCGTCGCCCATCGCGACGGCCACGCCGGGAGACACGCGGGCGATGTCGTCGATACTGTCCCCAAACTGGAATTGGGGGAAGTCCGTCAGCAGGTCCATGTAGGCCGTGGTATCCTGCACAAAGGGGTCGTAGGTGAAGATGGCCTGGGTGCCGAAACAGCCATCGTAGCTGAGGTAGAACAGGCCGTTGCCGGCCGCTTCGACCTGGTCCCAGTAGCACAGGCCATTTCCTGGTTCCACCTGGAACCAGGTGGCCCCTCCATCGTGGGTCAGGAGCCCAAATCGGAAATCGCTCAGGATCATTCCGGTATCGGGGTGGCTGAAGTCGATACTGACGTAGTTCCCGATGAGGCTCGTCGGAACGGGGTCCCATTGGTTGCCACCGTCGGTGGTGTGGAGGAGCGTGGCGCTGTCACCGACCACCCAACCTTCCTGGGGGGACGTGAAGCAGACATCGTTGAGGTCACTGATCGTTCCGGAGTTTTGGAGGGTCCAGAAAGAGGAGGACTGGGCAGTGAGGAGATTCGCAAATAAGAGCAGAGCAGCAGCAGATAGAAGACGTTGCATTGACAGTAAAATGCCGTTTTTCGGGGAGATAGACAATGGGAATCGTCGGGCAGCGGACTCAGAGCTGCTTTAACCACCGATAAGTGTCCACCTGATCGGCAAAGTCCCACAAACCCGGGCATTGGGCTTGCCCGGGAAGAATGGCTTCTTCCATGCCCACCACACACTGGATGCGATTTTCTTCCCCGGCCAATAGTTCCTGTTTCTTTTCCTCCGAATCCACCTCCACAATATTCAGCACGCCCACTGGAACCGAGACCAACTGCTCATTTCGTTCCCAAACCAGCCCATACCGCTCCAGCAAGGTTCCTCCCATTCCCCGAATCGCTCCTTCCCATTCGACCTGACGGTCCCACCCTTCTGTCATCCATTCCTTCGGAAAGGCTGCCAATGCTTCCTGCAACAAGGCGACATCGGCCCCGGCCCGCACCAACAGATTCGACACACTCCGACAGCCCATTCCGTGGTACAACAGAATGTCCCTTGCCATTCCCCGAGCCATTTCCCGATCTTCCTCTCCCGTCCAAATCCCTACCGAATACCGGTGCTGACGGACCAGTCTCGGTACGTTTTGGAAGTCATGCGCCAGATAGCGGGCGGTATTGTCGGAGCCCATAGCTACCAAAGCATCGATGTCCCCCGGTAAGCTCGCCACGACCTCGATCTGCGCCCGATTGGCTTTGGACAGGGCATGGATCACCGCCTCGACCAGTACCTGGTCCCGGGAGGAGGGTTTCACCACCGCGTTGTGACCCGCCAGCCGCGTCATCACCAAATCATGGAGCCCCACCAAGGGTAAATTTCCCGCCATGATGATCCCGACCCGGAGCGGTTGCTTTACCGGTTCCAATTCGGGCAAAGGCTCCTGGAACCATTCGTCCAGCGCTTCCAAGGCAGTATGGATCAGTCCGGGAGTGAACCACGGATTGACGGTGCTGGCCCGTTCAAGGACCAGTTCGTCCTGGGCCACCTGGTGGATGGCCCGCTGGAAATCTTGGAGGATGGTGGAGGGAAGCATGCGGCAAAACTAGCGATTTCACATCAACTGCTTCAGGCCCCGCTTTGGGCGGGTCGGCGAGAGATGCGCTTGCCGATTTCTTGTCCGATGCCGATGAAGCTCTGGTGGTTGAGCGGGAACTCCAGTACCACATGGGCGAAGCTCAGCAAAAAGAGCCACTGGAACCCAATCGTGTAGTTGTAGAGGTACAACGCGATGGATCCAACCCAGAGCGCAATGACCCCCACAAACCGCAGTTTGGGGACCTTGTGCCAACGGATCACGGACGTTTTGGAGAACCAGTTGAGGTAGTGGTAGGTATAGGCAAACGCGATGAAGCGCGCGAACAAAATGCTCGTAGAATAGCTGTACACAAATTCGGGATCGTTTGCCCCAATCTCCGAAATCGCCGGCCAATCCAACCCGCCAAAGTGCCGCATCAGGTACATGGACAAGGTCTCAAATCCCCCCTGGTAGTTCTCCCGCGCCCATTCCCCAGCGGAATAGTAGCCGGCATTGGGGAGGATGAAGAAGCACGCAGCGGCACAGAAAATGAAGAAGGCAAAGGAGGCATATCCGCTTTTGCTGTTCCGCTTCAGCGCCCCAAACAGGATAAAAGCTCCGGTAAAGACGTAGACGTGGATGAGGGTCGGCAGGTAAACGGCAAAAATGGACAGGTACAGGCTGCTGCTCCGGTCATCCATACGCTTCAAGTAGGAATTCCATTCCGTTTGGGTGAGGCCTCCATCGCTTTCGATGGCCGCATCGATGTTGTAAGGCTCCGGGGCATGGAAGAACCACGCAGCCAGCAACAGCAATACCGTTCCCCCGAGTCGCACCCGCCAATCCTTGCTCAGGATAAACAGCAATGCGAGCCCGAATGCCAGGAACGTCATGTCGTAACTGTACCTCTCCAGAAAGGTCAGGATGGTTTCCAGGCCGTTTTCCTTGAGATTGGCCGTGGTCTCTGCTCCCAAAACCATCGTGCCGGATCCCAACACGAACAACAACGTGAAGACGAGCAGCGGGATATAGTCAAACTTACCCGGAGAAAAGTACTTGCGGTCGTGGAGCCAGGAAATCTCGGTGAGGTAATGGAGGGGCCCCAAGATGGCGTAGGAAAACAGGAAGACCTCAAATGGCAGGATGAATGCCGCCAGGAGCGAGATCGCCATGAGTCCAATGTTGAGGTAGTTGACCTGAGCCGTATTCAATTGTAAATGGGTTGATTGTAGCCTGAAATCAGGTGTAAACATACCATTTTTGCCGTATTCGGACAAGCCATAAGGGACCGGGTTGGCAGGATGGGGAACAGCTTCGCGGGCTCGGCTCAAGGATTTTTTTGGAGCCAGCTCCGGGGCGGAACCAGAAAAAGTCCAAACCGAAAGAAGAGCGAACGGGAAAGGTGGTTGGAAATAACGAGGTTATCATTCGTCCCGATGGGAACATTTCGGTCAAAATAGGCGTCTGAATCCGACACGTCAAAATTGACATTGAACCTCATTCCGCCGCTGCCATAGACCCAAATGAAATCGTAGACTTCCCGCTCGTAGGTGAAAAAGGACTTGAAATCAGCCTTCTCCAAAAACAACGATTCCTGGGAGATTCCTTCCAGGTTGATATTGTAGTTGTCGCCCTCCAATTGGTTCTGGAAATAGAAGGTGTTGCGGTCGTTGGGTTGGAACAGCACCTTGACAGAAACGGGCAGAACCAACTCCAGGCCCCATTTTTCATTGTATTTCTGGTTGTAGAAAAGGAGCGGGTAAATGCTGGCCCGCCCAAAGGTATTGCTGTAACTGAGTCCTACCCCCCAAGCCTTGTAGCGATGTATTTTGAACCCTAACAAGCCGGCAATGGTGGATTTCTGGTGGGATCCGAGCTGGTCCCCGTCGAAGTCTCCATTCAGGCGAAAGGTCCCGCGAAAGGCCAGGTATTTGTTTCCCACGAAGGAATTGATGGAGTACAAGGCAATCCCGCCGCTGATCAGGGACTTGTCTTGGAGGCTTTGGTGAAACGCATTGGACAGCGTTTCCGGATTCTGAAAGGCAAATTCTTGCTGGGCGTAGCTCAAACCGACCAAAAACTTGAAGTGCTCCCGGTTGGCGAGGGGAAGCCGAATCTTGGCGCCTACCACCTTGGTCCTGCGGATCGTGCGCTCAAAGGTGGAGTCTCCATCTTCGAAACTGGTTTGGATCCGATAGCTGGGGACCCGCTCCTGAAAGACCTCCAAGCCCTTGGAGCGGGGCATTCCCTCAATTCCGGGAATGGCAAACCCATTGGGTCCGCAGACGCCCAGGTTTCGGAGCGAATCGATGTTGTATTGGGCTGGGGCTTGAAAAGTCGCCAATACCAGCAAGACCAAGGCGATCGGGCAATTCCAGGGACTGTTTTTCAGAAGCCTCAAATTAATTTTTCAGGAGATCGAAGGAACGTTGATGACGAAGAGGGCAATCGAAGCCACCAATCCGATCACAAACAGGTAGTAGCTGTACCGGAGCAGGAGGTATTTCTTGTGCAGCACCTTCCCGAGGAAATAGAGGTCCCGGGTGAGGCTTTTGTACAGGTAATCCCGGTCCTGCATCAGCTCGTCCATGGCCCATTCGTAGTCTTCCAGCGACATCCGGTGGAAATTCCCGAAGAAGATCAGGTTGCCTTTCTTGGCGGTGACTTCTTCCCGGCTCATCAAACCGTGGGTGGTATTGGGGATGGTGGAAAGGATGGACATGATGATGGTCAGGATGGAAAAGACGAGCAGCACCAAGCCGGGATAGATGAGGAACGGATTGGTGTCCATCTTGGGGAACATCGTGGACAGCACGATGGAAATGATGATCGCATTGACGCTGATCAGCGTATTGGCCTTGTTGTCGGCGATCCGGCTCAGGTTCACATGGTTGCGAAGGGAAACCCGGAACATCGTTTCGATGCCCCGTTCCGGAATCTTGTCCTTGGCCTCCTTGCGCCCCTTCTTCTTCGATTTTTTCTTCCCTTCTTTCCCCAGCTTTTCCACTTCATTCTCCAGGTTCATTTCTTCCATGACAGCCTCCGATTCATGCCCGGCCTCATATTCCTGCTGCAAGCGTTCAAGGTTTTTCGCCTTCTGCGCGGAGTAGTGGGTCTGGCAGTATTTGGTGTGAAATTTGATTTTTTGCAGGAAATCGATGGACATCTTCCGCCATTTGCGGAGATCAAACGCATCCCCGGCATCGGCACTGATTTCCTTCGTCAGGCCTTCGTAAGAGCTTTCAAAGTAATCTTCCCGGCCCAAATGCGAGAGGTCGGCGTCCTTGATGATCTTTTCCAACAAGGTCTGGGGGTTGTGTCCCATCTGGGTGGCCATGATAATCTGCTCCACCAGCGGAAGTTTTTCCTGCGGATAATTTTCCTTGGAGAGAAATTCCTCGGCCATCGCATAGCTTTTGGCTTCATGGCCCTCCTTCCCGTAGACGTAGCCGACATCGTGGAAAATGGCCGCCAGTTTGAGGCCCTGGACCGCATCCGGCGAAAGGGAGGGCTCGGATTGGGCAATTTCTACGGCCGCGTCGTACACCCCGATGGTGTGGGCCCAGTTATGGTAGAAGAGGGGCAAGTCTGACTTGGAGTCAAAAATACCTTTCACATAAGCTGCGCTCTTCTCTACAATTATGTCGTCAAATTTCATGCTTGATCAAATCAAAAGAAGAAATTGGTTCCGATAAGCAACACCTGATCTACATCGGAGACAGAGTAGGTGCCTTGTAAAATAAAGGAATCCATGATATTGAAAAATACACCGCCTCCGAAGCTGTTGTGCCAAAGTGTCGAGGATTCTCCGTCTTCCCAAACCCGGGCAAAGTCCGCGTGGCCCAGGATTCCCATGTCAAAGGGGGCCAGGTAGTTGCGGATCTTCAGGAAGCTCGACCGGAACTCGATGTTGTGGTAGGTGGCGGTACGGCCCGAAAAGCGATTTCGTTGGACGCCACGGAAGTTTTGGAATCCGTTGAGGAAACTCGCCTGGAAAAAGGCATAGTCACCGACGTTGTGCTCGATTCCGGACCGGAAGTTCAAGGTGGTCTTCCGCTTTCCGATGTTGAGCGGGAGGTATAACCTGAGCTCCGAGGAGAGTTTGACGTAGTTGACCGGGCTGGATTCCACGGCGGTATTCCACAGGGCGCCCGCCCTGAACTCAATGCCGCGGCCCGGGTACAGCTGGCCGTCTTTGTTGCTGTAGACGTAGTCTGCTTTGGCGCCCACAAAATTTTGGGGCTCCAGTTCCCAGTCGTTGACTGGAGTCACCGGGGGACTGGAAAATCCAGTCCGCTCCAGATTGGCCCCGACCAATAGCTTTTGGGAGCCAGTCGAAGACTGGAATTTTAGGGCCGGACGGAAGAAATAATTGTCCATCCGCACCCTGAACATCGCCGGATCGTTGGTAATGGACTCCGCTTCATTTCCCGCTCCGAAATACTGAAACACCAAGGGCGTCGTCACATCAATTTCTCCCGCAAAATCCACCTTCCCGATGGCATCGATATAGTCAAACTTGTAATTGAATTTGAAGCCATTGGAACCGAAGGCGTAGTGGGCAAAAACCGTGTGATTGCTCTTGTAAGGCTGCTTTTTGAAGCCATAATTGACGTAGTTCACGCCCGGGCCCAGGTAGAAGCCATCGTTGGGGTTGAAGCCGAGCGAGGGAAATGGCGAAAGGAGATTGTAGGTGAAGTCCTTCCGGTCAAAATCGTAGGTTTGGGACTCTTTCCGCAAGTTCACCTTGGTTTCTTTGCCTCCCTCCACTTCGTCCTGTTTCTCCGAATCGTAAATCCGGGTCAGTTTTCTCAATCCCGAAACCGACGACTCATCTTTGTACACATCTTCCTTGTCCCCACCGACGATGCGAACCAAAATGCTGGATTTGGATTCCCCGGTGATGTGGTATTCGTCCTTGCCGTCCAGCCCATACAGCCGGATTTCGCGGGTATCGGCAGCATCAAAAACCCGGTGGTAATACCGCATTTCCTTCTGCGCCTTGCCTTTTTTCAACGGATAAATGCTCACCTCGACGTTCCCATCCTCCATCCGCTTGACTTCAAAGAAGTCGTTTTTCAGGGTCCCGGGAACATTCACTTCCCGGGCCAGGATTTCGTAATACGTTTCGGCAAACTGGATCAGATTGTCCCGGCGCGCCTTCAAAGTCGCAATGATTTCCTCTCCCGTCAGCTCAAAGGCCTCCGCCGGAAAGCCCCGAATGCTCTTTTCAATGACTTCATCCGTCATGTTCTGCTGGAGCTTCTCCGCCGTCCGTTTCCAATCCTCCCGGTCAGATTCGATGAGAAAGGACCGGTCGAAAAACATTGCGTTGAAGTTTTGGCCGGCCATGTCCCGAACCCGGTTGTCGAAGGGTTGGAGCTTCCGGACCGCCCACTTTCGGTTGGCGATGTTCATGATGAGGCCATCGATCTCGAAGAAGGCCTGGTCGCGGTCCCGGGGAATCGGCCGGTAGTAAGTCCAGTCCCCTTCTTTGTAGGTTCCCCAGCGCCATTGGTCATCGTGGCGGTCCCAATCCCCGATCAGGATGTCAAACAGGCGGGCATTCAGGACATAGTCCTTGTCCGCTTTGTGCTTGTATTTGCCGTGCATCTTGTGGATGGCATCCTTGTAGTTCATGACCTTTTCCGAATTGCCAAAGCTCGGCGCGTCGCTCATGTCTCCATTGGGGCGCTCCTCAAAGAGGCAAAACATCCCGCCGAATTCCTCGCGGTATTCGCCCAGGCCCGGGTCATCGGGCACGTAGACAAGGCGGGGGTTGGAGTGGTAGACCCCCGCGGCATCCGAGAGCTCGGGGATGACCACCGAAGCGTAGGGATGGGAACCGGCCATGCCGTCGTAGATCGCGTCCTGGACGATGGTGCCCCGCATGCTGCGGGAGGTCAGGAAGGTGGAATTCTTCTTGATTCCCCGCAAGGCGTACTGCTTCCCGTCCGGTCCCTCCATGCGGAGGGAAAGGGTTTGCATCCCACCTCCTTTTTTGACCGGAGTGAGCCCGCCCTCCTCATAGTGCAGGTCCAGATAGGGCACGCTGATCGGCGTGGTCCACAGGTCCCGATTGAGGTCGCCCAACCAAAACCGCTTGAATTTGCCGCTCAGGAACTGCGAATCGGGGACGACGACCGCGTACATGTCTTTGTAGGACTTCTTTTCGAAGGATTGGGGAGCATCGTTTTTGACGACTTCCCGGGAGAATAGCTGTTGGTGAAAAGAAGAAGAGTAGCTGCCGGAAGAATCGTTGACAGTGAAAAATTCCAACCAGATTTCTCCATTGTCATAGTATTCGATCTCGCAGAATCCCTTTTTCCGCGCCCCAAAATCCAGTCTGTTGTTCAATTTCAGGTGGGTCACCTTGCTCCCGCTTCCACTGACAATGTGGTGGACCCGGTTTTGTTTCGTGTACTGAAGGTTGTGCTCGTGGCCGGCGACATAAATGACGTTGTCGTATTCGTTCATGGCCGCGAACAGCTGCTGCTTCATCTCCTGGTAGCGGGGATGGGTGATGTCCTGGGGATGGCCCAGGAATTTCCGGTACCAGGGATAAATGCTGCCCAGAACGGGCAGGGGCACGTAAGCGTTGTCGTTGATCTCGCGCAACGGGAATAGGTGTTCCCGCATGCTGAAGTGGCCGCCGTGGTGGCCGTTGCTGAACAGCGGGTGGTGACCCGCGACGATGACATTCTGGTTGCGGTACTTTTTGAGGAGGTCCTGAAAGGCCACCATGAATTCCTGCGTACTGCGCACATCACAGCCATCCTTCTCCCCCACCGGCCGCTCGAAGCGGTGGATCCACCATTGGGTGTCGATGACGATCATGACCAGTCCCGGGGCCAGTTTGACCAGTTCCGGGCCCGGACAGCCATCGTTGGGCATGAATACATTTCCCCGGTCCAAATAGTCCTGGATATAATCTTCCTGCCGCTTGACGTGTTTCCAGCCATCCTTTCCGTGCCGGTCCCAATCGTGGTTGCCGGGGATGAACACAATCTCCCCGTCGAAATTCTTCACGGTCTCCAATTGGATATCGATCCGTTTTTCGTCCTGCTCCCGCATGTCACTCGATTTCTTGTGCAGCCCGGCCGGATAGATATTGTCCCCCAGGAATACCACACCCGAATTTTCGGGATCGGCCTGTTGTAACAGTCCTTCCAGGTTGTTGAGGTTGGGGCCGGACTTTTCCGGGCTGTCCCCCACGTCACCGATCAGGTACAGCGAATACGACAGGTTCCCCGTGGGCTGAGGGGCGGGGCCATCCAACTTGAGCTTGGTATGTTCCAGCTTCTGGGTCCCGCATCCGGCGAGGATCAACAGGAGGAAAATGGCACTTATAGTTTTCATGGGGATGGCGTTTGGGGGGCAAATCGGAGCAGAGTAGGGGTCGTTTTGTTCTTTTCGTTGGAAATGAAGAGGGTGCCGGAAGGGGAAAAGGTAATGCCTTCGGGTTGCTGGAAAATGGACTTGCTCAATTGGGTTTGGAATTTCTTGGTGCCGTCCGGATTCAGCACCAGCAGGGTCCTCGACGCAGAACTCAGGAGATAGAGGTCTCCGTTGGGGTGGAGGGCGATACCCGAGGACTTGAAATTGGAGTGGATTCCCTCCTTGGACAATTGGAGGAAGGGTTCTTCCGCGTAGGTATGGGAGGTCAGGGAAAAGGAATAAATGAAAATGGAATTCCGTTGGGATTTTTTCCCGTGTTCCTTGCAGGCCACCAGCAGCCGTTGGTTTTGACCATCGGCGCAAATCCCCTCAAAGTCAAACCCTTCTGAGTCCGGGAATTTGTATTTTTTTGATTTTCCCGATTCGTCCACCTCAAAAATAGCCCCATCACTTCGGAGGACATAGTAGGCGTTTTCCCATTGCGTCACCCCCTCAAAATCTCCTTCCTTTCCAAAATCCATCCGAGATTCCACTTCCCCCGTTTCCACGTTCAAAAAGTAGATTCTCGCTTTCTCATCCTGCACACAAGCCACTGTCTTCGAATCCACCCAATGCAAGCCGGAAATCTCATTCAACTGCTTTTCCAGATTTTGTATCTGGCCGGGCGAGGTGAAGTCAAACTGGAAGGGCTGGGCACTGCACGAACCCAGAAATACCCCAAGGCCGGCTATGCAAACCACCTTGAGGTAAACCATGATATGTCTTGGGGTTAGATGCTCAATGCGCATGTAGCTCTTCCAATTGAGGTTCCTGGGCTTTCTGAACCAGTCTAAACATTTTCTGCTGGGAAGACATCGTCTCTTTGCCTTCCACGTACCGGTTGTTCTCCAACGGCAAGCGCCCTTTCACGCTGTCATTCAATTGAATTTCCATTTCGTCCAGGAGCAGTTGCTCGAGTTTAGGGGTGGAAATGGGGAAGGCCACTTCGACGCGCCGGGACAGGTTGCGGGTCATCCAATCCGCCGAGGCGAGATAGGTTTCGGATTCGCCTGCGTTGGCGAAATGGTAGATGCGGGTATGTTCCAAAAACTTTCCCAGAACGCTTACAACGCGGATATTCTGCCTTTGGGAGGGCGACAAGGGGACCAGACAATTGATTCCCCGGACCACCATCTCCACCTTCACGCCCTTGTCGGCGGCCTTCCGCAACGCGGCGATCATTTCGGGATCTTCCAGGCTATTCATTTTGAGCCGAATATTCGCCTTCCGACCTGCTTTCGCGTGGTCGATTTCCCGGCTGATTTTATCCAGCAGAGAGCTGCGCAGCGAGAAGGGAGCGACCAACAATTGGGTGGTCTCAATCTCGTCGGACTTCCCGGCCAAAAATTGAAATACCCGGCGAATATCATCCCCGATGGCCGCATCGGCGGTCAACAGGCCGTGGTCGGCGTAAATCCGCGAAGATTTCTCGTTCAGGTTGCCCGTTCCCAGATAGTTGTATTGCACTGTACCCGCCTCTTCCTCCCGCAAAACCGAGAACAGCTTGGCATGCACCTTCTTGTCCGGAATTCCGTACGCCACCGTCGCGCCCGCCGCTTCGAGGCGGTCTCCCCAGAAAATATTGTTCTCCTCGTCAAACCGGGCCTGCACTTCGTCCATCACAAACACCTTCTTCCCGGCCAAGGCGGCCTTTTCCAACGCGGAACAGATCGCAGAATTGGAGGCAACGCGGTACAGCGTCACATAAATTTCCTTGACCTGGGCGTCCTCACAGGCCCTTTCCAGAAACTTTACGACATATTCAAAGCTCTGGTAGGGGAAACTGAAGAAGATGTCCTGTTGCTTGAGGACCGAGAACCAATCGGTGGCTGTGTCAAATTCGGGAACCGGGACCAGCGGTGATTCATCCTGGGTTTCCTCCGCGGGGCGGGGGAAGCTGAAGAAATCATAAAAGTTGTGGTAAGTCCCGCCGGGCGTCATCCCGGAGAGATCGATCCCGACCTTTTTGCGGAGCAGGTTGATCTCGTTGAAGGGAATCGATTGGTCAAACAACAACCTGGCCGGCAAGCCACTTTCCCGCTTCTTGATGCTTTTTTTGATCTTCTGAACGAAGTCCGGTTCGTCCTCATTGTCGAGGTAAAGGTCCGCGTCGCGGGAGACCTTGATGGCATACGCCTGATAGTTGCCCGGCACCAGTTTGTCGGCGTTCAACCGGAAGACATCGTCCAATTGCAGCACCCTTTTTACCCCCTCCATTTCACCCAATTCCAGGAACCTCCCCAAAACCGAATAGTCCAGGGCCGATACCGCCCGCTGGGTTCCATTCGTCCACAACAGATAGACCCGTTGATTTTCCAGCTCCAGCTGGGTTTCCGGAGTCAGTTGAATGAGCTCGGTTTTTCCCAAAAAGTGGCTGTCAAATAGCTCGCGGGCGACTTTTGCATCACGATCCGTCACGTCGGAGAGGCCCAACAGCTTCACGCCCCGGGCCTCAAATGCTGGTAGAATCTCGTTTCGGAAGACCTTCCCCAACCGTGCTTGTTGGTTTTCGACGGTTTCGAAGATGGCGTTCAACAAATAGGAGGGCTTGTACCCAAATTTGTTCTTCTTGTCCCCCTTGTACCGCAACGTAAATCTCAGGGCCGCAATCCTGACCTTGTAGAACTCTTCCAGATTGGAGGAATAAATGGCCAGAAAATTCAGCCGGTCTCCCAGCGGAACCTCCGGGTCCTCGGCCTCCTGCAACACCCGCTCGTTGAAGGACAGCCAGCTGAGGTCCCTGTCCAAAAACTCGGTGTGGTTTATTTTTTGTCCCATAATTGGTCGGAATATTTCTTTTGTTCGGCGAAAAGTGGCCCATCGCCGGAGGGGCGCGGAAGGTCCTTCCTATTTGAGTTTCATGATGCGAACCGGTTGTTCAATTCCCCTCAATTCCACCTCCCCGAGGTCTTCAGAGGCGTATTCATTTTCCAGACAAGCCGCCATTACGCTCTCAGAAACCAGGAATTCGCTGTCAAATTTCTTGTTGAGCGGTTCAATCCTGGCGGCAATGATGACATTTCGGCCCGTCAGGGAATAGGACTTACGGCTTTCGTTTCCAATGTTCCCGGCGATGATATTTCCGGAGTGCAGCCCGATCCCCACCTTGACTTCGGGGATTTTTCCCGATTCCGACAGTTCCCGTGCCACTTCCAGGACTTTGTATCCCGCCTGAACGGCATTGTCCGCATGGTTGGGGTCCGCCTTGGGGGCGCCAAACACCGCCATGATCCCATCTCCGAGCAACTGTAAGACGACGCCGTGGTGCTGCTGAATCGTTTCGATCCAGGCCCCAAACACGAGGTTCTGAAACTCGGCCACTTCCCGGGGCGTCCGGGAATCAGCCAGGTAGGTAAAGCCCCGAATGTCCATGAACATCACCGTGGCATCGTAATTTCTGGCCTGGAGATCCTGTGCCGTCTCAATCATCTCACTGGCGATCTCCTGGGATATTTGTTGTCCGAACAGGCCCTTCACCCGTTCCAACAGTTTTTGGGCCAGGGCCTGCTCCTGCATTAGTTTTCGCTCCGTTCGATCGGTCGTGTCCACGAAGAAATTGATCAGCAATGAGCCGGTGATGATGACCGACACGCCCGAAATGATATTGATGATGGAGGTCAGATTCTCTGGCAATGGGTAGACTGGCTCCTGAAAGAGAAAGTACATCGAGGTATAGACCACCGAGAGGAGAGCCAGCAAAGAAAGTTGAAGGCCCCGTTTCCAACGGGGGTTGAAAAAGACCAGTCCGGCCAGGTACATGACAAAATAATGGGCTCCAAAAGCCCAGCCCATGTAATATGTCGCCAATGTTTGGTGCAACAGCAATTCAGAAAAAGCAAACACGAAGGCTGTGCTCAGGCGGCCCCGCCGGTTGAAGAAAAGGGCCACTGCAAATGCAGGAACGCTGAAAATCAGGTTGAACCAGGCCATTTCTGTAACCCCGATCCACAAAAACAACAATACAGCCATCCCATGCCCAATCAAGCCCATCCAATAGGCGCCATTGGTGATCATGTAGAAGTGCTGATCCTTGTGATCTTGAAAATGAACTCTTTCCATTTTGACGTTGGTCACTGCCTTTGGTTCAAAAATAAAGTAGGAACTAAAACAATCTTTAACACATATTCCCGGTTCTTGTACACTTTTTCCCGATCTCCCCTTTTTCCCCGGAAATCTGCCCCGCTATCGAATTCAGATTGCCTGAAACCGTCTCCCCATCGCTCCCATCATAAATAGCACTTTTCCTTTCTGATATTCAACCCCTTAGGCCAATACCACACAAGGCAAGTAAAACCACCCTCAAGGTCAGCAAAAAATTTCCGGTCCGGGGCATTTTCAATTTCTCCCTTTCCTCCGCTAGTTCCCTGATATTCATATTCTCCACTCGCCAAAAGTTTCCTTCCTCCCCCAGATGCAATTTTTCCGTTCCCTCCTGCTTTCGGACATTTCACTGATTTTTCCCCGGAGGTTCGAACAATTTCCCTTGACTTTCGAACTATATATGACGATTTTTAGAATCTTAGCATAAGACCCCTCGGTCAACGTCTATAAGCCGCCACGCTAAACCTAAACAGAGATGTCCAGAAGGAGAGTATTTGCCGATAAGCAGGCCAAGAGCAAAGAGAAGCAGAATCCCACCCCTGACTTCTCAGGGCCCACTAAAATCATGGCCCCACCGCAGGCCTTGGGAGTTGATCCCAGCCCCGGACAAAAGACCGAAATGAAGGTCAAGAAAAAGTCCGGTCCGGATGGATCCAGTGAATTGATGGCTCCGGTCAAACTTCCCAGCGAGGAAGTCGATCAGGAATTGCTCAAAACTCCCCCTCCGGAAGGCGAAACCATCCCCCAACATTTCGAACAAGCAGTCACCGATTACGAAACCCATCTGGACCAGGGCGGTGATGCAACTTCCTTCAATGGATTTCAAAAGGCGGCTCAGGCCATTGGAGAGACCGACAAGCAGGGCGATCAGACCCTGGAAGACGGCGAATTGGGTTTAGAAAACGAAGAAGACACCGAAAAGGGCCCTAAAAACGAGGACGATGGCGCGGGCGATCAGGGGGGAGAAGATGGACAAGACGGCGGCACCGATGGCGAAGGAGGAGGAGAAGGAGGAACAGATGGTGGCGGAGACGGGGGAAATGGCGACCAAGGAAACAACAACAACACAAATACTGCTCCTACGACTCCTGGCACCAATGCCGGAGGCAACGGAGGCGGTGGCGGTGGCCAACAAGGCGGCGCCGGCGGAGGTGCACCTCAGTTGGCCCAGACTTCCGGTTCCTTCGGAGCGGGAACTGAGCCCCAGTTCTCCATCGTGAACCAGCCCGCCCTCGACCAATTGGGCGGTGTGGAAGTCGTCCACTCATCCGGCGACAACTCTCTCGTCGTGGGTACCTTCAGCATGGGAGGCGATACCGGTGGTGGTACCGTCCAAATGAAAGGTGGCCCCGGGGATGATAAAAAGAAAGACCCCAAAGCCGATCCGGTCCCTCAGGATGTGACCCAGGAGGCCATGGAACCGGAGCGGGAGAAGTGCAATGGCATCATCGAGGACTTCAAAACCAACGCCACCTCCGAGATCGAACAACTGAGCGATCTCAAAACGGACGTTTCCGTCACGTTGGAAATCGCCTCGACCAAGGCCAAAGGCTGGATCGATGGCTATATGGCCCGGGAAGAAGGCCTCATCATGGCCGCCTACATGCTGGCCCAGGGACAATTGCTGATGGAATTGACCTTGGCCAAAGGTGAAGCCCTCACCCTCAAGACCAACGCCGAAACAAAAGTCAATACCGAGGCCCAAAAGCAAATTCAGGCCATCGAAGAAGCCGCCAACAAGCAGTTTGCGGACCTGGAAGCCGCCGGCCCCAAAATCAATGCTGATGTCGCCAAGGCCCTGGCCGATGGCAAAGAAGGCATGAAGAAAGCGGCCACCGACAAAGGCAAGGCCGCTGAAGCCCACGCAGAAAGCCGCGCCAAGTCCTACGAAGCAGAATCTGTCCCGGACATGAGTTGGGGCGAGAAACTGCGCTACGGACCTGGATATGAAAAGCGGAAGCGTGCTGCCCGTGCCGATGCAGCCCGTCAGACCGGAAAAGCCTATACCCAAGGCTTCATGGACAAGGCCAACGAAGAGGCCGCCGCCTTCAACGGCGCCGAAGCCGAAGTGGCCAAATTCGTCTCGGAAACCATCCAGAAGGCCAAGCAGGCCATCGAAGACCGCAAGACCAAGGACATTGAAGCCGTCAACCAGCGGAAGCAAGCCGCCCTTGATGCCATCCAGGCTTCCTACGACGGCAAGGTCCAAGCCATGCAGGCCGAACACGACCGCGTCAACGGTCAGCTCACCACCAAGATGGGCGAGGACCAGGCGGAAGTGCGGCGAATTGGTGAAGAGAAAAAAGGAGCCATCGATACCGCGGTCACGGATGCCAAAACCAAGTTGGAGCAAAGCATCCAAACTGCGATCGATCAGTTCACTGAAGGCGCCAATATGGCGGCCCAGGAAGCTGGCAATGCGCCGGTTCCGGATCCCGATTCCGTCCAGCAGGCCCTGGACGGCGCCCTCGACAAGATCAAATCTGGCATTACAGAGACCAAAGGTCAGCTGACCCAGGCCATGACCACGACCGGTGCGTCCATCGAGCAGATGGGTACCGATACCGAGTCGGTCCTCTCCGCCATTACCAGCAACGCCCAAACGCAAGCCACCGGCCTCGTGGGCGAAGCCAAAGCCGAATTCCGTCGCTTGCTCGACGAGTTCCGCGATGTAGACATTGCCACCGCTTCTGATGCAGCGGTTACCGATATGGGCACCATCGCTACCGATGGCGCCAAAGTGATCAACCAGTTGGGGACCGACACGGTCACCGGACTGAATACCATGGTCACCAATCTCCAAACCAAGATGGAGGAGAACGCCACGGGATTGGCGAATGACTTCCAGAGCGAAATCGACAGCACACTGGACGGTAAGATCACCGAAGAAGCCGAGAAAGCGGCCGATTCGGTTCCGTCGATGTGGGCGGTGATCGTCAGCTGGGCGGTCAAAATCCTGGTGGCAATTGCCATTACCGCAGTATGTTGTGCGCTGATTGCTTCGGGTGCTGGCCTGCTGACCGTCATCCTGGTCGGTGCCGTCATGGGAGCCGTCGGAGGCGCTGCAACCTATATGACCGACGTCGGTCTGGGAATGCAGGAATTCAGCTGGGGCGGATTGGGAATGGCCGTAGGAACGGGGGCCCTGAGTGGCGCCATCACCGGTCTCGGTGCTGGAGCTGGAGCCGCCTTCACGAATGCCGCCTTTGGTGCGGGTGCCAAGCTGACCATTGGGCAACAGGTAGCCAGTTATGTGGGTGAAACCGTCATCGGGACCACGATAGATACAGTCGGGGCGGGAATCATGAACATGGTCACCACCGGCAATTACAGTCCGGGTGCCTTCATGCAGGGGGTGAGTGATTCGTGGAAAATGAACCTCGCGGGCAACGCCATTGGTGGCCTGATCGGTATGAAGCTGGCCCAATCGCCGCGCTTCCAGCAGATGTTCACCAAGTTCCAGAACAGCTCCCCGATCCGCGGCATCATGGCCGCTGAGAACGCTGTCTTTGGACGTACGCTGAACTTCGACGGGCCCAATGGTCTGGGCGGAGGATTCCGGAACAATGGTCCGGAAACCACGACGACCACTGCTCCCGAGACGACCACGACTTCCACCACGACTCCGACCAACAATACCACTCCGGAGACGACGGCCCCGCCCAAAACTCCGGAAACCACGACTCCGGAAACGACCGCTCCGCCCAAAACACCGGAGACGCGGACCCCGGAAACCACCACGAAACCGCCGGAAACCCGGACTCCGGAGACGACCAAGCCGCCGGAAACAACTTCTCCCGAGACTTCCACCACGAAGCCACCGGAGACCACCAATCCTGAGACGACCACCAAACCGGCCGAGTCCCGCACCGCCGAAACCGGTGCCCGGACGAACAATATTCCGGAAGGCAGTATGCGCGGCACCGAGCTCGCGGAGGAGATGGGCTATCCCAAGGCTCCCGAGGGCTACCACTGGGCCAATTACGACGGCAAACCGGTTATGCGCCGGAACCCCGGCAACGCCCAGTCCGGCGAATATCCGCAACTGCGGTACCAGCCCGATAGCGGCCGCTTCGAAGTGGTCGGAACCGGCACCGTCGTGGACGGCAGGTACATCAACGAATTCCTATCCGATTTCAAGGCTCCCCGCAATACGGGCGGCACGAACAATACCGGCAATGGCCTCGACGGCGACGGCTATCGCATTGAGGCAGAGGGCTTCACGGCCAATACCAAGAACATCGAAGACGTGGAGATCACGGCCGATGGCATCGAGGTGGTCAAGCAGCACTTGCGCCAGGAATACTTCACGAGCGGGACGAAGTCCGGCGAGTGGGACCACAACGAAATGATGATCCAGCGTTTGGAGCAAATCGCCCGCGGCGATTTGGAACCGACGCTCCAGGACAAGAACTTCTTCGCCCACGAATACGGCGAGTCCTCCCTGATGCGTCAGTTCATGGACGAAGGCATGTCCATCGATGACGCCTACGCCAAGGCCCACGCCATCATCAGCAAGCAGTATGGTGTGACGGGCATGAATGAACGGAGTACGTTCTATACCCAAGAGGCCAACGATGCGTTCGACAGCCAGATCATGCGGGAGAACGACTTTGGCAGTAGTGGTGGCATCAATTCTGGTGGAATTAAATCAGGACCCGAGTTCCGGGTGATTCCCCGGAAGAAGTTTACCCAAGCCAGCAACGTTGAGCAAGCTGCCGATTTTGCCCGAAGATCATTCGGAGTGCAAAAAGTCGATTATTCCACTCTTGACGTAGAAGTCGCCAACATTGTGAACCAAAGATTGGCGCGCCTCTTCAGGGAATACCGTCTTGCCAACAGGATCAAATCCATCGTCCCGCATCCGAATCAAAATGCGTCCTCATTTATGAGTGTCTTCAAGGGAGAAGAGTTACGCATTGGTAGACTTCAAACCATGCAGGGCGCCGAGCATGCCCTGAATGACCTTTCTACTGCGAATGGTCAGCAAATGTTCAACAACAGATTTGAAGGGACTGAATCATTGCTTTATGGCAACAATCCAACCCCGGAGCAAATGATTGGGCATACTACGACGCACGAATTTGGGCACTTTGTTCAGGGTGACCTTGAATTCAGGGCTGGACAGGGTGATGCCAATGCCCAACAACTCCTAGATGAGTTCGACCAAATCTGGAGTGGCATGAGTCAAACCGAGCGGAATGCTATCGGTAATTATGCGCAGAGGGTCTACCCCTCCAATCCGAATGGAAATGAGGAAGCCTTTGCCGAAATGTTTGCCATGTACAACCAGCACAATGGGTTCGATGCCATGCAGAATTTGGCGACCAAAACTGGTAATGGACGCGGTTCAAGGCTTGAGGACTCTACCTTACAAAGTTTAAATGATTACTTTAGCCGGCTGAAAAGCCAGCATGCAGTGTGGAGAAACGAAGCAAAAGGTGGAAGTAATCCATAAACAACTTCATGAAGAAAATAAAATTGGTCCGGGGCATCCGGGGACGGATGTGGTTTCCCGATTATGAGTTTACCCTCGAAGAAACTGGACAGCTACATTGGAAAGGGACGCTGCCCACCGATGGAGTTGAAGTAGAAGAGACCGCCGAAATCCCTTCTGAGACCCTCGCCGAAATCCAGGCCATGGCCCAAGCAATCGATTGGGGAAAGATGGATGAAGTTTACTGGGGAGATGAAACGGAATCGGTGCAAACGTTTGCAGACTTCGTCCTCGAGACGGGGGAATCGATTTCCATTCGGGATGACCAAGGCGGGTTTTACTATTCCTTCACTACGCCCCGGTCTCAATACAGTTGGTTGGAGGACTACTGGTCGAAAGAAAAGGTTGATCAATACTACCAATACCTGCTTTTTCTTTTCCACGTTGAACGGCTTCTGAAAATTGAGGAGTGGCTGGAAAAACATTTCCCCCAACGCCTGAAAGCGTTCAAAGAAAATGCCCTGAGACGTTCAAATGGAGTCCTTCCCGAAAGCATCCCCTTCTCGGTAGCATGAAGCTCTGGTCGCTATCGGGCTATTATGCAGTGCCGATACCCCGCAGGATTTCCTCCAAATATTCCTTCATTGGGGGGATTGCATGAGCCATAATGCCGACAATCAACCCAAAACCCGGCTACTAGCCCTGTCACAAGCACTGGGATTGAAAAATGAGACTCAGGACTGGGGTATCATCAATGCGGATGCAAATCGGGTGCTTGAATTCATTGAATACTTCAACTCCCATCCCGACTTGAGTCCTCCCATGCAGTACCAGATGTTTGAACTGATTGTGGGCTCTTACAACGAAGCCCTCATCAAAGGCCATGCCGAGGACTCTTTAAGGATTCAATTCTTCTCCTTTCTCCAACAGAACGGCTCCCACCAAGGACTCAATTCCATCTTGAGTTATTGGCGGGACCTGGATGATGATGAAGAATTTCCAGTTTCCAAGGAACTAAGGGCCAGGGTATAGCTCCATTTCCATCCTTTCGGGAACATTTCCAATTGATCCTTTGAGTATTTCCCCGCAGTAGGGGGCGGCAGCTTGTTTGAGCTCCGGCCGGACCCGTTCGGCGGCCGGACGAGCGAGGCAGAGCACCCGGGCCGGAGCTTTGCGCAGGCACTGCCCTAATTCTGACGACTTCCCACCTCAAAATTTGGTATATTTCGACCATGACCGCATTGGAAAAATTATCTCTGGGGCTGATCGCGGCCGGGGGAACTTTTACAAGCTCAATGGGCTTGCGCTATACGCTGGAAAATGGCCTGGGCGTGATCATGCCGGGACACCTGCTCTCCAACCTGGAAAATGAAGGCATGGTGATGGTGGACAAGGGATCCGCGTCCCAAATCGTGACGACCAAGGGACGCCAGGCAATCCGCTCGATGGACCTCGACGCCCTGGAAGATGAATTGGCGCCGGATGTCCGCAACTCGGTTTTCCTGGCCAAGATGATCGATGGCATCAAAGACAAGGTCCAACAATAAGTCACCCCGATGAGCCCATCCAAATCCAGCAACAACTTCCGCGCCTACCTCATCATTGGAGTCGGCGGAGGGCTGATTTTGGCGCTCCTCTCCTGGTACAACTACCAAACGTTTTCGAACCTGGGCCAGCTGGACCCGGACAGTGCGGACTGCGTCCGGACCCGGGCCAAAGTGCTGGACCGCACTCCTGCCACTCCGGGCATCCGCGAATCGCGGCCCCGGCTGACCTACCGCTACGCTTCCGACGATGGCCAGGTCCACGAAACCACCGAAGCGGTCGATCCTTATTACTACCAGCAGGCGGCGGACAACGATACCCTGACCATTTGCTATGACCGCAGTGCGCCCGCCCAAAGTGTCATTCCGGGCAACTCCTACGAGACGGTGGACCTGATCGAAACCATCATTGTGGACCTCATCCTGATCGGCTGTGTGATCGCAGTGCTGATCTGGGTGCGAAGGGCGAAGCAGAAGGAAAAAGCAGCGGGCCGCGCGGGAACCTGAACAGAATCGCGTATCTTACTTTCCGAATAATCCTACAATCACATGCGCAGAGAGGTATTTTTTCTCAAGGCACCGAATGCCCACGTCAAATTCCGCATGGAGGCCATCCAAGCGGTTCAGGAAAGTCTGTTTGGGAACCTTTCCAAGCAGGAAAAAGGGGAACGGTACGTCGAATTGGCCCAGGAACAATTGAAACTGGTGATTGCGGGGTATTCCCGGGGCGATGACCTGAATCGCCTGCGGATGTGGTTTGGAGAGGTCATGCACTCCTGGAAGCAGGCCCGGAAACTGGATGCTGCTCCGCCGGATTTGTACAGCGCGGAGACCTACCATACGACCATCTGGACGCTGTCCCTGGCCCGTCTCTTTGCGTTTGACGATGAGACAATCTACCAATTGGTGCGGGACCTTGACCTCGTGGGCAAGGACATGTTCATTGACCTGTTGCTCCCCGATTTGCTGAAGCGCTCCGGCAAAGGGCTGATGCATCCCGAACCGTATAAAACCCTGGTGGAGGCCTCCAAGGACGATCCCCAGCAGGTCGGCCACTACGTCTCCAATTTTCTCCGCAACTACTACGCCCAACAGCAAACCTGCTCCTGGTACGATACGCATATCAAGCATGAACCGCAGTTTTTCGGCTACTGGAGCTTTGAATTGGCGCTGTTGGTGAAGGAATATGGCTGGCTGGACCGGGACTTTACGGACAATATTTTTTATCCGCGCGACCTGGTCGCCCCGCAAATGTACCGCACCTGGCTGGACGACACCCAGGGGGCATTTGACCGGAACCAGGTCCGGGACATCGAGGCTTCGGCCCTCGATATTGACGCGCTGGCTGAAGCCTTAAAGCAGCAGGCGGGCGGCGAAGCCCCTGATCCGGAAGCCTTGCTGAAGGACCTGACGGGCCTGGGCCCGGAAGAATATGCGGACCAGCCCGATAAACTGCTGGGAACGGTTCGGCAGTTGCTGAAGGCCCTGGCGGCGTCGACCCGGCAGATGCAGGAAGCAGCCAAGGGCAATACGGAGGACTATGCGGACCTGCTGAAGCAGGTGGATCAGCTGGAGCGGGAGATTGGCCAGGCGGAAAAGGGGGAGACGGAGTTCAAGGATGGCGCGGCGGAGAAATTGGCGGCGCCGTACAAGGAATTGGGGGAGGAGCTGGAAACGGAGTTGCAGGCGTCGGAGGGAACGGAGCCGATGGTGTTTCTGGAGCGGATGGTAGGATTGATGGAAAAATTCGATGGGCTGATCGAGGTGGTGCCGAACCGGGAAGTGGAAAAGCGGGTGGCGGATGAGTTGGGAGCGCGGTTGGCGGAGCGGAGAAAGGCCCGGGGCGGGGGGAAATTTGACCTGAATGACCTGCTGAACTGATGCGCACGGGGTTGAAGGGGAAAAAGAAGTACATGGAAATGACAGACTGATGGAGAACTGCCTTTGGCAGTCTGATTGGCCTGAAAATCACACCCAAACGCCTTCTCAGGCGGCCAGAAGCGGTTTTTCACCGTTTCGATACTCCCATCTTCGAAATATTAAGGACGAGGATTATCTCGAAAACGCTTGATTTTTTGGGTGACTTAGGCGATAATTGTATGCATGCATACTGTATGCATGCAGAATATATTTTGTTAGGAAGTATGGCTGTAAAAGATTCGGTAGTAGAAGACAAGAAAACCATTTTATCCAAGGAAGACATCGGGTTCGATGTCAAAGTCACATGGTTGGCGATTGCCCGGATGTTCAGTCCGTTGGCAAGCGAGCACGGCTTGACCGTGACCATGGGATTTGTCCTCCTCAACATTTCGAAGGACGACGGAACCCCCGCCACCAAGATTGCCCCCCTCCTTGGGATGGAGCCCCGGAGCCTGACCCGACTCATCAAGAAGATGGAAGAAGAAGGCCTCGTCGAACGTCGTCCCGATCCGGAAGACCGTCGCTCCGTCCGTATTTATCTTACTGAAGCCGGGTTTCAGAAAAGCGCCATCGCCAAACAAAACGTTGAACTCTTCAACAACGCCGTCCGCAACCATGTCCCTGACAGTGAGCTGCGGACTTTTTTTGATGTCATGGAAAAAATCCACCTGGTCATTCACGATAAATTCTCATAAATATGTTTGCCACAAAGAGCGAACCCTCGCAAGGGGTCAAGACCCAACGCACGATCAAGAAAGTTGCCGTCCTCGGCTCAGGGATCATGGGTTCCGGCATTGCCTGCCACTTCGCCAACATCGGAGTGGAAGTCATTTTGCTGGACATCGTTCCCTTTGACCTTTCCGAAGAAGAAAAGTCAAATCCTGCCGCTCGCAACCGCATCGTTAACGATTCCCTCAAGAAGGCTTCCAAAGCGAAGCTGAATCCCCTCTATAAGAAGAGCTTTATCCACCGGATTGAAACCGGCAACTTCGACGACGACCTGAACAAGATCAAAGATTGTGATCTGATCGTCGAAGCCATCATCGAGCGCCTCGACATCAAGCAGCAGTTGTTTGAAAAGGTCGACAAGGTGCGGAAAAAAGACTCCATCATTGCTTCCAATACCTCCGGTATTCCGATTCACATGATGGCAGAAGGCCGCTCTGAAAGTTTCCAGAAGCATTTCATGGGCATGCACTTCTTCAACCCAGTCCGCTACCTGCGCCTCCTCGAAATCATTCCCACGCCGCATACCGATCCTGCCCTCGTCGATTTCCTCATGGAATACGGCGACCTCTACCTCGGTAAGAAAACGGTCCTCTGTAAGGACACCCCGGCCTTTATCGCCAACCGTGTCGGTATTTTTGCCCTGGTTCAGATCCTGAAGCTGGTCAAGGAACTCGATCTCACGATCGAAGAAACCGACAAGCTCACTGGCCCGGCCACGGGTAAGCCCAAGACGGGTACCTTCCGCCTCAACGACATGATCGGGATCGACACCACGGTCAAGGTAAAAAAAGGCATCGCTGAGAACTGCCCCGACGACGAGTTTGTCGACCTGTTCAAGGAAGACGGCATTCTCGAGGCTATGGTGGAGAAAGGCTGGTACGGTGACAAATCCGGCCAGGGCTTCTACCAGAAGACCAAGGAGCGGGACGCCAAAGGGAAAAAGGTCATCCTTTCCCTCGACCTCAATACGATGGAGTACCGCGCCAACCAGCGCGCCAAACTCGCTTCCCTGGAAACTGCCAAGACCATTGACGATCTGGGCAAGCGCCTCCAGGCCCTCTACGCCTTCCAGGACAAGGGTGGCGAGCTCGTACGGAAGTCCTCCCAAGCGGTTTTTGCCTATATCTCCAACCGCATCCCCGAAATTGCCGACCACCTCTACCAGATCGACGACGCCCTCCGGGCTGGTTTCGCCTGGGAAGCAGGTCCCTTCGAAAGCTCCGACATGATCGGCGTGCGCAAGCTCTATGACGACGCCATCGCCAACGGATTCCCCGTTGCAGGTTGGGTCAAGGAAATGCTCGACGCCGGCCACGAATCGTTCTACAAGAACGAAAATGGTAAGCGGATGTACTACGACATCAATTCGAAGTCCTACAAGACCGTTACCGGTACCGAAGACCTCATTTTCCTCGACGTCCTCCGCGAAACCAATGTTGTCTGGCAGAACAGCGGCACCTCCCTCTTCGACCTCGGCGACGGTGTCCTCGGTCTCGAATTCCACACCAAGATGAACGCTATCGGTGGCGAAATCCTGGAAGGCATTCACCGCTCCATCGACAAAGCCGAAAAAGAAGGCTGGAAAGGCCTCGTGATTGGCAACAATGCCCCGAACTTCTCCGCTGGCGCCAACCTCGCCATGATGCTGATGCTGGCCGTGGAGCAAGAGTGGGATGAATTGGACTTTGCCATCCGCTCCTTCCAAAAGACCGTTACCCGCCTCCGTTTCAGCTCCATCCCGACCGTTGTGGCACCTCACGCCCTGACCTTGGGTGGTGGCTGCGAAATGACCATGCACGGTGACCAGGTAGTCGCTTCGGCGGAAACCTATATCGGCCTGGTAGAAGTTGGGGTAGGCCTGGTTCCCGCCGGTGGTGGTACCAAAGAATTTACCGTTCGTTTCTCCGACGCCCTCGAATCGGGTGACGTGGAATTGAACGCACTCCAAAACCGTCTGCTGACGATTGCCCAGGCCAAGGTGGCCACTTCGGCCTACGAAGCCATGGACCTCGGCATCCTCCAGCGCGGCAATGTCATTACGACCAACCTGGATCGTCGCCTCAAAGACGCCAAGACTGAGGCCCTGCGCCTCCACGAAGAAGGCTACGTTCAGCCCCTCGAACGCAAAGACATCAAAGTCATGGGACGGACCGGTCTCGGCATGGTGAACAGTGGTATCTACGCCATGTACGCCGCCGGCTGGATCTCCGAACACGACCTGAAAGTCGCCAAGAAAGTCGCCCACATCATGTGTGGTGGTGACCTGACTGGTACCCAGCGTGTGACGGAAAGCTACCTGCTCGACCTCGAGCGCGAAGCCTTCCTGAGCCTCCTCGGTGAGGAGAAGACCCTGAAGCGGATGGAACATACCCTGAAAACTGGTAAACCCCTCCGCAACTAATTTTCGCTTGAGGTGAAATCCTTCCTTCAAGATATCGTTTCGTTCTTTGCGCGGCTGTTTGGTGGCGGTGCAACCCGGGGTCCCCAGGATGCCTCCGAACTTCCGACCGATTGGTTGGAGGTGCCAATGGAATCGTTGGCAGGAGAAGAAGGGGAAACCGAGCGGGAAGAGGAAGCAGTGGAATTGCCCAGTGTGGTCTCCACGCAACGCTACCTCTGGTGCATCGACAATGGGCACGGGAAAGAAACGGCGGGAAAACGCTCCCCGGTACTGGATGATGGACGGCAATTGTTCGAATACGAATTCAACCGGATCATCTCCGATTTACTGATGAAGCGTTTGGAGCAGCGGGGAGTGGCCTATTTCAATGTGGTTCCGGAAGTCAACGAAGACATCGGGCTTCAGGAGCGGGTCAATCGGGCCAACAATGCGCCCGGCACATTGCCTAAGGTATTTGTCTCCATCCACGCGAATGCCAGCACCAACGGGGGCTGGGAAACGCGGGACATCCAGGGCACTGAGACCTGGTACTACGGAAACAGTACGGCGGGAAAGCGGATTGCATCGGCGTTTCAAAGCCGCATCATCCGCAAAATTCAGACCCGTGACCGTGGCATTCGCTACCACGAACCTGTGTCCCGGAGCTTTTTCGTCCTGCGGAAAACTCCCATGCCGGCGGTGCTTCTGGAATGTGGTTTCTATACCACCCAATCAGAGTGCATCCGCTTGCTGGACCCGGACACCCAGGAACGGCTCGCATCTGCTCTCGCCGAGGCCATCATCGAAATGGAAGAAAATGGATATGAAGGAGTGGCTCTTCATCCGAAAGTAGTCAAAATCGTTAAGTCTTAATTCAACAAGGAAATACCCAATATCATGGAAGCATATATCGTAGGCGGTTATCGGACCGCAGTAGGTAAAGCAAAGAGAGGCGGATTTCGCTTTGTCCGTCCTGACAATCTGGCCTCAGATGTGATCAAGCACCTGATGAGCACGTTGCCGGCGGTAGATCCGGCCCGGGTAGACGACCTCATCGTTGGCTGTGCAGTACCTGAAGCCGAGCAAGGACTTCAGATCGGACGGATTGTGTCCCTGCTTTCTCTGCCCATGAGCGTCCCCGGCATGACCATCAACCGCTACTGTGGTTCCGGTCTGGAAGCCATCGTCATCGCCGTCGCCAAGATCAAGGCCGGCCTGGCTGATTGCATCGTCGCTGGTGGCACTGAATCCATGTCTCTGGTCCCCACCGTAGGCTACAAAACGGCCCTGAACTTCGACGTGTCCGAGAACCATCCCGAATGGTACTTCGGCATGGGCCAGACGGCGGAAGAAGTGGCCAAAGACTACGGCATCAACCGCGAAGACCAGGATGCATTTTCCCTCCGCTCCCACCAACGCGCCGCAGCTGCCATCGATGGCGGTTGGTTCAAAGACGAGATCGTTCCGGTGGAAGTCATGGAAAAAACCTTTGCCGGTGGCAAGGTGAAAGAGAAAAACTTCACCGTCGATACCGATGAAGGCGTTCGTCGTGACACCAACCTCGCCGCCCTGGGCAAATTGCGCCCGGTATTTGCTGCCAAGGGTACCGTTACGGCGGGTAACTCCTCCCAAACTTCCGATGGCGCTGCCTTTGTGATGGTGATGTCGGAAAAAATGGTGAAGGAATTGAACCTGGAGCCGATTGCACGTCTCGCCAGCTATGGCGTCGCCGGTGTAGACCCGCGCATCATGGGCATCGGACCGGTCGCCGCCGTTCCGAAGGCGCTCAAGCAAGCCGGTCTCAAACTCAACGACATCGACCTGATCGAACTCAACGAAGCCTTTGCCGCCCAGTCCCTGGCCGTCATTCGTGAGCTCGAACTCGACGAAGATATCGTCAACGTGAACGGTGGAGCCATCTCCCTCGGTCACCCGCTCGCCTGTACGGGCACCAAGCTCAGCGTCCAACTCTTCAATGAACTGCGTCGCCGCAACAAAAAATACGGCATGGTCACCGCCTGTGTCGGTGGCGGACAGGGCGTTGCAGGTATCTATGAGCTGCTGAACTGATCCTAACCGTTCCGGAGGAGGCAATTCGCTCTGAAATCGCCTCTTCCGGATCATTTTTATACCTCATTTTTCAATAGCTTCTTTCCACATTTTTAGCATTGTATTTATGGAAACTACTGTAGAAAATAAGACTCAAAACCTCGGTGGAGGTGAGTTCCTGATTAAAGAAACCCATTTCCAGGACGTATTTATTCCCGAAGAATGGAACGAAGAGCAGCGGATGATCGCCCAAATGTGCGACGACTTCCTTTCCGCTGAAGTCCATCCGATCCTGGACCGCATCGACTCCATGAAGGAGCCGGAACTGATGCCGACATTGCTCCGCAAGGCCGCCGATCTGGGCCTCCTCGCAGCCGGTCTCCCCGAAGAGTACGGCGGCATGGGCATGGACTTCCTGACCCAAATGCTCCTCACTGAGCACCTCGGCCCGGGCCACTCCTTCTCCGTAGGCTTCTCCGCCCATACCGGCATTGGTACCCTGCCGACCCTGTACTTCGGTACCGAAGAACAAAAGCAGACCTACCTCCCCAAGCTCGCATCGGGTGAGTGGCTCGCTTCCTACTGCCTCACCGAGCCCGGCTCTGGTTCCGATGCCCTCGGCGCCAAGTCCACCGCTGCCCTCAGCGAAGACGGCTCTTACTATAACCTGACCGGTCAGAAGATCTGGATCACCAACGGTGGTTTCGCCGATCTCTTCACCGTCTTTGCCAAAGTTGACGGCAAAGCATTCACCGGCTTCCTCGTTCCGGCCACCGCTGAAGGCGTTTCCCGGGGTGAAGAAGAGCACAAGATGGGCATCAAAGGTTCTTCCACCCGCGCCATCTTCTTCCAGGACGTGAAGGTTCCGACCGACCACCTCCTCGGTGAAATCGGCAAAGGCCACAAGATCGCCTTCAACATCCTGAACATTGGCCGGATCAAGCTCGCAGCTGCCGCCATCGGCGGTGCCAAAGCGGCCATCACCCAGACCGTTCAGTACGCCAACGAGCGCGTCCAGTTCAAAGTGCCGATCTCTACTTTCGGCGCCATCCAGCACAAGATCGCTGAGCAGGCCATCCGCGTCTACGCCCTCGAGTCTGCCACCTACCGTGCTTCCAAGAACATCCAGGACAAAGAGCATGAGCTCCAGGCCAGCGGCATGAGCTACGCTGACGCTCTCCTCGGCGGTGCTGAAGAGTACGCCATCGAATGTGCCCTCCTGAAAGTCCTCGGTTCTGAAGTGGTTGACTACGTCGTCGACGAAGGTGTCCAGGTCTTTGGTGGCAACGGCTTCTCCGCCGACTACCCCATGGACCGCGCTTACCGCGATGCCCGTATCAACCGGATCTTCGAAGGTACCAACGAAATCAACCGCCTCCTGGGCATCGACATGATCCTGAAGCGTGCCCTCGGTGGCCGTCTCGACCTCATGGGCCCGGTCATGGCCATCCAGAATGAACTGACTTCCATCCCGAGCTTCGGTGGTGACGAGGAGACTGGTCCTTTGGCCAAGGAACTCAAGGCCGTCCGGAACTTCAAGAAGTCCATCCTGATGGTGAGTGGTGCTGCTGTCCAGCAGCTGATGGAAAAGATGCAGCATGAGCAGGAACTGATCATGAACCTCGCCGACATGGGCATCTACACCTACGCCGCTGAGTCTGCCATCCTCCGTACTCAGAAACTGATCTCCATCCGGGGTGAAGAAGCCTGCGCCCGTCAGATCGACATGACCCGCGCTTATGTGTACGACGCCGCTGACTACATCAACAAGCACGGCAAAGACGCCATCAACTCCTTCGCCGAAGGTGATATGCAGCGCATGTTGCTGATGGGCCTCAAGCGTTTCACCAAGGTCGACTCCGTCAATGTCAAGGAACTCCGCCGGAACATTGCTGCGACCCTGATCGAAGCCAATGAGTACTGCTTCTAATTGAATTAAGCGACTATAGATAATGAAAAAGCCACCTTTCGGGGTGGCTTTTTCTATGCTTGGGTTTCAAGTTTCGGGGAAGGATCAGGAAGCAGAAATCTCCTGCTTTTTCGCCATGCGCATCTTGACAAAGTAGGCCATGATGAAGAGGATGATGCCAAATACGATGTACATGTCGGCCACGTTGAAGATGCCGGTATGCCATCCGAAGGCGTACATGATCATGAAATCGACGACTTTGCCCGCGATGACGCGGTCGATGATGTTGCCGATGCCGCCCGCGGCGATCAGCGCAAACGCAATGTTCTCGAGGAGGGTGAGGGTATTCGAACGGAGGAGGTAGACCATCAGTCCGATCAGGACCATTCCCGGGAGAATGGTCAGCAGGACCAGCTTCAGCGTGGGCGGAAGGCTGGAGCCGAGGCTCAGGAAAGCACCGTCGTTCTCCACGAAGGTCAACCGGAAGAAGCCGCCGAGGTAAGACTCGGTGGGCTGCCCCATCAGCGTATCCTTGGCGATGTATTTGGTGATTTGGTCCAGGGCCACACCCACCGCGATGATGAGCGAGAAAAGGACGTATTTGTTCATTTTGCGCATAGGCGTCCGGACCGGGGATTAATTGTTGCCGGGGGTAAATTCAGACAGGACCAATTGCTCGTGGTCGGATTCCCATTTCGCCAGCCCGATCCCTTTGGCAAAGTACTGGATGTGGGTTCTCGTTTCCATTTTGTCCTCGAAAATCTTGAACAGCTCCACCCGGATCTTCACGCAGTCTTTCAACTCTCCGAACGGCACGCTGACGTCCTCATTGTTTTCCTGGGTGAGGATGACAAAGACATCGTCGTGCTTCCAAATGGTATAAAGCATGTCCCCTTCCTTGCCCTGCGTATTGTACACGTACTGGGAGGAGTAAGGATCATTCGGCGCCAGTTTTTCCAGCTCTTCCACCGAACCAGCATCTACCGTCCCGGTCAGGCTTTTGTCCTTGTAGTAGAAGGTGCCGTCCCAATACTGACTGAAATGGACGCTGTGAGCATCGTTGTCCTGGAAAAAGTAGTAGTCCCGGCCGTGGGCCGCCGTCTTGTGCGTCGTCCAATCAAAGGACCGACCCGGATTCTGAACGCCGGTAAACACAAAGTGGGCCCCCTCGTGCATGGGGAAATAGTCTTCGGCGCTGGCGGGAGCCGCAGCTGTATTTTCCGGAACCGGGGTTTGTCCGCCTCCATTCGCTTCAAAGTACTCCACAATCCGCTCACCCTCGGGCTCGGCCACCGCATAGGCAAATCCTTTGGAGGCGTGCATGGCCAGGGTCGCCAGCGCCACTCCCATTTCCTCCCAATCCTGCTCCCCTGCATTGCCGGCCTCAATGTTCATGAGCATCACTCCTTCCCCCCGAAAACTATCCTGCAAGCCCATGGCATCCGCTTCCAATGCCTCCGCTTCTGTCTCAGCCATCGCCAATTCCAGCGTGGCCTGATCCTTGAATTGAAATATGCCTTTGTATGTTTGTCGAAATCCCATTGGATGAACTTTGTTGCCGTTTTTTTTCGGCCTGATAGAACTATTTCCGGGGCTAATTTGACCCAAAGAATTGAAAAAGTAAAGGGGCGGCGGGGGAATTTCAATGCTAAACTTCCAGAATCCCGGCAGGAGGTCACTACAAGGGAAATGCGGGAAGGGGAAGCGGGAAAAAAGAAATGTTGTTGGAAAAAATAGGTCCTGCCTCCAGGGGACAATAAATACCTGACTGTCAGGAGAAAAAAGGTGGATTGAAACGAAGAAAAATACCAGCCAGGCCAGGGCAATTTGGGGGAAGCCCCTTGAAATGTTCTTCCAAGTGGATTAACTTTGTATTGCAAAGTACTTTATATGGAGAATATTCAAGAGCATCTGAAGGATATCTCTGAGATCCGCAACCTGATGGAGAAGAACTCCAAGTTCCTCTCATTGAGCGGGTTGTCGGGCATCAGCGCCGGAGTCTGCGGTCTGATCGGGATGGCCATCGCCTGGTACGCCCTCGACTATGACCCGGCTGGCCGGGTCGTCTACGGGGTTCCATCCATGGGGATGGAACTCTTCTTCGTCGTCCTCGCGGTCTCCGTCCTGGCCGCCGCCCTTGGCTCGGCCCTCTTCTTCTCCCGCCGCATGGCCCAGCGCCGCAAGCTCCCCCTCTGGAACGCCACCGCCAAACGCATGCTCGTGGACCTCGCGGTCCCCCTCCTCGCCGGCGGCATCCTCTGCGTCATCCAGCTCCAACAAGGGTACTACGACCTCCTCCCCGGGACCACCCTCGTCTTTTACGGACTCGGCCTCTTCACCGCCCACCGCCATACCATCACCGAAGTGCGGTGGCTCGCCATCTGTGAGATTGGCCTCGGACTCCTGGCCGCGACCCTGCCCGGCTTTGGCCTCATCTTCTGGGGCATTGGATTTGGGCTCCTGCACATCGTATACGGCACCATCATGTACCTCAAATACGAGAAGTGAAAGATTTCCTCGACAAGATCAACAAGCTGTTTGAGAATCGGGTGCGGCTGGCGGTGATGTCGCTCCTCATGGTCGAGGAATGGATGGACTTCGGGCGGCTCAAGGAGACCCTCGATCTCACGGACGGCAACTTATCGAGCCACATTGCGAAACTGGAAGGGAAAGGCTATGTGGAGGTGAGGAAGCAGTTTGTCGGGAAAAAGCCCCAGACCAGTTACCGGGCGACCCCAGCCGGTCGCAGAGCCTTCCAGGATCACCTGGATGCCCTCGAAAAGATCATCCGCGGCGGTTAGCCCATTTTTTTTGACCATTTACTTTGTGCCGCAAAGTACTTTTAATACTTATCTCATGAAGACCAACAACGAATTCAGATTGTGGGTGGGATGGTTTCGGGAGAATGAACCCTGCCAGGTCCCCTGGAACGACCACGTGCCCTTGGCCGATGTCACCCGCGAGCGGGTGCAAGGGCCGCTTCGCCTCTTCCAAAGAGGCGAAAGCTCCGATGCGCGCCACCTGCTGCGCAAGGTGCAGCGCTATGCCTACCGGACCGGCCAGGTCGATTATTACCGGGCCATCGAGATGCTCATCGCCGAAGAACACCGCCACGCCACCTGGCTCGGCGAGTTCATGGCCCTCGAAGATATCCGACCGACGAAATCCAATGGCTTGGACACCCTCTTCCGGACAGCCCGCCACCGGCTGCCTCTGCCGGGGGCCATCGGTCTGCTGATGGTGGCGGAGATCATCGCCCAGCCCTTCTACGAAGCCTTACACGACGCGACTCCTTCCGCGGTCCTGAAAACCATTTGCAAGCAAATCCTGGCCGACGAAGCGCTCCACCTCCGCTTCCAGGCCCATGCCCTCCGCCATTTCCGGGCGACAATGGGGGTATTTCCCCAGTGGGCGCTTGATTTGGGGGTCAGGGCAGCTTTGAAAACCGCGCTGCACCTCCTTTGGCCAGCCACAAATGAGCTTTTCCTGGAATCCGGGGTCTATTTTCCCCAGCTCTACCACCGCTGCCACGCCCAGCTGGATCAGTTGTGGGCGATTGTGCGGGGAGAAGCCCCGCTCACCGCGCCCTTGCTCCACGAATATGACCTCCGTCGGACTTTTTTACAGGCGGCTTGCTGATTGACCATGAAACACTTCTGCCTCGAACAACTTGCCCGCTGGACCAGCAGCCATTATGCCCGCCGCTGGAACTCCTTTTTCATTCTCCTAACCCTTCTCAAACCCCCACGTCCATGATCCACCGATTGCCCCTTCGCTTTCTCTTGCTGGCCCTGTTTGCCCTCAGCTTCCACTCCTGCTTTTGGTTGGAAAAGCTCTCTCTGAACCTCGTCCTGTACATCCTGCTGGCGGGGGGAACGAGTCTGCTCCTCCAACGGGAGGCCCTGAAAAACCGCTACGTACAACTCACCGGATTGGGGACGCTCCTGATCGGATGCTTCGTGCTGGTCCACGCTTCGACGATGGCCCGGGTCGGCATGGTGCTGAGTTTCTCTGTATTTCTGGGCTTTGTGTACGCGCCGGAGATGCGTTCACTGCCCATGGTTATGGTCGGAAGCGTCACTGCCCCGTTCATTGGGTTCTTCAAGACCCTTGAAGTCGGGTTGATGCGGATGAGTGGTCACCACCGGGCCAATCTGCGTCCGTGGCAGCGAAAATGGCGTCGCTATGCCCTGGTTTCGGTGGTTCCATTGGTTCTGGTGGTCGTCTTCGCGGGTCTTTTCGGCGTGGCCAATGAACACTTCGGGGCCTTGATGGACCAGGCATTTGGGCAATTGGGGCAGGTCATTGAAGAACTGCTGATGGCGCTTTCGCCGGAGCGCCTGATCATGCTGATTCTGGGAACCATCATTGGGACCTGGACCCTGTTTCGGGTCAAGCCCGCCTGGCTGGCCCGGACGGATGCCACGGCGCCGGTGGACCTCACCCGCAAGCGTCGGCGGCGGCCCCGTTTCTTCCGCACGCTCGCCCTGCGCCGCGAATACACGACCGCCCTGCTGGCGGTCGGCGCCATCAACGTATTGACCCTCCTCCAAAATGGACTCGACTTCTACCACGTCTGGATTGCATTTGACCCGACCTCGCTCAACCTCACGCAATTCGTCCACGAAGGCACCTATGTCCTGATCTTAAGCATCCTCCTCGCGATGGGCATCATGTTCTACTTTTTTCGCGGCAACCTCAATTTTCTTCAGCAGAACCACTGGCTGCGCACCCTCACCTATGTCTGGATTGGCCAGAACCTCTTCATGGTCCTCTCCGTCGCCCTCCGCAATTACCATTATATCACGGAGAGTGGGCTCGCCTACAAGCGCATTGGGGTTTTCTTTTTCCTGGCCCTGACTGCATTTGGCCTCATTACCCTCGCCCTCAAAATCCGCCGCCGTAAAACGGTATGGCAGGTGGTCCGCGTCAATGGCTGGGCGACCTACGCGGTCTTGATTCTCCTGTCGGCCTTCAATTGGGATGGGTTGATCACCCGCTATAACCTGACCTATACTCCGGACAAGCTCGACGTCCAATTCCTGATGGACATGTCCGACAAAACCCTGCCCCTGCTCTGGGAACACCAGGACCTCTTTGCGGAGCGGGCTTGCTACGATGATGGCAGCTATATCTTCGGCCGGGAGTGGATGCCGGCGCAGGATGTGTTGGAACGACGTATCATTCAACTCCACCGCCGCCAGGAACATCGCACTTGGATGAGCTGGAATCTTGGCGATGCGCGGGCAATGTCGTATTTTGAGGGTCAAACAACTGATTTCGATGCAGATTGGTAAAATTATCGGCCGCGCCTTGCTCGCTTCCCTGGAAGCCAACCTGCTCGTCCTCCCGGCGAGCCTGTTGGTGTTCTACCCCTTCATCCAGCAATATGAATTGCAGGCAGAATGGCAGCACTGGGTCGGCAGTGGGCTCTTTGGCCTGGGCGCAGGCCTGGTCATCTCGTGGGGCCTCCTGGTTCCGGCCACCGTGGTCCTGGAGACCCGAAAGCGCAGCATGTCGCGGCAAGAATTGGCGGGTTCGCTGGGCACGCTGAGCCTGGCCCTGCTCATCTTTGCCACCCTTACCTACAAAGGATTTTCCCGGCCCGGCGACCAGGGCAAGACCTTGCTCTTCGCCCTCCTCATGACGATCATGATCGTCACCTGGGCCTATACCATCCGCTACAAAAACCGCATCCGAAACACCGAAGCTCCCGCTCCAAACACCCCCGATTGAACATGAGTGCCGAAAAACCTTTAGCCGCCCTGCGCAGCACCTTTGCTTTTCCCGGTGAAGTCAAGTGGATTGGCATCCGACCCGCCAAGAAAGAAGCCCTGGAGACGCCCGATTCGGTCGAAGCCATTGCGAACAAAGGCCTCGCCGGAGACCGTTATACCAAAAAGGCGGTTCCGGGTGGCAAACGCCAGGTGACCTTGATCCAGGCCGAGCACATCGAAGCCATGGCCGCCATCCTGCGACGGGAACACATCGATCCCGGACTTTTGCGCCGGAACATCGTGGTCAGCGGGATCAACCTGCAAGGCCTGAAGGAACAACGGATTCGGATTGGGAAGGCGGTGTTGGAGATCACAGGGCCGTGTCATCCTTGCTCCCGCATGGAAGAGAACCTGGGCCCCGGCGGTTACAGTGCGATGCGGGGCCACGGAGGCTGGTGCTGCAAGGTCGTAGAGGGTGGGGAAATTCGGGTAGGGGATTCGGTGAAGGGAGAATAGCTTTACTCGCCGCCTTCGGCGGCAATGACGGGCACCGGATGGTTGGGCAGGGTAATCCGGAAGGTCGTGCCTTCTTTTTCCTTCGACTCCATATCAATCACGCCGTCCATCTTTTCCACCGCATTCTTCGTGATATAAAGTCCGAGTCCGGAGCCAAACGATTGGTTGCTGGCCCGGAAAAACAATTCAAACAAGCGGTCCTGGTATTTCTGCGGGATGCCGATGCCATTGTCGTGGATGGAAATGTGGACAGTGTCCTGGTGAACGTCCACCGAGCACTTCACAAAGGGCTGGGCCTTGGTATGGTCCTGGTACTTGATCGCATTGGAGATCAGGTTCGTCATCACAATACTGAGGTGGAACTGGTCGCCCACAAAGGCTTCCCGGTGGTTGATTTCCAATAGTTGTTCCACCCGTTCCGACCCATCCATGTACCGCAGGCTCTCGATGATCTCCGCGTGCAATTGCGCCAAATCGACTTCCTGGTACTGGATTTCGAGTCGGGTAATGCGGGAGAAGTCGGTCAGGTTGCGGATAAAGGTATCCAGCTTGACCACGCTGCGGTCCATCAGATCGAGGTATTGCCCCACGGATTCCGTGACTTCTTCCATCCGGATGATGTCCAGCAGGCCCATCAGTGAATTCAGCGGGGCCTTGAGGTCGTGGGAGGCCCGGTACACGAAACTGTCCAGCTCGAAATTCCGCTGGATCAATTCCCGCTCCGTGGTCTTCCGCTGGGTGACGTCCCGCACAATGGCCAGGACTTCTTGTTCTCCGCTTCGCACCAAACGAATTTCCAGGTCCCGGTCTTGTCCCAGGAAGCCGAGCTGGGCTTCCATCGTCGACACCTCGCCATCCACCAGCACCCGGGCGGCCATTCGGCGGATTTCCTTTTCAAATTCCTCCGGAAATAATTCAATCAGCGAATCAATGACTTCGTGCCGCACCACTTCGTAAATCGGATCTTCGGGCACCTTCTTGTCGATCAGTTCCCCCCGGGAATTGATGCGGAGCATGAGGTCCGGGACAGCATCGAGGATGGCGCGGTTGCGTTGTTCCGATTCCCGCAAAGCCAACTGGGCCTTCACCTGGCCGGTCACCTCCCGGAAGTACCAGGTATGGCCCTTGGTGATCCCGTCCATCTCCATTTTCCCCACATACCGCTCAATGATCCGGCCATCGTACAGGTGCAGGGTCACATAGCGCTCTTCCTGGGGTTCCAGCAGGACTTTCATTGCCTCCTCGGGATCAAATTTCTGCCCCTTGACCTGGTAAATGATATGCTCCACGATCTGTACTTCCTGGCCCCGCCGCAATAAAGAAGACGGGACATTCCACAGGTCCGCAAAGGTCTGGTTGAAGTCGAGCAAGTGGCCCTGGTGGCTGGTCACGACGATGCCGATTCCGCTCTTTTCAAACACCGATTGCAGAATGGCATTGCTCTCCTTCACCGCGAGCTCGGCCGCCCGACGGAGATTCGATTCCAACGCAAACTGGATGAGATCGCCCAGAGATGCGGCGTAGGCCTGGTCTTCATCGGTCCATTCCCGTTTGATGTTCAGGTCATGGAAAATGATGATGCCGTTGAGGTGGCCCTGTTCCCGGAAGGGAATGTCGATGCGGGCGGTTTGGGCAATGGTCGGGAAAATGATCCGCTGACTGTTGAGCAGGGGATCGGTCTCGGCGTCCATGATCGTCAGCTGCCGCACCCGACGCAGGGTCCGGTGGTAGTTGGGATGATTGGAGAGCACGAGTTTACGGGTAAAGGCCGTGTTCGGGGGCCATCCGTGGGCGTAGATACATTGCAGCTCGCGGTCCCGGTCATCGGTCCGCCAGACAGTCACACGCTCCACCTTGAGGGGATCAAGGCCCTCGGAGAGGATCTCTTCGAGGACAGACTCCAATGAAGAGTCCTCAAACTGGGCCGCGGATGCCAGCCGGACCAGAATTTCATTCTGGCGCGCCAACCGTTCCTGCTTTTCCTCCAATCCAATCTTTTCCTGGCGCTCCGCGGTGACGTCCCGGAAGAACCAAATGCGTCCGGCCCTTTCATCACGGACCCGCAGTGGGCGGGAAGTGCGCTGGATGACCCGTCCATCGAGGGTCAACAGCTCTTGCTGGATGTATTGATCCGGGTTTTCTTTCGCCGTATGGTACGCCTGGTTGAACAGCTCGGGGTTCTCCAACTGGGCGAGGATGACTTCTACCCCGGGACGGATCCGGCCCGAGTCCATGGTATCGGCATCCAGGCCCCAGATATCAAGGTATTGCTGGTTGAATTCCAGCGCGTAGCCTTCGAGGTCAGTGACCAGGACGCCTTCGGAGGAAGCGTCGAATGCTGCCCGGCTGATCGATTGGAACCGCTCACTGCGGGAGACCAGGAGGCGGCGCTCGTGGAGGAGCCGCTCGGTGATGATCCCCACCAGCAACATCGATGAACCCTGCCCGAGATAGAAGTAGGCCGGTTCAATCAAGGGGGATTCGAGGAGGGGATAAAAGGAAAGGGAGGTGGCAAATAAAATGCCCAGGAAGCCCAGCATCCACCAGAAATGTCGGAACAAGATGCTGCACAGGATGAATACCAGGCTGTAACTGACAGTATAAATCAGGGCAAAATCGTTCTTGAAGACCAGGAACAGGAACCAGAGGTTCGGGAGGAATATCCCGATGTACATGGTGTACTGATGGTTTCGGCGGAAGTAGGGGAGGATCATCCCCAGGACGGTCGGCATCAGAATCCATATTCCCACCACGACCCGTTGCCAGAGCGGGTCGTATGCATCATCCGGAGACAATAGCCACAACAGAGGCAAGGAAATGGCCCCGAATAAAGCAGCTAACCGGAATAACCACTCGGTGCGGGGATCAGCCGCCCGTGATTCTTGTTGCATGGTTGGTTCTAAAAAATAGCCGGATCGGTTGTGTCCGGAGGTTGGTCGAAATAGAATTTTGTACCTTAATTTTACGACAAAAGGCCGAATAAAGCCAATTCTGGCGGACAGTTATTCGGATTTGTTGGGCAAGGAAAGGTTGAAGTGCTGAGCCTTTGACCCTTAACCGAATCCACTCCACCGGACCAAGACAGCATTGCCCCAAAGGCAATTTCGACGCTCATCTCCGGTCCCGGATCTCGCCGATCTACGTGGCTTGCCTTTGTCCTCACTCAGTCTTCTCCCCGGCGTCGCGATTTCTTTTCTCCCCGGCCCCCATCCATTCGCCCCAAAGCCTAATTGGTCCACCTCCAAGCCCAATTCATTTTCCCAAGCCCTCCATTCATTCTCCCGCACCCTTTGTTCCCAGACCTTTTCCCCAATCCCATTTCCCCTCGACCCCTTTGAATTCGGTCTCGACCTCAATGCCCCTACCTCCAAACCGAATTGCCCCACCTCAAAACATAATTGTATTCACCTCCAACCCTAATTCTATTTGGGTTCGAGGTCCCCCTCCCCCATACGTGTCCCGTTAAAACCCAC
>CAWUKT010000025.1:0-81896 GCA_963923035.1 uncultured bacterium
CGGTGACGCTCAACCTCCAAAATGTTATGAAACTTTCGCCTAACCCTCCTGACTCACTCACGGAACGGCTTGCCACGGCCCTTCGACTTGTCGAATCGATGGCCTACGCGGATCGCCCGCTCGAATACCAACTTCTGTTGCGGGACCTCCGACAGGTGCTGGGCGCCGCCGACTGAACTTGGGGGCCAAGGCCCCCGCGTACACCTACGGTGTGGGGGTGAGCGCATTGCCTCATGCGCTGAGGAGAAGCTAGCAACTCATCCCCCCAACTATCAATTCACCATATCCCCCAAGTCATTCCCCCCAGAAATTTCAGTATATTGAATCAAAGGGCTTTTCGACTTTCTGTTTTTGGACTTTAACCGCTACCACATGAAAAATTGGGGAAGATCATGGCAATTGTTGCTGGGAATTATGATGTGCATTCCGTGGACAGGCATGGCCCAAAACCTGGACCAGATCTATGGGCATTATCGCCAACGCTTAACCACTCAATTCGTCCACCTCGGCACGGAACGGGGCGACGGGATTCCCGCTGAGAAAATCCAATTGGAATTCCGGTTCAACAATGAACCGGCTCCCTTGTGGGAGCAGTCGGATGGCACCACCCACCTGGGATTCTACCTCGCGACCCTGGCCACCGAATATGCCTGGTTGAATCAGAATGGAGCTTCAACCGATTCGACCTTGGATGAGTTGTACTACGCCCTGAATGCAGTTTGGCGGTTGGATGCCCAATCGGGATTCTACGCCTACCAAACTTCTGACAGCTTCGGTTGTCCACCTCCGACCGGAACCTGTAAATTGAGCGGTTGCTATGTTTGCCATACCTGCCCGGACAATCCCAATTTCAACCTCGCTCCCGGCGCCCCCACCGACTCCCTGGACGCCTCCACTTTCCAGGCCAGCTACCTGGACGGTTTTTTGATTCGAAGCGATGCTCCATGTGGATACCAGGCCAATTTCCCCGGTATTTCCCTGATCAGTTCGGACATGCTGTCTCCATTTTCCAACGACGGGAAGGCCAAGGAAATGAGCCAGGACCAGACCTTTTTCCTCATGATGGGCCTGTTTGCAGTTCGGCAATTGATTCCGGAGATGTTGCAGTGGAATGGGGTTCCGCTCCGACAATTTGCGGTGGAAGAAGGAGAACGGATTGTGGAGCAATTGAAGGGAGATGGGAATTGGGACTTGTACAATCCGAGTACGGGCCAGCCCGTAGAAAGGGGCGCATCGGGAATTGGCTACGCATTGTCCAAGGCCAGAATGGGCGATGCCATCGTCGGCGGAGGCCGCCCCTTCGACAACTGGCGGTCCTACCTCGCGTGGCCCACCTGGAATATCCAGCGGTTTCCCCGCCTGACCTTCAGCGAGGTCAACTCGGCCCTGGCAGCGAGCCAGGCTTCGGTCGGGAGTTCGTGGACCTTCTTCGGCTGGGACCGGACGGCCAATGCCTTGTACCGGTACGCCCGTCCCTCCCACTTCCGGGAGCTGTACTTCCTCTACTATGCGGTGATGCATGGACCTCCGCGTGACCTCAAGGGGCTCCAGGCCATGTACCTCAACATGTTGAACCAGGTTTCTCCCCAAGGTCCGGCATCTCCCTGGCCCCATTGTGATTCTGTCCACGTTGGATGGAATACCCACAACCGGTTCTTTGGGAGTCGTTTTCAGCATTTCACTCCTTCTCCCACTTCCCCGCTTTACCTGTGCAATGGAGAGGAAATCACCACCTGCCAAAAACTGAAGGTTAAGGTCGACGGGAACAGAGTGTTGGATTGTGGTGGCTGTCGGGAATGTGAATGTACGGTAGATGCGTATTATTTCGGAGAAACGAATTCGGAGGGCTATATCTACAATGGGCTGGATTTCATGCTGTTGTACAACCTGTATCGGCTGGCTTACCTGAGCAATTGAGGATCAATAGTCCCACAGCCCTTCCATGATGATCTCCAGAACGTGTCCATCAGGGTCTTCGAAATAGAAAGAGCGGTGCGTTTCTCCCCACGGCTGCTCATGGACAATCTCAATTCCTGCCGCACTCACTTTTTCCTTCCATTGTCCGTATTCTTCTTTCCCCACCTCGAAGGCCAGGTGTAATTTTCCTTGCCCCCAATGCGGAGGGAGCTTCTGGTCATCCTTCGTCACCTCGGGATTGAAACACAGCAAAACCGATTCACCTGCGCGGAAGAAAATGTGGCGGCCCGGGACCAGGGAAAAGCATTCCAGGCCAAGTTTTCCTTCGTAAAATTCCCGGGTACGGTTCAAATCCGAAACGTAGAGGCAGGTTTCTTTGATGCGTTGGATCATGGGTGGAAATCAAATGAAGGGGGTAAATGCAAAAAGCGCCCCCTCGAAAGGCGACGCTTGATGAGCCTCCCACGGGACTCGAACCCGCGACCTGCTCATTACGAATGAGCCGCTCTACCAGCTGAGCTAAGGAGGCGAAGGAAGGCAAAGATACAGGTAGGGACTTGTTTCTTACAAATATTTTTTGGAAAAATGCACATGCAATACCCTGACCTCGAAGGTCCCACTTTGCTGCTGCGCCCTGACATCGCCCAGCGCAATATCCGCCGGATGGCGGCCAAGGCACATCGAAGTGGCACCCGCTTCCGCCCCCACTTCAAAACCCACCAGTCCCACCACATCGGGCGCTGGTTCCGGGAAGCTGGGGTCTCCCACATCACGGTCTCCAGCCTGGCCATGGCCGAATATTTCGCGGCCGACGGCTGGGAAGACATCACCATCGCCATCCCAGTCAACCTCCGTCAATTGCCGCGACTGAATGCCCTGGCCCGCCAGGTCCGGCTACATGTCATCGTCGATGCGCCGGCCGTGGCCACAGTCCTCAAGGACGGCATGGAGGTGCCCCTCTCGGTCTGGGTCGAACTCGACTGTGGGGATGGCCGCACCGGCATTCCCTGCTCCGATACCGAGCGGGTCCTGGCGACGGCCTCCGTCATCCGCGATGCCGCCCTGCTCACGCTGGGCGGGCTCATTTCCCACGCCGGTCAATCCTATTCCCAGGTCTCCCCCAGCAATGCCATTGCCTTTTTCCGTCAGCAACTGACTACCATCCAGGGCGTGCGGAGCTTCCTCGCCCAGCAGGGATTTTCTCCTGACATGGACATTTCGCTGGGAGATACGCCTACGTTCAGCATCCTGGACGATTTGGAGGGGCTTGAAGAAGCCCGGCCAGGGAACTTCATCTTCTTCGACCAGATGCAGATGGGGATTGGCGCCTGTGGGATCAATGACGTGGCCGTGGCGATGGCCTGTCCGGTCATTTCCATTGCGGCCCACCGGGCGGAAGCCATTGTGCATGGCGGTGCCGTCCACTTTTCGAAGGATTACCTCAGCGACGACGACCATCCCTACAAGAATTTTGGGCGAACGGTTTGGCCAATTCCAGGGGGCTGGGCGCCATTCGGGGAGCATTTCCTGCACAAACTCAGCCAGGAACACGGAACTGTACACTTCAATCCGAGCAATGCGGTGGATGAGATTCGCCACGGAGACCTTTTGTTTTTCCTTCCCATTCACTCCTGCCTGACCGCCGATCTGATGGGAGAATTTGCCCTGTTCGAAGGGGGAACAGTCACGGGTTGGGTGGAGACGATGCTGAAACCGAGTTCACATAGAGTTCATTTGGCTGAATAAGGAGGATGGGACAAATTGCGAAATGGAACATCATGCGCCTGCTCTTTTCCCCGAATTGATCGCCTTTCTCCAAACGCTGGAGGCATCCTCTATCCCAGAGGATCGGCGGGCGGCCCTGGATCCCGTGGCCAGCTATTTGAAGGCGAAAAACTCCTCTCCCATCCACCTGAATTTTATCTGCACGCACAATAGCCGTCGCAGCCAATTTGCCCAGGTCTGGGCCACGGTCATCGCGGGCTACCTGGGAATTTCACATCTGACTTCCTGGTCAGGCGGAACCGAGGCCACGGCAATGGCGCTTCCGGTAGGGGAAGCACTGGAAAGGGCGGGATTGAAATGGGAAAAGGGAACGGGTGAAAATCCGGTCCAGCGATTCCATTTTGGGGCGGGTTTCTCACCGGTGGAATGTTTCTCCAAGACCTTTTCCGATGCCTACAACCCGCAGGAGAATTTTGTGGCGGTGATGACCTGCAGCGAGGCGGATCAGGCTTGTCCCTGGGTGCCGGGCGCTTCTAAACGCATTGCACTCCCCTACCGCGATCCCAAGATCGCGGACCATACGCCCCAAGAGGCCGCCACCTACGACGAACGGAGCCGCCAGATTGCGCGGGAAATGTTGTACATGTTGAGAAATGGATTTGAAATCAACTAAGCGGTGTTGATTTCAGCTCTTGGTTAAGGTTTTGCGCCCCACCACACTGCAAATCGGGCATACCGCCGGGTCGTGGCCCCGCGCTTTGCAGTATTCGCGCCCGAAATAGATGATCTGAAGGTGCAACTTGTTCCAGCGCTCTTCCGGGAATACCCGCTTCAAATCCTTCTCGGTTTGGACCACATTCTTGCCCGTGCTGAGGTTCCAGCGGTAAGCGAGGCGGTGGATATGGGTGTCGACGGGAAATGCAGGCACGTCAAATGCCTGGCTCATCACGACGGAGGCTGTTTTGTGGCCAACCCCAGGCAATTCTTCGAGGGCCTCGAAGGAAGCCGGGACATGGCCGCCGTACTTGTCGACCAAGGTCTGACTCAATTGGGAAATGGCCTTGGATTTGCGCGGCGCCAGGCCGCAAGGGCGGATGATCGCTGCGATGTCTTCGACGGGCACCTGGGCCATGGCGGCCGGAGTCCCCGCCATGTCAAACAAGCTCGGGGTCACCGTATTGACCCGGGCGTCCGTGCATTGGGCGCTCAAGAGGACCGCCACCAGCAAGGTATAGGGATCGCTGTGGTCCAAAGGAATGGGCACTTCCGGATACAATTCCTCCAATTTATCCAGGACAAAGGCAACGCGTTCGGCTTTTTTCATGCTGCTTTCTATTCCAAAATGGCCTTTTTGATTTCCTGCAACTTCAGCAGGGCTTCCACCGGAGTCATCCGGTCAATGTCGCATCCCGCCAGAACTTCGCGGATTTTCAACGTATCCGCATCCTTCAGCTCGAACATGTTCAACTGGATGTCGCGCCGGCTGCTGAACTTCACCGCCTGCGCTTTTTCCTTGTCGTCCACCCGGTTCTGCTCAAAATGCCGCAGCAATTCCTTCGCCCGCTTGACCACGGACTTGGGCATGCCCGCCATCTGGGCCACATTGATACCAAAGCTGTGCTCGGAACCGCCGGGAATGAGCTTCCGCATAAAGATGATTTTGCCCGACACCTCCTTCACCGAAACATTGTAGTTCTTCACCCGCTCCATCCGGTGGGTGATCTCATTCAGTTCGTGGTAGTGGGTGGCAAACAGCGTTTTGGCGGCGCATTGGGGGGATTCGTGCAAATGTTCCACCAATGCCCAGGCGATGCTGACGCCATCGTAGGTGCTGGTTCCGCGGCCGATCTCGTCCAGCAAGATCAGGCTCCGGCGGGTCGCTCCGTTGACGATCCGGGCCGTCTCGTTCATCTCGACCATGAAGGTCGACTCGCCGCTCGAAATATTGTCGCTGGCGCCGACCCGGGTGAAGATCTTGTCCACCAGGCCAATCGTGGCGCTGTCGGCCGGCACGAAGCTCCCGACCTGCGCGAGCAGCGTGATCAGTGCCATCTGGCGCAGAAACGCCGATTTACCGGCCATGTTGGGACCGGTGATGATAATGATTTGTTGCTGGGAATTGTCGAGGAAAACGTCGTTGGGAACGTAGTGCTCGCCGCTGGGTAGGCTCCGCTCAATGACCGGGTGCCGACCGCTGCGGATGTCGATGGCCTCCTCCTCGGATATTTCCGGTCGGTGGTACTGGAACCGCCGGGCTACCCGCGCAAAGTCCATCAGGACATCCAATTCCGCGATGAGACGGGCATTCTTCTGGATGGCCTGCAAGTACTCCTGGAGCCGCTCAACGAGCTCCTGGTACAATTGGGTTTCCAAGGTGAAGATGCGCTCCTCCGCGGTCAGGATCTTGTCCTCGTACGCCTTCAACTCCTCGGTGATGTACCGTTCGGCATTGGTGAGTGTCTGTTTCCGGGTCCATTCCGGGGGAACCTTGCTGGTTTGGATGCGGGAAACTTCGAGGTAATAGCCGAAAACTTTATTAAAGCCTATTTTGAGCTTGGGGATTCCAGTCCGCTCAATCTCACGACGTTGCATGGCCATGAGCATCTCTTTGGAATTGTCGCGGAGGCTGCGCAATTCATCGAGTTCTTCGTTGACGCCGGAGCGGATGACACCGCCGGTATTGAGGTTGTTGCTGGGGTCTTCTTCGAGGTAATGGGCAAAGTTTCCGAGGGCTCCATCGACGTTGGCGAAGGCCTCGACCTTGCGGTTCAGGGCTTCTTCCGCAAAGTCCGCCAGGACCTGGCGAATGGGGTCTTGCAGCCGCAATGAATTGCGGAGCAGCATGGCCTCCCGGGGCTGTATTTTCCGCGTCGCCAATTTCGACACCAGCCGTTCCAGGTCCCCCATTTTCCCGAACAAATCCTCCAAGCGCCTCAGATTCTCCGGATCCTTGATGAAGGTCTCCACGGCTTCCAGCCGCGCATCGATGGCTGTCTTGGACTTCAGGGGGAACAGCAGCCATTTCCGAAGCAAACGGGCCCCCATCGGCGTCAGGGTATGGTCCAGGACATCGATCAGGGATTGGCCGTCGGGATGGTTCGGGTGAATGAGTTCGAGGTTGCGGATGGTGAACTGATCGAGCCAAACGAAATCAGAATCGTCGAACCGCAACAAGGACGAGACGTGGGCAATGTCTTCCTGCTGGTTTTCGCGGAGGTAATGGAGAATGGCTCCCGCCGCAGTCACGGCCTCTTCGTCATTCTCCAGGCCAAACCCCTTCAAGGAACGGGTTCCAAAGTGCTCCGTAAGTCGCTCATAACCATAAGCATGCTGGAACACCCAATCTTCGATCCGGGAAAGGTAAAACTTGTCCCCAATCCCTTCTTTGAAATTGCGGAGGTCTTTGCGGGGAACCAGCACTTCCGCTGGTTGCAGCGATTGGACAAGATTGCGGATACGTCCGAGGTCTCCATTGAGGCAAAAGAATTCTCCGGTGGAAACTTCGATGAAGGCAGCGCCTACCTCCTGCCCGCGAAAATGGACCGCAGCAAGGTAATTGGATTCTTTCTGGTTGAGAATTTTATCCGACAATGCCACCCCCGGCGTGACCAACTCGGTGACGCCCCGCTTGACGATCCCCTTGGCCTGCTTCGGGTCCTCCAATTGGTCACATACCGCGACCCGTTGGCCGGCCCGCACCAACTTGGGCAAATAGGTGTCCAGGGAATGGTGGGGAAAGCCCGCCAATTCCACGTCCGATCCACCATTGTTCCGTTTGGTGAGGACGATGCCCAGGATATTTGCCACCTTGACCGCATCTTCCCCGAACGTCTCGTAGAAGTCCCCCACCCGAAACAACAAAACAGTCCCCGGATACTCTGACTTGATCCGGTTGTATTGCAGCATCAGGGGCGTCTCCTTGGTCTTCTTCTTTTTGGGACGGCCTTTTGTTTTCGTATTTGCCATTTTGGAGCCTCTCTCAGATTTCCATACCTCGCAGAACTACAAAAATGGCCATTCTAGCTTGGCTCCGACCCAAGGAGTTGTCCACAAATCGGAAAGTTTCGTGGATTGGGAGCGCTCAGGAAGTCTCTAAAATGGCAAAAGGCCACCCGTCGGCGGCCTTTCACACGGACATAAATTGAATGCCTTATTGCTTTTGAATCTTAATCGTTTCGGAGATGTCTCCCGTTTGGACCCGGACGAAATAGATGCCGGCCGCGAAGGAAGACAGGTTGACTTGCTCATCGATCAGGTCAACGCTTTCCAGATTCGTTCTCCACAGCACCTTACCATAGACATCGGAAACCTGGATATTGACAGCTTCTGCCCCGATCAATTCCTGACGGATATTGACGAAGTCGGTGGCAGGATTCGGCCAAACGTAGAGCTTGTTGTCCATCTCCCGGTCATTGGAAACCAAGCAGGACCACGAGGCTTCGAAGCCCGCACGCTGGTTCACGCCATTGGTGAACTCGCGGATGGTGAGGCTGGTGGAACTGGAAACGATGGTACCGGGGTTATTGGTTCCGGTGAAGGTGCCAATGAGCGGGGAGAAAATGCTCGGACCGTCGTAAATCCGGATATAGTCGCCGGGGGCGTAGTCAAATGAAGTAAAGGTCAGGGCAACGTTGTTGTTCTGGTTGGAAGCGATCGTCACCGTGGACAAGGAGTTGTTCGGGTAATCGCCGCTGCCACCGGCGTCGAACAGGAATCCGTTACAGGTCTGGGCCAACAAGGTATCGCCACCTCCAGGCATGTTGATCGGGCAAGTCTGGTTGAAGTCGATCACAATGCGAGCGGCGGTGAAAACGGTATCGGCATTGCCCTGGCAATCGTAAGCGACCAAGGTCACGTCGTAGCTACCTGCATTTTGGTACACGTGGGTCGGGTTGATCTGGGTGCTGGTGCCGCCATCTCCAAAGCTCCATTCAAAGCTGAATGCGGACTCGGAGGTATTCTGGAATTGAACCACGGCGGGAAGCGAGCAGAACAGGGTATCGCTGGCATCGTACTTGGCCGCGAGGGTACCCGTGTAGGCAGTTCCGACGCCGACTGCTTGCCAGGCGTTCATGGTTTGGAATACGCGGTTGTCACAGCTGCCAAAGAGGTCGATGGCCGATTGGATGGCGTAGAACCGGGCCTCGGGGTAATTGGAGCTGGGCGTCAGGTAGACATCGTTGTTGCGGTAGGCGATGGCAGCGGCGTCCGCCATGCCAATGCCCGTCACGTTGTAGGCATTGCCCAGGTCGTTGGTGGCATTGCCGCCATTCACGAGCAGGTAGAACCAGAAGTTTTGGACGCCACTGTTGATGTGGACACCACCGTTGTCAAACGTACCGGTAAACCAGTTGGAGCCGAGGTAGGTATCGGGATCAAAGAAGTCATTGGGATTGGACATGCTGCGGAAGGCACCGATGTCTTCGCCGATCAACCAGTTGGCCGTAGCGGGCTTGCCAAAGAATTCGATGGTGGTTCCGAAGATGTCGGAGAAGCTCTCGTTCAGGGCGCCACTTTCGTTCTGGTAGATCAGCCCGGAAGAGTTGCCGGTCACCCCGTGGGTGAATTCGTGGCCACAGACGTCGATGCCGGTCAGTGGAGACTGGTTGCCGGGGCCAGCGCCGTAGGTCATTACCTGGCCGTTCCAGAAGGCATTGAAGTAGCTGTTGTCGTAGTTGACGAAGCTGACGAGCGGGCTGCCCTGGTCGTCAAAGCTGTTGCGGCCGAAGAGCGTGAAGAAGTATTCAAAGGTCTGCTCGGCGCCCCAGTGGGCGTCGAGGGCCCCAATATTGTGGGCGTGGTCGAGGATGTCCCAGTAGTTGTCGTCGTCGATCAGGTCGACGGCGTTGTTGTAATTGGTTCCATTGGCCATGTCGAAGGTGGCAATGGCGGTACCGTTGTTGCCTTGCTGGAGGAGGTACTCACCGGCCGTACTGTCGGTGGTGATGCCCTGGAGACCGCTGTACTTGGTCTGGGCCAGGCCGGGACGGTCGACGGTATGGATTTGGTTGTGGCGGAAAATGACTTCGCCGTTCTCAGCATCTACATAGATGAATTCGCGAACGTGGGGCTCGGAAGCATACACGTCAAATTTCCAGGCCAGGCGGAACTGGTCATTGGTGGAACCGAGATCGTTGTGCATGTATACCAGTTCGCCACTGGGCTGGTAGGTGGCATTGGGGTCCTTGGTAAAGGCCTTCAGCCATGCTTCCTGACCCGGAATTTCCCACATGTAGGTCGTTCCATTGATCGTATTCAGGGCTTGGTTCAAGGCCAGGGATTTGTCCAGAATGGTAGAAGGATGGTGCGTCATGGGATACATTTCCCCGTTCATCGTCTTCACCAAACCATTCAGGGTATGGACCTTCCAAACGGTCGCATCGATTTTGTAACCGCGGTGGGTCGGCTGGAACTCGATGTGTTTCCATCCCAGGTAGTCATCCCGCACACGATCAAACTCCAGGTGATCGTTTTCGCCGGGGACAATGTTTTCGTCGAGGAACCGGAGAAATTCACTGGCGGTGAGTTCCTGTCCGGGAGCAAAACGGATAAATCGGATGAGGTTATTGTCATCGGTCTTGACCTGGGTGGTGCGAGTCTGCCAGGGCCACTCATTTTGCCCCCAGGAACTGCCAGCCAACAACAATGTCATCAAAGAGAAGAGGAAAACTTTTTTCATAAACCGTTTGTATATACGTCCCAGTAAATATTACAACAAGTGGTTGAAATAATTAATTGTTTAACCAACGAATCCCCAATAAACGAAAAAGGTAGCGGTAGAAAAAGTCTTGGCAGCGTCAATCAGGACGCCTTGGCCCGATCGGAACAGTTCCTCAGGGCCAGGATTTATTTTTTCAACACTTATCCACATTCTAAAAAGGGTAACCGCACGAAAAGGGCAAAATTTTCGGGCTGAAAAGTCTCTCCGGAGAATACATTGGGGAAGTTTTCAGAATTCCTTTTACCATTGTTCACCTTGAGTTTACTTTTTCGTTAACCCCGGGGAGAATATGCCCCTCCAGGGGGCCACTTTTTCCACATTTCGCCATTTGGGATACCTTTTCGAAAGCCGTAATTTATGGTAGGCAAAATAAACCTGTGCCCATAGTGCACTTCAAGGGATTGAATCCCACGCTGCTTGTTTCTTTAGGACCAATTATTCAATCGCAGAATTTCCATGTTCAGGCTCATCTCCCTCCTGTCGCTCTTATTTTTGGCCGGGTCTTCCCTGCTCGCCCAACCTGTCTTCATCAACGAATACCATTACGACAATGTCGGTACCGATGCCGGAGAAGGCATTGAGGTGGCGGGACCGGCCGGAACGCCCCTGAACTGCTTCCAAATCCTGCTGTACAACGGCGCCAACGGACAGGTGTACAGTACCCTGACCTTGTCCGGGACCATCCCGGACCTCTGCAACGGCTTTGGGTCGGTTTTCTTCACCGCTTCCCTCCAAAATGCCCAGACCAGCGGGGTCGGCAGCGGCGATGGATTCGCCCTGGTCTTCGATTCGACCGCCTGCCTGGGCTTCGGCGGCGACAGCGTCATCCAGTTCTTGAGCTACGAAGGCACCTTTACCGCCACCAATGGGGCGGCCGCCGGCATGACATCCACTGCCCTCACAGTGGATGAAGCAACACCGGTCCCCGTCGGGTCCTCGATTCAACTGACCGGGAACGGCAACGACTATACCGACTTCACCTGGACCACCGATACCAGCAGTTACAACGCCATCAACCCCAACCAGACCTTCAATGGTGCCTGCGGAGCCATCACCGCCTCGCAATTCACCTTTACCTCCACGCCCAATGGCTGCTTGCTCACCACGACCAACTTTCCGGTCTCGGTCTGCGCGACCAATGGCGGAGGCGCCATTGACGGGTCCTATTCAGGCTTTGTCAGCCTGAGCGTGGCCAGTGGCCCCGGGAACCTCGTCGGCACCAACATCGCCCCGCTCATCGGAGGCTGCGCCAATTTCACCAACCTTTCCTTTGATACGCCCGGCACCTACGTCCTCAACGCCACCGATGGCTCTTTTTCCAACAACTCCGTCAATATCTACGTCAATACCCAATGCACCACCTGTCCGTCCCTGACCGGTTCGGTCATCGATGCCTGCGGAACGAACGAAGGGCGCAATGAAATCCTGTTTTTCAATTCGGGAGATTTTGCCATTCCCCTCTCCTACCCGGAATTCAACCTGACCTACGGCCAGTCGAGCCCGCCAAGCACGACCTATTCAAATGGCTTCACGTCCAACGCGACCTATATCAATACCTTAAACACGAATGCCGGCTGTACCATTTTCGTGGATGCCGCTTCAGTGGGCACCATTCCGCCGAACAGCTCCTTCATGCTGATGCGCTCCAATCCGGATTTTGCCTACAATTTCAGCGCCTGGTGCAGCCAAACCATTTATGTGGCGTTTGTGACGGATGCGAATTGGGTGGAAATCGGGAATTTTAAGAACTGCGTGGATTGTGGAGCGGCCCAGAACGGCAACTTGCCGCGCTTTTTCCGGACCGATTTTACCGGCCTCACCAATGGCCCGACCTGCCAATTCGATTATTCCTATACGCCCTGTACCGATCTGGTTTGCCCGGGAGGCGGAACCGGTAATAGCAGCGGTGATGGCGTGCAGTGGGCCTATGGCGGCGGTGGCATCGATACGGCGTGGAACCAATGCACTCCGGACCTCCGTACCTTGCTGCCGGTGGAATATGAACTGCCGTTGCAAGGCTACCGGGAAGACGACCGGGTCCGCCTGAATTGGTCGACTGCGACGGAGGTACAATCCTCTCATTTTGTGGTGGAGCGGAAGGATGAATGGAGCAATGAATTTCAGGCCATCGGGGAACAAAATGCGATGGGCAATTCGGATGCAGCGACCTATTATAGTTTCTTCGACCATCTGCCTCCAGATGGCACCTTGTACTACCGGCTCCGCCAAGTCGACCTCAATGGAGATGTGACGTTCTCCCAGGTGCTGGCGCTGCGGCCCCACGCCGGGGCCCAGGCTCCACAGGTGCGCCACCTGGCCGACCAGCACCTGCTGGAAATTGGCTTTGCCGGCGCAACCTACGCCCAGGTCCGCCTGCTGGACCTCAACGGGCGGGTTTTGCAGATGTCGCCGCGGCTCGATGCCAGCCAACAGCCGCAAATAGCGCTGTCCACCGCCGGATTTGCATCCGGCTTGTACCTTTACGAGATTGTAACCGATGCGGCCCGCTACGCGGGTAAATTCATGGTACAATAAAGTTCCCATCAAATTCGATCGTCTCCGTACACCTCTGTTTTGGATCCTGGCCGTGGCCATGGTCGGCTGGCGCTTTGTCCATTTCGGACCGCAGATCGACAGCCCCCACCAGTGGCGGCAATGCGATACAGCGAATTATATCTATGATTTTCATGAAAATGGCATCGACCTGCTGTATCCAACGGTCTGTTGGATGGGCGGGTACAAGACGGTCATCCTGGAATTTCCCCTCCACGAGGCGGTCGCGGCGACCTTTTACAATGTCTTCGGAGCCGATCACCGCTGGGCCCGGCTGACCACCCTCCTGTTTTTCCTGGTGGCGGTGGTGTACCTCCACCGGTTCGTGGTCCTGATCAGCCACCAACGGCTGGCGCAATGGGTGACCTTGGTTTATTTGGCATTGCCATTGGGGATTTTTTATTCGCGGGCGATTCACATTGATTTCGCGGCGGTAGCATTGGCCCACGGCATGGCCTTTCACTACGCCCGCGGCTTCAAACACCGGAGATGGAAGGATTTTGCCATCGGGGCCTTGTTTGCCGGACTCGCCTTGATGACCAAGGCGCCTTATGCCTTTTTCCTTTTCCTCCCCCTTCTCCACCTCGCATCCCGGTACTACTCCCTCAAATTGCTGCTGCACCAGGCCCATTGGTTCATCCTTCCGCTGGTGGGTTTTGTCCTCTGGCAAATGCACGTCCGGGCCGTCAATGCGGCAGCTCCCGATTGGTACTTCATTCCGCATTACAGCAAGTTTGTTGACAAATGGGGCTGGTACTTTGGGATTTGGGAAATGCGGGAGCTGACCTGGGTGTGGCGGGTCATTGCGGGGCGGGTCCTCTACGAGGTGGCAGCGGGTTGGTACGGATTGGTTCCATTTGCCGCGTCCCTCCTCACCTTGGGATGGCGGAATCTGGCCGCCTGTACCTTTCGGTGGTGGTTGCTGGGGACCGGATTGTATGTCTTCATTTTCTTCAACCTGAATTTCGTCCACAACTACTACCAAATCCCACTCATGGTCCCGGTGGCATTCTTCCTGGGGTACCTGTTGTATGAATTGGAAGGACGATTGGACCGCTGGAAATGGGGTTGGGGAATGGTCATGGGAATGGTCTTGTGGGGGGCATTGGCGGGAAATGGAATACGGCTGACAGAAGGTATCGGATTGAACGGACCGGAAATGCAACATTTTGGTGATTATTACCGGACCAACCCCTTTATGGTCGCGGCCGGGGAAGTCATTCAAAAGCAGACTGAACGGCAAGATTTGGTCATTGTGAGCTATGGAGGCCTGGATTGCCGGGCTCCGCACCTGCTGTACCGGTCCAGACGTCACGGCTGGAGCATTGAAGATCACGCCCTCACCCCGGCCCTATTGGATCAATTGCGGGCGGAAGGTGCCACCCACCTCGCCTGGTTTTTTATCCACACTCCCTCGAGGGCCCTGACAGATTATCTCCGCCCATTCCCATTTTCCGAACACCACTTCTCAGCGGGTGATCCTCCACTTTTCATTTATTCCTTTACGTCCCCCTCCCCCAAAAAGCTCAACTAAACTGTCCTTTTTATTCTACTTTCTGTCCACGTGTTGATATTTTTTGTAAACTTGAGTAAGGATCATTGGGAATGAGCTTCGAATCTCATGCTTTCGACCAAATTTGTCTTTTTCAGCAGGTTGTCTCCCATTTGAATTTGAAACGCTTTGCACCAAGTACCTAGTGACATCATTGGTTTTTTTGTTTTTTGTTGAATTTGCTGTACTAAAAATGAGAGTTAAATATTTATTGCCAAGTCTTGCCCTTGTATTGCTGCTGAGCTTTGCAGGAAAGACTGTCCACGCCCAACACCATTTAGGTGGAATCAAGAAGGTCGAGGAAGCGGACCATTTGGTGACCTATGACATCCGCGTCGAGCGGATGGACGGTGCCAGTGAAGCCCGCCGCCTTGAAAATGGCTTGCTGGAGAAGCAGGGCATTGTCCAGGCCGATGCAGACGCCCAGCAACGGGTGGTGCGTGTCGTGGTAAAGCCCATCATCGACCCCAAGATCTTGGAATCCATCGTGGATTACCACGGCTTTGTGGTGTCCAAATCCTTTGATGAATAACCGTGGAGGATGGAATTATGAAAAAAGCATTACTCTTCAGCATTTCCCTTGCCTTCACGTTGTTTCTGGCGCTCCCCACCTCGGTTCAGGCCCAGTGCAATTCCAGCGGAGGCAACTCCCTCGGTGCGATCAATCCAACCGGTATCCCACAAACCACCGGTTGCGTCACCGGAGGTGACTATTTTACCTTCACCGGCGTCCCGGGTCAGATCTATACCTTTTCCTTCTGCAATGGGGGTGGAACAGCGACATTCGATACCCAGATCACCATCACCGACAACTCGGGGACTCCCGTCACCGGTGGCTACAACGATGACAATTGCGGATTGCAATCCGAAGTCTCGTGGGTATGCTCCGCAGCGGGCACCTACCGGGTCTATATCACCAATTATAACTGTGTCACCGGAACCACCTGTGGAACCCTGGCCTATGCTTCCGCGAGTCCGCCCGCGGGTGGCTACTGCACCACAGCAGTTCCCGTTCCCTCCATGCCGTTCAACCTGACCGGCCAGACGACCTGTGGCAAGCTGGACATCTTCTCCAGTGCGAATACCTGTGGAAGCGTCTACATGAACGGCGAGGACATGGTATTCGAGTACACCTCCGCGGGAAGTGAGACCATCGACATTGCCCTGGCCAATACTGGTACCTTTGTTGGCGTCTTTGTCACCCTGGGCTGCCCGGACGACGCGAGCTCGGTGTGTATTCCTCCTTCCGGCTCCGCGGGAGCCTGTGGATCGGGCGGGGCGGCCAGCAATACCTCAAGCACAGGCAACCCCTCCGCGACCTTTACCTTGGGAGCGGCAGGCACCTATTACATCACCGTATCGACCTTCCCCGCGCCTCAATGCACTCCATTTGACATCAGCATCACTCCCAGCAGCGCTACCGGAACCTTACCGGGCCTTGGCTGCTATACCACGAGTAGCATCACCTATTCGCCCGATCCCTACAACTCCGGCACGATTCTGGCCTTCCCCGACGATGAATTTTCCAATATTGTCCCGATTGGCTTCAACTTTTGCTTCATGGGCAATGAGTACAGCAATATGGTTGTGTCATCCAATGGCTACGTCACATTTGAGACCGTTTGCGCCGGCGAATATTCGACCTATGTCACGGAGGCTATTCCTACCACGAATGACGACGTGCTGAACAGCATCCTGGGATTCTGGCAGGACATCGACCCAAATGTGGGCGGAAACATCCGTCTCGCGACCTTGGGAACCGCTCCGAACCGAAGGGCCGTGGTGAATTACGAATCTATCCCCTTGTTTTCGGCAGCTTGTAATTCCATGTTGTTCACGGGCCAGATCGTGATGTACGAAACGACGAATATCATTGAGGTCAATATTCAGAACAAGCCCATCTGTACGAGCTGGGAAAATGGTGAAGCGGTTCAGGGCCTGAACGATGCCACCGGGACAGTAGCTGTGGTCTTCCCCGGCCGCAACGATACCCAGTGGATCGTGAACAATGATGCCGTGCGGTTCACCCCGACCTGTGATGTCTGCAATACCATTTTACCGGTCAGCTACCTCACTTTCTCCGGACAAGCCACTGAACAAGGCAACCTGATTCAATGGGACACCCATATTGAGAATGGCGTGCAGGAATTTGTGTTGGAGCAAAGTGCCGACGGCCAGACGTTCCGGACGATTGATTCCCGCTCGGCTGTGGGCTCGGCAACTGAAGGCGCCGCCTACGAAGTGCTCGACCGGAATCCCCTGCGTCCGATCACCTACTACCGCCTCCGCGAAATCAATTCCGACGGCGCGGTGAGCTATTCGGAAGTCATTTCGGTACAGCCCGATGCCGCCCTGGACCCCGTCCGCAATATCTACGTGGACAATATCTACGGCCAATTGGTCGTCGATTTGGACATGGTCAATGCAGGGGAAATTCAGTTTGACATCATGGATGGAATGGGCAAGGTCGTCTTCCGCGCGGATCAATACGTGGTGGCAGGCGCGCAAACCCTCCGGTTTGATGTTTCTCAACTTGCCAATGGATACTATATCCTTCGGACGTCTGATGCCACCCGGATGCTGGACGCCCGCAAGTTTGTCATTGCGAAATAAGCTCAAAAAAACCGATACCAGCGAGGGCGGTTGCTTCGGCAATCGCCCTCGTGCTATTTTGCCCGCCCAATTTTATTTCTCGTTCCCCTCCCCTTGCCAAATCAATTCACTGTGTTTACGGGTCTGTTTCAAAGATCGCTTGGCGCGTCCAGCGTCGAGGTGGGCGCGTCCAGCGCCGAGGCGGAATCGTCCAGCGTCGAGCTGGGCCCGCCCAGCCATTGGGCGGAGGGGGCCTAAAGGTCCGCTGGACACCCCCGACCTATCCATAGGGCTCGCCCGGTGGACAGGCGAACGCGCCCTCCGCTGAGCTGGGCTACCCCGGTTCCGCTTTAGGGGTCCCCCAGCGCTTCGCCGGGCGGTCCTAACCCATCCCCCAGCCGAGCCCAGCGCATTGGCGAGCCCACTGACCTGGCCCCTGGACCAACGGACCTCTGCGTTGGCCTCGCCCCCCGAAGGTCTGAACGCGCTCACTCCCTCGGTCCAATTGCCTAGTCGGGCAGTAACACGAACCCACTCCTGCAAAAGACAAGGAGAGCATGACCACAGCCGTGCTCTCCTTGCTCTTGAAGTGATGCGCTCCTGAAGCGCGAATCAGTTGCTGACGCTTCCGCGGATGCTGTTGGAGAGGTAATACCCGTCCAAAATTCCGATCAGGGGATTGTTGAAGCGGCGGACCGCATTTCCGGGCTGACCGGCCTGGGGAAGAATGGAGGGCGGAGGATCGGGGAAATTTTGGTTGAAAATGCTTCCCAGGAAGGGAACCGAAACGTCGATGTTCACGAAGATGACACCGGTATCGCCGGGCATGCCGTAGTCGCCGCCGTCGCCGCCTTGGGCATTCGGAGTCACAGTAATGGTCACCCCGGAGATGTCAATCGCAAACGGCACATTCAGGATGCCACCGGGACCGCCCGTGGCGGTCGGTCCTGTTCCTGCATTTCCACCCGCCTCATAAAAGAGGGGCAACGCCGAGGTTCCCCCCAGGCCAGCACCGGCGCCACCGCCACCGCCAGCTCCGAAGTTGATCGTACCGAGCACCGGAATGCTGACGATTTCCAGGGCCACCGAGGCGCCACCGCCACCACCACCGTAGATGTTGCCATCCAGGTTGTCGATATTGGTGCGGGTCGTCAGGTGAATCGCGTCTCCCCCATCGTCGCCAGGATCACCAAAGGTCGTGAAGCTACCTCCGGATCCGCCATCGCCTCCGCGGGCCAGGATACTGCCCCGGTTGCGGATGCCCACCTGAGAGTTGGCCGCCAGGTTGCCCGTCGTCAGCGCCGGAGCGGTCGTCGACGAAGCCGTCACCTGGATGCCCTGGGGCACTTCCAGCACCACACAAATGGGAATATTGGTGGGAAGGTTGTTCGCCGCCTGAAGGTCGTAGTCCTGTTGCGGCGTATTCAAGGTCACTTCGAAGCAGGAATCGATGGTCACCTCAAAGATTTGAATCTTGATCCGGTCCCCACAGACGGCCTGTACCGCAATGGGATAGGTCCCCGGCTCGGCAAAGACATCGGCCTCCACCGTCAGGCGACTGGTTCCCGATGCAAAGACGGAATAATTGCTCAGGGTAGCCGTGGCTCCCGCGGGCAGGTTGTGCAGCAGGAACATGGCAATGCCCTGGGGATTACCGGTCGTTTGGTTCAGGGTGATATTGGTGCCCGCCGTATCGATGGTTGTACGGTTGATGATGCCGGCGGTATCGGAAATCGAGATGTCGAAGACACAGTCGTCACAGCTTTCCTGAAATACGGCCAGCCAGCACTCGCCATTGAAGTATTGGAGCAGGCTGTCGGTGACATTGTAAATGACCAGTCCGTCGGCGGCGTTGAGGATCGCGTCGCGCTGTTGGGTGGTCATGCGAGGGGGCAGGAAGCCCTTTTCCGTGGAATTCAATTCCAGGATGGCGCTGGGATCGACGGTGGTCGTCCCAATGCCCACGGAGCCGGTGTCCCGGACGGCATCACTGCCGATCAGGGTCCACACAATGTTGTTAATGGTGTCTCCGATGATAGAAATGCCATTTCCGGCCGTGAGGACCATGCCCGAGCTGTCCGGCGCGGGGATCCACTGGCCAATGCCAGCGTCGTACTTGAGGACGTCACCGGCCTGGGGAGCCGAACCAGAAACCGGGGTCCCCTGGATGCCCACCACAGTGAGGCTGTCGATCCCGACGGCGTCGCCGGTGTGGGGAATCGTCGAAAAGACGGTTCCCGTCAATGTCATGCCCGCGCCAGCGGTATAGGTCGTATTGGTATCGTTGGATAGGGTCCATTGGGTGCCATCCCAGCGGATGATCTGACCCGGCAAAACGCCCACGGTATTGACATCGATCAGATCGTTGAGGCTCAAGTCCACACTACCGGCTTTGTCGGCGTAGAGGGCGAAGGGAGCGGACAGCAATTCGGAGGTGCCCATCAGGAAATAAGAGGTTCCGCCATTGGGGTCCATTTCGACTTGCAGCCATTGGTCCGTATCCTCCCAAACAATCCCGGCAAAGGTGCCGGTTACAGCGATGCCCCGGCCCACCTGGATCGTGAACAGTCCGAATTGGTTGGTCGTGACTGTATGGGTCTCGGTATACTCCACCGGGCCGAATGGACCACCTTTCTTGATGGTGAAGCGCAGGCCGATGGCTTGGTTGACCAAGGCTTGCCCGTTGATGTCCCGGGCGATGGCCTGGTAGTTCAGGGCATCGGGGGCTTGGGCAAAGGTCATGGAACTGGTCAAGAGCAAGCCGACCAGCAGGGTCCAGAAGTATTTCATTGTCAGTACTTAATCACGTTTATCTTATGGTAGCTCACATGCTCGGCACCCCGCTTGGGCGACTCGTAGACCACCCGGAGCATGTACATTCCCTGCGCCAATCCTTCCAATTGGAGCTGGTCTTCCCGCAGTCCACCGGTATACCGGGTTTCCTGAACCGGCAATACTGCCACGCCATTGAGGTTGATCATTTGGAGGCTCAGTTCGCCGGGGTAGCGCAACTGGTAACGGATGTTCAGGTGGTCGCTGGCGGGGTTAGGGAAAATCACAAACTCTTCCATGATCTCAGCCGCATCGGCCACGTTGATGGCGGTGACTTCCGGCTGTTGAAAACCTTGGGTCAGGAAATGTTGATTCGCGAAAAAGGTTTCCACCATCGACATTTCCCCTACCGTAAAGGAAAGGGAAGCCCCCGCGGCGGAGTTCTCGAAGTAGTCACCAGCGGACGCGTATACAAATGGTGTCACCGACTGGGCGGAAACAAACCAAAAGCATCCAAGGGCCCCAAGAAATAATCCTAAATGTTTGATCATGGGATAAGCATCTCTGTTTCTGCAATTTGGAGAAAGTCAGAGACAAAGTCAAAGCAAGTCATCCACCGGCTGTCCTCATTTCAAGGCTTTCCAGATCGTTCCAATGGGGGATTTCTACCGCGCTTCAGGAGTAGAGACTGTCAAGGAAATCGGGGTGCTGGCGGAGAAAGTCAAGGACCTTTCTCATGCACTTGCATTTCCGGACCTTGGTGACATTTTCATTGGCGTAGCCGAGGCGAATGGCGATGGACTCCAGGCTGTATCCTTTGAAATAATATTGCCTTAGAATCTGTCCGCACTTGCCCGGCAGGCTGTCCAACAGTTGCCCCATGGTTTGGCTCCGCTCGAGGGCCAACAGGGGAAACAAAACCGAATCTTCCTCCAGTTCGTCTTTGCAATGTCCTTCCTCCAGGCGTTCCATGCCCCGGTACTTGGAGCGGCACATTTCTTTCCAACGAAACCGGCAGATTTGATACAGGTAGGTATCCAGGGCGCATTCTCCCTGGAATTTCCCCGCCCTCAACTGAACGAGAAGCCGCTCCATGCCATCCTGCACCAGGTCCCAGCTGTCCATTTCCGGCTCCGGTCCCCATACCACCCAATTCAACAGGCGGGGCCTGACCCGCGCATAGAGCTGCCGCACCGGGCGATAGCCCTCCGGTCCAGGCGTCAAAAGTGCGGCAATGATTTCGTCGTCGGAAAAGGTCCGATGGGGGGAATTCTCTCCCCAACAGTTCCTACACATGGCCCCCCTCCATTTCCATTTTCCCCAACTTCGCATCCATCGACCTTGAAACCATTTCTTGCCCCTCTGACTTCATACCTCCACGCAATTCCCATACGGAAGGAACTGCCAGCAATAACAATCCTTTCATTTGACAATAATGTTACGGTTTAAAAAAATCCAAAAGTCGCCCGCTGATTCACAGCGGGATAAGCATTTAATCCGTTAAGCATGGAGGAATTACCTCCCAATTTTCACCGGCCGAAATCCTGCGGAGATACCCTCAGGCGCTCCCGGGCTTCCCTTCCAAAGGCAAAAAGAAAGGATGCCCATCAGGCAATAAATCATAATTGAGGTGCTTTCTCACTCATTCCACCCCTTCGGCCCTTGTTCTAAGTCTGTAAGTAGACAATGAATTGACAAAAGTTCAATTAAACTATACTCCTGACCACTAGACTCCAAGAACGGATTTTTCGATTTGTCCGAATAATCTTCAAGATTTTTGTAATTTTTCACCAGACGCTATGGGTGACAACCCTATTACTTGTCAATACTCGTTAACTAGATCAGACGGCGAAATCAGTTTCGAATTACACTTTGCTTGCCTCATAGGTATTTTTTCAAAGAAAGAGAGAACAAAAGCAAGAACGCCTGAACTCGATCAATTTGTCCTGAACTAACAACTGGATATGGCTCAAAAAAAACTGTTTTTATTGCTGGGGGAACTGGATGGGAAGGACCTCAAACAATTCAATCAATTCTTGCAGTCCGGGCTGGAGCGGGTGCAGCCCCGCGAATTGAACGCCTGGAATACGTTGTATCAGCTCATAGAAGAAGCTGGTTTCAGCGCTCAGATCGATTGGGTTGGGTTGGAAGAAAAAGGCCCTAAAATGGACCGGAGGGTGGAATCTCAATTGTCCCAACTCCTGCAAAACTACATCGAATACCAGCAATTCAGGTCCAGCCGTGGCCTCCGCCATCTCGTTCGGCTTCAGGCCTTTAACCGGGATCACCTGAAAAAATTCTTTGATCAGCTGTACAAGAAATCGGATAAGGAACTGGGCAAGAAAAACAGCCGAACTCTCCTCCTCTCCCACGCGATCCAGGAAGAACAAGCCATTTTCCAGAGCCGCAAGACCGGCCGCCAACCCCGCGAAAGCCTGGAACGCATCAATTCCTCTTTCGACAACTATTTCCTCGCCCAAAAACTCAAATACGCCTGCGCGCTCCTCACCCAGAAGGACATCTTCGCCAACCGCGACCAGAATCCCCATTTTCCCCTGATTGACACCATCGTCGCCTACCTCACCGAAATCGAGGATACCGATCCGGCCCGCGACTACGATCCCCTCGTCTGGATGTTCCTCCAGGTCTACCGCCTCCTCAATCGGCTCCCCGAAGAGACCGACCGGGCCATGGACCGCCTGATCCAACTGCTCGACCAGCACAGCGACGATTATACCCTCGATGAGGTCCGCGACCTCAATCAGCACGTGATCAATTATTGTATCCGGAACATCCTCACCTACAATTCCCAGCACCACATTGCCGTGCTGGCCAACCGCTACCATATCTTATTGGAAAAGGGGCTCCTGCTCAACCGGGAAGGGAAATTGTCGCCGAACCACTTCAAGAATATCTCCATGATCATGGCCCGGAACCGGGAAGCGGAATGGCTCGACCAATTCATCGAAGGCTATTCCGGTCGCCTGACGGGCCCGAAAGATACCGGTGCCCCGGAATTCGGGCGGGGCATCCTGAAATTCTTTCAGGGCGATTACAAGACGTCCCGCAAGTACTTCGAGGACGTCCTGACCCACCACGAAGACGTGTTTTTCGGCCTGGATGCCCGCGTATACATCACCCGCACCATTTTCTACGAGCGCAAGACCAATCCCGATTGGTGGATCGAATTGGACAAGTTCCTGGCCTCATTTCGGATGGCCATGCGGCGGCGGCGCGACCTCATTTCGGAGTTCCACATCAACAACTACCTCGAATATATCCGGGCACTGACCCAGATGAGCCGCTTGGTGGAGGTTCCGGTAAAGAAGGAGCAGTGGAAAGGGTTAATAGAATTGAAGGAGGAGCTGAAGGGACGGGAAAATGTGGGGGGAAAGGTCTGGTTGATGGAGCAATTGGAAATATTGATGGAAGAAAACAGGGCTTGATCAGGTCCCTGTCTTCTTCCCAAGGGTCAGGCTATTTCCGTTGCAGTTGGATTTGGCGTCGGAAAATGGTGCCGTCAGCGTGTCGCAGTCCGAGGACATAGGTTCCCGGCGCCAGGTTCAGGCTCGGCGAGGTCCATTCGGTGTTGGCCGGACGCCAATGCCCGACTTGCTGGCCCTGGAGATTCCAGAGGTAAACGTCAGCCACGGGTTGGTCTCCACTTCGGATCGAAAGTTGATCGACCACGGGGTTGGGGTAGACTTCGAGCTGGCTCAGGTGTTCGTCCAAGGACTCTTCGGTGGTCGTGGAGGACCATTTGAAGGCATCGAGATTATCCTCCATCACAATCCCGCCTGCGGTCGGAATCCGCAAGCTCGCCTGGGCATCCCCTTTGACGTAGATCTTCCCAATCAATCCATGGCCGCTGGCCGAACCACAGTTGTCTACGGACAAAATCAGGTGGATTTCATCCCGGGTGCCATTCAGCGAGGCGTTGGCAGAGACATTGGCGCCGGCCCAGCTTTCGTCGACGTCGGTCACCAGAAAGGAGCCGGAATCCAGACCGCGACTCAGTTCAAGGTCCACTTCCAGGCCGTGGAAATCCGTAAGTGAATCGGTGGACTCACCCAGATAAATCTCAATTTCCCAATCGTACGTATGCTCAGAGTCGAGCTTCTGGACCTCAGTCCGGAAGGTATAATTGCTCAGGTCATACGCAGTGGTGTCACAGGCGTCGGCGCTGGCCCAAAGGCAAATGGCCAGCAAAAACACCAGACAGATTCGTGTCACATAGCGAAAATAATTGGCGCCTCGGGGCGCACCGACCACAGTGTCGGCTTCGTACGGAAAGTTTTCCAAACTCTCAATTTTCTCGGTCAAGGCAATAGGGGTTCCTTGGGCAGGAATCGCCCCAATCAATTGTTTGTTCACGTTTTTTTGTACACTAAAATTTGAAAAAGTCGCCCTACTCTATTGTGCGCCGGGGCTTTTCGGACAACCACCCCGGGATTCGAACCACTTCTAAAGGCATTTAAAAAAGACTAAAAACCAATTTTCTGCATGCAATTCACCCTATTAGTGACTTTGGAGGGGAAAAGGTTAACGGGAACAATCAATTTTTTTCAAAAAAAATAAGGCCCCCATCAGGAAGCCTTAGATAGCATGTTTTCAAACCGGGCTTTCGCTTACAACTTGGAATGGGAGCCATCGCAGAATGGCTGGCCGTTCGTATGCTTGCAACCGCAGAGGTAATAGGTCTTGGCCTCCGAGATGTCGACCTTGGAGGGAACAAAATCTGAGCCCTTGTGGGAGCCATCGCACCAAGGTTGCTTGCTGCTGTTGCCACAGGTACACCACCAGTAGGTGCCGGGTTCAAGATCGACTCCGTAGGGAGCTTTTTGGGGGATGTTCGGGGAATCTGCCATGAATTTCGCTGTTAAGTCAATACCATATTCAATGTCACAACATCAGAATTCGCCATTTGGTTCACTTTTCCTGCCTTTTTCCTATCTTTAATTGACATTCAAGCTGATCCCAACCGGTTATGCGCATCATTTGCTTCCTCTTGCTCTCGGTCGTCTCCCTTTCCGGACAACCGCTTCCGGAAGCATTTCGGGCCTCAGATTTTGCCCGGACGGTAGGCCTGCGCGAACCTGTCCCCTCCCAACGCATTTGCCGGGACTTTTTTGAGGTCCTCGCCGAACACAATGTGCCTCCGCCCCCAATGGTCGAAGGTCGCTATTACATCACCAACGAAATCGACCTCGCCACCCAGCTGCTTTCTCCGGTGTACAACCGCCATGTCCTCTGGGTCCTGCATTTTCCGCCTGGCACCTACGAACTGACCCGCCAACAAGAAATTCTCTACGACAACCTCGTGATCCAGGGCGAGGGCCCTGGCCAAACCCACTTCGTGGCCAATGAAGGCATTGGCAACTGCTTCAATGTGCTGGGACGCATCGACGAGGACCAGGCTTGGGTCGTCCACGGCCAGGACGGCCAGTCGTGGTTCCACCTCTACGAACGCCCCGAAGCGCCCGCTCCCCTATTCCCCGGCCAGTTCGTATTCCTGTCCCGTGCCGATCCCGCACCCAGTTGCAAACCCGCCAGCGTCGGGCAGATCGTTCAGTTGGGGAACCGCAACGGTCCCCAATGGAGCACCACGCATCCCCTGCGCATCGATTTCCCCTCGGCTTCCGCCCGGCTCCAACCGATGAGACCCCGCCGCAATGTGGGCTTCGAAAACTTCAGCCTGGACGCCACCGGCCGGGATTTTGAATCGGCCCGGAGCCAGGCCAGCAATTTCTCCTTCCAATACGTGGTAAATGGCTGGGTCCGCGGCGTGGAAAGCGTGAAACCGCCCTACCAGCATGTCCGCATCGACAAATCGTCCAACATCGAAGTCTCGGGTTGCCACTTCCGGGATGCCCACCGCCACGATGGCGGCGGAGGCGGCCGTGGCTACGGAATCAATTTCCAGAATGCGGCCGGCGAATGCCTCATTGTCAACAATGTCTTCGAGCAGCTGCGGCACGCCATCGTCTTTCAATACGGCTCCAATGGCAATGCGGTCGCCTACAACTATACCCTGAACAATGAACCCGAGGGCGACAAGGGCCTTGAGGATTTGATTTTTCACGGGGCCTACCCGTTTCGGAACCTGGTCGAGGGGAATTCGGTGGAGGAAATCGAATTTGACCTGGCCAATGGCTGGAATGGGCCCTATAACCTGCTCTACCGGAACCACGTCCGCACCAAGGGCATTCGTTCCCAATCCAATTTGAGTACCGGGTGCCGGAAGTGGTCCCGGACCAAATCGATTGCGGTGGTGGGCAATGTGACCGATCAATGCGTGAATTTGGCGCGGGGCGATCATTTTGAGGCGGTGAACCAGTCTTCGGGGGATCGGTGTTCCCCGGATGCGGCCCCGCAGGATTGGCCGGCCAGCTGGATGTATGATGAACGGCCGGACTTCTTTCCAGCCGGGGTGCCGTGGCCGCAGGCGGGGCCGGATTCGGAGAACCAGGACTTGAGTCCGGCGGGCTTGCGCTATTTGTCGGGCGGCGCGACGACGTATTGGGCAGGCGAGGATTGCCTGCCATGGGGTACCGGAGCTCCGTTTCGGGCGGAGGTCTATGTGGATACCTGCCGCGACAGCGGCGTGGACAGCCCCGGCAAGCTGATCCTCTGGATTCAAGGTGGCCAGGGTCCCTACGACATCCAATGGCCTCCCCAGTTGACTCCCAATGGCGATTTCTCCGCAATATTTACCGACAGCGGTCCTTATCAAATCCAGGTCCGGGACCGGCAGGGACAAGCCCTGAACCTTACGGGCGATTTACCCGATTGCATTCCTGCTGCTTTCCCTCCCTTTTCCTCCCATTCCAGCGCCCAGATTCCCTTTTTGGCCAGCATTTTCCCGAACCCCTCCTCCGGCCCCGCTCAAATTTTCCTCTGGCTTCCCTCCCACGCCCAGCCCTCCATTGACCTTTTTTCCTCCACCGGCCATTTCATTTCCTCCATTTCCCTGCCCCAACCCCTCGCACCCGGCCACCACCGCATTGATTTACCTACGCCTACCTTCTCAACGGGCATCATGTACTGCCGCATCACCTGGAACGATCAGGTCGAAGTCCTGAGGATCGTCCGGCAATGAGATGAATTTCGGAGGCGGGTAAAAATTGATGCGGAGAAGACCTATCTTTGCGGGGTGGGAAAAAGAAACGTTCGGATCCGCCGCCATGAACTGAAGCGGAGATTGCAGGAAATCAAAGGTGAAACCGTCCATGTCATCATGCTGGAAGGAACGACGTATGCGGGGAAATGCATGGAGGTGAAGCCCGATGCCCTGGTCATTCGGGACGCAAATGCCCGGTGGACCAGCCTGCGCCGCCACACCCATACCCTCCCACTCTCCGACATCCTGGAAGTGATATTTGACAAAGTCACCGATTACTGAACATGCTTGCCAAGCTATACATCCGCAATTTCGCCCTGATCGAAGAACTGGAAATTCAGTTGGGGGCTGGGTTCAATATCCTGACCGGTGAGACCGGCGCCGGAAAGTCCTTGTTACTGGGTGCCATTGGGTTGATCCTCGGCCGTCGGGTGGACTATTCGATGATTTTTGATCCGGGGAAAAAATGCATTGTGGAGGCCAGTTTTGCCCACCTTCCGGTGGGCATCCGCTCCGAATTGTCGGGCCACGATGCCTTTGACCTCGAAGACGGCGACCTCGACGACCAGGGCCATCACCAGATCACCATTCGCCGCGAGGCCGCTTCCTCCGGCAAGTCCCGCGCCTTCATCAACGATACACCCGTTTCCCTGGCCATTCTGCGCGAAGTCACCTCCCTCCTCGTCGACCTGCACGGCCAGCACGAAAACCAACGGCTGCTCTCGCCTGATTTCCAACTCCGGCTCCTCGACCAATACGCCGAAACCGCCCCCGCGGCCAAAGCATTCGGCCAATTGCTCCGCCAGGCCAATCAACTGCGGAAAGAAATTGCCGAAATGGAACAGGAAGAGCGCAATGCCCGGGAACAGCAGGACTTTTTCCGCTTCCAATTGAAGGAGTTGAAAGATGCCCGCCTCGATCCGGAGGAAGAGGAAGGCCTGGAACAACAGCTGGAGCTGTTGCAAAATGCCGAAGAAGTCGAGCAATCCTTGTCCCAAGCCACGCAGGGCCTGTACGACGACGAAATGTCGCTCTACAACCGCCTCTCGGAGCTGCTCGCTCCCTTGGAAAATGTCGCCCACCTCGACCCGCGCATCAAGGAGCAGGTCGATCGCCTGAACGAATTCAGCTACGGCCTCGAAGATGCCGCCCGCGAATTGACGCGCGTCAGCGACAGCATCGAAACCGATCCGGCGACCCTCCACGAAGTCGCCGAACGTGTTGACCTCCTCAACCGGCTCAAAATGAAGTATTCGGTGCGGAGCATTGCCGAATTGGTGGAAGTCCGGGACGAATACGCCGAAAAGGTGGGCCGCTTCGAATCCTTGGGACAGGACATCGCCGGTCGCCAAACCCAATTGGAAAAGATCGGAAAGCAATTGGTGCAGCAGGGAAAAGAGCTGGAGAAAAAGCGGCAGGCGGTGACGAAAAAATTGAAGGGAGAAATCGATGGGCTGCTGAAAGAAGTTGGGCTGGAAAATGCCGCCTTCGAAGTGGCTGTTGAACGCACGCTGGATCCAAAAGGTTCCCTGACCATCGGGAAGGAAACGCTGCGCCCGACGCCGTCGGGCATCAATACGGTCGAATTTCGCATTCGAACCAATAAGGGCATGCCCATGGGCAGCCTGAATGCCACTGCCTCAGGCGGTGAAGTGTCGCGGGTGATGCTGGCCATCAAAGCTGCCCTGGCCGCCAAGGCCGAGCTGTCCGTGCTCATCTTCGATGAAATCGACACCGGCATCAGCGGTGAAGTCGCCAACAAGGTGGGCCGCGTCATGCAGAAGCTCTCCGCCAATTACCAACTCATTGCCATCACCCACCTTCCTCAAATTGCTGGCAAGGGCCACCACCACTTCAAATTGTACAAGGAAGTCCAGGGCGAACGGACCACGTCCAGTATCCGGCCCCTGGAAGGCGATGCCCGCGTTCTGGAACTGGCCGAAATGCTCAGTGGAGAACCGCCGAGCGAATCTGCCATCCGGAATGCCCGCGAGTTGATCTCTACACAATAAAGGCGTTCCCAAAAAAGAAGCGGGCCAAGGATTTCACCTGGCCCGCTTCTTTTTATTCCTATTGTTCCGTTACAGCTTCACAATTTTCAATACGGCACTGCCGTCCTCTCCCCTTACCCGAACCGAGTAAACCCCGGGGGCCAGATCGCCCATGTCAAGCTGGAGGTAGCGCTGGCCTTTCCATTGGCTCGTTTGCAGAACCCTTCCCTGGAGGTCCACAATTTCGACCTCTAATTCCCACATGACTTTCCCAAATTCAAGTTTCAAAACCTGTCCCACCGGATTGGGGAAGGCCTCAACAGTCGTGCCCAACGTATTCCGGGAGCCAATTCCGAGGGTAATGTCGATGCATTCAGAACGAATGGTGCATCCATTCAGGGTCACATCCACCGCAAAACTACCCGTGGAGGTAATGGCGAAGGTCTGCCCGGTCTGCCCCGCAATCGGCTGGCCGGAAATGCAATCTATCCACTGGTAAGTCGCTCCATTCTGAATGGCGATCAATACCCCACTGTTGTTGGTGACGGCATTGTCGACATTGGAAACGGCCAGCTCGGTGGTGACGATGCTGTCACATCCGGCCGTCGTGGAGAGCGTGTCCACGTAGACCCCGGCGGTGGTTTGGAAGGCCCCTCCGACAAGAATGGAATCGCCCGAGCAAATGGTATCGTTCACCGAGGCACTCGCCGGAGCCAGCACCGTCAAGGTCGTCGTGACGGTACTGTCACACCCGTTTCCAGCCGTCAGGACATCCGTATAGGTCCCGGCCGTGGTCTGGAAAGCGCCGCCTACAAACAAGCTGTCGCCCTGGCAAATCGATGCCGAAGCGCTGCTCTGGCTGCTGGGAAGGACCGTCAGCGTCGTTTCGACCGTACTGTCACAACCCGCGGGGGTGGTAAAGACATCGGTGTAAACACCGGAAGTAGTTTGGAACGCCCCTCCCACAAACAGGCTGTCCCCATCACAAATGATCGCACCACCAATTATCACAGGACTGGGATTGACGGTCAAATCGGTGATGATGATTGAATCGCAACCGCCGTTGTCGGTGAGGGAATCGGTGTACAATCCGCTCGAGGTCTGGAAGCCACCGCCCACGAAGAGGCTGTCTCCATCGCAGATGGAGGCGCTGGCATTGGTGGTCGTCGGCGAACATCCCGGAGCGGCCGTGATGGTCACATCGTCGATGGAGAAGGCCGGATCCGCTCCCGTGGTGGAAATATTGTTCACAAATCGGAATCCGAAGCGCAAAGTGGGCTGGTTGTCGAACGCCGGATTGGTGACCGTCTGCTGAATCCAACTGACCTGCCCAAAATAACTCGAAATCGGTGCTGTCACCTGGGTCCATGAGGTTCCGCCATTGGTGCTGTAATGGAGCTCACCAATTGAAAATGAAGACATGGCTCCTATCCACCAAAAGGTCAGCGTCACATTGGTCCGCCCCACGGTGTTCACATCGTTGGTCATTCGCGCGAAATTGCTTTCGGCCCCCTGACAGGTGCCATCCGCCGGTTGGTAGTTGGCGTTCAGGACATTGTCGTTAGCCGCTTCGTCGGCCAGCAGGTGCAGGTAATTTCCGTTGGCATTCGAGATGGTCATCGGCTGAGGAGGGGTATTGGCTACCGTGAATGTAAATGGAAAGCCAAGACAAATCAGCGTGCCCGATCCTCCTACATAGGTACTGTTAATGACCCAATCGTTGAACCCTCCGGGATTACCGCCCAGATCGGTGGTATTGAGGGTAAAAGAGGTGGGAGTGCCTTCAAAATCTTCAAAAAAGAGGGTGTCCTGGGCGGAAAGGGTAAAAAATCCTCCGCAACCAAGCAACAGCAAGAGGGTAAGCGTAAATTTTGAGGTGTTGATTTTCATACGTTTTGCAAGTGACTGTCCCAATAAGGTAATAAAAAGAAAGGTGGAGACAAGGGGATGAAATAGTTTACCGGAGGAAATGAAATGGCTGGGAAAAGGGAAGGTCGGGAAAAGAGGGGGTAGAAATCATTCGGGCAAGCCGGGCCAGGGGATTTAGCCCCGAAAAGGCAACTATCAGTTTACACCAAAAATAAACATACTATTGCCATATAGGTCAGACTTACTATCAAAAAGCTCCGAAAACGGAGCGAAATGGTGGAAGGTTGGTTAGGATTGGTGGAAACTTGGATAGTTTTTGTAGAAACTTCCGTATCGGGAGTGGAAACTTCCATGTTTTTGGTGGAAAGTTGGGCCCGATCAGTCGAAGTTTCTACCGATCGTGCCCGTTATGGGAGTGTCATTGGTAGAAGTTTCGACAAATGGGGCCCAACTTTCTATGTTTTGGGTGGAAGCGTGGACCAATTTGGTGGAAAGTCGCAGCTCCGCCGTGGAACGGCCGGGCTACTCAATAGAAGGTCCTAGCATTTCCAGGGAGGGCCGCGCCAGGAAAGTAAAAGGGTGAAGCTCCACCGTGCAAACTTCCTCTCTTGAGCCGGAAAAGAGAGGGGGCGCCGTCCAGGCCGCCATTTTTTAAGCTCCCTTTTTCCCATTGAAAACTCCCTTCCCGCCCTTCTAATATTCTTCCTAATTTAGCCGCATGAGTTCATCCCCCCAACGCGGTCAATTCATCGTCTTTGAAGGCATCGATGGCAGTGGCAAATCCACGCAGGTGCGCCGACTCGCCCAACGCCTGGAATCTGAAGGCTTGTCCGTTCATACGACCTTTGAACCGACCAAATACCGCATTGGCTCCATCCTGCGCCGGATTCTCACCGGCCAGGAGCACGCGCATGAGGCCACCATCGCGGCGCTGTTTTCAGCCGATCGGCTGGACCATATCCACCATCCCGACTACGGGATGGACGGACTCCTGGACCGTGGGACCACGGTCATTTGCGACCGCTACCTCTTTTCTTCCTACGCCTACAATACCCAATCCACTCCCCTCCAGTGGGTCTACCAATTGAATGCTGAAGCGGCGGAGGCCCTCCCCGCCGACCTGACCATTTTCCTCGACCTCCCTCCTGCGGTCGCCATGGAGCGCATCCAGCAGAACCGAACCAGCGTCGACCACTACGAATCCCTGGACACCCTCCAAGGCGTCTATGACCGGTACCAGCAGGCATTTTCGGAAAAGGGGAAGCCGGAAAAAATTCACCGCATCGACGCCCAACTGGACATGGATGCGGTGAGTGAATTGATTTGGGAGCGGGTCACGCCCCTGTTTACCACCAACGCTTAGAACAAACCGGTGATCTGACCGTCGGCGTCGATGTCGATTTTTTCGGCACTGGGCGTGCTTGGGAGACCCGGCATCCGCAACATATTTCCGAGGATCGGAATCACGAATCCTGCCCCCGCTGCAATTTCGATTTCCCGCACCGTCATTTCGAAGCCTTCCGGCCGTCCCAGCAGTTTGGGGTTGTCGGAAAATGAGCTCTGGGTCTTGGCCATGCAAACCGGGAGCTTTTCGAGGCCCAGGCGGTTGATCCGCTTGATGTTCAGCCGGGCCTTCGGCTGGAAGACCACCGATCCGGCTCCGTAGACCTTCTTGGCGACGGCTTCGATTTTGTTCGCGACCGAATCTTCCCAATCGTAGATCGGCTGGTAACGGCCGGTAAATCCATTGACGGCGGCGACGACTTCGGAGGCGAGGTCCTTCATACCAGCTCCGCCGTGCTCCCAACCTTCCGCGATGGCCACCCGGGCACCCAATGATTCCACGTGGGCCTTCAGCCAATCGAGTTCTTCCTGGGTATCGCTGACAAAGCGGTTGATGGACACCACGGCCGGAACGCCGTAGAGATTGATGTTCTCGAGGTGCTTTTCGAGGTTGACGACGCCCTTTTTCAGTGCTTCCAGATCGGGCTGCTTCAAATCCGCCAGGGGCTTGCCGCCGTGGTACTTGAGCGCGCGCACCGTGGCCACCAGCACAATGGCGCGGGGAGACAGGCCCGCATAGCCACATTTGATATTGAGGAACTTTTCGGCGCCGAGATCGGCGCCAAAACCGGCCTCGGTCACGACGTAATCGCTGAGGCTCAGGCCCATCTTGGTCGCGATGACCGAATTGGTGCCCTGGGCGATATTGGCGAAGGGGCCGCCGTGGATGATGGCGGGATTGCCTTCAAGGGTCTGGACGAGGTTGGGCTTGATGGCGTCTTTGAGGAGCGCCGTCATGGCACCGTGGGCATTCAAATCCCGGGCGTAGACCGCTTTGCGGTCATAGGTATCGCCGATATAGATATTGCCAATCTTCTCCTTGAGGTCGGCCAGGTCCTTGGCCAGGCACAAGATGGCCATGATTTCGGAGGCCGCCGTGATGTTAAAGCCTTCTTCCCGGGGAACGCCGCCGCTTTTTCCGCCCAACCCTACCACAATGTTCCGCAACGACCGGTCATTCATGTCCATCACCCGCTTCCACACCACCGTCCGCGGATCAATCCCCAGGCTCCGCTTGGAGTTCTGGATATTGTTGTCGATCAACGCTGAAAGCAGATTGTTTGCCTTTTCGATGGCAGAAAAATCCCCGGTAAAGTGGAGGTTGATTTCCTCCATGGGCACGACCTGGGAATAGCCTCCGCCAGCCGCTCCTCCTTTGATGCCAAATACCGGCCCCAGAGAAGGTTCCCGCAGGACCACCATCGCCTGTTCGCCGATCTGGTTCAGGCCCTCCGTCAATCCAATGGACGTCGTGGTCTTGCCCTCACCGGCCGGTGTGGGCGTGATGGCAGTTACCAGGACCATTTTCCCATTTCCCGCTTTCTCCTCATCAATCAAATTCAGGGGGAGTTTGGCTTTGTAGCGGCCATACATCTCGATCCCATCTTCTTCAATGCCGAGGTTGTGGGCAATGTTGCGGATGGGCTGCATAGAAGCCGCCTGGGCGATCTCAAGATCGCTGAGGTAGGTCTTTTGAGTAGACATAATCAGATTTTAGGATTCACACGCGGCCAAGATAGGTCTTTTTAGCCCGATCGTCAATGGACCTAAATATGAAAAGGAGGAAACCGTCGGCTTCCTCCTTACAACTATGAGAAACGAGAATGTATTACTTGGACTTGGTGATGATCATGCGCTTGACGTCGACTTCTTTGCCATCGGCGATGAGGGCGTAGAGGTACATGCCAGCGCCAAACAGGTTGCCGTCGAGCTGGTAAGCGCTTTCACCTCGGTCGGTGATGGCCGCTTCGAGGACCTGGTTGCCCTGCATATCATAAATGTAAAGGGTGGCATTGTTGACGGAGGACGGCAGGTAGTAGCCAATCTCAGTCACGCTCTCAAACGGATTCGGGTTGTTCTGGTACAGCTTGGGGAGGAGTTCCTGGCTGCCGGTCTCGTCGCGGGTAAACTTGGACACCTGCTGCTGGAGCTCTTCGATGAGGGCTTTTTGCTCCTCGATCTGGACCTGCTGCTCCTGGATGGCTTTGACCAGAATCGGGCTCATGAGCGCATAGTTGATGCCCATGCGGGTGTCTTCGGTAACTTTTACCGGGACCAATTCGCCTTCTTCGTTCAATTCGAAGTCTTCAGCCGGATCGTAAACGATGTCCGGGAGGATCTCATTGACTTCCTGCGCGATCAGACCAACCTGGGTGCCTTTTTCGGGCTGGGCCTTCCAATCGTAGGTGACCGGACGGAGGTCCATGACTTCGTTCAGACCGTAGGTAGCGTCCTGGATATTGGTTTTGTCGCGGCGGTCAGAGGTCTGGATCACCCCGTTGGTGGCGAAGACGTCGTCCCAGCGGAAGGTGGCGTTTCCGAGGTCACGGGAATTGTTGACGGAAGGAACAATGGTCGAAGAACTGGTGGTGACGAAGCCACCGCCATCTTCAAAGTATTCTACGGAGCCAAACCGAACCCGGCCGTTCACGAAGAGGCGTTCGGTGGTCAGCGGGGTTCCGCCGATGCCGACATTGCCATTGCTTTCGATCTGCATGCGGGTCACAGGTGCCGCCGTGGGAGAACTGCCATAGTTGAACAGCAGGCGGTTGTTGGAGCTGGTACCGCCCCAAACAATCGCGAGGTCCCGGGTGGTGGAATTCCGCTCGATCAGGTTGAAGATGCCAAAGTTCTGGTTCCATTGGATCCGTTTGCCGTAGACACTCGCGCCGATTCCGGCGGGGCCGGAACCGATGCCGATCCACTTGGCCGTGCTGGAGATATTGCCGAAGCCACCGGCCTCGAGGTGACCCAGGTTGTTGTTCGAGCCAAAAGGACGGAACAAAGCAAGGGCGTTGCTGGTATTGGAACGGGCAACGTCAAAAACTTGCTGACCATTGAAGGAGATCCCGAAGGAAGTCGAAGACCCATTGGGGAAGCGAATGGTATAATCATCCTGAACATCAAAGCGAACATCTCGACCGTCAAAGACTGTAAATTGACCGGCCAAATCGCCATCGTCAAGATTTAAGACTTCAAAAGTTCCAGTTTGGGCATAAGATTTTCCTGCCCCCAGGAGGAGAAGGACTCCCAGGCAGAAGATTAGAGACTTTTTCATGATGTAAAAAGAGTGAGTTGAGGGTAAAAATTGCCGAAAAATTGATTGAATCTCGAGAACTGACAAGAACTGGCGGTTCCTGTCTTGGGCATGCTAAATGGAGAACGGTGAATAGCCCTACTTGTTCGACCAATACACTTAAAGATTCGACAAAAATTAATTAATTAACGATTAGTTCACTTTGGTTCCTTCATTTTTCCTTGCCTTCCATTAAACCATTTCCCTTCTCCCCCATCTAAGGGTTGTTTAAAACGTAAATCATCAACCCTCATTTATTTAACATGAAAACCTCAATCATTTTTACCCTCTTATTGTACTTTTCGTGCCCTTTCGTCTCGGCTCAGGTCTTCGACGGAATGTTTCTCGGGCCCGAAACCCAGCTGGGAGACCCCAATATCAGCTACGGCAACCCGGAATTTTCCCCCGACGGCAAGTACATGATCTGGTTCGAGCACGATACCCTGCTCCCTTCGGGGGAAGCCTACGGCAAGATGTGGCATTGTGGCATCGACATCGATACCAAGGCCCTGATTCCTGCGGATGGAAAAGGCTATTTGGCGTTCAATTCGTCGACCTATAAGCGGGCCAATATTGGGATTGATTCCAATGGGCCGTACTATGTCGGCGTCAACCTCGCCGGGCGTTTTGTGAAGGTCGAGATCACGGGCAATACCACGGGAACCAAGACCATCCTGCCTACGGCCCCGGATGTGCAGCGCCGCGGCATTTTTCCTTCGAAAAATCCCAATAGCAGCAAGCAGTACGTCTTTTATTTCCGGGCCGATGACTATCCCTTGCCCGGCGATGCCGATTCCATCGATGTGCGCTTCATCGACCTCGACTTTCCCACCAAGGAAATCCTGGTGGAACGTCAGTATGAGCCCGCCGGAGGCGGCTGGGCGGCCATGGACCTGGCGGTTCCCCGCTGGTTCAATGACCTCCACGAATTCACCTACGGTTATTTTGATGCGAACAACCGCAACCAGACCCGCCTCGTGGAGATCACTTCCGACACCAATTTTACAACCACGAACATCACCAATGATGCGGTCCAACACAATGATCCCAGCCCGTTTTACTACCAAAACAAGCGGTATATCATGCCTGGGATCAATGGAGGACTGGAAATTCGGACCTACCGCGAGCCTTTCATCGGCAATATCTTCAACCAGTTCCAAAGCTCGATTCCGGATACTTCCCTGTCCTTCCTCGACCAGCCCTGCCGGGCCCTGTCCAATGAGCCGTTTGTGATCAACGGCAATTACTATTCGGTCTTTTTGCTCAGCGACTGTGCGCAGGGCGGTGCCTTCGTCAACAGCCGCGGCGAAGTCTGGCTGCACAAAATTGATGGCTCGTCCTCTCCCCTGCTGGTGCGCGTGAGTGAACCGGATACCGTCAATGTCATCAACGAACCCGAAGTGGTGTCCAATGGCCAAAAGGCCTGGCTGGTCTATTCCAAGTTTCCCATCGGCCAATTTTCCCAGGGCCAGGACCGCATGTTCATGAAACTGCTGCGGGTACTCCCGACGCCCACTTCCAAGATGGAACCGACGGGCGGGCCGCAAGTGGCGCCCAACCCGACTGCCGGCGTGAGCCGCCTCAATTGGCCGGGACAGGTACCGGAGTTCAGCCTCCAGGTCACGGACATGACAGGTCGGACCATTCTGGAGGCCGAAAATACCAGTGAGATTGACCTCTCCACCCATCCCGCCGGCCTTTATTTCCTGAAAGTACGGGCTGCGGATGGCCAAGAATATGCTTACCGCATCGTACGAAATTGAGATTTTTCTTGAACGTAGTTGTCCCGAACCGCTCCGGCGGTTTGGGGATTTTTTTCTTCAATATCCCCAACCCATCATTCAATTTCCATTCCCGAACAACTGCCCCCAGGGAATCACAAAGGGCAACAGCGCCACCCATACCACGAAAAACCACGCCATCGCGCGGGGAAAATTCTGGCCCTGCATGACGGCGGGCAATGCGACCACCAGCAGCCAGCTTCCTTTGTAAATCAATTGGAAGAGGAGCACGAGGGACATTTGGCGGGGGAGAAATAAACCTATGGCGGACAGGAGGAAGATGGCTCCCCACAGGGCCCCGACGAGGCGGATGGCTTCCGAATAGGCAAATCCCTGGGTGAAAACGGTGGCGTGGGCAGTTTTCGGGAAAAAGAGACTGGAAATGCTGATCCAGCCGGCCACCAGGACATTGGCGGCGTACATGAGTTTCATCGTGATCATGGGACCAAGATCACGCAAGGCTCACAGAACCCGGCTAACCCGGGTTAGGAAATGCAATCAATCGATTTCGATGGAGATGGTCTTGGAGCTGCCGGTGAAACTGAAGCTGCAAGACTCGAAGGAAGGCGGACCGAAGGTCCCGGAGGCGTTGTTGGAAAAGCCGTAGTCTTCGGTGGGCATGCCGAAAAAGTTGGTGTTGAGCTCGCGGTTGCGGTCCTCGTCGTGGTAAATGGCCACGGAGTAAGTACCCCGGGGAAGATTGGAAAACCGAATGGTTTGGGATTCGCCCGTCACCGGAACTTCCCTCTTTTGGTAGGCATACTCATCGTCCGGGAACTCTTTGGACTGGTTGAACACCGCGATCCGGATATTGCCTTCCACCTCCTCAATTCCCTTCACTTTCACATCCAGATTCTGGGCCATCCCCATTCCGATACCCAAAATTCCCAAGGTCAGAACCAACAAAGTCTTTTTCATACCCCATTACAACGAGAATTCCTTCGGCTTAGTTTGGACGATGAGGACATTTTTCCCCGGAAAATAAAAAAAACCGCCCCAGAGGGATTCCCCGGGGCGGCCGTTCTGAGACGAAATTGCTTACCTGCTTATAATTAGCTTTTCGTTGAATTGTCCGAGTTCGGAATCTACGCGGATGAAGTAGGCTCCGGCGGGCAAGTCAGCAGCGTTGAACCAGACCTTGTGCTCACCCGGGGTGAAGCGGGCTTCCTTCATGACCTGGACCAATTGGCCTTGCATGTTGTAGATGGAGAAGTTGGCCTGGGTGGCTTTGTGGAATTCAACCGAGATCGCGCCAATTCCAGAGGCGGGGTTCGGGAACACACCCAGAGAGCGGCTTTCTTCGATCGGAGCAGCGGCGGAGACGCCGTTGTCGGGACCAGCAGCAGCTACGTTCAGGACTTCGTTCCGCTTGTAGTTGTCGTCGTAGCGGACGAGAGCACCTACCAGACGCATGTCGTTGATGTCAATTCCCGCGTCGAGCGTGAAACTGAACTGCTCTACGAAGACGTCGCCGGGGTTGACCGTCGAGGGGATGGTGCCGGTCTGACCGAAGCCGGTCAGGGGCAGCTGGCGCACGACGCCGTCGATGCTGCGGGAACCATGCTTCACATTGTCTTCTACTACGTAGAGGACGAAGCGCAGGTCACCCATTGCGTAGTCGACAAAGCGGGAGACCAATTGGCCGGTGACTTCGCGGGTCGCGGGATCAAACTGGTTGTAGACCTCTACGCTGACCGGGGTCAGGGCGTTCAGGCGGTTGGTTACATCGGTGTTCCAGCTGGCGGAGTTGACAACCGGATTCTGGCCGAAGGTACGGCCGGCACGGTCAACCATGCCCATCGGAATGCCCACCACGTTGAAGAAGGTGTTCAGGCCGGTGCTGTTGTTGACCAGAGAGGTAGAACCCGTCAGGTGAACCTGCACCGGGAATACCTGGTTAGGCCAGCTCGACACGAGGTCGTCGGCGTCGTCCATACCGTAAGCGGTACAGCCACAAGCGGTTCCCTGGAAGGTTTCCACGAGGATGTTCTTCGGAGCGCTGTTGCCGATCATGGTGACCAGATCGATGTCAAAGGTGTCGTTGTCGGTTTGGAGGTCGCCGTTACCATTCAGGTCGCTGATCCAAACTTTGAGGTGGTAGCCCTGGCCTGCGGTGGGGAAGTCCAGGACGTTCGGGATGACGTATTCAAATTCACCGCCGTGGGCGGTCAGGTAGAGCGTGTTGAGGCTCTGGGTGTTGACCGGACCGTTGTCCAACTGGTAGTTGAGGTCAAAGGTGGTCACACTGTTCTTTCCGTAGTTCTTGATGGTACCGCTGAGGTCATAGGTGCCAGCGGCCAGAGAGGGGCTGATGTTGATGTCTTCGGTGCCAAGGTCCCAATCGAACTGGGTGCCGGTGCGGTAGTCAAAGACGAAGTCGTCGAGGATGACCGACTGCAGGTCGGGGAACTGGGTCATGGGCGAGCTCTGGATCATGTGGCCATCGGTTCCCGATGCGTTTTCACATCCGAGTGTTCCATCGGTGGCGAAGGGGCTGGAAACAGATTCGTCCCATACGATGTCGAAGCTGGCGCCTTCGTACAAGCGGAGGGTCATGGTGACAGAAGCGGCCGTAGACTTCCGGGTGACATTGTCCCACTGGATACAAATGACACGGTGAGGCGCAGCGCCATACTCCCAGGTGCGCACGACGCCACCGGAGTTCAATTCGAAGTCGTCCCAAAAAGCGTAAATGGCATTGTTGGGGCCGCCAGGATCCGGAATGGCAGTGTTGCTTCCGTAGCTGACGGTGGCATTCTGATCGAAGGTGATGTAACCATTGTCAGAAACCTTGTAGCCATTCACAGACTGGCCAAAGAAGTTCCAGGTGAACGGCAGGTTGATCCAGGAAGAAAGGACGTCGTCTCCTGATGTCAGAAGATCGACATTCAAATCGGTCTGGTTGTAGTCATAAGGAGGCGCAGAGCCTTCCTCATAGATGAAGAAATAGTCTTGGGCGGGGAGCAGGTTGCCCACCATGACGAGCGTACAAGCAAACAGTAATCGTCTAAGTTTTTGCATAGTCTGGATTTCGGGTTAACAAAAAACAAGGAAAACAGAATCCTTGCCCAAAGAACGTGGGTTAGTACTCGGCGTATTCCAAACAAATGATGATAAGTAGTGTCACCATGAATATAGGCATAAAAAGTCGTGGAATAGAAAATCAGGGATGAGTGGTGCGAATGTGGTAACCAACGGTCATTTCCCCCTCATGTTTGGTGGCCCTTTGTGAAGGAATGGTCCCCCCACCTGACTGAACGGTACATCCCTCCGGACTGGTAGCCCCAACTGCCCAAACCAACCTAAAAGCTGCGTGAAAATGGAGTCAAATCCCTTCCCCAGGAAAATATTTCAACTTTAGAACTAATTAATTTTAGGCCTTTGGGGGGAGAGAGGGGACATTTTGACGGGGAATTCCAGATATATTCAAAATAAGGCCGAACCAAACGCCCAACTTTTTGTTTAACCTTCATTAGGAAAAAGTAAAACACAAAACGTTATGGTATTTGCAGATGTACTTACATTGCCCAAGAACGACCCAGTAGCCTTTACTTTTTTCACTGGCTACATGGCGATGTTCGCGGCTTCGGTCTTCTTCTTCTTTGAGAGAGGCCGGGTCGACAACAAGTGGAAGACCTCTATGCTGGTATCCGGTCTGATTACCGGTATCGCAGCGGTCCACTACTATTACATGCGGGATTATTACCAGGCCACTGGTGAGAACCCCACCGTCCTCCGCTACATTGACTGGACCCTTACGGTGCCGTTGATGTGTATCGAATTCTATCTCCTCCTGCGTCCCGCCGGAGCAAAGAGCAGCCTCCTTGTAAAGCTAATTGGTGCCTCAGCCCTAATGCTTGTTGCCGGTTATATCGGTGAAGCATTCACGGATGGATCCATGGCTCACTCCGTTATTTGGGGTGTGATCTCCACCATCGGTTACGTTTACATCCTGTATTCGGCCTGGTTTGGTGAAATCAAGCAGCTGGCTGCTAACAACTCTTCTCCCAAAGTACAGAAAGGTATCAAGGCTCTGGCTTGGTTCGTTCTGGTTGGTTGGGCCATCTACCCGATCGGCTACATGGCCATGCCTGGTGGTTGGCTGGGTGCTGACGGCGCTGGTCTCCTCCGTCCGTCTGACCTGGACCTCGTTTACAACGTTGGTGACGCCATCAACAAGATCGGCTTCGGTCTGGTTGTCTACGGTATCGCTATCAACGAGTCCCGGAAGGCTTCTGCCGCTACCGCAGCTTAAGTTGTCCTCGATCAAGAATAAAAAGGGATGCCCACCGGGTTTCCCTTTTTTTCTTTTGTTTCCTCCAGCCCCCTCCCCTTCTTTCGTTTTTCTGATTTGTCCTATCTCTTCATTGTCCCTTCTACCTGCTGAGCGTTCCTGATTTTCCTTTCCCTTCGTCTCCTCCCTTTATTTCCCCTTCCTTTCTCTCACTCCCTTCATTTCCCCAGACCAATCCCTTCCAATTCTCCTTCCTCCATTCTTTCCCTCCAATCCATCTGACATTTTCCCACTCCCATTTACCTTCCCTCACTTATCATGCTCCTCAACCTTCCAGTGACTCCTCCCTCCTTTCGGTTAACCGTTTCTCCTATCTCACATCAATAAAATGCCAGGTGGGAAACAGCTTGAGCAGGAAAAAAGATGCCGGGGTCAAGGGAAGACGAATGATCATAGCCGTGATGCCTCAATCCTAAAAGTACGGATCAATTCCTGGGCCCAAACTCGCTACGCCCAATTGGCGATGTACTCCTTATATAGATGGGTTGAGTTCGGAATACTGGGGCCATTCTCAGTACGCCATATCCATCCGTCCATTTGATTGGGGAGTGGAAGATCAAAGAATTGCAGGTAACAAAAAAGGGCCTCTCAAACGAGAGACCCTTGTTATAATAATTATGCGTAATCGAATCAGGGGCAGGTCAGGTAGTTGTTCTGCTTGACACCGTCGCGGAAGGAGTTGTTGATCTTCTTGAGGGCGCCATTGATTTGACCTTTGGTGTAGGTAGTGGAGCAGCCACCGAGTACCTTGTCGGCTTCTTCGATGAGCTCGTTAACGCTCAGGCCAGCGAATACACCGTTTCGGATGAGGAGGTTACCGAAGGCGAAGTCAGCGTTGCCGAGGTTCGGGTCAACTTCGTCAAACTTCACGTTCATCTTAGCAGTAGCCAGGCGACCAGCGAGGGTAGAAGCAAATCCACCAGTGATGCCGGGGTAGCAAGCGTTGCTGAGGTTGCCGGGGCGGCTCAGCTTGAGGCCAGCGATGGCGCCGGAACCGGAGAAGGATACGGAGATGCGGGCTACGTTGTGGGCAGCTTCACCGTTGATGAGGGTAGAGACAAACTTGTGAGAGTTGTTGCCGATCTGGGGGCATTCCCACATTTGAGTGGTTCCGTCAGCGAACTGGAAGATGATTTCGTTGTCAGCGTGGTCGTCGAGGTCGAGCATGTCGAGGCCTTCAACGGAGATGGGCTGATTGAAGTCGAAGTAGATGATACCACCAGCAGCGTCGTCATCAGGATTGTCTACGCGACCGTCGTTGTTGTTATCACGAACGTTTTCAGCGAGGATGATGACGTTTCCGAGGGCCTGATCGTTGCGGCCAGCGGGGTTGGTTCCACCGTTGCCGATGCCGGGGCCACCGTAAGCCTGGTTGGGAGTACCGAGGTCGGTGTCTCCACCAGTCGGGTTGCTGGAGTCGAAGATGATGACATCACCGGTGCGGCCGCCGTGGTTGCTGACACCAGAGATGGTCAGGCCAACTTCGTCGTACTGGGTGGTGATGAAGGTACCTTTGGCGAGCGGAGCGCCGTTGCCACCCGTGAGACCGTCGGTGTCGAAGTCAACTTCGAAGGACTCGGAGGGGAAAAATCCGGGGCAGAGGTTTTCGTTCGGGTTTTTGAATTTACCGTTCGGGTCAGTCAGGTTGCTGGTAAGGATTTTGCCGCCTTTGGAGGGGAGGAAGTTGTTGGCTGCCTGAGCGGAGGAGAGGGTCATGGTGTAACCGGTGGCGCAACCGAGCTGGAGACCAGCGGGGAAAGCGGAAGCGAAGAGCTGCTCACGTACGGTACCGCCGATGCCATCCTGGCCACATACACCGTAACCGCACTGGTTGAAGGTGGTGAAGTCGAGGGTACAAACTTGGGGAGCAGTACAGGGAACGTTGCACCAGGGGGTGATCAGGCCGTTGGTAGAATTCATTTGGGGGTTGTTACCGTCATTCCACTTGGTATTGTAGAGCCATACGACGTTTTCGGTGCCGGGGAGGAACTGGTTCGGGTCAGCGCTCCAGGGGCTGATCTGACCGATGGTGATCTTGGCGAGGACGACGTCACAGTCGGTGAAGTTGGTGGCAGCGACCTGGAAAGGCCAGCTGTTGACAACCGGGTTGATGTCGTCGGTGATCCAGCGGGCGTCGATGACGGGGATGCCGTTGGGGGCGAAAGTCAAGTCGGACATTTTACCAATGTAGACTTCCTGTTTGTTGGCGTACCATCCGTACTGGAGCTGGTAGCTGATTTCGAAGAGGTCTTCACCGTTGATGTCCTGGCCGTTCATCATCTTAACGCTCTGGGCCCAGGGGGTTCCGGTAGCGCCGTTGAGGGTAGAACCAGCTTGAGCCAGATCAAGGTCAATGATCGGGCTGCAAATTTCTTCAAGGTTACGGTGCGGGCCGAGGGCGTCAGCCTGCAGGGAGGGGGATCCGTTGTTGGCAGAGTTGTCCTTGGGAGCGACGGTGTCGGGCTTACAAGAGAAGAGCACGAACGCCGTCAGGAAGGCCAAGCTCAGTGATTTAGTCAAAGATTTCATTACACGCGAATTAGAATGATAGAAGTTGTTGAGAGGATTATACTCAGTTACTGTAGTTCAGAGTTAGTTCGACAAAAGTCAACTTTCACCGATTACATTCCAAAGATGCACTTCCATGTAATATTTTCCAAACAATTTTAAGAAAAATTGCACATTCACTTTTATTCTTTCCTCCACCCCCCATTTTCCGCAATCTGAGCCTTTTGGGACCCTTATGACAAAATATTATTCGGCTAAGAAGCGCTTTTATCACTAATAATGAGCTAAAAAGCCTTCCAAAGTCTCATTTCCCCGCCCTTCAAATATGTAGGAGTTTCGAGCTAGGGTCCAAAAATACAGAGCCAGGAAACCCCTCTTTTTACACACTTCTAACAAAAACCTTTCATAAATGCCCCTAATCCCACCCTTCCATAGTCAACACCACAGAAACCCTCCATGTAATAAAAAAGACTAAAATGTAAATTTTTGATTTTGCTTGATGGGAACTTCCATCAAATGAGGTTAGGATTCGGACGGGAAGATGAATTCGAAGGTCGTTCCGGCCCCGACTTTGGTATACAGGGCGATCTCTCCGTTCAATCGATCCGCCAACGACTTGACAATGGCGAGCCCCAGACCGTGGGAACTCTCGCCGCCCGTGGGACGGGCACTCAGCTTCTGAAATTTCTGGAAGAGCCGCTTTTGGTCCTCGGGCGAGATCCCCGGTCCTTCATCCTTTACATATAAGGTAGGCCGTCCCCCCAATTTCCGCACTCCGACCTCCACTTCCTTGCCCGCCGGGGAGAACTTGATCGCATTCGAAATGAAGTTGTCGAGGATGCGCCCGATGTCGCGGGGATCGGTTTCAACCTGCAAATCCCCCAATTCGAGGTTGGGACGGAGGTGAATCTCCTTTTTCTGGGCGTAGGGCTGGAATGAACTGATGCGGTTGTATACAAAGTCCCGCAGAGACAGCTCTACGGAATTGCCGTTGGATTCGGGCAAGTTACTGGCCTCCGCCTCGGTGATCATCAAGAGGTCCTGGATCAGCTCCGCTCCCCCCTCGCTGGTTTTCCCGATCAGTCCCAGCATTTCCTGCCCCTGGGCAGAAAGGCCATCTTCTGACTTCAACATGCCGAGGATGGCCATGATCTTCTGGAAAGGAGCCTTGAGGTCGTGCGCCACAAAGCCGATCAGGCCATTTTTCTCGTGCATAGCAGCTTCCAGGGCCTGGTTCTTCTGGTCGACGGCATCTTTCTGCCGCAATATTTCTTTTTGCTGAGATTTGATCTTCTCATTGGTCAGCGACAGCTCCCGGTAGGCGGTCCGAACCTTCCGGTTCAGGCGCATGTTCACGAAAAACAGCCCGCCCAGCAGCAGGGCGATGGCTCCCAAGCCCACAATCAGGGTCCACTGGAACCGTTGGCGGGATTCGAGGACCGCCTGGTCCTTTAACAACAGTTCCCGGTCCTTTTCCAGAATCTCCAACTTTGCCGCTTTCTGGTCGGCATCGAAGACTGCGATGACTTCGTTCAGCTTGTTTTCTTCCCGGCTTTGAAAAATGGAATCCTTGCGGGCATTGTAATCTTGGATGGTCTCGTAGGCCCGACGGTAATTTCCCCGGGCATATTCCAATTGGGACCGAAACAGGAGCGCTTCGTGGCGTTCATCAAAATAGGAGGTCCAATTCGTCGCAGCCATGGTCGAATCGAGGTATTTCTCGGCCAGTTGGTACCGCCCGAGATCGATATAGGCCATCGCTATATTGTTATAGGTATTGGGCAGTCCGGAGGGATAGGCTTCGTGCTTTAGTCGCTTGGCCTCCATGAGGTGATCCAGGGCTTCTTCGTATTGGGCCAACTCGGTCAGCAGAAAGCCATAGTTGTTGTGGACCATGGAGTTCCTGAGGAGGTTATCGGGGTCGGGATAACGGGTCAAAATGGTCTCGTACAAATCCAGCGCCTTGCTGTTGCTGTCCATGTCGTTGTAGGCGGACGCAAGGTTGATCAGGGGATAGGAAAGCTGGGGATTCTCCATTTGGGAGAGCAAACGGAACGAGGTGAGGAAATACTCCTCACAATTGGAGTAGAGCTTGGTGGACTTGTGGAGGTTGCCAAGGGCGTTGTAGACCCAAGCGACCCGGTTGGTATCCTTGCGCTGACGCGCCACAGCCATACACCGCTGGTAGTTTTCGAAGGCCTGGTCAAACAGGCCGGCGGATTCGTAGAGATTTCCCAGCCGGTAGGACGAAACGCTCATCCCCCGCTTGAAATCCAGCGAATCGGAAATGTCCAGCGCCAATTTCATGGATTGAACCCGAACCGGAAGGTCATCTTTGCCCAATTCATCCTCCAGGCCCCACAATTTTTCCACCAGCACCGTATCGCGATTATTTTCTTCCAACAATTGCTTCAATTGTTCACTCCCGCTTGCAGCACACAATACTGCAGACGACGTCAACAATACCAAACAAAAAAACAATCGTTGTATCATCGATTTAGCTTTACGAGCCGAAAGTTGTATACTTTTTCACTTACTGAACCATCTTAAATTTAAGAATAGTTCCTGAATTACAAACTCTAAGCCTGCGCATCCGAAAGGGAGAAAAGAAGAAGGCCGCGTGCCAACGCAGCCTCCCGACATTAGTTTATGCTAAGGCATAATGAATCAGTCTTGTATATCTTGAGCGTTTCCTTGGTCACCCAAAAGGATTTAGATGAATGAAACGCGGCATTTCGAGGTCTTGGGATTTCAGAACTTCAATAAATGAACCCAATGTGTACGATTGATCGTTTAGGGATAAACTCAATATCTATAAAATAGTTTATCACCTTGCTTTTTTTCGAAAAAAATTCTTTCTCCGTCACCTCCACGTCCTAAAGCCCCGTTCTTTCTTTTTGCTTGTTCCCTCCATCGTTCTCCATTGTTTTGCCCTTCTCCCCTACCCGACTCCCCATTTTCCCTCAAAGCCCGGCTCAACCCTGTCCCAAACACAGACCTTCTATATAAGAAGGCCACAGGCTCTCGCCCGTGGCCCTGTCGATATAAGTGTACCTTATCAGTCAATTCGAATCAATTTCCCTGAGCGCACCTCCTTCCCGATTGACATCCGGTAAAGGTAGGTTCCGGGAGGAAGGCTTTGGACGTCGGCCGTGAACTCGTGGAAGCCAGGCTCGAGGCGCGTTGCGGGAAGAAGTTCCGCCACCTGCCGACCGTGCAGGTCATACATCGCGCCCTGGACTTCCGAGTCCGTCCCCACCTGGATGGCCATGTGCAATTCACTGCGCAGGGGGTTCGGCCCAATCGAAAATGAGCCGCTCGGTTCAGCGCTACTGGCCGCCTGCTTGCAGGATTCGTCGATCCGGGCGATCAGCTCGCCCCCCGGAGCAATGGAGAAACCTTCTCCGAGGCGAATGGAATGGCATCCCGTAATCTCAAGCCGGATCGGCGCCGCAATGTGGGTGCCCTCGTCCAGAATGATTTCGTCAGCGCCTTCAATGGTGCGGTCGGTGTCGATCCGCTCCGCTTCCAGGTGAAGGCTGGGGAGTGCTGCTTTCTGCTGGGCCATCAGAACCGTGGTCCCGATGCTCACCAGCAGCAGCATGGTGAATAGTTTTTTCATGGTCAGGTCCTCCTTATTTGTTTTCGATGGAAGACAAGCGGGCTTTCAGTTCGGTATTTTCCGCTTTCAACTCGGCCAGGGACTTTTCCTGTTGAATGGTGTACAGGGTCAATTCTTCCACCTTCTTCAAGAGGACCTTTTGCATTTCTCCCACCGAAACGCCGTCTTCCACATCTTTCGCGGAGGGAACTTCCGGCAGGTGCTTGTGCGTGTTGACAAAGGCTTCCACTTCTTCGAGGTCCCGGAGTTCGTAATCGGATTCGAAGACGTAATCGGGCCAGCTGGTGCTGTTCTGAATGGTGATGCCCTCCGCGAGGATTTCGCCGTCAACTGTCATCAGGTAGCCACCCGGAACGAAGGTGCGGGGATTGTAGCCCACATTGAGCTGGGTGTTGAGGAAGTTGTGGCGAACCAGGGTGTACTCACCGCCAAAAGAACGGCCATTGTAGGAGACGCCGCCGCCATCAGGGACGATCCGGGCCAGGTTGCCGCCGCCAAAGTTGATGGCGTCGTCGAAGTAGACTTCGCCCTGGACTTCCAGCTTGCGCACGGTCGGAGTCCGTCCGATGCCAACGTTGCCATTGTTTTGGATGACCATCTTTTCCGAAGCGGCCCCGCCAGCTCCTGTCACCATCGAAATGTCATCGTTGATGGCGTACAGCTGGGTATTCCCATTGAGGGAGCGGAGTACGAGGTCACCGGCTTGGGCAGTGGGGGAATAAAAACCGGGGTTGGTGGCGACGGCCATTTGGGCTGTGAACCCGCCGCCGGAAAGCCGCAGTGCCGGATTGGTGGAGTCCACAATGTGCAGCTTGTCGGAGGGATTGACGATCCCGATGCCTACGCGGCCATTGGACCGGACAATCATGCGCTCCTGGTTGCCCACCCGGAAGTGGATGTTGCGACCGGAGCCCGCATTCAGATAGGTCGTACAATTATCGGCCTGGAGGAGGGCGTAATTGTTGCCATTGATGCAATTGACATTGCCGAAGACGGCGAAGCCGGCATTTTGCGGCCAGGTTCCGTAGGCGCCCTTGCCGACGGTCTGGGTCTGCGCCACCAGCAGGACGGGGAACAGCCCGAGGACGAGCAAGGCGAGGCGTTGAAAAAGGGTGATTGTTGATGAGTTCATGTAATGATTGTTAAATTGAAAATGGATTAGTTAAGGCATGCAAAGGGGGGCTTGGTTCGGAAACCAAGGGTCACCCAAAGCGTAAATCATGGTAGAGGATAAAGTCCTGAGGCCATTTTGGAAATGGCGCCAAGTGTTTGTTACAGGTCAATAGTAACAGTTTTCCTCTAGCTGAACCGCCATTTTTTTCGTTTTTAGTACAATCACCCGCACAACTACGTAGTTTTACGGGGTCAATTCTCCGCAAATGCGTCTACTGTACCAGCGCTACGAAACCTGGATGGTCAATTTGATTGACCAACGCCACCAAGGCCAGCAACAACTCCTGTTACCGGCCATTGCGGTATTCCTGATGGCCACCATCGGAGGGTTCTTCTCCTTTCTCTTCTCCCTGGTCTTCGTTTCGGCGGCGGAAGATTCGTTTTTCTGGATGTTCTTGTTCCAGGTGTTCTTCAGCGTTGTCTTCCTCATTTCCTTCGTTCAGGGCTGGGTTTCTCTGAAAACCCTCATTTTCATCTTCGTTTTCTCCAATTCCCTGTTCACCAGCTCGGTCGCTTTCGCGGACGGCGGGTTGGATTCTCCTTTTCTGCCCTGGCTTTCCCTGGCTCCCTTCGTCAGCTTCCTGTTGATGGGCTACCGGGGATTCGTGGTTTGGGGCGGCGTCGCCATTGGCCTTTTCATCCTGTTTGTTTTCCAACCCCGGCTCCTCCCTCCGCCCCCTCCGATTCCCAATCAATCGGTCAGCCTGTATTCTTATACCGGTCTCTACCTCGCGGAAATGCTGACGGTGGGGCTGATCGTATGGGTCCGGCGCCGGTCAGAACGGACGGCCCGCCAGCTCGATGCGAATTTTCAGGCGCGGCAGGATTTGGAAAAGGCCCGCTCAGCGGGCGCAATGGCCGAGCGGGAACAAATTTTGTCCCGGCTGCGGGAGCACCTGTCTCCCCGTTTGGAAGCGGTGCGGGAGGCCCAGAAGAAATGGTTTGCCGAGATGGGAACGCCGGTGGATGGTGCCAATGCCGAATTCAGGATTGGGGCAATTCAGGAAGAGGCGGAACGGATCGTACAGGACCATCCCCGGCCGCCGGATGCGGCCGAAAACTTGCAGAATGCGATCACAGGCCTGGCGGATGAATTGCGTCGGGGCTTGGGCATCATGGTTGAATTGCGGGTTCCGGCCCAGCCGCTCATGCCCATGACGCCCGGGAACCTTCACCTTTTCCGGATTGTCCAGGAGGCCTGCCGGAACATCGCCCGGCACGCCCAGGCGAAAAAGGTCCGCATCTTCCTGCACAGCGATGATGACCAGCTCCTCCGGCTCGAAATCCACGACGATGGCATTGGCTTCCATCCCCAATCGACCCTGGGCCAGGGGCTCCAAAACATGAAAGACCGCGTGGCCATGATGGGCGGGCGGTTTTCCCTGGACACGGCCCCCGGCCGTGGCACCCGGATTTTCTGCGATTTTCAACCTTTGATGCGGCCCATGTCATGAGCCAGCGCATCTCCATATCGCCCCTCAACCGACTCAGCCGCATTTTCCTCCGCAGCTTTCCCCCTCGGAGCCAGGAACTTCAACGGGCCTGGGTCCTCACTTATCTCGGAGGGATGGTGCAGCTCTTCACCCTCTTCTTCATTGTCCTGTACTCCCTCCTCGAGCTTCCCGTACCGGCCATCATCTGCCTGTATGGGTTTCTGAGCGTATTTGTGGAGTACTGGATGATTTTTCGGAAAAAATGGACCCGGCTGGCGGCTCATTTTTATTGCTTGACCACGGTCATCTTCTTTTGCGGCTTCTCTTGGTTCTCGGGCGCCATTGATTCTCCCTTTATTCCCTGGCTGGCCACCGCCCCGATTGTCGCGGCCATCACCCTCCCCTCCCGCGATACCTTGCTCTGGGTCCTCATCGGCCTCGCCCTGATGGCGGCCCAGGTGGTGCTGGAGCCCTATGCTCCGTCCAAATCCTACCTGGGTTACCCCGAAATGGCGTCCTCCATTCGCGGAATTGCCTACGGGTCATTTTTCTTGTTCGCCCTCTCCATCATCCTGATCTACGACCAAGTCCGCAAGGATTTGGACCGTTATGAACGTCTGGCGGCGCGGGAAGGGGAAGCGGAAGGAATGGACCTCCGGGAACACCTAGCGGGTCGGGAAGCCGAACGGCAGCGCATTGCCCGGGAATTCCACGATCATCTGGGAACGGTCTTGACGGTACTGCGGCTGCGACATCAAGGCCTGCCGGAAGAATCGCCCGCCGCCCAGACCTTTTATAAGGAGTTGGCTGAAGTCGCCGGTTTCCTCAACTCCATTTCGCGGGGCTACTCGGTCCATTCATTGCGGGATTTTGGGTTGGAGAAAGTGGTGGAGAAAATGTTGTTGGAATTGGAGGCGGAAAAGGGGATTGAAACGGAATTGATCGTAGATGCCGGGGAGACGACTAATTTTTCGGTGCTGGAAATTGATTTTTTCAGAATGGTACAGATATTGGTCGAAGTGTGCCGGCTAGATCCCCAGGTACAATTTGTCTCCTTCCAATTCCTCACCCTGGACCAAAGGGTTCAGTTTTTGGCTGAGTTGGAGGGACTTTCTTCCCTTGAAATCGCCACTCAGCATCCGGGCTGGACCGAATTGCTGGACCGGGGCCGGGTGGAAGGCGCAGACCTGACCGTTGAGTTTTCCCCGCAGCGGGGCCTCACCCTCATTTATGAAAACAAACTAACGCAGACATGAAAACGATCAAATTGATGCTGGCCGATGATCACGAGTTGATCCGATCCGGAATCCGCCACCTCCTTCAACAGGAACCTTCGGTGGTTGTGGTAGGAGAAGTGAGCAGCGGACAGGAACTCCTGCGGGAAGTGGAGAGCCAACAGCCCGATGTGGTGCTGATGGACATTGAGATGCCCCAGATGAATGGATTGAAGGCGGCGGAAGAGGTTTTGAAGAAATTCCCTGATTTGAAAATTATCCTGTTGACGATGTATACTGAGGAGCATTACCTGGAACGTTGTCTGGAGATCGGTTGTCGGGGGTATTTGCTGAAGCAATCGGATACGGGGGAAATCCTGGAAGCCATCCGGCAGGTCTACCAGGGCGAGGTCTATTTTGGGGCGGGTGTCTCCAAGCACTTCCTGCAACGTTCTGTTACGCGCTCCGGCCTGAACCCCAAGCTGGGGAAGGCCCGGCTGTCCCGTCGGGAGACGGAAGTCCTCCATTTGATCGCGGAAGGGCTGAGTTCCAAGGAAATTGCCGACAAGCTGTTCATCAGCGTGCGGACCGTGGAAACGCACCGCAGCAATATTCTGCACAAGCTGGAGCTTCAGAATACGGCCCAATTGGTCCGCTATGCGATCAAGCACAAGCTGGTCGATCTCGGCTGAGAAAACGCGGGTAAATGGGAGCCTGGTTTCGTCCCATTTTCACCTCCACCGTTCACGGCCTTTGCCGTGAAGAGATTTCTGTTTGTTTTCCCCCTTTTCCAGACCGTCTATTTATCCTTGTTATCCCCACCCCAACCGTTCAAAACTGTTTGTGTTTTTGGATTCTTCTCCCCAATTTAGCGGCCTGTAATACACCAAAAACAGCTCTACTTTGGAACTACAAACACTACTCTTCTGGATATTTGCCATCATGGGTGTGGCCGGTGGAGTTGGACTGATTCTGAACCGGAATCCTGTTTACTCGGCCTTGAGTCTGATCATCAACTTCTTTGCCATCGCTGGGCTCTATCTGACCCTCGAAGCGGAGTTCCTGGCGATCATCCAAATCCTGGTCTACGCCGGGGCGATCATGGTCCTTTTCCTGTTCGTGATCATGCTCCTCAACCTGAGTAAAGAACCCAAACAATCCCCCTTTTCGGTGGGCATCATTGCCGGGAGTATCCTGGCCATTGCCTTTTTGGTCGAGATGTTCATCGCATTCCAGGGAGTTGGGGCAGCTGGCGCTGCCGAGCCGTTCCGGTTCAATACCACCGAGGTGATCGGTCGTTTGATGATGACCACCTACCTCTTCCCCTTTGAAATGATTTCGGTGATCCTGATTGCGGCCCTGATCGGCGCGATTGTGATCGCGAAAAAGTATAACTACGAGAACGAAAATCAGTAATAAATGGAACCCAACGCCTATTATTACCTCGCAGTCAGCACCTTCATGTTCGTTTTGGGCATGGTAGGAGTCCTGACGCGTAAGAATGCGATCGTCATTTTTATGTGTGTGGAGCTGATGCTGAACGCGGTCAATCTATCTTTGATTACGTTCTCCCGGATGCACAACGATGCCAGTGGTTCAATGTTGGTGTTCTTTGTAATGGTCGTGGCAGCCGCGGAAGCGGTCGTCGGTTTGGCCATTATCATCTCGATGTTCCGAAACAAACAGGATATCGACATCAACAATTTCAACCTCTTTAAGTGGTAGCCCTCAAAATTGAATTGATCCATGCAACCTGAACTGCTCAGTCTGGTCCTTCTCCTTCCCGCCCTCGGCTCCTTGCTGATTGGGATTGGAGGATTCGTAGCGCCTTCCCTGCGGAAGCAGGAAGGACTCATTGGAGCCCTCGGTACCCTCATGGTCCTGGTTCCTTTCGTTTTGGTGGTCATTACTTTCCTGAATTACGAAGCGCCGATTGAGTTCGGCTTGCTTGGTGGTCCGGATTCCCTCCACTGGATGCAATTGGGGGATTATACCCTCAATTTTACCTATCGCTTTGACGAATTGTCCCTGATCATGGCCATGGTCGTTACGGGTGTCGGGTCGCTGATCCACATCTATTCAATTGGCTATATGCACGGGGACCGTGGCTATTATAAGTTTTTCCTCTACCTGAACCTCTTCATCTTCTCGATGTTGAACCTCATCCTGGGCAATAACTTGGTGGTGCTGTTCCTGGGTTGGGAAGGTGTAGGTGCCTGTTCCTACTTCCTGATCGGTTTCTGGTACGAGGACATGCAAAAGGCCGCTGCCGCTCAGAAGGCCTTCGTGGCCAACCGTCTGGGTGACTTCGCGATGCTGACCGCCATGATGATGATTTTCAACATCACGGGCACCCTGACCCTCGGTGGGGAAGGCGGCATCCTCGATCCTGCCAACCTGGCCCTCTTCGAGGGAACCACTGAGCAATGGCTCGTCCCGCTGCTCCTGTTCCTGGCCGCGACGGGTAAATCAGCCCAGATTCCCCTATACGTCTGGCTACCAGACGCCATGGCCGGTCCAACTCCAGTTTCCGCCCTGATCCACGCCGCGACGATGGTGACCTCGGGGATTTACCTGATTGCCCGTACCGGCACCATGTTCTCAGGCAATCCCGATCTCGGCATTACCGGCGCGCCGGAAATCATGATGATCGTCGGCATTGGAGGGGCCTTGACCGCGTTGTTGGCCGCCTTGATTGCGGTCGGGCAAAATGACATCAAGAAGGTTCTGGCCTATTCTACGGTCTCCCAGCTGGGCTTTATGTTCATGGCTTTGGGCGCTGGCGCCTTTACCACGGCCATTTTCCACGTGATGACACACGCCTTCTTCAAGGCCTGTCTCTTCCTTGGTTCCGGATCTGTGATCCACGCCATGGAACATATGCACACGGTCGACGATCCCCAAGACGTCCGTACCATGGGCAACCTGAAGAAGTATATGCCCGCGACGCACATTACCTTCTTCATCTCGACCCTCGCCATTGCGGGTATCCCGCTGCTGTCTGGTTTCTTCTCCAAGGACGAAATCATGACCATGAACTTCCTCAACGGAGTCAGTGGCGAAGGCGTTTACTTCGGCATTTGGGCCATCGGAATGTTTACCGCCTTCCTGACGGCTTTCTATATGACCCGGGTTTACCACCTCACGTTCCGCGGCAAGGAGCGCTTCCCCGATACGAAGCATCCCCACGAAAGCCCGGCGACCATGACCATTCCGCTGTATATCCTCGCGGGTCTGGCCATCGTTGGAGGGTATATCGGTATCCCGGCCGTATTCGGACACGGCAAGTACCACTGGCTGAACAAGTTCCTTGGTGGTGGCGGTGGTCACCATGAGGCCGCTGGCCATGAAGCCGCCGGTCACGGGGCTGAGCACGCTGCGGACCATGCCGCCGGAGGCGCTGAGCACGCGCTGGGCGCCGTCGACATGAGCCACATGCACCATGTGGAAGAATATGCTTCCCTCGGACTCGAAATTTTCCTGATTGGATTCTCGATCCTGATCGCCCTGGGTGGGGTGGCCATTGCGTGGCGCTTCTATACCAAGCATCAGGTTGAAGGCGACGTCATCCTGCGCAAGCGATTGGGCAAGCTCCACGTAGCCATGGAAAACAAGTTCTACGTGGATGAAATCTACGAAGCCATTCTCCTGAAGCCCTTCGTTTGGTTGGGCAGCAACTTCATCATGGCCATTGACCGGTACGTGATCGATGGCATTGTCCGGGGAATCGGAGATTTCATTTTGTTCCTCGGTGATGGCATCAAGACCCTGCAAACCGGTTTGGTAGGTCAGTATGCCTTGCTGCTGGTGATTGGTGTGGTGAGTATCCTCACCTACCTCTTCGTATTCTGATTGAACTCATTTTCAACGATATACAGCCCGGCAATTGCCGGGCTTTTTTATTTGTCTCCCCTCCTTCCCTGCATTTCTCTTCCCTCCTCTTTTTGGTGGAAAAAACTTACCCACATTCCCAGCCCCAACCGAGAGCCCGCGCGTTCTCCTTCATCCAATATTTTTTGTAGCTTTGCCCGAATATGTGCTTGGAAATGTATGAAGTTAACGGTCGGTGAAATCGCCCAACTCATTGGAGCGGAGGTAGACGGAGACGGTACCCTGCCCATTACCGGATTGGCCAAGATTGAAGAAGGTCAGCCCGGTACCATTACTTTTTTCGCAAATCCCAAATACGAGTCCTTTATCTATTCGACTCAGGCCAGCGCCATCATCGTGCCGGCGGATTGGGAACCGCGGGAATCGGTTTCTCCCACCCTACTGCGTTCCAAGGACCCCTATTCTGCCTTTACGGCCCTCCTCCAGAAGGCCAATGAAATGCTCCAGCAAAAGTCGGGCATTGAATCTCCCAGCTTTATCCACGAAACGGCCAAGGTCGGCAAAGATGTCTACATCGGCGCCTTTGCGTATATCGGAGCCGGAGCGGTGGTCGGAGATGGCGCAAAAATTTATCCCCAAACCTACGTCGGCGACTATGCGCGGGTAGGTACCAACAGTACCCTCTACGCCAATGTCGCTTTGTACCATGCCTGCCAGGTCGGTGCCAATTGTATTGTGCATTCCGGGGCGGTCATTGGGAGCGATGGATTTGGATTCGCGCCGCAGGGAGATGGGAGTATGAAAAAAATCCCCCAGACTGGAATCGTGCGGGTGGAAGACAATGTAGAAATCGGCGCAGGAACTGTGATTGACCGGGCTACTTTGGGAGAAACGGTCATTCGGGAGGGGGTAAAATTGGACAACCTCATCCAGATCGCCCACAATGTAGAAATTGGCGCCCATACCGTCATTGCTGCCCAAACCGGAGTTTCGGGGAGTACGAAGCTGGGGAAAAATTGTATGGTCGGAGGCCAGGTCGGCATTGTCGGCCATCTTCAATTGGCGGACCGCACCCAAATCGGAGCTCAAAGTGGCTTGTCCAAGTCGGTCAAAGAACCCGGCAAGGCATTCCGTGGGAGCCCCGCGCAGGATTACCGCCAACAACTGCGGTCAGAAGCGGTTTTCCGCAACCTCGATGCCCTGGCCCGGAAGGTCCATGAGCTCGAAAAACAATTGAAACAACTGCAACAAGAAAGCTAAGCAGATACGATTTAATGTACGAGAAGCAACATACCATTCAGGAGCCGGTCTCCATTACCGGGGTAGGACTCCATACCGGGGTTGAAGTCACCATGACCTTCCACCCTGCTCCCGAAAACCATGGCTTTGTCTTTCGCCGGATTGACCTGGAGGGAAGCCCCACGGTCAAGGCGGATGTCGACAATGTAGTCGACACGGCCCGGGGAACGACCATTGCCGTGGGCAAAGCCAAAGTGCATACCGTCGAGCATACGCTGGCGGCCCTCGCTGGCCTCCAAATCGACAACTGCCTCATCGATCTGAACGGTCCCGAACCGCCCGTCATGGACGGCTCCTCGATGGAGTTCATCCGCGTGCTGCGCCAGGTCGGCCTGGTCGAGCAAGATGCCGACCGGGAATTCTACGTGGTCGACCAGCCGATCCACTACTACGAGAACGAGCGTTCCGTGGACCTCGCTGCCATGCCCCTGGACGATTTCCGGGTCACGGTCATGATCGACTACAATTCTCCTGTGCTGGGCAGCCAGCACGCCACGCTGATCAACATCGATCAATTTGCGCAGGAATTCGCGGACAGCCGGACCTTCTGCTTCCTGCACGAGCTCGAACCGCTCGTCGAAGCGGGTCTGATCAAGGGCGGCGACCTGAACAATGCCATTGTCGTGGTCGACAAGGAAGTCAGCCAGGAAGAACTGGACCGCTTGTCCGGCTTGTTCCAGCAGCCTGAAATCAAGGTCGCCGACGAAGGTATCCTGAACAACCTTGAATTGCGTCACAGCAACGAGCCGGCCCGGCACAAGTTGCTCGATCTGATTGGTGACCTCGCATTGATTGGCGGCCCGGTGAAAGGCCAGATTCTTGCGGCCCGTCCCGGCCACAAGGCCAATGTCGAGTTCGCGAAGAAGATCAAGTCGGCGGTCAAACAGAGCAAGCTCAAGAAGAAATACCAGGGCAAGGAAACGGAAGGCGTGGTATTTGACATCAATGCCATCCAGAAAATTCTTCCCCACCGCTATCCCTTCCTGATGATCGACAAGATCACCGAGTTTTCGGAGACGGAGATTGTTGGGATCAAGAATGTCACGATGAATGAGCCTTATTTCCAAGGCCATTTCCCTGGCAACCCCGTCATGCCGGGCGTCCTCCAGATTGAGGCCATGGCCCAGGTAGGCGGTATTTTGTTGTTGAACAAAGTGGAAAATCCCGAAGATGTTTGGGTATATTTCCTTGCGATAAACAATGCCCGATTCAAGAAGATGGTTATTCCGGGCGATATCATTGAATTCCGGCTCAAAATGGAAAGCCTGAAGCGCCGGATTTGTAAGATGAAAGGTAAAGGATATGTCAATGGAAAGGTCGTGTGTGAAGCCGACCTGATCGCGGGCCTGGTCGACAAAGACCAATGAGAACGAATGATTGCTACCCTGGTGGCCGGGAGGGCCGCCTGATTTTTAGCCCGTGACCTTATATTTGTTAGCGTTTAATCAGTCACAAGAGTGAGAATTGATACCGAGATGTTAAAACAACCTCTAGCCTCCATACACAGCGATGCGCAGATTGCTGACGGGGTGCAAATCGATCCATTTGCCGTGATTTCCGGTGACGTCGTCATCGAAGAAGGCACATGGATTGGATCCCATGCGGTCATACAGGACGGAGCGCGGATTGGAAAGAATTGTAAAATCTTTCCGGGAGCGATCATTTCGACGATTCCCCAGGACCTCAAGTTCCAGGGAGAGTATTCGCTTTGTGAAATTGGGGATGGGACGACGGTCCGTGAATACGCAACGATCAACCGCGGAACTTCCTGGGCCGGAGCTACCCGGATCGGAAAGAATGCGCTGATCATGGCCTATGTCCACATCGCCCACGATTGCATGATTGGCAACAATGTCATCCTGACGAATGCCTGCAACCTGGCCGGCCACGTCGTCATGGAAGATTTCGCCCGCCTCGGCGGGATGTGCGGGGTTCACCAATTCGTCCGAATTGGTCGCCACGCGATGGTCCAGGGCCACTGTTCGGTCCTGAAGGACGTGCCTCCGTTCGCCCTTGCGGGCCGCAAGCCGCTCCGCTACACGGGCGTCAACTCGGTGGGTCTCCGCCGGGCTGGGTTCCAAAACCAGGAGATCACCACGATCCAGGACATTTACCGCCACCTCTACGCGACCGGCAACAATTCCAATGGCCTGAAGCGCATCGAGGACGAGATCAACGACAGCCCCTTCCGCGAGGAAATCCTCGAATTTGTCCGCTCGTCCGAGCGGGGCATCATCCGGGGCTACGGAACGCCCGACGAAGAATCCTGAATTTGCTATGGTTCGATTGGAGGGCGAACATATCGGAAAGCGGTTTCACCGCCAATGGATCTTCCGAAAGGTCAACCTGTCCCTCCAATCGGGTGACCGCCTCCTGCTGACCGGCTCCAATGGATCAGGGAAATCAACCCTGCTGCGCATCCTCGCCGGCCAATTGACGCCCACCGAAGGAAAAATCCGCCTTTTACTGCACGATAAACCGGTTGATCCGGAGCTGTGGTACCGCTACCTCAGCTGGTCCGGTCCCTACATGGACCTATACCCTGAGCTCACCCTCTACGAAGCCATCCGGCTCCACCAGCGCTTTCGCCCTGGTTATATTGGAGCGGACGACATCATTTCCCACCTCCAACTTACCCCCCACCGCGACAAAGAACTCCGCAATTTTTCTTCAGGCATGCTGCACCGGGTGAAAGTCGGATTGGCTTTGTTCTCGAAAAGCCAAATTCTGATCCTGGATGAGGCCACGACGAATATGGACCGGAAGAACAGTGAACTGATCTGGAAGTTGACGCAGGAATTTCAGCAGGGCCGCCTGCTGATCTGGGCCAGCAACCGGGAGGACGAATTCGATTGGTTCGAAATGGCACTCGATTTAGGTTAGATTTGTACTATGGAAGATGAAAAACCGGTACGGTTGACTTCCCGGTTCCAGCGTCGCGCCTACGCATTGCTGATCCTGGCCATCTTGTTGATCCCCTTCGGATTGGTCACCGCCTACCAACGGGCCATCGCCGTGCGGGACCACCAACTGATTTCTATGGGCGAAGCGCCCGGTCCCGATGAAGGATTTGAAATCCTGATCCTCTATTTGTACCTGCCTTTTGTCTTCATCACCACCCTCTGGCTGGCCTATATGTTTTTTTCCCGCCACCAATGGAAACGCAGCGAGTTTGGATGGCAAGCCGCAGTTGTTGTCATTCTGGGAGTATTGCCTTCCATCGGAGTGAACTTTTTCTTCGTCAATATCTGGCCTACCCTTCCTTAGCCGAAATAAAAAGGTTTTACCGTTCAGGAGATGATTTGAGCAGTTGGGAAACAAATGCTGATAGTTGGCAAATGGAATTTTTATATTCTGATTCCATCAAAAAAATCTATTTCCTATATGTTTAACAAATACCTGCTAACCCTATTACTCATCCCCTTGCTCTATTTACCCTCCAATGCTTCCCACCTCATGGGAAACGATTTACGGATCGTATGTGTAAATAACTGTACCACCCGTGTTGAATTGCGCTTGTACCGCGATTGTACGGGTTCGAACTTTATTTCACCTACCCCCGTCCAATTTACCCCTACCAGCGGTTGCGGGCAGCCGATATCCCTAACCGGATGGTCGGTCCAGCTCACCACCGAAGTCACCCCGATTTGCCCCACGGTTCCCACCAATTGTACCACTCCCGGAGCGACCTTCAATGGGGTCCAGGAATTCTATTGGGAACGGGAATATGACATGTGTAACCTGGTCGGCTGTACCTATGACATTTCGTATTCGACGTGTTGTCGGAACACCATCATCACTTCCGGAGCGGCCAACAACAGCATCTACTTCGAGAATTCCTATACCGTTGGGGCGACCTGCAACAACTCACCGGAGTTCCTGAACACGCCGTTGTTCTATGCGTGTGCCGGCCAATTGGCGGCCATCAACATGGGTGCATTCGATGCCGACGGCGATTCCTTGACCTATGCCTTGGCTTCCTGCTACAACAACAACAGTACCAGCCCGGTGACTTATGCCGCCGGTTATTCCCCCACTGCTCCCTTCGGTCCCTCTTGGAACGTCACTTTGCATCCGACCACAGGTGTCATGACCATGGATCCCCAACCGGGCAATATCATGGTAGGCGTAGTATGCGTGGAAACGAATGAATACCGCAATGGCCAGTTGATCGGTACCAGTGTCCGGGACATCCAGGTATCCACGATCGCCTGTCCGTCGCAGAATGTGCCGATTGTGAGCGCGCCTTACAACCTCTCCCCCGGCGGTACGGTCGTCAACAACAATACCGTGAGCTTCTGCTCCGGATCGAATGTCTGCTTTGACATCAACATTGTCGAGCCGGACTCCGCCATGGGCCAATCTGCGACCATCTGGTGGGACCAGAGCTGGGCCGGTGCGACCTTCACTGAAGTCGGCAACCCCAGCAATACGGACACGCTGAGCGGAACCTATATCAATGGCCGCTTCTGCCTGCCCAATCCCGCCCCCGGCAATTATGCCGTGGTCTTCTCCCTCCGCGACAACAGCTGTCCGGTCTTTTCCTACGTGGATTTTGTTTACAATATCCAGATCACGGCTACGGCCAGCAACTTTGTGACGGCTTCCTCCACCACAATTGATACCTGTGGTTCGGATACGGTGACCTTGGATGCTTCGGCTCTGTCCGGCACCTACGCCTGGTCCAACGGCATGACGACGCCTTCCATCGATGTCTATCAACCCGGTACGTATACCGTTACGGTTACGAGTGGAACTGGATGCGGGGGCGTAGATTCCGTGGAAGTGTTGCCCACCGCCATTCCCCAAATCACGGGTCAGGTCAGCACGCCTTCACCGGGACTCCTTGCATTCTCTCCGGTTTACCTCGTCTGGCACGATCCGAGCACCCAGAGCTTGTTCGCCCTCGATACGGTTACCACCGATGCCAACGGTAACTATGCGTTCTGTAAGTTCCCCGAAGATACCCTCTACGTAAAGGCCGCTCCTCAATTGCCGACCTATCCCAACTTCCTGCCCACATATTCCGATACGGCGGTGTTCTGGAACAATGCGGAAGCCTGGTTGAAAGGCGGGGCTCCCCATGTCGTCGACTTTGAAGTGCGCTCCGGAACGAATCCGGGCGGTCCTGGCTTCATTGGCGGGTTGATCTCGCAGGGAGCCAACAAAACCTCCGGCGTCGGCGATCCCGTGCCGGATGTGACGGTGTTCATCCGCGAGCAAAGCTCGGGTGACTATTATGGCTATACCACCACGGACAACGATGGCTATTTCTCCTTCAGCAATTTGCCGCTGGGGCAGTATGAAATCGCGGTCGATGATCCCGGGGTCGACGAGGACAACGTCCCCAGTTTGAACCTGACGAGCCAGGCGCCTTCGGTAGACAGCCTGGACTTCCGTCTCCATTCCACCTATCTGGAACTGTTCGTTCCGACGTCGGTGATCAGTGCTGCGGGGGTAGTCGCGGTGCAGATCATGCCCAACCCATCCAACGAATCTGCTTATATGCTCCTGGAACTGCCGGCTGAGATGCCGGTATCGGTAGAGATCTGGGACGTACAAGGCAAGCAGTTGGAGCAAGTCCTTCGGGAAACGGTGGGTACCGGTCGTCATCTGTACGCCCTGCCTGAATTGGGTGCAGGCATCTATTTCGTGAAGGCGAATGTGGGCGGAGAAATGATTGTTCGGCGCATGGTGCGCAAGTAAAAAAGATTGAATAACAGCAGGTATTTAATGGTGGGGCCGCCGGAGGGCGGTCTCACCTTTTTTTATGGGTACAGTTGGCGGGAAAAAATGAACGGTTCACTCCTTTTCCAACACTTAGGCTTCCATTCCCATGCTAAATTGACCTTACCATGAACCGCCTATTGTTATTTTTTACTTTGCTCTCGTCCTATTGTTCTCTCTACGCCAGTTCCTATATGGGGAATCGGGTGGAATTCGAATGTATCAATCCCTGTACGGTGCGGGTCACCCAAAGTCATTTCAAGTCGTGTAGCATCACGGCCTATTTGGGGCCTGCGATGGAACAAAAGGCCGCTTCGGGATGCGATACCCTCACGGCCATCGGGCCTTGGGTTCCCATTGGATCGATTCCCCATTGGAGACCTGCCTGTCCACTGGTTTCTACCTGGTGCGATTTCCAATCTATTGTCGCGGTCGAGGAATGGCGGTACTATCGGGACTTCAACGTCTGCCAGGGCAATCTCTGCCCCACCGAATTCTCGTTCAATTATTGCTGTCGCGGGGCTCTGACTTCGGGCGCACCGCTCCAAACCAATTTTTCCAGCTACCTCTATACGCCCCAAGCCACCTGCAACAGCTCGCCATTCTATCCCCACGACCTGCAATTCTTCTTTTGCAACAATGAAATCAACGGCGTAGACCTCGGCGGCATCGATCCGGATGGCGACTCACTCGCCTACGCACGCGTTGCCTGCATGGTCGACTCCAATTCCAGCTTCGCCTATTCCCCCGGCTATTCGTTCCAACAACCCCTCGGCCCCGGCTGGCAAATCGACCTGCATCCCTCCACCGGCGTCCTGACCTTTACCCCGGTGGGAACCATCAGCGGGGCGGAATCTACCGTGATTTGCATTGAGACCAAGGAATACCGAAATGGCCAGTTGATCGGTCGGTATGTCCACGACCTCGAAGTCGGCTCCTGGGATTGTCCCGCCACGGATCCGCCGCAAGTCTCCCCCTTCTACAATCTCAGTACCAGCGGCCAGCTCATTGCTCCAGATACCCTTCAATTCAGCTCGAACTTTCCGGTCAGTTTCGATTTCAACATCACCGAGACGGACAGCGCGTACGGGGCTTCTTCCTATATCAATTGGGACCAGAGCATTCCCGGGGCCAGCTATTTCGATGTCAACAATCCGGCCCTTCAGGATTCCCTGGAAGGCAATTTCTTCCGCAGCCGTTTTGCCTGGCCCAATCCGGTTCCCGGCACCTACCCCATTGTATTCCATCTGAAGGACGACCGTTGCCCGATTTTTCGGCGCCAGGACTTTGTCCTGCACCTCGTCATCAGCGGCCCCAGCCAATTCATTGCCGCATCGGGGACGGTCGTGGACACCTGTGGCGCCGATACCGTGGCGCTAGATGCTTCGTCCGTGGCCGGGACCTACCAATGGTCCACCGGCGCGACGACACCGAGTATCTCGGTGACCCAACCTGGCAGCTACGCAGTCACGGTGACGCTGCCCTCCGGCGTCCAGGGCCTCGATACCGTGCAAGTCCTGCCGATTGCCATTCCGCAGGTCACCGGGCAGGTCGCGACCGCTTCCCAGGCGCTCGTGACGTTTACGCCGGTGTACATGGTTTGGCACGAACCGGTGACCAATAGCCTTTTCGCCCTGGATTCGACCATGACCGATGCAATGGGGAACTATTCCTTTTGCCAAATCCCCGAAGACACCATTTACATCAAAGCCGCTCCGCCCCTTCCATTTTACCCGAACCTCCTCCCGACCTACGCCGACACCGCCCTTTTCTGGAACAATGCCCAATTTTTTCTCCGCAATTCGGCCCCGGTGACGGCCTCTCCCATTGTACAGGCCGGGATCAATCCCGGCGGTCCCGGCTTCGTCGGCGGCTTGATCTCGCAGGGTGCCAATAAGACGGCGGGCTTCGGCGATCCGGTCCCGGGGATCTCCGTTTTCGTTCGCGAAGTCAATTCCAACAGCTATCTCGGCCATACCACCACGGACCTCAACGGCTATTTTTCCTTCGCCAACCTGCCCATGGGCCAGTATGAAATCGCGGTGGACGCGGCGGGAGTGGATGCGGTCAATGTGCCCGCAGTGAACCTGACGGGTCAGACGCCGGTTTTGGACAGCCTGGATTTCCGGTTGCATTCCAGTTACCTGGAATTGGTGGTGCCGACGGCCTTGCCTGCTCCCAAAGGCGGGATTCAGGCCCGCGTGTCGCCGAATCCTTCGGCGGGAACGGCCTATTTAATGCTGGAAGTGCCGGAGGAAATACGAATTGAAGTGGGGATTTGGGATGGAAAAGGAAAACAGGTCGGAGAAATGGTGGATCAACGGCTGGGAAATGGGCGGCATGTGCTGGGCTTGCCTGAGCTGCCCGCTGGAATCTACTTTATTCAGGTTCGGGCCCGGGGGGAAGTGCAGGTTTTGAAGGTGGTCAGGCAGTAGAGATTGCTCGTGGGAGGATGTCTGAAATGTCTTGAGGAAAGAGAATTGCCCCTTTCCAAATAGTTCTCCAAATTGAATGGGTGAACCCAACTCTCCAAAAATCAACTTTCAAAATTCCCAAGATGGATTGCAGTTCGGAGGAAGCCTTGATCCGGATGAAGCTGCAAGCCTTTGCGGAGGTGAAAAGCCTGGAATTTGATTTGCCGAAGCGGATTCTTTGGGTGTACCACCAAGAAGGGTTGGCTGAGGTGGAAAAGGCCATTCAGGACCTGAATCTGGGAGGAGAACTGGTTGGAAGTGAAGCAGTAGAAAGTGCGCCGGGGGAAAATGAGGCGAAGCAACGGAAACTGTTGTGGGTCGTGCTCGTCATCAATTTCGTTTTCTTTGGGTTGGAAATGGGCTTTGGATGGCTGTCACAGTCCATGGGACTGGTGGCGGACAGCTTGGACATGCTGGCCGATGCGGTTGTGTACGGACTGGCCTTGTTTGCGGTGGGTGCCGCGGTGGGGCGGAAAAAGAAAGTGGCTCAATTGGCGGGGATCTTTCAGATCCTCCTGGCCGTGATCGGCATCGTAGAAGTCGTCCGACGCTTTGTGGGCGCGGAGACAATGCCGGAATTTGGGACGATGATCATCGTGTCGGGATTGGCCCTGGTGGCCAATGGAGCCTGTTTGGTGCTGTTGCAATCGTCCCGGAGCAAGGAAGCCCATATCCAGGCGAGCATGATCTTCACCTCCAACGACGTCATCATCAACCTGGGCGTCGTCCTCGCGGGGGCGCTCGTCCATTGGACGGACTCCCGGCTGCCCGACCTCGCGGTCGGGTCCATCGTGTTTGTCATCGTCCTCCTGGGTGCCCGCCGAATCCTCAGCCTCGCCAAATAAGCCATTTGGTCCTCCATTTTCCCGCTCCTTTTCCTTTGTTTTCCCCCACTCCCCTTCCTTTCTCTCCGAAAAACTCGATCTTCGGGCATGGCATTACCATCCCGCATTGGCACCTTGCTACTGGGCTTCCTGGGGCTGTTCAGCTCCATCCAAAGCGCCCATATCCCCGATACCGCCCAGGTCCGCCAACTCCTGGATTCCTGTTGGAACCAACTGTATACCGATCCTCAAAATGCCCGCCAATTGGCCGGAGAGGCCCTGATCATCTCCCGGGAAGGTGATTTTCCCGATTGGACGGCCCAGAGTTTGAACCGGATTGGTGTGGTGTGCTGGGCCCAGGCGGAATATGACAGCGCCCTCCACTGGCTGAACCTCGCCCACGCCGAGTACGCCGCCATCGACGACGCCGCCGGGATGGGGGCCGTTTCCAACAACCTCGGCATCACCTATATGGCCCTCGACTACTACGAACTGGCCATGCAGTCCCTGATGGATGCCATTCCGGCCATGCGGAACCAGGGCCCCAAAAAACTGGCGACCCTCTGCAACAACCTCGGTCAGGTCACGCACGCGGTGGGCGATTACGATGCCTCATTTTTCTACCTCCAATACGCCCTGACCCTCAACAAAAGCCTCCCTGATCCGGTGGACACCGCCATGGTCCACCACAACCTCGCCCTGCTGTACAAGGAAAAAGGCCAGTTCGCGACCGCGCGGCGCTACCACGAAAAATCCATTTCCGGCTACAAGGCCCAGCCCAATCCTTACGGCCTCAGCTACGCCCTGTTCAATTATGGCGGCCAATTTGCCCTCGAAGGAGATTACCTCAAAGCCGATTCTTTGTACGAAGAGGCCCTGGTCGTGGCCCGAAAAATCGAGCATTCCCTGCTGGTGGCCTCGATTTGGGTGAAGAAAGGCGAGTTGGGGATTCGGGAGGAGGCGTATGCAGCGGCCCTGGCGGCGGCTGACAGTGCCGATCACTACCTGGCGGACGACCACGGTCTGAAGGCCTTGCAAAGTATCTGGGAGGTTCGGTCGATTGCGTGGGAGAAGCTGGGGCAATTCGAGCAAGCTCTGGAGGCCAAAAAGAAGACGGAAGTGCTGGGAGACAGCATGTTGAATGGGGAGAAAACGCGGCAAATCACGGAATTGACGCTGCAATACGAATCGGAATTGAAGGACGAGCAGATCGCGCATTTGAAGGAGCGGAGCCTCGCCCGGCAGCGCCAGAATTGGTTGCTGGGGATCTTGGGGGTGATTGTGCTGATCGGGGCGGTGCTGGTGGTGACGCGGCAACGGACGGTCCTGCGGCGGGAACAAGAATTGAAGCGGCAGATCCAAGCCACGGCGGCGGCGCGGGAGGCCCTGGACCAGGCGGAATTGAAGGCGTCGGAAGCGGATAAGGAGCGGTTGGCGGCGGACCTGCGGCACCGGAGCAAGGAGCTGTCCCAGGTTGCGCGGGGGATCATTCGCCACCATGAGTTGTTGCAGACCTTGGAGAAGGGATTGCAGCGGATTCGGAAAAATGTCGGAGCGGAATTGCAACAGGAGGCGCGGGAGTTGTCGACTTTGGTGGTGGGGCAATTGGGGGCGGAACGGGAGCGGAAGGAATTGCAGCTGTACCTGGAGGAGGCCGAGCAGCAGTTCTTCCAGGTCCTGGACGAACGCTATCCGCAACTGACGGCGCGGGAGCGGCGGCTGTGCGCGCTGATCCGGATGGGATATACCTCGAAACAGATTGCCGCCCTTTTCAATATCAATCCTTCGAGCGTGGACATGGGTCGTTATCGGCTGCGGAAAAAGCTGGATCCGGAGATGGAGGTGAGTCTGGTGGAATTTTTGGAGGAAATGGTGGAGAAAAAGACCGACAAGTAAACTACTGTCTGTCAGCAAGTTCATTGGATGTAGAGGTGATGTAGAGATGCTTGGCCCAAACCTTTTGCCGATAATTGGGTCGCAATTTCAGGGAAAGCCCTCACCAACAATTTTTAATCCAATGACAACAAGACTAACTCTGTTTTTCTCTCTCCTCTTCACCTCTACCCTCGCCTGGGCCTGGAATGCCCCCACGATTTCCGCTCCCTCCAACAATGCCCTGGTCTTTACCGGGGTGACCCTGGACTGGACCTCGGTGGTCAGTTCTCAGGCCTACCAATTGCAGGTAGATACCAGCAGCGCCTTCAATTCGCCGGCGCTCCAGAACTTCACCAAGGGGTATATCAACTCCAGCAGCAACAACAGCGATACCCGGGAATTTGTGACCGACCTGTTCTTCGGGCAGGTCTACCACTGGCGCGTACGCGCCTACATCCCAAATGACACCTCGTCCTGGGTCACCCAGACCTTCACCACCCGCGACGACGTCGACCTCAATACCCCCTCCAACAATACCCTCGGCTTCACCGGCAATACCTTCAATTGGAATTCCCATTGGGGCGTCGACTTCTACGACCTCGAGCTGGACACGGTAACGTCCTTCAATTCGCCGGCCCTTCGCCAGCACACCGATACCTATATCAACACCAGCAACAACAACAACGATACCGAGCAATTCATTTCCGACCTCTACTTCGGCACGACCTATTACTGGCGCGTACGCGCCCGCAACGCCGTGGACACCTCCGCCTGGTCGGTCGTCCGGGTCTATACCACCCGAGATGACGTCGATTTGAATACCCCCTCCAACAATACCCTCGGCTTCACCGGCAATACCTTCAACTGGAATTCCCATTGGGGCGTCGATTTCTACGACCTCGAACTGGACACGCTGACGTCCTTCAATTCCCCCGCCCTCCGTCAGCATACCGATACCTATATCAATACCAGCAACAACAACAACGATACCGAGCAGTTCATTTCCGACCTCTACTTTGGAAAAACCTACTACTGGCGCGTACGCGCCCGCAACGCCGTGGACACCTCCGCCTGGTCGGTCGTCCGGATCTACAATACCCGCGATGACGTCGATTTGAATACGCCTTCCAACAACTCGCTCGGCTTCACTGGCAATACCTTCAACTGGAATTCCCATTGGGGCGTCGATTTCTACGACCTTGAGCTGGATACGGTGACGACCTTCAATTCGTCCGCCCTCCGCCAGCACACCGATACCTATATCAATACCAGCAACAACAACAACGATACCGAGCAGTTCATTTCCGACCTCTACTTCGGAAAGACCTACTATTGGCGCGTACGCGCCCGCAATGCCGTCGACACTTCCGCCTGGTCGGTCGTGCGGACCTATTTTACCCGGGACGACCTCGACCTCAATAACCCCACCAACAATTCCCTGGGCTTCACCGGCAATACCTTCAATTGGAACTCCCACTGGGGCGTCGACTTCTACGACCTGGAACTGGATACGCTGATGAGCTTCAATTCGCCGGCCCTCCGCCAGCATACCGATACCTATATCAATACGAGCAACAACAACAACGATACCGAGCAGTTCATTTCCGACCTCTACTTCGGAAAGACCTACTACTGGCGCGTACGCGCCCGCAATGCTGTGGACACCTCCGCCTGGTCAACCGTCCGCATTTACCTGACCCGCGACGACGTCGATCTCAATACCCCCTCCAACAATACCCTCGGCTTCACCGGCAATACCTTCAACTGGAATTCCCATTGGGGGGTCGATTTCTACGACCTCGAACTGGACACGGTGACGTCCTTCAATTCGCCGGCGCTGGTCCAGCACACCGATACCTACATCAACACCAGCAACAACAACAACGATACCGAGCAGTTCATGAGCAACCTCTATTTCGGGGAGACCTACTACTGGCGGGTCCGGGCCCGCAATGCGGTGGATACCTCGGCCTGGTCAACGGTGCGGATCTACCTGACCCGCGACGATGTCTCCCTGAACAGCCCCAGCAATGGCACAGGCAATGTCTCGGTCGCGGGTGTCAACCTCAACTGGAACTCGCATTGGGGCGTGGATTTCTACGAAATGGAGCTCGACACCACGTTCCTGTTCAACAGTACGCAGTTGGTACAGGTCTTCGAGAACTATATCAATACGAGCAACAACAACAACGATACGCAGGAGAACAGCGGCGGACTTTTGGCCAATCAGATCTATTACTGGCGGGTCCGCGCGATCAATACGGTGGATACCTCGGTCTGGACGACCTGGGTCTTCAGCACCGGCCCGGCCGTGCAGGTGCCCAACGTGCCTGTCCTGATCAGCCCCGCCGATGGGACCATCGGCACCGGGACGAATGTGACCCTCGACTGGAGCAATGCCACCAATGCCCAGTCCTACCGCTACGAATACGATACCAGCCCCAGCTTTTCCAGTCCGACCTCCGGAACGGTGACGGCCAGCAACAGCCCCGCCTTGGCGTTGAACAATTCCACGGTCTATTACTGGCGGGTCCGCGCCCTGAATGCTGGTGTCACCAGCGGATGGAGCGCCACCTGGTCCTTCGATACCGGCTGTACCCTGGCCAATCCCACGATTTCCGGAACGGGCGTTTGTGAAGGCGACGTGGTGAACCTCACCGGGCCCAGTGGCACCTTCAATTGGTACGACGCGCCGATGGGAGGCACATTGCTCGCCACCGGCAATAGCTACAATTACGGCGTGGCCACTGCCACCGACACCCTTTATGTCTCTGAGATCGCCGGTGGCTGCGAGAGTGGCCGGACGCCAGTGATCATCACGGTATTCCCGCTGCCGGTCGCACCGGTCATTGCCGGGACAGGCGTCTGCGAGGGCGACCAGGTGAACTTCACCGGCCCCGGCGGCACCTACAACTGGTACGACGCTCCGACGGGTGGTACTTTGCTCGCCACCGGCAGCAGCTACAACTACGGTACGGCCACGGTGACGGATACCGTCTACGTATCAGAAGTCTCTGGCGGCTGTGAGAGTGCACGCACGCCCGTCGCCATCGAGGTATTCCCCTTGCCGGCAGTGCCGGTCATCACGCAGGTTGGAACCGATAGCCTCACCGCCTCGGGTACCGGCGTGGTCTTCCAGTGGTTCCTGAACGGCTCTCCCCTGCCCCAGCAGGGCGCGACGATCTTCGTCAACCAGACGGGTACCTATACCGCCATTGCGGTCTCTGTCCAGGGATGCGTCTCGGACAGCTCGGCTGGTTTCCCCTACACGTTCATTTCCACCACTCCGGCGCTCGAGCAATCCGTAAAGGTATGGCCGAATCCGACCCAAGGGCACTTCCAGCTCGAATTGCCTGCCAATGCTGACGCCTATTCTCTGCGGCTCGTGAACCTGCAAGGGCAGGTCGTCCACAGCGCTGAAGTGATCAGCGATGGCGCTCCGCTGGACATCCAACCCCAAGAACTGGCCCAAGGCATCTACTACCTCCAAATCCGTACCACGGAATTCAACCGTACGGTTCGGATCGTGGTTCAATAAGTCAATCCAATTCAGTCCAATCACTGGAGGTTGTCCATGCGGGCAACCTCCTTTTTCTTGGGGTGTCTTGCCTCAAGCTGCCCTCTTTGCGTAACTTCCCGTCATGAACCGCAGCCTTCTCCTCCTTTTCCTGGGCAGCTTTGTTTTCCTCTGGGGATGCAAAGAAACGCCTTCCCTCCCCCCCGCCGAAACGGGCTTTGGGGTCCAAACGGGCGTCCTCGCAGACTCGGCCATGGTCGTGGCGAGTCGGCCGGAAGCTGCCGAAGCTGGTTTGGAGGTGCTGCGAAAGGGAGGCAATGCGGTAGACGCCGCCGTGGCCGTCCATTTTTCCTTGGCGGTGGTCTTTCCCTACGCCGGGAACCTCGGGGGCGGTGGATTTGCGGTGTACCGGGCTTCCGATGGTGAGGCCTTTACATTGGATTTTCGGGAAAAGGCTCCCCTGGCCGCCCACCGGGACATGTACCTGGACGAGGACGGCAATGTCATTCCGGACCTGAGTCTGAAAGGCGCCCTCGCAGTGGGGGTTCCGGGATCGGTCGATGGCATGTTTCGGCTCCACGAACGCTTCGGGAAGCTCTCCTGGAAGGAGTTGTTGGAACCGGCGATCCGGCAGGCCCGGGAAGGGCATGTCGTGACCGAGCACCAAGCCTTTTGGCTGAACAAGAAGCAGGCGGACTTTGTGGAATACAATCCCGAGGGGCCCTATATGGTGCAGGACAGCGGCTGGTCAGTTGGGGATACCATTTTCCAGACCGACCTCGCCCAAACCCTCGAACTGATCCGGGACCTGGGACGGGCGGGATTTTATGAGGGGAAAACAGCGGCATTGTTGTTGGAGGAAATGGAGCGGCAAAAAGGGCTGATCACCCAGGAGGACCTCGACCAATACGAGGCCCAATGGCGGGAACCGGTGCGGACTGCGTACAAAGACCTCGATCTGATTGCGATGGGGCCGCCTTCCAGTGGAGGTGTAGTTCTCGCGCAAATGTTGGAGATGGTGGAGAATTATCCGGTGGGAGAATGGGGCTTCGGGGATTTACGAACCGTCCATTTGATGGCCGAAGTTGAGCGGCGGGCCTTTGCGGACCGGGCTGAATTTCTGGGCGATCCCGACTTTTATGAGGTGCCCATCCAGGCCTTGTTGGCTCCGAACTATACCCGACAACGGATGGCCGATTTTGATCCGGACAAAGCCACTCCCAGCGATTTCATTGGGCACGGCGATCCGTTGGCCGAATCCACCGAGACCACCCATTACTCCATCGTCGACCTCGAAGGCAACGCCATTTCCATTACCACCACCCTCAACAGCGGCTATGGCTCCGGCGTCTGGGTCCAGGGCGCGGGCTTTCTCCTCAACAATGAGATGGACGATTTCAGTGCCAAGCCCGGCGCGCCCAACCAGGCCGGGCTCGTCGGCAACGAGGCCAATGCCATCGCCCCCAGCAAGCGCATGCTGTCCAGTATGACCCCGACCATCGTCGAGAAGGACGATCAATTGTACATGGTCGTCGGCACGCCCGGCGGCTCCACCATCATCACCTCTGTCTTCCAACAGATCCTGAACATCAGCGAATTCGGCATGACCATGCGGGAAAGCGTGGACCAGCCCCGCTTTCACCACCAGTGGCTCCCCGATGCCATTCAGCTGGAAACCAATACCTTTACCGATAGCCTCCGCCAACAATTGCGGGACAAGGGCCACGAGCTGATCGTGCGTGAGTTCCCAATTGGGCGCGTCAATGCCATCCTGGTCCGTCCGGATGGCCAACTGGAAGGCGCCGGCGACCGCCGGCGGGACGATGTCGCCCGAGGCTTTTGACCCCAACCCCTACCCTATGAACCCGATTTTCAAGAAGATGAATTACAAGGGCCAGTCTCCGATCTGCGTCCTCAATGCGCCGGAAGCCTTTCAGGCCGCGGTAGCCGAGATGCAAGAGATTTGTACCGTCCACAACGCCCTCGAACCGGAAACCCAGTACCCCTATCTGCTGGCCTTCAACGAAGACATTGCGACCCTGCGGAAACATGCCGACGCCATCGAAGGCAACCTCATTGAGGATGCGATCTACTACCTCGCCTACCCGAAAAAATCCTCCAAGAAGTACAAATCGGACATCACCCGGGACCAGGGCTGGGAAGCATTGGGCGAGAAAGGCTACGAACCGGTTCGGCAGGTGGCGATCGATGCGGATTGGTCGGCGCTGCGCTTTCGGAAGGTGGCAAATATCGGGCAGCTGAACCGGCGCAAAGAGATGTTGCTGAGCGAGGAGGGGAAAAAACGGAAGGAAGGATGAGTCCGGTTGAGGCGTATTACCAGAAGTTGGACCCGGAAAGGCGACAGTTGGCGTATATCCTGCGGGACATTGTGCTGGCGGCTTCTCCGCAGGTCACGGAAAAGCTGGCCTGGGGCCTTCCTTTTTTCTACGCCCATTCCTATCTCTGCTACCTCAACCCCGACAAGAAAGGCGGGCTTTATCTCGGCTTCACCCGCGGCAATAAATTGTCCAACCAGCAAGGAATTTTGGAAATGAAGGGCCGGAAACAAATTGCGTCGATCTCCTACCGCTCAGTGGAGGACATTGACGTCGCTCCCCTCGAAGAAATCCTCCAGGAAGCCTTGTTGGTCGACGAAGAGTTTTACAAAAAGAAAAAATAAACATGGCACGCAACCCTTTTTCCTCCCACCTCATCAAGACACAAACGACCCGCTGCCTCGGATGGATGGCCGTGGTCATCTTCTTGGGAGTGAGCAGTTGCAAGCGCCCTTCGACGGAGGGAAATGTGGTGCCACTGACGGAAGATGAACCACCAATGGAAATGATGGATGCGGAAGGCTGGGACGAATCGCTGGGGATCAAGGTGCTGAAAGGCAAATTGACCACGACCAAGGGGGCCCAACCCATGGTCGAAGGCGTGCTCCTCGCCACGGAAATTTTCAACGAGGATCACCAACAGGCGATGGTTCTCATCCAGGAATTCAAGGGCAAAGTGGTGGAAGTAAAGGGCGAAGTGATTCGCCACCACTGCGGCCCGATGGAGCAATGCCTCAGCCAGGGATACATCGACGTGGTGCGGGTCGCAGAGTACCTCAACCTTAAATGACATGCGACTGATTTCATTTGCCCTCCTTCTCTCTGCCCTCACTTTGCTGACCTTCTCCGGATGCAAGAACAATGATTGCTTCCAGGAAAGAGCTTGCAACGCTTCCCCCGATCCCGGCAACTGCCATGCCCTGTTCACCCGCTTCTTCTTCAACCCCGAAACCGGCCAGTGCGAAGAGTTCGTCTGGGGGGGCTGCGAAGGAACCGTTCCCTTCGAAACCCTGATTGCCTGCGAGCAGGCCTGCACCTGTCAGGATGAGTGAGCGGGAAACATTTAGAGATACTTCTCAATCAACTTCTTTTTCTTCAGATTCAGCGATACCCGACCTCGTTCTAAAATAAACTCTCTTTTAATTAGTTCCTTAAAAGACGAATCGAATGTAAAAATATCTTTACAAAAATGGTTTTTTAGAGTCTCAATAGAAACAGACTTACTTCCCCAATAACGCTTTCGATCTAGAGTCCGCAAAATATCCCTCGCTCCTACATCTAAATCCATTTTATTTGAAAAACCAACGATTGACGAATTTAAATCCTCCAGAATAGGACCATCCATCCGACCTAGACCAAAATAATGACTATGGGTCTGTCGAAGAGTTTTTACTTGGGAAGAGCCTACCAAAACAACTTCGTACCCATTTTCAGATTTGAATATTTCTTCAAACTCTACATATCTACTGATAGCCCCTTCTGGATCATTGGTCACTAGCTCCCAGGTTACAAACTGACCCGACTCCCAAGAAAAAACTATTATCCAATTCTGGATTCCATTCGTTCTTGAACTCTTCTCTTTCCGTATCAAGTCTTTAATAATTCCCTCATTTACGAAGCTAGAGACTAGGTTTTTAGTGTCAACGCTTTCAATAATTTTTTCTGATTCCAAGCGCAGAGACTCTAATTTTGTTCTTAAGCCTCCATCAGGTTTTCTTCCCGACTCAATCTCATAAAATAAGTCGGATAATGTTTTAAAGTACTCTATCACAACAGGATCCCCTTCAAGCTCCTTTATATAGTGACCGTAGACCACAGATGTACGTTCAATGGTTTCAGCCCAATAATGTTGAATTTTACTTCTAATTTGCAGTTCGACTTTACACCCCTCCCTTTCCAATATCAGATGAAATGCTCTATAACCAGAATCGTCCCTTCCACGATCTCGATAATCAGTTTCTCGTATAATTTTGATCTCCTTGTTACTTTTAAATTGACTTCTTAGATGGGCAAGTATCTCATTTACGTCACTATTCTGGTCAACTACTATCCTCGCCCCTCCAATATCCTGGAGCTGTGATAATCTCACACTAAACCTCTTCAATTTTCTTAGTATCTGAGGCTTTCTTTTAAGTCTTTGAGCTATTAGATAATCTTTATCGAACGAGCTCAACCACTTTTGAAGTTCAATTGTTGTCTTTGAAAGAGGTTGAAGGTGCTGTTTCCGGTAATTGTCAAATGCCTCCACATATGATATGTATCTTTCGACATCTGTCTCGGAGTCCTTGGATAAAGCTCTACCTGCCTTATCAATCTTAGTCTTCGAAATTTTCATAACAAAACCATCACTATCCATCTAACTTAAACTAGTTTTTAAGAAGCACTATTTAACTCAAAAAATCAAATTAAAGCCGACTCAATCAAACTCTGTGACCGCATCGCCAATGTGACCTACTCCAAGCAATTTGGGAACAAGGGCATGTGGAAAAAGTACCGCAAGGAAAACGCCCATTTCATTGAGCAACTCCAACCGGGCCCCGAACTAAAGACCCTGCTGGACCACCTCGATACTTTGCTTGCTTGAGGGGATTTCCGTACATTTTTCCCATGATTACCGAACTCTCTACCATTCAGGATACCCTCAAAGACCTGCACCGGGGTGTGGGACCGGTCCTCAAGGTCCGGACCGATTCCGATACCAATTTTGAAGTGGCCGGAACGAAGGAGGTGATGCAGGGCAAACAAAAGGTCGATGGCCATTACTTTGCCAGTATCATGCCTAAGGCCAAGGATGTGCGCTGGTATTTCTTCCCCATTTATACCCACGTCGATCATTTCCCCGAACTCTCCCCCGAATTGAAGAAGTGTTTGAAGGGAAAAAGCTGCTTCCACATCAAAAAAATGAGTCCGGAAATGCAATCGGAAATCAAAGGCATGATTGAGAAGGGCGTCGAATTGTACCAGGCCGACGGGCTTATTTAGACGCCTGAACGCGGACGCGAAGCCGCTTGGGCTCGCAGGAAAAGACACAGCTTCCCTTTCCAATGGATTCGCCATCGAGTTCGATGGGGTTCTCCGCATCGGCGGTGACATGCAACAAACGGCTTCTCAGCAGAGAAACCGCCGGATTGCGCACAAATTTTCCTGAAAACAGGTTGGGGACGTTCCGGAGAACGGTCCACTTGGAGATGTCACCGATCACGGTGATGTCGAGCAGGCCATCGTCAGTCAGCGCCTTGGGGCACTGCTTCATCCCGCCGCCATTGTAATTGCCGATTCCCACCGACAGGCTGAAGATCTTATCCTGGATGATCTCCCCTTCCTCCGTCTGGAGCGACATGTCCACCGATTCGTAGCGCACCAAACTCCCCAGCAAGGCCCCCACATAGCCCATGATTCCGCCTTTGCCGCGGGCCTTCCGCTCGTTGGCGACCTCGGTGACCAGGCCGTCGTAGCCCATTCCCCCGACATTGATGAAGTAGCGGTGCACTCCGCTCTGGTCAAAATCGACCCGTCCCACGTCCTGGATGCGTTCCTCGCCATTTGTCAGGGCCGCAATGGCGGCCGGAATTTTGGATGGAATGCCCATCGTCCGGCCCCAGTCGTTGCCGGTGCCAATCGGAATCTGCGCCATTGTCACGTCGAGGGACTTGACGGCGTCCTGCTCCAGGATGCCATTGGCGACTTCGTGGGCGGTGCCATCTCCGCCGACCGCCAGGATCTGGCGGGCGCCTCCCAGGACCGCCTGGCGGGCCAATTCGATGGCGTGGCCTTCGTGCTGGGTGACCTGGTCCTCGAATTCGATCCCGGCCGCCGCCAATTGCTGGGCGACGTCGGGCCAGGCCCGCTCTCCTTTTCCCGAGGCCGCTCGGGGATTCCGAATGATGGTCCACTTCATGGCCGTAAAAATAGGGACTGCGCCGGGAATATTTCTCGTGTTCCCCAAAATCTATTCTCCCTTTTCCCCGACTCCTTTCCCTTTTGCATCAATTGTCCTGCTCCCCCTCCCCAAAAAAAGTTCCGAAATACATATCCGAACCTCCCCTGAATTATCCGAACGAACGCGGCGCTCCAGCGAGATACTTTTGCCCTGTATCAACTCAATATCTCGATCATGAAAAAGAATACCTATCGACTGACGGGCGTCCTGTACCTTCTGGTCATCCTGTTCGCGGGGATCAGCCAGGGCTATGTCCGCGGCACCCTCATCGTCCCCGGCGATGCCGCTGCTACGGCGGCCAATATTGCCCAAAACGAGGGCTTGTGGCGCCTCGGCCTTTCCCTGGACCTTGCGGCTTTCATCCTCGATGCGGTGATTTCGGTCCTGCTCTACCAATTGTTCAGGCCCTTCGGCAAACACCTGGCCCTGGTTGCTTCCGCCCTGCGGCTCATTGCCCATCCGGCCATCGGCAGCCTGAACCTCCTGAACCATTACCTCGCCTACGAGGTACTAGGAGGAGCCGACTACCTGGCTGCGTTCGACCCGGCCCAACTTCAATCCCTGAGCCTGTTCTTCACGGAAGCCCACCGGATAGGCTACCTGATCGCGGGCGGATTCTTCGGACTGCATTGCCTCCTGCTGGGCGTGCTGATCTTCAGGTCGACGACGGTCCCGAATCTGTTCGGGGGCTTTCTGTTGGGATCGGCCGCGGGCTATTTGCTGGAAACATTCGGGAATTTCCAGGTCCCCGGTTACGAAATCTATACGGCCTTGTTTGTGGGAGTAGCCGCCGCCCTCGGTGAGGTTTCCCTGACGCTGTATTGGGTGGTCAAGGGGAAAAGGACGCTTCCGAAGTCCTCCCGATCAATTCTACCTTCTGGTTGAGAGTCGGCCAAAGGCAATAAATTGTTTCCCAATTGGAGCGAATTGGTGAAAGATTGGTTAGGATTGGTAGAACCTTGGACAGAATTGGTAGAAACTTGGTTGTAATTCGTAGAAAGTTGGATAGTTTTTGTAGAAACTTCCGTGTCTGATACGGAAGTTTCTATGTTGAACACGGAAACTTCTACCTCGAACATGGAAGTTTCCACCTTGGGCATGGAAACTTCTACCAATTTACTCCAAAGTTGGAGTCATTTGGTCCAAAATCGTAAATAATTATTTTTCAGCGAGGCAAAAATTCCCAAAATATGGTATTTGGAGCCAGCATACTTTGCCCGTTTTTCCCACCGTCCGTACCCAAGCCAGTTCATGTCAGTGCGACGGCAATGGAATATACCCCGTCTCGCCGGGGACCCAGTCGAATTGACCATCACGCCAGCGTTCCTTGGCGGCTTCAATCAGTTCCTGGCTCGTCGCCACGAAATTCCACCAGATATAGCGCTTCTCTTCGAAGGGTTGGCCCCCGAAAATCAGGATATGGCTGTCCTCACCGATCACCACGCCGCATTGGTCCTCTTCCTTGCTCACCAGCATCCGCCCCGCCTCAATCCGCTCCCCGCAGGCTTCAATATGGCCTTTGACCACACAGATGCCGATTTCTCCTTTCAGTTCGTTTTGGTTGTGGAAGGGAAAGGCCGACGAGGAATGGATTTCGACCATGAACAAAGGCGAATGCACGGGAACCGGCGATTGGCGGCCAAAGGCTTCTCCGGCCACGAGGGTAAACCGGGCGCCCTGGTCTTCCCAGGCGGGCAACTCTGTCTGGGGCATGTGGTGGAACTCCGGCGCCATTTCCTCTTTGTGTTGGGGCAGGGCCACCCAAATCTGGAAGCCGTGGACAGGCCGGACCTGGCCGTCGCGGTGGTCTTCCGGCGTGCGCTCGGTATGGACCACGCCATTGCCGGCCGTCATCCAATTCACCGAACCGGGAGAAATCCGCTGGACACTCCCCACGCTGTCGCGGTGGACCATTTCGCCTTCGAACAGGTAGGTCAGGGTCGACAATCCAATGTGGGGGTGCTGCCCAATGTCCATGTAGCGACCGGGACCGATCTCGGAAGGTCCCATGTGGTCAATGAAAATGAAAGGTCCAACCATCCGCTTTTTGCGGAAGGGGAGCAAGCGGCCGACCAGGAAATCACCTATGTCCCGGCTGCGCTCTTCGATGATGAGGCCCGTATTTGACATGGAGGAAAGATACGAAATGATTAAACGGCGATTTCAATCGGTTGGAAGGAATCGTCGGAGGCGTGGAGGGTTTTGATCTTGGAATGGGGATCGCGGACGAGGTTTACGTTGGGCTGAACGAAGGGATTTTCAGCGTGGGCCTGCCATTGGGGAGCGGCAGAAGAGGCACCGGATCGGTCCAAATGGCCCCGCCCGTGGCGGGAAAGTAGCTGGCGCGGGGAAGTAGGCTCGGGAAGATCGTTTCCTGCCGGGGCCTTTTCCTCGTTTTGATCCAAATCATTTACCAATATCTCCCGCAGCGACTGCGGAGAATATTGAGGGGGTAAATGGATAAGGACATTTCGCATATGTCCAATATAGATATTTTGTTTAACTATTTCAGCAAATACATGAAACATTTTTTCCGACAATGAGAAATAGATTCTTACAGCCCCCAACTTCCACCCCAACCATACAGGAGCATTATGGGGTTAATTAATCGATTTAAAGCCCCATAAATAGCCAAAATGTTTCACCAATCACCAACAATCAGGAATTAACAAGATTCGTTTTCGTCCATTGTTTAACCCCATATCCTTCATAATTCCACGGTTCAACAAAATCCCTTAAACAAAATGACTGTCCCCAAAACGTCACTTTCACACCATCGCTCCCAAATCAAACACCTGGCTTATAGGGGGACGCCCATCCTGCTTTTCTTTTGAAATTGTAACTTTTCAGACAAAATGATTACCAGGAATGGCTTTCATTTGGAGAAAGTGAAACAAAAAATCCCAGCGTCCGTTTATAATTATGAATATATGAAGGAACGTTTATATAAAGAGGAAAAACAATGAGCAACGAAAAGAAATCCTTCAAGCAGCTGATCCAGGAATCTGAAGTTCCGATCCTGGTTGACATCTACTCCGAGACCTGTGGTCCGTGCATTGCGCTGAAGCCAGTGCTGAAGGAGTTGAAAAATAAAATGGGTGAAGGCCTGCGCATCATTAAGATCAATGGCCCCCGCAACCGACAGTTCATGGATGAATGGCAAATCCAGGCCTTCCCGACCATGATGCTGTTCGACAAAGGAGAAATGAAATGGCGGCACATGGGCTATACGCCCCTCAACCACCTCGAACGCATGGTGCGCGACGCAGTGCCCGCCTGATACGATACATAGTTTGGTAGTACGGTTGATTTTATTTCGGTAGTTACTAAGGTACCCGCAGGATCTCCTTCTGCGGGTCCTTTTTTATTCGCTATCTTTTCCGAAAAATTCGCCATGTCCATCGAATTCCAACTGCCGGCCCACGCCCGCGGATTCCACCTCATCACCCACCTCGTCCGCCAGCAGCTCCCTCCCCTGCCCTCTTCCGGCCTGTTCCACCTCTTCATCCTCCATACCTCGGCGGCCCTCACCCTCAACGAAAATGCCGATCCCAGCGTGCGGGTCGACTTTGCTTCTTCGTTTGACCGGCTCATCCCGGAAAATGCCCCCCACTATACCCATACCTACGAAGGTCCCGACGACATGCCCGCCCACCTCAAATCGTCTCTGTTGGGCAGTTCCGTCTCCATTCCCATCGTCAAGGGGGACCTCCGACTGGGGACCTGGCAAGGAATCTACCTCTGTGAGTTCCGCAACCATGCCCCCCGCCGAAAATTTGTGGCCACCATTCTCGGTTGAATTGGAAGCGGACGAAAAAATTCCAAACTTCAGGCAGGAAATCTGATTCTATGCGTACCCTTCCCATCTTATTGTTGAGCCTGCTGGCCCTTATTGGGGTCCATCCTGCATTTTCCCAGTGCCCGACCACCAATATCACCGGCAATTTCACGCCCAACAATGGAGATACCCTTTCTGGCACCTACAATATCACCGGTGACTTCACCGTTCCGGCTGGTGTCACCATTTTTGTCCGCCCCTTTCCTTCCGGCGGTTGCGGCGAATTGGAAGTGATCGCCCAGGGAAATATTACGATTGCGGGTACCATCCGGGCAGATAGCGCGGGACTCCCCGGCGGCGGCGGCGGACAGGAAGGCGGCGCCAACAATGTCCAGTTCATCACCTCCTGTCCCACCCCTACGGACCAGTGCGGATCGGTCTTTACGTTTGGAGGAGATGGGGGAACGAATTCAAATCCGGGGGGCGGAGGACAAGGCGGAAATGCAGGAACGGATGGAAGTGGACGGAAAAATCAATGCCTCACCTTTGGGGATGAAGGCGGTCGGGTCGGTGGATCCGGCGGCGGTGGTGGCGGGGCCGGAGGCACCTACGGAGGCGTGGGGACGAATGCCAATGCGGGGGGAAATGGAACCATGCCCACCATCAATTCAGCGAGTACCACGAACTGTATCAATACACCTTTTGTGCCCGGAACCGGGGGCAATGGCGGCAATATCGGCGTGACTTACGGCACGCTCAATGGGCTGGTCTTCGACCTGGGCTCCGGCGGAGCCGGAGCGGGCGGTGGTGGCCGGGGGC
>CAWUKT010000026.1:0-80712 GCA_963923035.1 uncultured bacterium
GAAGGACGCGACGAGGGACGGGCCGTGGAACGGGAGTTCGAAGGCCGGGAGACACTCGAGGGCCGGCTGGTAGGACGGCTGGACGAGGGACGGGCCGTGGAACGGGAGTTCGAAGGCCGGGATACACTCGCGGGGCGGCTGGAAGAGCGGCTCGTTGAGGGGCGGGCCGTAGAACGGGAGGTGGATTGGGGTCGGGAGAATGACCGGGAAGAAGAACGTGAGGGGGACGAACTGGGACGGGCCTGGGAACGAGTCGGCTGACTGGGCCGGGCCTGAGAGCGCGTCGGGGCCGTGCGGGCAGGGGCAGAACGCGTAACCGAACGGGAGCGAGAGTTGCTGTTCATTTGGCGAGAACCCTGGCCCATGGTTTCATGGGCCAGGAAACTCATTCCTATAATTACAAGCAGTATGTGGATCGATTTCATGATTCAATCAGGTAAGTCGTGGTGGGGGGATTACCAACCGCATCCATTGTTGAAGCGGCGACGGGAAACGCATACCCAGGTAGAGGTCGGCTCGATCCACCGGCGGCATCCGTTGCGGTATACCCAGCGTCCGGGGCGGCAGTCGTAGCGCTCAATGATCCGGTAGCGGAAGTTGCCGCAGTTCGAGTACTCCCAGCGGGTCCGGCGCTGACCGTTGGTCCAGGTTTGGTTCCAACCGTTGTTCCAGCCATTGTTGTGGACGCGGACCTGACGCTGGTTCCAGCCTTGGTTGACTCCGCGCTGGCCGCGGTTGTAGCGAACTTCGCCACGGTACTGTGATCCGTAGTTCTGACCGCGGTAAACTTGCGTGTGACGCTGACCTTGCTGTCCGTGGAAGCCATTCTGACCACGCTGGCCGTGGTAGCCATTCTGACCGCGCTGGGCCATTGCGAAGGTGGTGATCATCATGAGAGCGAGTAAGAAAGTGAGCTTTTTCATTTTTGCCTCCGTATGTTTTTTATTTTGTGTCGTGTTTATCGTTTTTTGCTTTACACCCCGATAGTTCCAACATCAATGCCAAACTTTGATCGACTCGCATTTTTTTTCGAAAAATATTTCCCCGACCAGCTCACCAAAGACCAACTAAACCGATTTCAAGCGGCCTGGGAGGCATATTTGGAGTGGAATGAAAAAATCAATGTTATTTCCCGAAAGGACATCGAGAACCTCGCCGAGCGGCACTTCCTGCACAGCCTGGTGATCAGTAAAATCATCGGTTTCCAGCCTCAAACAAGCGTTTTGGACGCCGGAACGGGGGGAGGCTTCCCCGGAATCCCCCTCGCCATCCTTTTTCCCGAAACCCAATTCCACCTCGTCGATTCCCGCAAGAAGAAAATACAGGTTGTCCAGGAAGTTGTACAGGCCTGTACACTCGAGAATGTCCAGTGCAGTGTACAACGAGTAGAACAATTAGGAGGACAGTACGATTTTATAGTGTCCAGAGCCGTAGCCAGCCTCGAAAAGTTCATTCCGTGGGTGAAAGGGAAAATCAAACGGAAAAGCCAGCACGACCTGAAAAATGGAATCCTTTACCTGCGGGGCGGGGACATTGAGGCGGAACTGAAGACGATTGCGGGAAAAGGGCTCAAGTGGAAAGTCTATCCCATCTCCGACCTGTTCGAAGAAGAGTTCTTCGCCGAGAAATACCTCGTTCACCTCTGGTGGTAAACACAACAACGCCGCTCCCCGAAGGAAGCGACGTTGTTCGAAAGCAGGTTTACAATTCTATCAGTACTTGATGACGCGCAAAGTTTCGCGGTCATTCCCGTTGTCCAGGCGGATCATATACACGCCCTTTGCGAATCCATTGTTATCCACCGAGAAGGGCTCGGTGGAACCAATCATCCGGGTTTCCAGCACCCGGCCCGCCATGTCCAGCACGGTGACATTCACCTCCTGATCGGCCCAGCGGCTGCCGGGCAAGATCAGCCACTGGCCCTGGTTGGCATCGTGGCCCACCCGGCTGTCCGTCACCGGCGCCTCGCCGGAGGTCTTCTCGGTCCGCGGCTCGAAGGGCTCCTCGCCGGACAGACAGAAGGCTTTGATCAGTTTCTGCTCGGAATCAATGCAGCAAACCCCACCGAATCCATTCGGATAGTACAGGCTGTACATCGTCACCGTGTAGAACCCGGTGCCCGCATAGGTATGCGTCGCAAATCCGCCCGTGCCCAGCGGCGAGCCATCGCCGAAGTCCCAGTAGGTAATATTCGACGTCGGGAAGGACACGTCAATGAAGCTGTACGTACAGGTCGCGGGGCTACCGATGCCGACGATGAAGTTGGCATCGTGGTCGTCGCAGGGATCCTCGCTGACGGTGATCGTCTGGCAGGTCGTGGTATGGCAGCACTCATTGCCGACATAGACTTCCGAGGTCACGCAGACCGTATAGGTCCCGGCGACGGCGTAGGTATGGTTGACCGGAGTCGTGTAGTTGCCGGGGTAGACGAGAACGGTGCCATCGCCAAAGTCAAACTTGGTGAAGGTGATGGGGAAATTGGAAGTCGAGGTATTGGTGACCGTGACGTTCAACAGGTTTTCGACGAGGTTGAAAGAAGTCGTGGTATTGACCTGGTCACAGGGCGAGCAATTGTCGACGTCAATATTATAGGTATAGACATTGGAGCCGTTGAGCGGGCACTTGTCATCGACTACTTCGAGGACCAGGGTATTGGAGCCAAGGTCACTGGCGGTCGGCGTCCAGCAGACCTGCGCGATGGGCGTCGCGCCGGGGCCGGAAGTTACGGTCAGGCCGGGAGGCGCGCTCAGGACATTGATCGTGAGGTTGTCGCCGGCATCGGGATCGGAGCTGTGGACATCAAAGCAGGAATTGAAGCCGACGCAGGCCTGGAAATCGTAGCTGGTGGTATTGTCGACGCCGGAGAGGGTCGGGTCGTTGTTGTTGCAAATGATCGAATAGACTTCCACATCGCGGACAACTTTTCCGATCACGACTCCATTTCTCTGCTCTTCTACCTCCAAACACACCACATATACCCCTTGGCCACCCGGGGTCGGAGCCAGGTCCAATACGCCGGAAGTCGGGTCGAAGGTCACATTCCAGTCGGGACCAAAGGGCAGGCTGCCACTGTAACCGGGCAGGTAGGTCGCGGGCCAGTTGTTCTGCTGGCGGCAGGTCACGAGGGAATAGCTCAGGTCGTCGCCGTCCACGTCATTGGCGCCCATGTTGATCGTATTGGGGAAGCCAGCACAGATCAGGATTTTGGGCGGGGAATTGAACTTGGGAGAATTGTTGCAGGGGGTGACGCCGGGGGTGAAAGACGACGTGATCCGCAACTGCTGGTTCTGCGGGGAAGGCATGGTGGTGATGGCGGGGTTCCGGCAACACAGGTAGTAGGTAAAGGTGTAATCTCCCGTGGTACACGGAGCGGGATCTCCACCACATACATCATAGGTGCGTTTGTACACAAATTGCTCGAATCCGAAAATGAATCCGGCGGGGTTTTGGCAGGTCGACGCACCCGGACAAATGGGCGTGATTTCGTTGATCTGCGGCGCACTCCAGGGCCCGAGGGCGCCCGGCTGGTTACAGTTTTGGTTGGTGGCCCCCCAATTGAAGGTGCCCGCGGTGAGAGGGTTGATGGTCGAGCCATCACATCGCTTGTAATAGGTGAAGGTCATTTCCCACTGGCAGCCATTGGAGGACGCACAGTCCCATGTGATGTCGGCTCCGGCGGGGTCGGTTGCGTAGGTCATTTGGTGGGAGAATCCCAACCAGGCGAATGCAAGTAAGGTGATTAGAAAATTGCGCATGGTTAAAAATCGAATGTTAGAAATGGTCCAGACGAGTGCCGCTTCCCAAACCGCCTCTGGGAAAAGGTCTCAATCCAAACTGAAAAAATGATTTTTATTGCGCTGTTGCTTCAAGATAGCATTTATGCGGAGAGAAAAAAACTTCCTGTCTCATCTGTGGCCATTTTATTGCCCCATCTGTCCATTCTTTATTGCCCCTTTTCCCCTCCGAAACTGTCAACTCTTCTAGTCTCCAATGTTAAACAAATGGCGTAAAACCTATTTGAAGTGTCGGCAAGTATTCCTAAATTGATACACTAAGTTGCTGTTTTTCACTTGTGTGACCCACTTTTTACCCTTTTTGTTGAACTGTTATGCTTCTTGGACAAAAAATCTGGCTTTGGACAGCCTTGTTGCTCTTTAGCCTTCCTTACAGTACCAACCGTGCTTGTAATTTATCCTCCCTGACTCTGAACAGCTCCGCCAATCTTGGTGGTGGTGTTTTTCAATGGACCGTTACCGTCTGTGCGCCGGGGGGATGTAATGGGTTGGACTTTTTTGGGGCCTGTATTGGCTCTGAAATGAACGACAATACGGGGAACTGGGCCATTGGGATTGACAACTCGGCCACCATTACGGGCTTCACCCCCACCCTGACCAGCTCCCAGACCGGGGGGCTGTTCACCGGGAACCTCAGCAGCGCCAATACCCTCATCACCTATACCAATGCCGCCCAGTGGTGGTCCTTCGAAACCACCGCCGGCCCCATTCCCACCGGAACCGTCTGCGGCACGGTCACCTTCACCACCAACGGCCAGCCGAACCAGATCTGCGTCTACGGCCTGGAGGGCGCGGATGACTTCAATGTCCCGCCCGCCTGCGCGCCCGTCTTCGGGACGACCTGCGTGGACCTCACGGGCCTGCCCGTGGAGTACCTCGACTTCCGCGTGGAGCAGGAAGGCGAAGCGGCGCACCTCTACTGGTCGACGCTCAGCGAGTTCAACCACGATGAGTTCATCGTGGAACACAGCACCGATGGCATCCGGTTCGAACCGGTCGCCAACCTGCCCGGGGCGGGGACATCCGCCACCATCAACCAGTACGACCACGTCTTCCGACACCTCCGCAAGGGCGGCAATTCCTTCCGCATCGCGGCCAAGGACCTTTCCGGATCGGTGTACCGAACCAATACCATTACCCTGAATTACAGTCCACCGGGCCTGACCTTCGACCGCTTGTATCCCAACCCGGCGGTGAACAAGGCCCACTTTGAGTTCCTCCAGGACCAGTCCGGTCCCGGCCAACTCCAACTCATCGACCTGAATGGCCGGGTCATCATGGAACGCTCCGTCGACATTTATGCCGGCCGGTCGACCCTGGACCTGGAAGTATCGCTGATCCCCTCAGGCACCTACATGGTCGTCCTCCAAACGGAACAGGGAAAGATCAGTTCCCGACTCGTCAAACAATAGGACTCATCCATCACGATTGCGGGGGAGCGTTGGTCAAACCAGCGTTCCCCCGCAACTTTTTGTTCAAAATCCAAGGCTTCTTTTCTCCATCTTTCGCCTACCCGACAAAATTTTCAATTCCTCGGAAATAACGAGATAAATATATTTCCATTTTCGGAATACTTGGCTTAACTTTGTATCGTTTGCTACTATTTCACAGCCAAACAAGCTCTTTTCTAAAATACCTATAGACCACTTTGACCGCAGCTCTTCGGGCCATTGGGCCCTGAGATCACTATTGCCTTAAACCTACTACAAAGAGAATTCGATCCATGTCCGAGTCCTATTTTTTCACTGACATCCACTGCCACCCCACGCTCCGCGCCTACAATACCCCGGTCACCCACGGCCAACGCAATCTGTGGGAGAAGACCTACAATCCCACCTATGACTCATCGGCCAGCCGATGGGCCCGTATGCAGACCCGCGACATCCTCAAGGAGTCCCAGGCGAATCTGTACAACATGGCCCGCGGGGGCGTCCGCGTAATATTTGATTCGCTCTATCCGGTGGAAAAGGGATTCCTGAATTTCCGGAAGATGGCTTCGGTGGTGTTCGGGAAGAAAAAGGCCGACGAAGTCCTGCACACGATTACCGGCATCGACGAACACCAGCTCAAACAGCTGCGGCGAAATGGGGATTACTTCCAGGAATTGCTGGCGCAGTATGCCTTTTTGAACAAGGGACAGGGCAAAAGTCCCAACGGACAGTACCAGTACCAACTCGTCGCCAACTACGATGAGCTCCAGGCCCTCGTCACCCAAGATCCCAACGCAATGGCGGTGGTTGTGACCATCGAAGGCGCGCACGCCTTCCATTCGGGATTGAACCAGGGACGGCGGCCGGCCCTGGCGGACATGAAGCGGGACCTCAGCCAGAACATCGGCATCACCAAGTCGTGGAAATACCCTCCGTTTTTCGTCAACCTCGCCCACCACTTCTTCAACGAACTCTGCGGCCATACCCGCAGCTTCAAGCCGCCGGCCTACTCGGCCTTCAACCAGAAGCGCGGCCTCAACAAAGGCATTCTCCCGGCCGGCTGGCACGCCCTCCACGAGATGCTCGCCACGGACAATGGCCCCCGGATCCTCATTGACATCAAGCACATGAGCGTCCGGTCCCGCCGCGAGTACTACCAATTCATCGAGTCCTACAACCGGCTCAATCCTTCCGACCGCATTCCGATCATCTGCTCCCATACCGGCATCAACGACTTTGCCACGATGAAGGAGTCGATCAAAAAGGCGGACAAACCAGGGAAAAACAAGAACGTCGACGTCCACAACTGGTCCATCAACATCTCTGCGGAGGAGATCCAGCACATCCACCGCTCGGGCGGGATCATTGGGTTGATGCTGGACAAAGGGCTGCTGGGCAGCCATACGACCCTGGAGAACATCAAAAAGCTCAGCAGTCCCGCCGAGAAGAAACGGGCTTTCCTCGAAATCATTGCGCGGAACATTTTTGGGATTGTGAAGGCGGTGGGAGACAAATCGGGTTGGAACCTGCTGGCACTCGGCAGCGACTACGATGGACTCATTACCCACATTGACCTGTATCCCGACACCACCCACATCCCGAATTTCCGGGACGACATGGTCGAGTTCCTCAAGGCCACCGGCTACGAAAAGGAGTACTGGTTTGGGTACGAGCCCGAGGAAATGCTCCGCAAGATTCTCCATGACAATACCATGGAGTTCCTCAAAACCCATTTCCAGCGCACCCCGCAACTTTATTCTGAACCTACACTCGCTACGATCCAATAATATGAAGAAGGAAACGCTCCAAATTCCTGCGGCCGGTATGGACCGGCACTCTTTGCTTGAGAAATTACAAGCCTCCCGCGCCCAAGATACCCAGTGGCAATCCGGTCGGGCATTCTGCCTCGTCTACCATCCCGGCGACGAATACGCCCAAACGGTCAAGGAAGCCTACAACCTGTTTTTCAGTGAAAATGCCCTGAATCCCACGGCCTTCCCCAGCCTCGCCCGCTTCGAATCCGAAGTCGTCCGCATGACGGCCAGCCTCTTCAACGGCAACAAAGAGGTCCAGGGCACCATGACTTCCGGCGGGACCGAGAGCATCCTCCTCGCGGTCAAGACCGCCCGCGAATGGGCCCGGGCCAACAAGCCCCACGTTGCCGAGCCCGAAGTCATCTTGCCGGCATCCGCGCACCCCGCCTTCATGAAAGCCTGCCACTACTTCGGCGTCAAGCCCATCCTGGCCCCCGTCCGGGACGACTTCCGCGTCGACATCGACTTCATCCGCGACAATATCAACCGCAACACGGTCCTGCTGGTCGGCTCGGCCCCCTCCTATCCCCACGGCGTCGTCGACCCAATCCGGGATTTGAGCGCCCTGGCCCTCCAACACGATATTTTGCTCCACGTCGACTCCTGCATTGGCGGCTTTATGCTGCCCTTTGCCCGCCGGCTCGGCTATGCAATTCCCGAATTCGATTTCAATCTGCCCGGCGTCACCTCCATTTCCGCCGACGTGCACAAATACGGCTACGCCGCCAAGGGCGCATCGGTCATCCTGTACAAGAATGCCGAGCTGCGCAAGCACCAATTTTACGTGTACACCGATTGGAGCGGGGGCATCTACGGGTCGTCGACCATGCTGGGCACCCGGCCCGGTGGCGCGATTGCGGCGGCGTGGGCCGCGATGAACACAATTGGGATGGAGGGTTATATGCGCCTCGCGAAGCGGACCATGGACGCCACCGACCGGCTCCGGGCCGGGATCGAGGCGACCGAGGGCATCCACATCCTCGGCAATCCCGACATGAGCATCCTCGCATTTGGCTCGGAGGAACTGGACATCTACGCCCTGGGCGACGAATTGAACCTGTTGGGCTGGCACTTTGACCGGCAGCAGGGGCCGCCCAGCCTCCACCTCACGGTGAGCCAGGTCCACTACGACATCGTGGACGATTTCCTGGCGGACCTCGCCGTCGCGGTGGAGAAAGTCCGGAAGTTCTCGGTGCACAAACTGGCGACGAAGGCCCAGGTGACCGCCTTCAAGGGATTGCAGGTCCTGATGCCGCACGGCCTGTTCAAGAAGTTGCAGGAGGCGTATTCCGGTGGGGGCGTGTCGCACGGCCGCTCGGCAGCGATGTATGGCATGATGGGAGCATTGAAGGGCAGCGGGGATTTAAAGGATTTGGTCAAAAATGTCCTTCACGGGTTCTATACCCTGGAAAAGAGCTGATTGATTTTTTATATATAGTGGTAATACAAGGCCGCCGCCGGGCGGCCTTGTTTCATTTTTGCCCCTCCATTTCTCTTCCATCGCCCCGCCTTGATTTGTCTTTTTCCCCTCCGACTGCTTACTTTACGCCCTTAATTTTCACCTAATCAAAACTCGCATGGCTGGCGTAATAACCGGAAGCAAAGCACTCGAAATATTTGAAATCGCGAAGCGGGAGCGTTTCGCTTTCCCGGCGGTCAACGTCGTGGGAACCAACACGGTAAATGCCTCCCTGGAGACGGCCCGGGCCGTCAATTCCCCCATCATCATCCAGTTCTCCAATGGCGGAGCGGCCTTCTACGCAGGCAAGGGCCTCAGCAACGAGGGCCAAAAAGCCTCCATCGCCGGAGCGGTCTCCGGCGCCCGCCACGTGCACCACATGGCCAACCATTACGGCGCCACGGTCCACCTCCATACCGACCACGCCGCGAAAAAACTCATCCCGTGGGTCGAAGGCATGCTGGATGCCGGAGAAGAGTTCTACAAGGTCCACGGCCAACCCCTGTTCACGTCCCACATGCTGGACCTGAGCGAGGAACCGGTCAAGGAAAACATTGAAATCTGCAAGCGCTTCCTCGAGCGGATGGCCAAAATGGACATGCTGCTGGAGATCGAACTCGGCGTCACCGGCGGCGAGGAAGATGGCGTCGACAATACGGACATTGATGTGTCCAAGCTCTATACCCAACCCGAAGAAGTGGCCTATGCTTATGAAGAGCTGTCCGCCATTTCTCCCAACTTCATGATCGCGGCGGCCTTCGGCAATGTCCACGGCGTCTACAAGCCGGGCAATGTCAAGCTCACCCCGACCATCCTCAAGAATTCCCAGGACTATATCGTCGAGAAATACAATACGGGTCCCAACCCGGTCAACTTTGTATTCCACGGCGGCTCCGGCTCTCCTGTCGAGCAGATCCGCGAAAGCCTCGACTACGGGGTGATCAAGATGAACATCGACACGGATACCCAATGGGCCTTCTGGGACGGCATTCGCGGCTATTACCAAAAGAATGAAGCCTATCTCCAATCGCAATTGGGGAATCCGGACGGGGCAGACCAGCCGAACAAGAAGTTCTACGATCCCCGCAAATGGCTCCGCGTCGCGGAGCAATCCTTCGTAGAGCGGCTTTCCCAAGCCTTCGACGACCTCCAGGCCACCAACTCCAACCAGCACCTCGCCGACATCCTCGGCTAAGTGGCCTGCACCGCATATCGACCGGGAAGATTCCCTTCGGAGTCTGCCCGGTTTGCGTTTGTAACCTCCTCCGTAAGATCAAAGCAAGATTAAGTTCAGAATTCACTCCCCTCCCCCGCCCATTCTTCAATATAAGTTTCCCTTTCGTCCATGCTGAACTGAAGTCGTTTCGCTTCCTTCACCCAAACTTTTTATCCCTATGAAACGACTGTTACTTTCCTTGATCGCATTGTGGGCCGTCTCCCTGAGCGCCCAAAACTTGAGCATCTCCGAACTCGGCCGCTATACCGACGGCCGCGAGGATGCCCTGGAAATCGTGGCCTACGATTCCGCCACGGCCAAGCTCTTCATCACCAATGCTGCCACCGACTCCATTGACATGGTCGACATCAGCAATCCGGCCAGCCCCCTGCGGACCGGCGGCATCGACATCAGCACCTACGGGGGCGGCGTCAATTCTGTGGCCACCAACGGCGCCGGCTACCTCGCCGCGGCCATTGAAGACACCAACAAGCAGGCCAATGGGTATGTCGTCTTCTTTGACGTGCAGGGCAACTATGTGGCCCAGGTAACAGTCGGAGCCCTCCCGGACATGCTGACCTTCACCCCGGATGGCAACCACGTCCTTGTGGCCTGCGAAGGGGAGCCCAACGATGCCTACGACGTCGACCCGGACGGGGGCGTGGCCATCATCGACGTCTCTGGCGGCTTTATGAACCTCGGCCAGAACGACGTGACCCTCCTCGACTTCAGTGGTGCCCCCACCACCATCACCGGAGCCCTCCAAAAGCCGAATACGACCTGGGCGGCCGACCTCGAACCTGAGTACATCGCCTACGATGCCGCCACCGACATCGCCGCAGTGGTCTGCCAGGAAGCCAACGCCCTCGTATTGGTGGATGTATCCGCCAAAAGCATTGCCGGTTACGCCGGTCTGGGCTTTAAAGACCACAGCCTCATGGCCAATGCCTTTGACGCCTCCAATCAGGATTCCGGCATCAATATTCAGTCCTGGCCCGTCAAAGGCGTTTACCAGCCCGACGCCATTGCCACTTACCATGTGAATGGAAATACTTACTTCGTCACCGCCAACGAAGGCGATGGCCGTGACTACGATGGGTACAGCTCCGAAGTGCGCGTCGATGACCTCAACCTCGACTCTGTCGCCTTCCCGAATGCGGCCACGCTGCAAGACAATGCCAACCTCGGCCGTCTGAAAACTTTCACCAATGACGTTATTGGCGATACCGACAACGACGGCGACAACGATGAGATCTATTCCTATGGGGCCCGCTCCTTCTCCATTTGGGATGCCAGCGGAAACCTCGTCTGGGACAGCGAAGACGATTTCGAGCGCTATATCGAGGCCAACCACCCCGCCTTCTTCAACTGCAACAACGGGGAAGCGGCCGATGCCGACAGCCGTTCCGATGACAAGGGACCCGAACCCGAAGCAGTCGTCGTAGGAGAAATGCCGAGTGGATTCTACGCCTTCATTGGGCTGGAGCGCCAGGGCGGGGTCATGGTCTACAATATCACCGACCCCAATGCACCTGTTTTCGAAACCTATCTCAATTCCTTCAACGGAACCGTCGACATGACCGACGTGGCCCCCGAAGGCATGGTCTTTGTGAAAGCTGAAAACAGCCATACCGGAAACAATCTCCTCATCGTGTCCCACGAAGTGTCGGGTACCACCACCATTTTTGAAGTGACCGACCTCACGGTCGGCGTCGAGCGGGCCCTGGAAGGCGCCATCTCGGTCCAGCCCACCGTCACCGAAGGCCTGGTCCACATCCTGTCCGAAGTGGCCACCGACGACCTCAACTACGAAGTCATCGGCCAGAACAGTCAGCTCATCCAACGCGGTGCCCTCCAGGGCGATCGCACCCAGATCAACCTGGACACCACTGCCGCCGGCATCTACTTCATCTCCGTGACCAACGGACAGGGCCAGCGCATCACCACCGAAAAAATCATCAAGCAGTAGGCCAGTCACTATATTTAAAACCAACTTCAGGTCGGCTCCTCCCGGAGCCGGCCTTTATTTTTGGGAAGAAAGCGAAGCCATATAGCGAAAAAAGACCCAGGCCCCGCCCGCCGCGCAGAGGTGCCAGCAGCCGTGCGGATGCAGCCAGGCATCCGGATAGCAGCCCACCCGGGCGATGTCAAAGATGAAAAAGGTCAATCCGCCCAGGATGCAGAGCCCCAGGCTGCCCACCAATTTCAGCGGGGCCGGATGGGGATTTTTTCCTTGTCCCAACCCCAACAACACTGCCGTCCCACCCACCAAGACCGGAATCACCCAGTGCACTTTCATTTCCCAGGTCCAAACCGAAGCCGCCCCGAACCACATACCCCAAACTCCCAACAATGCATATCTATTCACCCGCACGCCCCTCAGGTGCAGGTAGTGATGGGCCGTGAACACCAGCGGCAGGCCCACGATCCCGTAGACCGCGGACAGGTCCAATTGCTCGGCGAAGAGGGACAGGGTGGCGTGGAAAAAGCTGCTGCCGACGAAGGTATAGCAAGCGAGCAATGCGTAGAGGTACGCGTAGATTTTGTGGTGGGCGAGGAAAGAATCGGGGGACAGGCGGCGGGAACGGAAGAAGATGAGGGCCGCCACAAAGAGGTAGCCGAGATTCGTATAGGTATTGGCGGGTTGTCGGATGAAGTGGTCGACGAGTGTGGTCTCACAGAAGTAGACCATGGTGGCGGGCGGGACAAATAAATGCTGCCAGACGCTGGCCGTAAGGAAGTGGTCGAGGAGAAAAAAGAGGAGGAATCCGAGTAAGGTGGGGACCAGGGCCAATAAGCTGTCCCGGCGATGGGCCGTCATCGCGGCTCAGGCAAACATGCGCTTGAGCCGCTGCAAAAAGCCGCCCGCCTTCGCGGGCGCCCGGTCAAAGGGCGGCGCTCCGAGCTTCGCCTGGAAATCTTCGACACTCAGCGAGCTCGCTTCAAAGGAGCGCGTGCCGATCACCTTCGCCTCCGGCTTCAGCCAGGGATGGAACTTCATGAAAAAGTCCCGGTCGACCTCATAGACCGTGATCGTCTTGCGGTCGCCTTCCGGCGGCAGGTGGTAATGAATGGCCGTCGCCTCTTCGGGAATCATGATCAACTGGATCGTGAGCCGCAAGCCGCCCGTCTTGTTGATGGCCGAATAGTGGACCACCGAATCGTCCAGGACCACACAATCGCCCGCTTCGGCAATGGCCGGGGTCAAATGGTCGGCGATGATATTTTCCTTGATCCCCTCCAACTCCCACGGCACCAAGGGCCCGCGGAATTCCCCGTAGCGCTTGTGCGAACCGTCCACAAATTGCAGGGTTCCATTTTCTTCGTTGCTGTCCACCAGGGGCACCCAAATCGAAACCGAAGTATATTTCCGTTCATCCACAAAGGCCCAATTCTGGTGCAAGGGCACTTCTCCCGCGTCCTTTTCCTTCCGAATATAATTGGCGATGATCGGCTTGTAATTGTCGAGGTATTGGGGGTAGATGCGGCTGAATTTCTCCGTGATCAGGTCGAATACCAGTTGCTTGTACTCCCAGTTGCGGTCGATGAAAGTAAAGTCGTAGGTGATGGCCGCGTCCGTATCCAGGTCGGTTTCTTCCGACAGCATGGACCCACCCCGCTCGGGCAGCGTGTCAAAATAAGCCTGTTTCAGCTCCTCCACCTCCGCCTTGGACAGAAAGCCCTTGATCGGGGCATAGCCCAGTTCATCGAAGGTGGCCTGCAATTGGGGGTCGGTAAAAACGGGACGCATGGAGTATCTTTTTCAGGAAATTAACAAAGTGAGCCCGGGTTTAAAAATCTCTCGGGGCCGAATGACAAAGATCACCCGCCGGGATCAAAAGCGGATTGGGGTCGGGGCAATGTTGAACCGGAAGCCCCCGAGGACGCTCACGGAATTGAATCCGGGCTGCGAACGGTAGCGCGCCTCCAGTTCGAGGAAGCTGTGGAGACGCAAGATCTGGTAGGACACGCGGCCCTGCACCATCGTCATGTTAAAGGCATCCCCCTGCCCGACCACATTCCCGAAATCATTCGGGGCACTCGTATAGGGCTGGAAAATATCCCCGCCCATGTTCTGCCCATTCATGTCCAGCCCGCGTTGCAGGGCCGTCAGCGCCAGGAAACCATTCCACCGGGGGAACGGCTGGTACCGCGCCACGAAATTGAATTCGTAGAGGTTCCCACCGAGCGGGTGCGCCAACGGCTGGCCGAAGTGCGCGTAGTTCCCGGCCGGGTTGAAGTGCGAATAGGTATAAGGCCGGATGCGGTTGTACTCCAATTGGAGGTCCAGCCGCGGGATCCAGAACGCATTGATATACTTCAGACCCAATTGGTAGCCGTATTTATTGCCCGCGAAGCCGGAGCCCTGGTCCCGGACCCGGAAATTGAAGTCATCCAGGGCGAGCTGGCCGTAAAACTGGAAGCGTTGCATGAAATTCGCCTTCCAGGTCACGCCCATTGAAGAGTTGTCCGGGGAGCCCAGCGACTGCTCGACGCTCCGGTAAAAGATGATCGGGTTCAGGTATTCGGCTTCGAAGCCCCGGCGACCGCCGGGGAGGTTCGGGGCGTAAATCACCGATTCAAACGCGCCCACACTCAGCCAATTCGTCGGCTGGTAAAAGAGCTGGTGAAAGACCCCGTACTTGCGCGGGTAAGTCCCGTAGCTGTCCGGCTTGTTCTCGAGGAAGTCCGTCATCAGCGCGAAGGTATTCACGTATTGCAGCTTCCAAATCCGCGTATTCAGGTTCAGAAAGAAGTAATCCGTCGCGTGGTCCGACAGCAGCATGCTCTGGCGGCCGTTGCCCCAGAAGGCGCGGTCCTTGCCCAGCTTGATCCGCAATTGCTTCACCGGGCTGTACGTGATATAGCCGCGGGCATTGAAATAATCGTAGCCGGGATTCGGGGTATTCGCATCGAAGTCTTTGACGAAGTTTTCCCCCCACAAAATGCCCAACTCATCCGCATACTGGTCCACGAAATGGGGGTATTTGACCTGGTTCTCGCTCACTTCCGTGTAGAAACCCACCTTCCGAAACAGGTCGCCCCGGATGCGCAGGCCCCGGGTATTTCGATAGATGCTATTGCTGGGTGTATTCGTGCCGCTGGTAACATCCTGCCCGGCGAAGAGGTGCAAGACCGGGTTGACGTACAACCGAAAATCGTCGGTCTGGACCGTGAAGAGGTCGCGGCGGTTTGGATAGAGGTGCTGGCGAAATCCGGTCCGCTCCTGGGTCTGTTGGATCTCGTCATCGGCGAGGTTGCGGACCAATTCGAACCAGGCGAGGTCGCGGGGGCTCATGCCCTGCGTGTCCACGTCGCGGAAAATCTCGGAGAGGTCGCGGCGGCCGTAGGGCTTGATGTCCGTGTGGATGGTCCGCCCGGTCAGGCCCTGGATGTCGATGCGGTCGACGTAGTGGTAGACGCTGTGGTTCAGGGGCAAATCGGCCGTCTGGGCGGTGAGGCCAAGTGCAGTTCCGACGAGCAGGAGAAAAAAGAGTACACGGGTCATGGAAGTAAGATCAAATTTCCAATTCCCAATGTCAAATTTCAGTGGGGTTGCTGTCGGAAGAGAAAGGAAAAATGGGGGTGGCAGGGCAGAAAAGGAGATGGAGAAAATGGGCGGGAGTGGGGGAAAATGCGTCTTTGGAGAAGGGCAATGGGGTCCGTTCAAATGTCATTTCTCCCCACCAATCCTCTTCCCTTTCAATCGTCGTAGTTGATCAACTTCCTGCGCTTGGGAAGAATCGTCCAGTAATAGGTGAAGCGGGCGGTGTGGACGGGAAAAAAGTCGCGGATATAGTAAAAATGGTAGTTGTAGCCGTAGGTGAGGCGGAACTTGTGGAGGGCGAGCCCGATTTCCGGGCGCAGGGTCCAATGGCCGTAGCCGCCCATGCTCATCCGTTCGGCGCGAAAGCCGGCCGTCCACCCGAGAAAATAGCCGTAGCGCAGGTGCCAGATTTCCGCGAAGGCCGTGCGGCGTGGCGACCGAACATACGTCTCCACGCCCAGGGTCATTCCCGTTCCATTGCCCCCGCCTTCTCCCCGGTTCCACCAGCCCCGGGCCACCCCCAGCCCCAAGCCAACGTCGATTCCCCCCGTCAGACCCGGCACCAAACCCAATGACCTCTCCTGCTCCGCAAATTTCGGCCCCTTCCAGCGGTGCCAATGCTTCCGCGGCTTCAGTCCGTTCAATTCCCCCGGGGCCGGCTCGACCACGACCTGGGACTCGGCAGTGCCAACACTCAGGAGAAAGAGGCCCCACAGCAGCAGCCTTCGCCACCGGCAAAAATGAAAATAGTCACAATAGGAATGCATGGTGACTCAAGATAATTCATTTCTCCCCCAAAGTAAACCCGCCGGATTGGAGGGTCAAGGGGGTACCTCACCAGGGGGGTGAATTCGGTTTGGAGGTGGGGGCCCCTGCCTCGAACCCAAATACAATTCGCCTCTGAGGTCAATTAACTCGCCTCTGACCCTAATGAACGGACCTCTGAGGTCAATGAATTCGCCCAAAAGCTCCATTCATTCGCCGTGGAGGTCAATGTTATTCGCATAAATGGCATTTCTATTATGGTTAGAGGTAGGGGGAGGGTACCAGCGAGGTGGAGGGGGGGACCTATTTGGTAAATAGCATTAGGGTTGGAGGCGAATGCAATTAGGGTTGGAGGTGGGTCAATTCGGGTTGGAGGTGGGTAAATTCGCCTTTTGGGTGGGGAGGGCGACCTCGAAACCAAATTGAATTGTGGTTGGAGGCGGGGGCATTTGCCTATTGGGTTGGTTGATTAGGCCTTGGGGGAAATGAATTGGGCTGCGAGGTCGGTGAATTGGGGTCGCGGGCGAATTCGCCCACCTCAGCTTTCGTGGAAGTTGCTTCCACGAAAAATCAAAAGGGCCGCAAGGCCGCCCAATGGGCATCTTGGTGGAACCAAATCCCCCCACACAACAAATAAAAAAATCGCCAACCCCAACAAGCCCCCGGTTCCCCCATTTTTTGTACCTTCCATCCAAACACCTATTGATGAACTCTATTCCTATTGTGCGTCTACCTGGCTTGCTTTTACTTATTGCTTTTTTCTTCCCAGGGTCATTCAGTCCCGGTCACCTCAGTGCCCAAATACCCGTCCTGCTCAAAGACATCAATACCACCACCCAGGATTCCTGGGTCAGTTTCAACGACCAACTCGTACCCTTCAACAATTCCTTTCTGTTTACCGCGCGGGACAGTTTGGGGATGGAAATGTGGAAGACGGATGGGACCCCGCAGGGAACCCAAATGATCACGGACATTTGGCCGGGGAGGCTCGATTCCTGGGCCTCAGAGTTTATACCTTTGAATGGGGAAGTACTACTTTTTGCCCGGACTCCCAATGAGGGAGAGGAGCTCTGGAAATCAGATGGTACGGCCGCCGGTACTTCCCTCGTCATCGACCTGACCCCAGGACCGGACGGCACCTACCCCGCCCATTCCTTCAGTACGGGGAGCGAAGTCCTGTTCTCGGTCGTACGGAAGCTGTACCGGAGCGACGGCACTGCCAGTGGCACGACCTTGTTGCAGAGCTTTACCAGCGGCTCCTTTCCCGGCCCCTTCTTCGCCTACAATGGATTGGTCTATTTCGATGCCGAAGATGACCTGTGGTCCTATGATCCCCAGACCGGCACCACCCAATTGGTCGTGGACTTTCCCTACGACGAGGGCGAGCCCGTTCCCCTGATCGAATACAATGGCGATTTCTACTTTTACACGGCCGAAGACGGCCAACTCTACCGCAGCGATGGCACCGCGAACGGAACCGTTTCCCTCTACGACTTTGATTTCCAGTATTCCAACCATGAAGTGGCCCACCCCATTGAATACAATGGGAAGCTCTACTTCAGCAGTTACCTGGCTGGTTACGGCAGTGAGCTCTGGGTGACGGATGGTACGCCGGCGGGTACCCAAATGGTCAAAGACATCAACCCGGGCTACCAATGGTCGGAGCCTTCTCCCATCATCGAGGCCAATGGTTGGCTGTATTTCTCGGCGGAAGTCTGGGGAAATGGACGGGAATTGTGGCGGTCGGACGGCACCGATGCCGGGACCCAGATGGTCGCGGATCTCAACCCGGGCAACAAGGACGGGGTGGGAGAAACATTGATCCAGCTGGGCAACCAGCTGATCCTGCCCGCGGATACGGGAGGCATGGGCCTGGAACCGTTTGCCTTTGACCTCACTTCATCTCAGTTCACCCTTCTCCAGGAAGTCCACGCCGAAGAAGAAGGCAGTGCGCCCGGCCTTTTCACCCTCTCCAACAACCAATTGATCTTCATGGCGACCTCGGTCCTCCACGGGGAGGAGCTTTGGATTACCGATGGAACTCCGGCCGGCACCCAATTGCTCAAGGACATGAACCGCGATACGCGGCCTTCTGGCGTGGGTAATTTTTTCCCGATGGATGACCAGCTCCTGTTCATCGCCAACGATGGCGTCCACGGGGAGGAACTCTGGAAAAGTGACGGGACCACCAGCGGAACTCAACTGGTGAAGGATATCCTGCCGGGTTTGGGCCCCCAAACTCAGTTTCCCCAGTTCGTAGGTAACGGCCAGCAGGTCTTCTTTACGGCTGATGACGGAAGCCACGGCTGGGAATTGTGGCGCACGGATGGTTCCCCCCAGGGCACCCAGATGGTGGTGGACCTCTGGCCGGGGGAAGACGGAATGCTTATGCGGGGCTTCTCCTATGCCAATGGTCAGGTGTTCTTTGCCGGAAGCAATGGGGTCAATGCGGTCCAGTACTGGGCCTCCGATGGGACCGCGGCGGGGACTGTTCAGTTGACCAATGTGGATACGACAGGGGCAGGGCTCGGCTATCATTACGAGAACATTTCTTTGGCCACCGACAATGGGGTCTATTTCTCCCACTACTATCCCAATTCCGGCAATGAGCTGTGGTTCAGTGACGGAACTGTTGCGGGCACCCAGTTCCTGGCCGACGTATTTCCGGGGCCATCGGGTGGAACTTTTCTCGAAGGTACCTCCGTTGAGTACCAGGGGGAGTTGTTTTTCGCGGGCAGCAACGGCGCGGACGGCATTGAACTGTGGAAATCGGACGGGACTCCGGCCGGTACCCAAATGCTGAAGGACATTGCCGGTGGCAGTGCTTCTTCCCGGCCCCGCTCCCCCGTCGTTTACAAGAACCAGGTTTACTTTGTCGCCCTAAGCGACGCTACCGGTCGTGAATTGTGGAAATCAGACGGCAGCGCCGCCGGCACCCAACTGGCCGTAGACATCACCCCGGGTGCCTGGTCCGGGTTTTCGGTCTATCCTGACCACGATCCCGAACTGGTGGTTTCCCATGGACTCCTCTGGTTTGTGGCCCGGGATTCTTTGAATCCGCCCGAAGTCTGGGTCTCGGACGGGACGCCCACCGGTACAATTCCATTGAGCAGCCTCAACCAGCCGGCCGGCAAGTACCCGAGGAGCCTGACCACATCGGGTGACTTTACCTTCTTCATTGCCCAGGATTCCACCAATGACAACGACCTGTACCAGTCCGACGGCACGCCATCGGGCACCCAGACCCTTTTTCCTTCCCCCTCTCCCGAGTGGAACCACTATATCGACCTGACTTCCTGGAACAATTGGCTGTTCATTCGGGGCTATGACTTTGCCATTACCGATGGACTGTGGATTTTGTCCACGCCCGTGGCCTCGGAGCCGCCCGTGGAGTCGGAATCCTCCCTGATTGTCTTTCCCAGCCCCGCCTACCGGGACATCTCATTTCAGTGGGACGGCGATTACCGGGGGGCCTACCAGTATCAGGTCACGGATTTGCGGGGGCAGATGTTGTTGACGGGAAATGGAAATAAGGTCGGTGATCAGGCGCGCCAGACCCTGGACATCCAGGGTCTCCCGAAGGGCATGTACATTCTTCGGATCGGGGAGGGAGACCGCTCCTTCTCCAGCAAGTTCCTGGTCATCCGGTAGTTGAGCGGGTTGTAAGGTGGGGAAATAGGACTTTCGGGCTGCCAATTGACTTGCCTGCTTTCGTGGAACTTGGTTTCACGAACATCAGCCCCGCTGAGCGGGCGAATCCTGGGGCATTTTGCTGGAAGCAAATCCACCCAGGCGAACGTGGTGCGTCACCGCTCCTTTTCAACTCTGTCCCATTTGGATTTCCCTCCCCGCCTACCTTCCAGGATGTGGACAAATTCCCCGTCAATTATTTCCCCGCCTCGATTTTTATGTATCTTTGCGCAATGACCGAAAAAGTCCTCATCGTCGATTTTGGCTCCCAATATACCCAGCTGATTGCGAGGCGGGTACGCGAGCAAAACGTCTATTGTGAAATCCTTCCGTACCACCGTCCCCTGCCCCTTGACGAAACCGTCAAAGGCGTCATCCTTTCCGGGGGACCGTCCTCGGTCTATGCCGAGCACGCGCCGGACATGGACCTCCACCAGGTCATCGGGCAGCGGCCCGTGCTGGGGATTTGCTACGGGGCCCAGTTGATTTCCCACAAGATGAACGGCAAGGTCGAGAATTCGCCCTCCCGCGAGTATGGCCGCGCCCAACTTCAAACCCTTGAGGTGGCTTCTCCCCTCCTGACGGGGCTGCCCAGCTCGTCCCAGGTCTGGATGAGCCACGGCGATACCATCACGAAATTGCCCGACGGCTTCGAACTGATGGCTTCGACCGAATCCATCGCGACGGGAGCCTTCCAGAATTTGGAGCAGCAGGTATTTGCCCTGCAATTCCACCCGGAGGTTACCCATACCGAGGAAGGTGCCCGCATCATACGGAATTTTCTCTACGACATCTGCGGACTCAGCGGCGATTGGACCCCGGCCCACTTTGTGGAGGAGACGGTCGAGCGGCTGCGGGAAGAAATTGGCGACGGCAAGGTGGTCTGTGGCCTGAGCGGCGGGGTCGATTCGACGGTTGCGGCCAGCCTCTTGCACCGGGCCATCCGAGAGCGGCAGTACTGCATCTTCGTGGACAATGGCTTGCTGCGAAAAAATGAATTCGAAGACGTACTGGAACAATACAAGACCCTCGGGCTGAATGTCATCGGGGTGAATGCGCGGGACCGTTTCCTGAATGAACTCGCTGGAATCAGCGACCCGGAAACCAAGCGCAAGACCATCGGACGGGTATTTGTCGAGGTCTTTCAGGAGGAAGCGGAGAAAATTGAGGACGTGGGCTTCCTGGCCCAGGGCACGATTTACCCGGATGTGATCGAAAGTGTATCGGTCAACGGTCCCTCGGCGACGATCAAGTCCCACCACAACGTCGGGGGCCTGCCGGAGACCTTGAAACTGGAAGTGGTCGAACCGTTGCGCTATTTGTTCAAGGACGAAGTGCGGAAAGTCGGATTGGATTTGGGACTGGAGAAAAAATTCATTGCCCGCCATCCTTTCCCCGGCCCCGGCCTCGCAATCCGCATCCTCGGAGACATCACCCCCGAGAAGATCCGCGTACTTCAGGAGGTCGACCACATCTTCGTTCAGGGCCTGCGGGACTGGACGGGAGATTCGGGAGAAAGCCTCTACGATGAAGTCTGGCAAGCATTTGCCGTGCTGTTACCGGTCTCGAGTGTGGGGGTCATGGGCGACGAAAGAACATACGAAAACGTGGTCGCGCTGCGTTCTGTAACCAGCCGGGACGGAATGACTGCGGATTGGGGGCGATTGCCGTATGACTTCCTGGCGGAAGTCTCCAACCGCATCATCAACAACGTTAAAGGCGTCAACCGCGTAGTATACGACATTAGCAGTAAACCCCCGGCGACCATTGAATGGGAATAGATTATGAAGCGACTGACAACCATCTTTCTTTTTTTCCTGGCCCTGACCCTGACCAGCAGCGCCCTCTTTGCCCAACCGGGCAAGGCTCCCCGCGATGAGCGGGCCCGCGACCTGGTCCGGTTGGCCCGTACCTATTATCAAAATCGCCAGTACAAAGACGCGGCGATCACCTTTGACCTCGCGACCCAGCGCCCCTACAATGCATTGACCACGTACAGCTGGTACATGGCCGGCGTCTCCTATTTCCGGGCCGGTGAGTACGACAAGAGCCAAAATAGCCTCGACCATCTCGTGGACGAGTTCCCCAAAACCGAGTACCTGGAAGAAGCCCAGTACCATTTGGCCCTCACCCGCATCGCCTCCCAAAGTCGAAACGACCAGGAGCGGGGTTTGGATGCGTTGTTCAAGCTCTACCGAAGTACCCGGGACGATGATTTGATGCGCGATACAGAAACGGCCATCCGGGACTTTACCTTTAATGTCGCCTCCAAGAATTTCCTGGACCTGTACAAGGTCTTTGTCGACGCCGAATACCTTCCCTGGATCGTAGAGGCGATTTGTTACAAGTTCGACCAGCGGATGGAAGGCTATTCGCTGATGCGGGAAATCGAAGACTATGCGTCTTCCGGCCGCGAGCTGACGCCGTATATGGCGCAACTGAAAGAGAAATACGCCTCGGGCCATGTCATGGACCCGGGCCACCTGAAGGTCGCGCTGTTCCTCTCGTTCAATCTCCAATTGACGGATACGGCGACCGTGGTCCCGAAGCGCTCCCAGCGGGCGCTGGAGATGTTTGAGGGCATGAAGCTGGCGGCGGACTCGTCGGCTGAGGCCAGCCGCAAGCGCGTGGACATTCGGATCTTTGATACCCAAGGAGATACCGCCCGCCTGCGGGCGCAGCTGGACACGCTTGAGTCCTTCCAGCCCGATGTGGTCATCGGTGACATCCGCACCTCGCTGGTCACCATGATCAGTGATTGGGCCGAGAAGCGCCAGGTATTGCACCTCGTTCCGCGCAACCCCTTTAGCCGTGTCATCAAAGACAAGCGCTATACCTTCCTGCTTCATCCTTCTCTGGAGACCCACGGCGCCCAAATGGGCCAACAGATGTACGATCTCCAGGGCAAACGTCGCTTCCTCGTCTTCAACGACCGGACCTTTGTCTCCGACAAGTTCACCAATGCCTTCAAAAGCGCGGTTGACAGCCTGAACGGGGCCAGCGTGACCATCAAAGAGATCGACCGGGAGTACGAAAAGAACCGCAAATCCATTCCCTCATACATCCGCGGACTCAAAAACAGCGGCTACGATGCGATTTATATTCCCCTGAGCAGCGAAGAAGCCGCCGGCCTGATCATCAGTCAGCTGAATTACCACCGGGTGGAGATCCCGGTGATCGGTGGCCCCGACTGGGAGCTGTTCAATGTGATTGATCCGGAACTGAAGAGCCAGTACGACCTTCAGTATTCCAGCTTCTACTACGACCAGAATGACTCGCTCCGCTACGACAGCCTCTATATCTCCTGCCTGCGGGATTATGGGTACCAACCCAGTAAGTATACCGTCCAGGGCTATGACATCATGGCCTATTTGTTGCATTCTTTCAGCCAACCCAATCCCTACGGGGACCTGGGCGAAATGATCCGGAAGTCGCCGACCTATCGGGGCATCCACCAGGATTTTAACTTCAACGACACTCAAGTCAATCAGGAAATAAATATCATCAGATTTCAGGATGGCAGAATTACCAAGGTCAACTGGGACCCAACGCAGTCAGACACTTTTCCAGACCGCTAATCAATATATTCCGGGTGGGGTGAATTCTCCTGCCCGTGCCTTCCGCGGCGTCGGAGGGAATCCCCTATTCATTAAACGGGCCGAGGGTGCCTGGCTCTACGACGAGGATGGCAACCGCTACATCGACCTGATCAATTCCTGGGGTCCGATGATCCTGGGTCACGCCCACCCCCAAATCATGGAGGCCGCCCGCGAGGCCCTGAATTTCTCTTCCAGCTTCGGTGCGCCGACGGAGGTAGAAATTGACATGGCGAAGAAGGTCGTGGAGATGGTGCCGTCGGTGGAAAAGGTGCGGATGGTAAACAGTGGGACGGAAGCAACCATGAGCGCGATCCGGTTGGCCCGCGGCTATACCGGCAAAGATAAATTCATCAAGTTCGAGGGCAATTACCACGGCCACGGCGACAGCTTTCTGATCGCAGCCGGCAGTGGATTGATCACCTTGGGGGTCCCGGACAGCCCGGGGGTCACCAAAGGAACCGCCCAGGACACCTTGCTCGCCCGCTACAATGACCTGGAACATGTCCAGGAGCTGGTGGAGCAGAACAAAGGCGAAATCGCGGCCATCATCCTCGAGCCCGTTGCTGGCAATATGGGCTGCGTCGCGGGTTCCCACGAATTCCTCCGCGGTCTGCGCGCCCTCTGTGACGCCGAAGGCATCGTCCTCATCTTCGATGAGGTCATGAGTGGATTCCGCCTGTCCCCCGGCGGCGCCCAGCAGGTCCTCGGCGTCACCCCGGACCTCACGACGCTCGGCAAGATCATCGGCGGGGGGCTCCCCGTCGGCGCGTACGGCGGCAAGGCCGAGATCATGGATTATGTCAGCCCGGCCGGGCCGATCTACCAGGCAGGCACGCTCAGCGGCAACCCGGTTGCGATGCACGCTGGCCTGACCATGCTCAACCTGCTGTCTGGTGATGCCGAGTTGTACAACCGTTTGGAAGCCGTGACGGCGGCTTTTGAGATCGGCATGCAGGAGCGGGCCCATGCCGCGGGCATACCGCTGACCATCAACCGGATTGGATCGATGATCACCTTCTTCTTCCAGGACGGTCCCGTCCGGAACTTTGAGGAAGCCAAGCAATCGGACCTGGACGCCTTCGGGTTGTTCTTCCGGGAGATGCTGAAGCGCGGCGTCTATTTCCCCCCGAGCCAGTTCGAGAGCCTCTTCATTTCCGATTGTATCCGGGGCGAGGAGCTCACGCTCATCCTTCAGGCGGCCGAAGAGACCTTCGCCGTGATGCAAGAGCAGCGGGGCTAAGGCTCCGGTTTTCCATTTCCTCCCACTCTCAACCTCATTCCCCTCATGACCAGGGCCGAATTCATCAAGCTGTGCGGAATTGTGGGCATCGGGATGCCCGTGCTGGCGTCTTGCAGCCCCACCAAGGCCCTTGCCGGTTCCTCCGGGGTGAACAAGGTCATTGTCATCGGCGCCGGTGCCGCGGGCATGACCGCGGCCTATTTGCTGACCCAACAAGGCATTGAAGTGCAGGTATTGGAGGCATCGACTCGCGTCGGGGGCCGGATCAAGGAGGTCACCACCTTCGCCGATTTCCCGATCCCGGTGGGAGCCGAGTGGCTGCACGTCGAAAAGGATGTCCTGGGAGAAATTGTCAATGATCCTTCGGTTTCCATTGAGGTGCCCACCACTCCGTATGACCTGGAAAAAGACCCGGCCCTGATGGACGGGGAACCGGCCACGCTGAAGGACCTCGGCTTTTCTGTGGACCAGAAATTCATTGGTACAACCTGGCTGGGTTTCTTCAAACAATACCTGCTGCCCTCCATTCGGGAGAAGATTCAGTTTGAACAGGTGGTCAATGCCGTGGATTATTCGGGGAAGGCGTGGAGGTGCGGACAAAAAGCGGAGGAGTTTTCAAAGCGGACAAGGTCATCATCACAGTTCCGGTGAAGCTCCTGCAAATGGGGATGGTGGAATTCAAACCGGAGTTGCCGGCCAAGAGAAAAGAGGCCATCGCAGGGGTAAAGATATGGGACGGCTTCAAAGTCTTCCTCGAGTTCAAAGAGCAATTTTACCCCACCGCGACCGGCTTCACGGTCACCCCCGAAAAGGGCGGGCACAAAGTCTGGTAAGATGCCGCCTACGGCCAATCCACTCCGCGGCACATCATGGGCTACTTCATGGTGGGCGACATCGCCCAACCCTACGTGGAATCTACCGATGCCGAATTGATCGAGAAGGTGCTGTCGGAAATCGACGCCTTGCACGACGGAAAAGCCACCCCCAATTATGTGCAGCATGTATTCCAGAACTGGAGTGCCGAGCCCTTCGCCCGGGGCGCGTATATGCAGTATTACGAAAGCGCGGGACGTATGAAGGAGTTGGGCAAACCGGTGGGAGACAAGCTGTTTTTCGCGGGAGACGCCTATTTCAACGGCCGGGATTGGTCGTCCGTACATGTGGCTGCGCGAGCAGCCAAGCGGGCGGTTTCAGCCTTGGTCAGTTGAGAGAGGATTGACAGCAGCGGCGATCTCATTTTCCTTCTCCCCCTCTTTTTTCATTTCTATCCCTCCACCTCTTCCAAGGCCCCATTGTGGAAGCGCACCCGCCGTCCGGTCAGTTCCGGCGCATCGGGGATGATGGCGCTCGGCTTTTTGAGTTCGCGCAGCAGGGTCGAGCCGTGGGACAGGCGTCCCCCGGTCCGCGCCACCACGGCCTTGGCGGCCTTGTAGGCTTCGAAATGCCCCGGTTCCAGGGCATCCACCACCAATATATCCTCCCCGACAATCCCTTCTGCCTCCCCATTGTAAATGGTGAAGCCGTGGCCCTGCCGGATCACACCGCCACCATCCTGCCAGAAGGTCCCGCTGCGGGTCCGATCGGCATCGTGGGGGGGCAGCCACTCCGAACCCCGCAGGGCCAGGTGCAAACGGTGAAACAGTTTCATGTTGTTGTCCCGGAACCACTCCCGGATCTCGAAGTAGAAGCCGCCCAGACCGGGGGCTCCCAGTCCATTCAGAAACCTGATGCCTCCATTCCATTGGTCGGCGGGGAAGGGCGCGATGCGCAGCGACTCCAAAGGGACCTCCGGACGCGGCGTCGCCGGGTCGCTCTCAAACTGCAATCGGTGGGCCGATTGTTCGTGTGCCATGTCCCGGTAAACCGTTTTCCCCTTGCCCCAAAACGATCCCCCCGCCGCCGACAAGCAAGCGTTGATCACCATGTTTTGCCGGACAATGAAGATGTAGAAGCGGGTAAACCAATTGACGAGGTGGGTTTCCGGGGCATTCCGTACCAATAGCCGGTCCAGGTCCTGTTCAAAGGCCTGGAGGCGTTCGCCGGTCTTGCGGATTTCCTTGCGGATGACGCGTTGCATTTTGAGGAGGCGGGGAATGCTGATGAAAAAACGACCAGGGTGAATGCCAAACTTGGGCACGGCGCCGCCGATCTCCCGCGCCAGCAATTGCGAGGGCAGGCCCCAGTCGCGGAAGCGGCTGAGGAACAGGTCCAGGTTGATATAGGACGCGCCTTCGACCGGAACGGAGAAGGGCTCGCCATCGTCGAGGGTGCGGGGGTCCCAAAGCGCGTAGAGCCGCCCGATACTGGCCGCAGCGTGCTGCTGGGCGTGTTCCATGAGCCGCGAGACGCGGCGGGGAAGGATTTCATCCAGGTTGGCAGAGGTGAGGGCCCGCCGCCAATCGTAGGCCGTCACCGGACGGGTTTGGAGCAAATGGAATTGCTGGCCGTCCCAGGCCCACTCGATGTCGGCCGGGGTAAAGTGGAAGGCCGCAATGGATTGCTGCAAGAAGCGGCGCAGCTCCTCCCTGAACTCCGGCCCGTCGCCGGGGATATTGCTCGGTTCCCCCTTTTCCGCCCATTCCTGCCCCATTTTCGACCAAATAAACCGCGCCGGGGTGACCGTTCCACTCACCAGGGCTTCATTGTGCCCCTCCACCATTTCCACTTCCACCCCGATGCCCCGCGCAAAGGCCACCCCACTGATCTTGGGCTCGATGAACTCCTGCACGGCAACCTCCGCCAGCCCATCCCCCAACAAGTCTTCCGTCCTCGCGGGCACCTCAGCCGCTTTCACCCGCAAAAAACTCCGGTTCCGCCCCGCATTCGAGTGGTCCGCCTGGTCTTCGTTGGCGCCCGAGCTCCGCACGGCGTACAGCTGATTCTCCTTCAACTTGAGTTGGGGAATGTCCTGCGGTCCGGTGACCGTCTGGCTCTGCGGGACCGGTAGCCCCGCAAGGTGGGCCAGTTGCAGCCGCCCCGCCTTGGAATGGGCGCGGAATCCCTGGGGATTGCTCTCCATGAAGTGCGCAAACTCCTCGGGATCGTCGATATAGGGATAGTGCTCCCAATTTTCCTTGACGATGATTTCCATTTGGGCTCGGGCCAGGATGCTGTCCCAAGCCGCGGCCTGTTTCAGGCCCAACACCGCGTCGTCCCGGCCCCAGATGAGGACCACCCGGTCGCGGATGTATTCAAAGAGGTCGATGGCATCGACCGGCTGTACGATGTCGAAATAGGTTTGGAAGGCGCGGCACTTGGCGTAGCCCTCGCCCATGCGGGCATACTGCGCATCCGTCCAGGTCTTGGAGCTGAATTTCTTCGCGAAGGTCTTGGGGCGGTTGCGGAGGAGGTAATGGATGGTCGCGCGGATGGGTTTGGGCCGCATGAGTTTGACGAAGCGGCGTTTCCAGAGGAAAGCACCGACGGGGGCCATGAGGTAGAGATTCTTGAAATGGCCGGGGCGCCGTACGAGGGCGTGAAGGGCGACGAGGCCGTTGACGCCGGCGGCGAAGATGTCCTGGCCGGGCTGGGTCATGTCGATGAGGGCATCCGCCAGGGCCCCGAGGGAATGGAAATCATCCGAGGGGTTGTCGCCGAAGCCGGGGAGTTCCAAGGGGACGGGTTCATAGGTCCGAAAGAAAGGGAGCGTATCGTCCCACCAGGCTTTGATCGAGCCATTGCCGGAGAGGAGGTAGAGGAAAGGGGCTTGCGTCGGTTCCATTACAGGGATAACTCGTTTGGAGCTGAACAGTTACGGCGTTCAGTTGGACAATTTACCCGAAACCAACATATTGGGGTATGAAAGTGCTGGTTTCCATTGTCCTCTTTTTCCTCCTCGGCCTGAATTTGCTCCCCGCCCAGACCGATCTTCTCGCTTCGGCCCGCGATCTGAAACCGGCTGAAGACTACGAAAACATCCACGTCCAAAAGCTCTATTCCGACGAATTGGCCAGCAGCTTTGTGATCTGGATCAAGAAAAGCGTTCGACTCCATCAACATGCGGTCCATACCGAGCATGTCTATATTCTCGCCGGGAAAGCCACCATGCAGCTGGGGGATGAGACGTTGGAGGTACGCAAGGGCGACGTGGTGATGATTCCGCCGGGGACCCCGCATGCGGTGGAAGTGAAGGGGAAATTACTGAAAGTCCTTTCGGTGCAGTCGCCGGAGTTCAAGGGGAAAGACCGGATCTTTTTGGATTGAGGATTCTTCAAAAGACCCGAAAACCAGTACCGGGCCCGCAGGTTGGAAGTCCCCACCCACGGATCCCCGGCCAACTGGTAGGAGCAGAATTATCAGAACGGTTCGTTGTCAGGGATGGGCCGCCATTACAGCCCCCAATCGGCTAATTCAACATTATTTTTTGGCGGAACAGGTGCTGCGGGTCGCGGACCACCAGCAGGTATCAACCTCTTGGCAGCGTTCCCACCTTTATTTCCAGGGGGTTGGTTCCCACCTGTAAGGGCACGGACTGGGTCCGGGCGACCTGGCCATTTAAGGCGATCACATCCACCTGGACGTCCCGCTTACGGTCGGAAACGAGTTCCAGGCGAAGCTGATCGGTTGCCGGGACCGGCCCCACCGTCTCCAGGCTCAGGCCCGCCGGCAGGGGAATGTTCACCGACACCACCTCCGTCGCCGACTGACTCCCTTCGATGTCCACCTGCACAATGCGGTAGTGGTTGGTGCCGATGGCCGGATGGGCATCGAAAAAGCCATACTTGCGTACATGCTCGGTATCGCCGTCCGCATCCACCACCCCGATGCTTTCCCAATTCAGGGCGTCCTCCGAACGGAGCACCCGGAAGAAATCGTTGCCGTCCTCGGAAAGCGTTTGCCACTCCAACTGCACGCCTCCATTCCGTTTCAGCGCCTCAAAACTCCCCCACTCCACCGGCAAACCGGCCAAAGAGATGGACATGTCGTTCGTCGCAAAGGTGCCGTGGCTGCCCCGGTGGCACCCAAATTGGTAGCTGCCGAAGCCTTCCACCCCGATGGCCATCAGGGAATCGGGCAGGCCACTCATCTGGATCTGGATCCGAAAGCAGAAGCTCTGGGGAGGGCCGCAATTCACCAGCGAAGAAGCGCAGATGAACTCGCAATTGGTGGGAGGCTGGAACTCGACCATGCTGTTGGCGACGTCTCCGGTCCCGCCGATGTTGGCGGGGAAGGGCTGGTTGGGCATGAGGCTGCCCACTACGCTGCAACCGGTGTGGTAATTGGTCAGCGAATCGGGCGTGAAGCCCACAATCGATCCCTTGGTCCCGTAGGCGGCGATGGCAAAGCGCGAGGTAAAACCTCCGGCCCCGGCCGTGGTGCCCACCGCTCCTCCCCCAATGCAAAGCGTCGTGTGGGCGGTGAAATGAACGCCGTCGAAGGTCAGGCTGTCCAGTTCAAAGTAAGACAGGTCACAGGCCGGGACCGAGAGGTTCAAGCCCAGCAGAACTGCCGTCAGGAACGTGACCATTCGGTAAGACACCGATCGGCGGCAGGCCGGGCGTGGGTTGTCCCGCTCAGCGGGACAGGTCGTTTGAAAAGACAAAGGCATGGGAGATTCCTCCCAAAACGTATTCGTTTGGGTCATACTGGATAATTAGTTTGATAAAAAAGTCTCGTCGTGCGGAACCAAGGCGCAGTCGTCCGCAACGCTCAATCAATGCTTCAAATATCAGGGTATCAGTCCAGTCATCCCATAACAATTAATGGGGAAAATAATGGTTCAATTTCGGTAGAAAGACTACCCCATTCTACAACCAGCCCCCCTCAGTGAAGCCAGAAGGCCGTTTTGCCGGGGAATTCTCATGACAATTCTGCGGGAATATTTCGTTTTCCGACCTGTTATTTCCTCTTCTTTTTTTTCTTCCCCCTGATTTTTATTCTCCCAACTCCTCTCTCTTCTCCGGCCCCAATCAGGTAAACGCCACCACCTCTTCCTCCGCAATCACGTAGACGCGGTCGGCGTGGGTGACGGGTTGAATGGCCAGGCCGGTGAATTCGCCGAAGGCAGGCAGGATGAGTTGGTGGGGTTGGTGGAAAAAGCAGGCCAACTTGACCTTTTGGCGGCCCCAGCCGGACAGCATGACGCCGGGATGGAGGTGTCCGGCCAGGTAAAATGCGCCGTCGGCCACTTCGCGGGGATGGTGGACGAAGACAAATGGAGCGCAGTCAAAGGGCTCGGGATGCACTTTCAGGCCCATGTTATGGTAGCGGGCCTCGGGCAGGATGTCGTGGTTGCCTTTGATGAGGTGGAAAACGATAGCGGGGTATTCCTGGCAAATTTCCCCCAGCGTGTCCAGCTCCTGGTTGTGGTGGCTGTGGAAGAGGTCGCCGAGAAAATAGACGGAGGCGGGGGAAAAAGCATCGAGGAGCGCGCGGAGGCGGCGAAAATTGGTGTGGGAAGGGGCTTCGGGCAAATGGAATCCGTGGCGGCGAAAATGACTGACCTTGCCGAGGTGCAGGTCGGCCAGGATGAGGGCCCGCTGCGCGGGCCAATACAACGCCCGTTCCGGCAACAAGAGCAATCGCTCCCCCTCGATATGGACCTCCAATGGCTGCATCAGGCGGTAAAGTTCCCGGTTCTTCCTCCATTTGCCAAGCCCTTTCTTTCCTTTTCCCAAAACCCGTATCTTTCTCCAAAAGGATCCTATGTGCGGACGCTATTCCATCACCGAAGACCTCGATGTCATCATCGACCAACTCAATGTCGACCTGCCCGACTTCGACTTTGAGCCCCGCTACAATATTGCGCCGAGCCAGCGGCTCCCGGTCATCACCAACGAGGCCCCCGGCCAATTGGCGCTCCACAAGTGGGGCCTGGTCCCGTTTTGGGCCAAGGATCCGAAGATTGGCTACAAGCTCATCAATGCCCGGGGCGAAACCATCGCCCAGAAACAGTCCTTCCGTGAGGCCACGAAAAAGCGGCGCTGCCTGATCCCGGCCGACGGCTTTTACGAATGGAAAAAGACCGCTACCGGCAAGCAACCGCACCATATCCGGCTGAAGAGCCGGGAAATCATGACGCTGGGCGGCTTGTGGGAAACGTGGAAGGATGCTGAAGGGAAGGAAACGCGAACCTTCACGATCATCACGACGACTCCGAATGAAATGATGGTGGATTTGCACGACCGGATGCCGGTCATCATTCCGCCGGAAGACCGGCAGCTGTGGTTGGAAGGTTCCGTGGAAGAGGCCTTGGCGCTGGTCAAACCCTATCCGTCTGCCCCGATGGAGGCGGTCCGCGTGAGCACGCGGGTCAACAGCCCCCGCAATGAGGGGCCGGAACTGCTCAAACCCGATACGTTGTTTTGATTAGAAAATCCCGTGCAGCGGTCCTCCGGGAGCCGCCAGCTCGTCCACCCGACGGGTGACCTGGGGATCCTCCACCAGCGGAGGCGCGTGGTGGGGCTTGATGCGCGCATCGATGACCAAAGCGCCCGTACAGCCCCAGTGCTTGAACTGGATATTGGCGCCGACCCCGTAGATGTCGTGGCTCGGATTGGACCGCGTAAAGGTCACCCACAACCAGTTGTTCAGCTTGGCCGAAGTGAATTCCGAATCGTCCACCAACAGGACCAGCGGAATCGCGTCCGTCAAGGGCCGCTCTTCCCAGTTCCGGGTCAGCCGGGCCAGTTCCTGCCCCGCCGTCGCCTGGTCGCTAAAGGCCGGACCTTCCACCGCCATGATACCGGGCGAAGCAATGCGGGGTTTCCCAAACCCCTCCGGCAAACTCAAGTTCTCCGGCAATTCCGTCGCCAGGTCCCGGATCTTGTCTCCCGCCGCGGCCATCACCACCTTCGAGCCTTCGTTGAAGCCCGTACCCGAGTAATCGAGCGTGTCAATGGTCGTGCGGGTCTGGAAATGCAGGTCGCGCTTCCAATCGATGCGTTCGAGGACGTGGGAGAAAAACGCGGGAATATCGTTGATGTCGAGGTTGGGCTGGTCTTCCTTCGCGCAAATGACGAGGTACTTGGCGAGGCTCGCCTGGTTGAAGCCGAGGACGGCATTGGCGATGGTGAGGATTTCCTGCGGCTTGCGCTTGGCGTAGGGCACGTAGCGTTCCGAGCCGATGGCGAGGAGCAGCGGGTGGACCCCGGCGGCATCCACGGCATTCATGGCGTGGAGCCCACTGATCTCGGTCGGCACCAGGGGACCGGTCAACTCGTGGATGAGGTGGCCGAAACTGGTGTCTTCCTGCGGCGGGCGACCGACGACAGTGAACGGCCAGATCGCATCCTTCCGGCAGTAGACCTGCTCGACCTTGAGGACCGGGAATTCGTGTTGGAGGCTGTAATAGCCCAGGTGGTCGCCGAAGGGACCTTCGGGCTTGGTATGGGGCTCGATGGTCCCGACAATGCAAAAATCCGCGCGGGCGGCGACGGTAAAGCCATCAACTTTCTTGTAGGTCCAGGGACGGCCGCCGAGCATACCCGCAAACATCACCTCGGCCAATCCTTCCGGCAGGGGCATCACCGCCCCGAAGCTGTACGAGGGCGGTCCGCCCACGATGACACTGACTTTCAGGGGCTCCCCTTTTTCCAGGGCCGCCGCGTGGTGCACCCCAATGCCGCGGTGAATCTGGTAGTGGATCCCGATTTCCTTGTCCGTCACGTATTCATTTCCCGTCAACTGCACCCGGTACATCCCCTCATTCGACTTCATCGGCTTGGGATTGTTGGGGTCCTCGGAATAGACCTGGGGGAGCGTCACAAAAGGGCCTCCGTCCATCGGCCAGGACTTGATCAGGGGCAATTCGCTGATTTTCGTCGTGCTTTCCATGACCGGAGCGCCGCCGAGGTGCTTCCGGGGAAGGGCGTTGAGGCCGGCGCGGGGAAGGTCGAGGTAGGAGAAGGGAGACTTGAAAAATGCAGACGGGTCGGCCTTCAGGGCAATGACCTTCTTGACCTGCTCAATGGTGTCCCGAAACATAAAGTGGCAGCGGTCCATGGTGCCGTAGAGGTTGCAGACCGCGGGAAAGCGGCTGCCCTTTACATTTTCGAAGAAAATAGCCGGTCCCCCGGCTTCGTAGACCCGGCGCTGCACTTCCGCCATCTCCAAATTCGGGTCCATTTCTTCCTTGATTCGGACGAGGTGTCCATTCCGCTCCAAATCCAGTACGCACTCTTGTAAACTTCGGTATCCCATAATGTCATCGGTGGGCAATTTCTGCCCGTGTATTTGCTTTTGTTAGACAACAGCTATTGGCGAGGAGAGTTTGTTGCAGGGGAAATTATCACTGCTCCCAAATGGCTTTTTTCTAAATCTCGGCCCGCAAACGCAGCTCCTTGGGCAGGTGATTGTTGACGCGGTTGTCCAATGCCTTCACCCAGCCAAAGTCCAGGCCGTCGTAGTTCAGGACCGCCCAGCCCCGCACGCCATTCGTGTCCAGGTCCAGGGATTCCCGCTTCATGTACCGCAAAGCAGTATGTTGGTCGATTTCCAAGCGCGGCACCGATTCCGCCGCTTGTCCACTCAAGGCGAGATCGTGATCGGGAATGAACTTGCCTTTCACGACCGTCCCCACCCGAATCCCGGCCTTCCGGATGTTCAGGCTCACCTCCAATTCGGCGACATGCTCCACCAGCGCTTCCGGCAAGGCATCGAAGCCCTCGTCCCGCTGCCGCAATTCCCATCCCGGCTGTACGTATTCCGACGCCACCTTCAATTCCTTTTTCCCCAACTGCACCTGCCTTTTTTCCTGCTCCTCTCCCCTTCTCTTCTTCGCCCTCCGTTGCTTCCGCTGCTTGCTCGGAGACACGACAATCTGCCGGCCGGCCTGCTTCTTTTCGAGGCAAGCAAAGTAAAACCCCTCGCCCTGGACGCGGTGGGGATAGCAATGGTAGGTATGCCGCAGGGCCGGAGAATAACCCTCGGTGGTGCCACGAACCAATCCCCAATCGGCGGGAAACTCCAGCGGCACGACCTCGAAGACGCCCGGCTCGTGGTCGAGGATCCACTGCACAATCGCTTCGTTCTCGTAGGGATTGTAGGTGCAGGTGGAATAGACAAGGCGGCCGCCGGGGCGAAGGCTGCCCATGACCTCCCGCAGGATGTCCTGCTGGCGAAGCGCACAGTTGCGGACCACGCCCGGGGACCAATGCTCGATGACCTTCGGGTCCTTGCGGAACATGCCTTCGCCCGAGCAGGGTGCATCGATGACAATAGCGTCGAAAGCGTGGCGCAGGGGCTGAAAATCGCGGGGATGGTTGTTGGTGACGAGGGTATGCGGGTGGCCCCAGCGGCTCAGGTTGTCGATGAGGGCACGGCTCCGGGCCCGCACCAATTCGTTGGAGACAAGGACGGAACCGGGGGACATGCGGCTGGCCAACAAGGTGCTTTTGCCGCCGGGGGCGGCGCAGAGGTCGAGGATCCGCAGGTCCTGGCTGAAGTCGAGGCATTGGCCGATGAGCATGGAGCTGGCTTCCTGGACGTAGTAGCCGCCCGCATAAATGCGGGGATCAAGAAAGAAACGCGGACGTTCCGGCAGGTAATAGCCGTCTTTCGCCCAGGGAATCGGACTTCCAGCGGGGAATTCGCTGCCGGGCTTGCGGGGATTGAGGCGCAGGGAAACGACCGGATCACCGTCCAACGCTTCCAGAAAGGGCTCATATTCCGCGCCCAACTGGGCTTGCATGCGGTCCAGAAATGCTTGGGGCAACTTCATGGCAGCAAGTTAGGCAAATTGCCGCGCACCATTCAACCTTTCCCCAACCTGAATTCACAGGACTTCCAGGCTGTACAAATAACCCTTCAGGTCCTGCTGAGGATAGGGAATCCACGCCTGCTGGAAGGGCGCCATCGGCCACCAATGGCTGAGGTGAAACTCCTGCGTGATCACCGGCTCCATCTGGTTGGACGGGATGACGGTATAATCCGCGTCCATGTAACCAATGACGTCCAGGTGCTCCGCATCCGGCCCCATCCGCCAGATGATCCGCTCCGGCTGCCAATCGATCTCAAAGACGATTTCCGATCCGACCACCGCTTCGCGCGGCCGCTCAGATTTGATGGTCACCGCCTTGTACCAGTGGTCCCAGCGGTGCATCACGAAGGTATCCTGGGCGTAGGAAGCTCCATAATCGGCTCCCACGATGAAGGAATCGGGATCCTGACAGGCCAGGTCCCAGTTGGTGCAGGAGACGATGAGGTCGCCGTCCTGGGGATCGTAGTTCTTTGGAGGGTCGAAAGGGCTGTATTTATAAGAGGAAATCGGCCAGGCCGTAGCGCTTTTGACGATCTCGATGTCGATCTCGGCGTAGGAATTGTCCCGCACGCGGGCACTGTCCTCCCGTTCCTTCGGAATATACCCGCCTTCACAGGGCACATTCAGGTTCCAGGGAGCATCCTCGCTGTAAATCAGCCAGAAGGCGCAGGTCAGGCCGTTCCAGACATGGTCCTCGGGGTGGGTGAGTTCGGGGAAATGAATCTTGGCGCGGTAGCGACCGTAGGTAAAGCCGACCCGCCCCCGGATGCCCACATGTTCCTTGGCCGGGCGGCGGGTGCCTTGCTGGCCGGGGTTCATGAAATAGAGCGCGCCCTTGTCCGCGTCGTAGCCGACGGTGGTCCCGGCGTCCTGCGTGGGAATGACCCGCCCCGGAGGCAAGTCCTCCTTGGGCGTCGCGGCCTGCGCATTGAAGCGATCGAGGCTGTAATCGGCCCCTGTGACATGGGCCACCTCCCGCACATTGCGCGGATTCAGGCCCGGCTCAGCGTAGTGGAAAAATTGCTCGAAATGGGCCTGGTAGAAGATGCTATCGCTGGTGCCGACGCCCGGCTGAAATTGCTTGGGATTGAGGATGCGGTCGCCCGCCTCCTCGGCGCTGACGAAGATGCCATTGGCCGGTTCAAAGCGGGCGCGGGTCTTCAGGGCCAGCGGTGATTGGACGCTGTACAGGTCCGGGGCAATGGTATCGTGGTCGAACCAGGTATAAGGATGGACGAACTGGCTGTCGGCATTGACCTGGCCAATGTCGCGGATATGGGCCGGGACCCGGGCATAACTGGAATCGTCGAGGACCACAAGGCGAAAACTGTACCCGCCCATGCGGGGATTGCGCCGCTCTCGTTGGTTCACCATCGACTTTTTCCGCCGCTCCTCCACGGCCCACCGCGCATCCAACTCCATTTGCTCTTCCAGGCTCCGCCCATTTTCCCGGGCCTTTTTCTTCATTCCCACCACCCAATCGCCTTCCAACTCCCGCATATAATTCAACTGGTTCGTCACGTGGCCCTCCATCTCGGTCGGCGTCCATTGTTCCGGGCCGTAAAACTGCTGCTCGTCCCGGGGATTCCCCTGAATACGGAAGGTATCGCGGACCAAGTAGGGTTCTCCGTCGGCCGGAATGACCGGGCTCTGCCGAAATTCCTGCCCGGGGCCGCTGAGGCTGCCGTAGAAGTTCTCGCCCGCGCGGGGATGGTACGCCGGCCAGGCATATGTCTCATTGTGGAAATAGAGCTGGTAGAAATAGGCCTGGTCGCTGCCGGAATAGTTGGTCAGGGAAAAAGACACGACAAAGAAATCGTCCTCCGCACCGCCACTTTCGGGAATCTGAATCCCTTCGTGCACGGCATTGTCCATGGACAGCACCAAAGCCAGGGTATCCTCTGAGGTCGAATAGTTGCTGATCGGATTGAAGTCCTGCACCTCAAATCCAGTCTGGACATTGCACCCAAACAGTCCCAGCAGGCACAGAAGCAGCGGCCACAATTTTTGCATGACTGACGTTCCCATTGAAATTGATCCGCCAATCTCCCATTTTCTTCGCCCAATACCAATTGAAAGGGCCCGGAAGCCACGAACTTCTTACCTGCTCAGTTCTTCGGGGCTGGGCGCGTGGAAAAAGACGCCCTTGGAGCGCTCCGACAAAATCTCGCGCTGGCGGGCTTCGGGAATGGGGTTCCCGGAGAGCAAGATGAGCCGCGGAGCCGGAGGTGTATACAGCCAATCGGGGACATCCTTGAGGGCATTGTCGGTCAGGTCAAGGGTTTGCAATTCCGGCAGAAACTCCAGCTCATCGGGCACCTCCCGAATCTTATTCTTCCTCATCATCAGCGCCTGGAGGTGGATACAGTCATACACTTCCCGGGGAATCTTTTTGAGGCCCTGGTTTTCCAGACTGAGCCCCGTGACCATTTCCCGGGCTTCTTTCGGCATTTGTTTCAACCGCTGATAACTGTAGACTGCCACGGGCCGTTCCTCGTCCCGCATCAACTTGAAATCAAAGGGAATCGTGACCCAGACCTTTACGGGCTGGCCCTTCAAAATCGCCGGGCTGAAGCTGATCTCGGGCAACTTGTCCTCCACCGCCTTCGTCAGCAGGGGATGCGGGTCTTTCAGGACGATGTGCTTCTTGTAGCTTCCCTCCTCCGTCACCAGCACCCGCACGATCACCTTCCCCTCAATCTCCGCCTCCCGGGCCAGCGCCGGATAGCCAATGATCCGCCGGACATCGTTCATATTCGTCGGCGTCGGCTCCACATCCACGACGGACATGGCGTACGGATCCGGGTCGCCCTCCGTATTCTGGGCCCCGGCCATCCGGGGAGCCCCCATGAACAACAACAGGCCGACCAGCAGCCCCAATTTGCTATTTGACATCACAATGGGTGTTTAACGTTTTTTCTTGCCGTCCTTGGGCAGGGACAATTGGAAGTTGAACGGAATGGTCGTCCAGGCCTTGACCGGATTGCCCGCCAGGATCGCCGGCTCGAATTTCAGGTTCACAATGCCCTTTTCCACCGCCTCCAACAGCATCGGATTCCCCTCCCGGATCACCATGTGGCGCATATAATTGCCCTCCTCGTCGATCAGGACCCGCACCATCACCTTCCCCTCGATCCCCTCCTTCTTCGCCGCCGCCGGATACCCGATGCTTCCGCGAATCTCGTCCATGTTCGTGGGGCGGGGCTCCCGCTCGTGGAGCACAAACGCATTGGGATCGGGCGTCTCGTTTTGGGCCCTAAAATCGACCGCCTCCGCATCCATCACGCCCACTTCTTCCGTGTCCGGGGACTGCTCGGTTGTGTTTTGGGCGTGCAATGAAAGGGGAAATAACCACAGGGCCACCAAGGGCATCAACAGGTAGTGTTTCATAGATTTGTCAGGTTTTAGTTCCCTCAAGTTAGCAGAATGGACCCGAGATTCCAATTGAGCGAATGAGGGCGGTCCCGGCGCTCACGCCGCCGGGCGGTCCCTCCGGCAGTCGCTCCGCTCACGCGGGAGCTCCAACAAATTGCCTCCGACACCTACCGCGGATTCCTGGCTGACACATATCCGGGAACGACGGTCCCATCGTTGCGGAAGCCCACCTGATAAGGTGCCCAAAAGAATCTCCCCCAAAACCAAAAGCAGAAACTTTTGGCTGGGGGAGTGTAGAAAACTTACACAGATTCTTGCTACTACTTCGGGAAAGATTCCCCAAATTTCTTGGTCAATTATTGTTGGCGATGTTGTATGCTCCGGCCAGGTCCGCCCCTACGACATCAAAGGCCTTCGTGGCGGAGGGACTACCGGGCGTATATTTGTAATAGGCCTGCTCAGAGACCGTTGCTATCGGGAAGTAAATTTCCCCATTCAATTCAAACGTAACGCCTCCTCCGGCGTTGGCTCCGAGTTTGGGGGCTCCAGCAATCGGGGTCACCGTCTGGCTGGACAAATCAAGTTCACACCATTCCGCACTCTCAGCGGTAAAGAGGATGTTCAGCACCTGATTTAGTAGATTTTGATCAGCGATGACGTTGGAGACGCCGCCAGCATTGACGACGATGTCCACCGCAGCTTGCGGTGTTTCGGCATTGACCCTGGCAATCGCTTTTCCATTTCCGACCAATTTGAATCCGTTCATGGTCGGATAGAAAATATTGCCCGGATTCAGGAGCCGAACCGGTTCGAAGACGTAGCTGGTATCGATTTGGTTGCTGCCGGCGGGTATCTTATAAATGCGGGAGAAGGTTCCGGTTCCGATGGCGCCGCCATCCTGGAAATAGAGGTTGCCCATTTCATCGACCATTCCCTGGCCGAAATTGTTGACGGTGAGGACTCCACCGGAAAAGGGTGCTTCGATGAACGTAGAACCGACATAGCTGCGACTGGTCAGGTTCGCCTGGTGCAGGTAGAATCCGCTGAAGGTCTCCCCTGAGTTGGCGCGAATGGGAGCAAATACATCGTCACCACGGAATACAAAACGCTGGTAGCGTTGCTCGAGCGAATCAATCGGGTCGATTCCGGCGGACATATCGATGGTCCCTTCAATGGTGAGCGTACTGGGATTGAAAATCGTAATGAGGTTCGGCGTGGCCCGGTCCTGAAAGACTCCGGTTTCGGCATCCTTCACTGCGATCCGGAAGGAACCTTCGTCCACGGTCGGGATGACTTTTTCCTCCACTATCTCTCCCTGCTCATTGACATACATCTTCGCAAATCCGGAAGCATTGTCCGTTCTGGTCAGGTAGATGCTATTGTTGTAAATCGCAGTCGGCCAGAATTCCGCGAAGTCTTTCCCTTCGGACAAGTCAACTGTCCCGGTGGGGAGTTCGTCAAAATACTTGACCAGGGAATTCCCGGAGCTGGTGGTGCCGGTCACAATGAAGCCGGAACTTTTGCGAATGATTTCGGGCTCGGTATCGTCTTCAATGACTTCTTTTTTACAAGCTCCAAAAGCAAATGCACACAATAGACCCAGTAATATGAGGTGGTTAAATCCCTTGAATCGAGGTTGAAAATTCATATTAAAAGAATTAGAGTGAGTAGTTTATCTTGATTGAAAAATTCGTGCCGGGGCGGGGAATCCGGAAATTGTCGAACAATCGGCTGTTCAAAACATTTCGGACTGTAAATGAAAACTGAAGCGGGGTTTTGGGCGGGGCATAGTTCAAACCCACGTTGTGGAGTTGCTGCGTGGGGACAATGAAATCCGGATTCGCTGTGGCCAGGTCCCGAACTTCGTTGATGCTGAATCGGTCCACAAAGAAATAATTCCAGAACAGTTCCAAGTCACCCTTTCCCCGAACAATCCTCTCCAGGGAATAATTCAGGCCCATGTTGAAGAATAGGGTCGGGATATTGGGGACCTGGGCCCCCTCGAGCGCCCCCGCTGCCAGTTGAGGCGTCCTGATTTCGTTGCTTTGGTAGGTGAAATTGCCTGTGAACCGGATCGTTTCGACGGGCTCCGCGCCTATCGCCAGCTCGATCCCTTTTCCATTGACCACCGCTTCGTTTACAAAAATCGAATTCTCAGGTCCGAAAGCGTCCAAGCGGATCAGGTTGCTGCGGTTGCGAACAAAGGCATCTATCTGGACAAAGAAACTTTCCATCCCCGCAATGCCTTTCTCAAATCTCATCCCCACATTCCAGTTTTCACTGGTTTCCGGTAGCAATGTGTAATTCGGCACAATGGCCCCGAAATCACCAAAGATTTCGGTTTCGGTTGGAATTCGGGTCGCATCTTCGAAGCTCCCCCGCACAAATACCGCCGGTACGACCTGGTACTTGAGCGCGAATCCATAGCCCTGGGTCGTCTCGTCGATCCGTCGGATCGGCAGGATGTCCAGCCCCCGCTGGAGAATGTCAATCGATTCGGCGCTGTACTGGTAGTTCTTGTAGAAGGAAACCAGCGTGATCTTCTTTTTCCAAAACTCAGCCTTCAATTCAGCCCCGAAAATATTTCGTTGGATGATGGAAGGAATCGTATTTGGATCCACTGCTTCGCCATTGATGTTCAGTCGGGACCCTACCGGATCGTTGCCAGTGATGTGGGAATAGCGGAAAAAGTCTGAAACGGCCACCTGCAAGTGCTTCGACAATTGATAGTTGGCCGAAAACCGGTGGGCTGTGCCCAGGTTGTCGCCCACCCGTTGGGTGGGAATGGGAGAAATTTCGGATCCGGAGCTGTTGGTAATGTTCTGGAAGATCTGCCCATTCCAATCGTAGACTGCCGTGGTGCTGTCCAGATTGACGCTACGGGTATAGGAAAACACGCCAAAATAGCGAAGTTGAATTTTGTCCCGGAACAAGCCTTTGCGGTAATCCAAGCGGGGAGAGAAAGTGCTGAAGCTCCGCGTAGCCTGTCCAATCGGAACCGACAACAGCTGCTGGCCGTGCTGCAATTCATCGTGGCGGTAGTTGTAAGAGGCGGAAAGACTCAACCGGTCCGTCCATTTGAAGTCATGGAACAAGAGCTCTCCCTCAGCAAAGCCGGAGAAATGCCGGTCGTGGAAGCGCCGGATATCCGTTGTACTTTCCTCGTACACCGGCGTGCCGTTTTCCAGGGTTCGTTCGGTCAGGACCTGGATGTTGCGCATATTGAAATCGTTGTCGGAATAGTTCAGGAAGGAGTTGCCGGAGATCGACACCCGATCGCTTAGGTTTTTCAGGCCACCGGCGGTGAGCCGGTGCGTATTGAAGGAGCCAAAGGTATAGGACGTACGGAAATACTCCTTGTAGGAATGGAAAGGCACCAGGTTGATGCCCCCGCCCAAGGCGTCGGTCCCCACGTCGATGGGCATCACGCCCTTGTAGACGTCCATCCGCCGCAGGACGTCCACCGGGATATTGTTGATTTGGACGCCGCCTCCGAAGACCTCCAGCGGAATGCCGTCGTAGTAAACCCGCACAGCGTTGCCATTCAGGCCGTTGAGGTTGACATTGACCGCGCTGCCCAGGCCACCTTGCTGGCGCACCACCACGCCCGTCGTCTGACGGAGCAATTCCTCCGCTCCCAGAGCTTGATTGCGGACGGCGACGGCATCCAAAGAGTTGATGGAGATGGGACGGGATTGCATTTGGGCCAATTCCGAACGCTCCTCAATGGTGACCGTTTCCATCTGAGTCGCTTCAATTTCCATTTCGCATTGCACCCGAACCACCTCACTGTCCACTGCCAATAAAATACGCAAAGACTTGGCACCGAGGTAACTAATCTCCATTTCATAGTTGCCATAAGGAACTTCAGAAATGGAAAAATTACCGTCCTGATCGGTCAATTTAAGGACCTTTAACCCCTCAACTTCGACAGAGGCCCCGACAACGGCTTCTCCTTTCAACGAAACATGCCCCTGAACCGTTCCTTTTCGCGTAAGCCCGGACTGTCCCCAAGTCTGACCGCAAAGGAAAACCAGAAGTCCAATCACCCCTAATTTTAGGTATGAGCCTACCACATTTTTAGTAATTATTTTATCTATTCTTATTTAGACTAATTACAAATAGCCTGATTCGGTGGCAAATATAGAAGGGATTTTCAAATTCATCTATAAATTAATTGTTAAAAATGCGGAAGGGTCAGGCACGCTTCCGGGTCCACCAACCTCCGTAAATTGTTTCCTGAAAAAAGCAGCGGGAAGCTCCGAATCCAGCTTCCAAAAGGAGTTCCTGTAAGCGTTCCTCCGGGATATAATGGATTTTCTCCTTGATCCTTTGAAACCGATATTCAATCTCAGCCTGAGACACATCCTCTGGCAGCATGGTTTTCAGCCTTTTCAGTTGGGCGGAAATGGAGGTCTGATCGCCAAAAATATCTACCAGGAAGAAGGCGGCCTCTGGTTTGAGGCGTTGGGAAATGGCCTGGAGCAAGTCGAGTTTGGCTCCGTCATCCGGAAGGAAATGGAGAACGAGGAGCAATGTCGCAGCGTGGAACCTCGGGATTGTCGCCAGCATATCCACCGTACCGGTCACCATTTGGACCGAAGGATATTTCATCAATTTTTGCTCCGCAATGGCCACCATCTCCGCCGCGGGATCCACGCCGGTGATCCTGAAATGGGGAGAGGCGTCAAGGAGCGCCAGGATTTCATTGCCCGTCCCGGCTCCTACCACCAGGATTTCATCTCCGGCTGCATCGGAACGCAGCAGGTTGGCGATTCCCCCCAGCACTTCCTCGTACCCCGGAAACCAATTCGCAATCATGCCATCGTAATTCCGGGCTCGGTCCTGATCAAACGTTGCAATACTCATGTCAGAATTGAATTTTATAACTGAGAATGGGAAAGAAACCGGTTCCAAATTGTTCTCCGGTGGTTCGTTTCTCCGAATCATAAGTCTGTCCGAGGAACACCCGTTGGTTCATGACATTTTTGACCTGAAACGACAATAGGGTACTGATGCGTTTGCGGCTGACCCGGTAGGTGAAGCCCACATCGATTTGCCGCAAGGGATCCTGCCGCAGGGTATTCGGATGGTCATAGTCGAAGGTGAACAGATCCCGCGCCAAGGACGCGAACAGGTCCACCCGGGTATAGTTCTGGGGGCCGGCAAAGTTCGCGGCCAGGTTCAGACCCAGTATGCGGGATTTCTTTTTCCCCTTGGGCTTCAGGTACCATTCCTTTCCTGCCGCCCCACTCGCCATATAGCCCACATCGAACGTCGACGGGTATTGGGTGCCAGTGACATCCCTGTATTTGGAATTGAGGTAGGACGCATTGACCAACAGGTAATAGCCCCGGTCCAGGCTCTTTTCCAAGCTGAGATCGATGCCATAGGTCCGGGCGCTGCCATTGTTCTCCAGGTCGTAGGATTCGAAATTGAAGTCCAATCCGCCCAAGCGGGTCACCGGGCGGTCCTGCGCTGCCACCAACTTGTAAATGGACTGGTAATAGGCCTCCCCGGACAACCTGAGCCGCTCGTTGATCCGCCACTGGTAGCTCAGGACGAAGTGGTGGGCCTTGTTGAAGCCCAGGTCCGTATTCTGCTGGATACGTTCCCCCGGACCGGAGGAAGTGGCAACCACATAGGTATAGAAGGGTTCCATTTGGCTGTGCAATCCGTACCCAAATGAGAAGGAGTGCCTGTCATTCATTTGCCAACGCAGGCCCAGGCGGGGTTCCAGGCTCCACTCCTGGATGGCCCGGAAGTGCATCGCGTGCAGTCCAACGTGGAAGCGCCACCGGGAGCCGAATTTGAATTGGGAGCGGGTGTAAAGTTGGTACAAATAGGAGTCTCCCATGCCCTGGTAGAGCGTATCCGAAGAAGTTGCACTAAAAATGGGGAGGCTGAAAAACGAATTAGCGTGGAGCCGGTGCACGAGGACACCAGTCCGGTGGGTATGGCGGGGACTGAATTTGTGGTTGAGAAAGGCATGGGCCGACAGCCGATGGGTCCGGGTTTCGCCTTTGCGGAGGGTATCGGGGACAAAATTCCGGTCGAATTCGTAGAGGTAGTTGTTGAAGGAAATACCGGTGCCAACGGCCACCAGTTTCACATAGGTGCGCTCCAACAATGGCAAGGTCAGGTTGAAACCGGCGGTGCCGGTAAGCGCGTTGGAATTCCGTTCGACATTTGCCCCCACCACCGAATCCCACCGGGACGTATCCCGCTCCGCCAAATTGGTCAGGACACTGTTGCCCCCAATCCCAAAAACGTTGACCTCTCCCCCATTCTTCAATTGGTGGTGGACCTTTAAGGAAAAATCCTGAAAGACGGGAATCGCTCCAATCTGCAAGAACTGATCAGCAATCCCAGTCGTAGAATACCGGTAATTGGCCAGGAAAGTGGTCCGCTTGGATTTCCCCAGTGGACCCTCCAGCGAAGCATCGAGGCCCAGAAAACCGACTTGGAAGGTCCCATGTAATTTTTCCCGGTTCCCATTCCGAAACCTGACATCAAAGACCGATCCCAGGGCATTGCCGTAGTCGGCGGGGAAGGCGGCGGAAAAGAAATCGGTCTGGGCGAGGAGTTGTTGGGAGAAAATGGTCACGATTCCGCTCGATCCTTCCAACTGGCCAAAGTGGTTCGGATTGTAGATGTCGATGCCTTCGAGGCGCCACAACACAGCGCGGGAGGAGTTCCCGCGGACATTGATGTTGTTGGAGATCACGTCCGGAGAGGCCACAACCCCGGGAAACCGGGCCGCCACCCGCGCCGGATCATCGAGTCCGCCGGCTATTCGGCTCAGTTCTTCGCCGGTAAAGGTCCGTCCGCTCACCAGAGCGGCCTCATTCCGGGGATCCCACCGCTGGTCCGCATAAATCTGGACCGTATCGGCCTGCACCGGTTGTTCTTCCAGTTCGATCAGCAGCTCCCTCCCGGCCCGACCCGACAACAACAATTCCGAGATGCGGTAGGAAACGAACCCGACATAGGAAAATTCAACGTTGTACCGTCCGAAAGGGATTTCCGGGATCGAAAAAAAGCCCTCAGCATCGGTCAGGGTACCCATCAGGGTATCGGCATTGTACAGCTGCACCGTGACCCCGGCCATCGCCTGTCCCGTCCCCAGCTCCTTCACATAACCTGTCAAGGTGGAGGAACTCTCGGCGTAACCGAGCCCCCGGAATCCCAGGAGAAAGCCCCCCAAAAGACAAATTATTGAAATCCAGTTCTTCATAGGCTACAAAAAAGGGTCCTATCTCCCTGATTTTCAATACCCAAATTCTTGTAACCTGCGGCCTCCCTAAAATTGGTAGGAATCCCCCTAAAATGAGGTATTCTTTCTCCGAAGCGCATTCGCTAGTTTAGCGGCCTAGTTTAGATTGATTCTAAATAAGTGACCATGATCGTTGGCAGTTTAATTCTATCCGCTTTGTTCTGGTACGGAGGCTCCAAGTATTTCGGCGCCCAGTATCCGCAGCTTGCCCTGCGCCTGGAAAAGCAAAGCTGGGTCCTGAAGATCATCGGGACTGCCCTGGCCTTCGTTGCTGCTGCCTTCTGCGTCCAGGAATGGGGCTGGCTGACAGGAGTTTGGCTGTGGGGACTCTCCTGGCTGGGAATCGTCACTTTACCCATCATTCTCATTCCCCTCCACGCCCGGTTCCTCCACGTTTTATTGGGACTGAGCGCATTGTCATTCACCCTGAATCTGCTCGTTTAAATGCCTGCAAACACAAAATATCTGTCCTCCCGGACGCATCGCATCCTCAAGATTACGGGTGGAATCCTGGGAGGTTTTCTGGTGACCATGTCCCTGCATCTGTTGATTGGGGCTTTGTTGGAAGATAAATCCGCCCTGGTCATTACGACGGCCTTCAGCGCCTTTTTGGTCTGGGTCGGAACCATGATCGTCGCCTTCCTGTTCCGGAACGGCTGGCAACTGTGGGGCTTGTACCTGGGCATCACCCTTCTGTGTAGTGTGGCCATTTATTTCGTACGATGATGAAGCTGAAAAAACTCCCCATCCGTGCCTACAATATCCTTTTCCATACCCATACGGTAACAGGAATCACGATCACTGCCGGGCTTTTCATCATCTTCTTTTGCGGTGCCTTTGCGCTGTTTCGGCACGAGATGTACACCTGGGAAAACCAAAATGCCCGGGAGAACCACCTGAATTCCCCCAGCTATGCGGCCATTCTGACTGCCATCGAAGAGCAACACCCTGATTTTCGGGCTTCCGAGCAGTTCACGATCCGCCAACCCGAACATAAAATCCCCCTGATCCAATTCTTTGGCGCGGAATATCCCAATGACAGCACCCGCAAGCGGTTCAAATCCATGCTGGACCCGACGAGTTTGCAAGAGCTCTCCGGCAACCCCGCACCGACGACCGTCGGTGAAACGCTGTACCGATTGCATTACTTTTCTCAGGTTCCCCTTGGCCTCTGGATCTCCGGATTCATGGCCCTGTTTTTCCTCTTTGCGACCATCTCCGGTGTCCTGATCCACTGGCAGCACATCGTCAAGCGCTTCTACGCATTCTCGATCCGCACCACCGCCAAGCAAATCTGGACCCTGGGGCATACCACGATTGGGATGATTGGGCTTCCTTTTCAGGTCATGTACGCCGTGACCGGGGCCTTGTTTGGCTTGTTGACCCTGCTCCTGGCGCCAAGTGCATTTGTCCTGTTCAATGGAGACACCGACCAGGTCCTCGGGGCCGTCGCACCGGAGCGGGTGGCCACGGTCGATTCCAGCTCCTTTCACCTCCCCCTCGCTTCGCTGGACGAATTGAGCGGCCGGGTGGACGAAGCATTCCCGGATTATGCGGTGATGTCCTTGCGGGTAGCGGGATACGGCACCCCGGAAGGCATCGCGACCTTCTATGTGGACGAGGAAGCAACCATTACCGGGAACGGGGCCATCGCCTACGGACTCGCCGGGGGGCAGGAACTGGTGCGGATCGATCCGGCGACCAAAACCTATACCAATACGGTCTACAACTTCCTGCTAAAGCTGCACTTTGCGAGTTACGGGAATCCCCTGTCCAAGTTGGTCTATTTTATCCTGGCGATCATGACCTGCTTCATGCTGGTCAGCGGATTGCTCCTGTGGCAAAAGGCCCGCGACAACGCCCGCTACACGCCTCGCCAGAGGCGGTTCCACTTCAAGGTGACCCGGTGGATGTTGTCTATTTGCATGGCGCTCTTTCCCGCTGCTGCCATTCTATTCCTCGCCAACAAAATCTTCCCCCTCTCCATGGAGGCGCATGCCCACTGGGTCAACCAGACCTTCTTCATTGCCTGGGGCGTCCTGATTGTGAGTGGCATTTTCCAAAAAACCTTCCGCCGCCTCTTCCGCTGGTTCTTTGCCATCGGGGGAGGCCTGTCCATCCTTGTGCCCATCGTGAATGGCGTGGTGACCGGAGATTGGATTTGGGATTCTTTCCGGAATGGACAGACCTACGTGGCGGGGATCGATATCTTTTGGTTGTTGGTGGGCACGTTGACCTTGGGCTTCATGCTTTTCCCGGCGACCCAATGGAAAGGAAGTGAGAAGGTCCTGGCGGCCAAACCACTCCCAGCAGAAAAGAAGGTCGAACCCCAACCGGCGCAGGTAGAAAAAGTACCGGTATAGACCAGTTCCAGGGGCACCTCAATTGGGCAGCCATCAAGCCATTTTCCAGACTCCGGCCGCTGCCTGCAACTCCCACATCCGCGCGTATTGCCCCCGGGCCGCCATGAGTTCCCCGTGCATCCCTTGCTCCTGAATCTGCCCCTCTCCCAGTACAAGGATCTGATCGGCATTGCGAATGGTGGACAAACGGTGCGCAATCACCACCACGGTTTTGTTCCGAACCAGCTCATGGATTGCCCGTTGGACATAGATTTCATTTTCCGGATCCAGCGATGAGGTCGCCTCGTCCAGCAAAATGATGGGGGCATCCTTCAAGAGCGCCCGGGCAATGCTGACCCGCTGCTTTTGCCCCCCTGACAATCGCCTGCCTCCTTCCCCGACCATGGTTCCCAATCCCTCCGGCAATTCTTCTACGAACTCCATCAATTGGGCCTTCGCTGCCGCGGCTTCGACTTCCGCCGCTGTCGCCGTCGGATTCCCAATCAGGATATTGTCGTAGATACTTCCGTCAAAGAGATAGACTTCCTGAAAAACTTCGCTGATCATCGTATATACCTGCTCCGGGGAAATATCCACCAGGTTGATGCCTCCGATCTGAACCTTTCCTGAAGTGACTTCCCAAAACCTCGCCATCAAGGACAGCACCGTCGTTTTGCCCGAACCCGAAGCCCCCACAATCGCGGTCATCTGCCCGGCCCGGGCCTCAAAAGAGACGCCTTTCAAGACCAGCTGATCGGCGTGGTAGCCAAAGCTGACATCGGAAAATCGGATGTCAAATTGTTCGGGTTGGAGATTGCGCCCCGCCGCCTGCTCATCGGCTCCCATCAACTCCACAATTCGGTCGAGGCTCACATTCATAAAGCTGAGGACTCCATATTCCACCATGAGGATCTTCAGTGGTTCGTAGAGCCGGTAGCCCACGATGAGAAAGGCAATGAAAACGGGGATTTCGAGGGTTTGGCCGGAGAGAAAATAGAGTCCCATCCACACCATCAGCACAAAAAACAACTCCAAAATGACGCCCGCCGAAAGGATCATAGGTCCCGGAATGGCTTCGACGCGGATGCTTCGGATGCGCAGGGCATCCAACGCGGCCTCCAGGGTACGGAAACTGCGACCGGTCATTCCATAGGCGCGGGCATGCCGCATTCCCTGGATATACTCCAGGAACCGCGCATTGGTCTGGGTGCGTGCAGCGATCAATTGGCGGCCGTACCGGCGCACTAGTCGCTGCCCCAAATAGGCCAGGGGAAAGACAATCCCCAGTGCGGCGACCAGGGTCAGTCCCAAGCGGAAATCCAGGATGATCAGGAAGGTGGACAGGGCCACCGTCCCGATGATAGCCGTCACGATATTGGCGATGCTGTGGCCAAAAATTTGTTCAAAATTGGCGACGTCTTGCAGGGCGACCGAGGCCAGGTCCCCGGGATCCCGGTGCTTGTAATAGCCCATCGAAAGCCGCTGGAGCTTGTTTCCGATGTTCAATCGGAGCTGGGTGGAGATCCGGTAGATGCTCACATTGGAGCGGATCATGGCCTGGCGCGCCACATAAAGCTGGACGACAAACATCGCGCCCATCAGGGCGACGATGCCCCAAATCCGGGTCGTATCCGGGTCGGCCCGGAACAGCTCCCAGATGATGACCAGGAGCATTCCGCTGGGAGCGGAAAGCAGGAAGCTGTGGACCACTTCCCAGACCAGGGCCTTCCGCATGCCCCCGGCGTCAAAGCGAAAACAATATAGGATATTCCGGATCATGGTACTTGGATTGAATCAGCGAATGGAAAAGGATTGGGTTTGGGTATGGGCCTCCCACATGCGGGCATACAGGGGAGTGTGGACCAGCAGGTCATCGTGGCGCCCTTTCCCTGCAATCTTGCCCTTGTCCAGCACGACAATCTGATCGGCGTTCATGATGGTATACAGGCGGTGGGCAATGATGATGGTGGTTTTATGCTCGATGAGGTTGCCAATCGCCCGCTGGATGAGGTATTCGTTTTCGGGGTCGCTGAAGGCCGTGGCCTCGTCGAGGATCAGGATGGGCGGGTCCTTGAGAATGGCCCGGGCCAATTGAATCCGTTGTTTTTCGCCTCCACTGAGATGGGTCCCGGCCGCACCGTAGACCGTATGGTAGCCGCGGGGCAATTCACTGATGAAATCGTGGCACTGGGCGGCCCGGGCGGCTGCTTCCACCTCTTCTGGTGTCTTGTCCATCCCCATCCGGATGTTTTCGTAGATGTCCAGGTGGAACATGAAATTGTCCTGGAAGACATAGGCCACCTGGTCCATGAGGCTCTCCGGCGTGAACGACCGGATGTCCCGGCCCCCAATGGTGATCTCCCCCGCCTGAATGTCCCAGTACCGGGCCGTCAATTGGGCGATGGTGGATTTCCCGGAACCAGAGGGACCTACCAGAGCTGTCATCGTTCCCCGGCGCACCTCAAACCCGACATCCTCCAGTACCTTTTGACCCGGGACATAGGAAAAATGAACCCCGCGAAAGGCAACCGAAGCGTCTTCCATTTCCCCTTGCGGCTCCTCGACCGGCAAAGAAGGATGGGCCAGGACCTCATCCAAACGCTGGACTCCCCGGTTGATCAGGCTGATTTCCATCCCCATATTCCCCAGCGCAAACACCGGCTTGATATACCCCACTCCCAGGATCAGGAACAAGAAAAAGGTCCCCAAACCCAATCCCTGGGACAGGTAGAGCCAGGTGCCCAGGATCAGAATGGGCAGAAGGGCATTGCTCATGAAGCTCATGAACACCGCCCAGGTCGGTGCACTTTCCCGCAACCATTGAACCGACATTTTCTCGTACGCCCGAACCGTCCCACTGTACTTCTCAAAGCTGTCCGCCGATTGGCCAAAAATCTTCATCACCGGAAGCGCCCGCACATACTCCACAATCCCTGCATTCATCGATTCATTGCTGGAGTGGAACAGCTTCATCAATTGCTTGGTCCTCGGGCGGCTGAAAACATAGGGAAACCAAACCCCCAGGAACAACAAAGGAGCCATGCTGACCGCCGCCAACCGCCAGTCCACATAGAACAGGTACCCGACCGTCACCAACGGCAGGGTAAGGCCTTTGAAAAAATCGGGAATTTGGTGGGCAATGAATCCTTCAATCCGCTCCACGTCGTCCACCAGAATCTTTTTCAGGGTGCCCGAGTCGTACCGTTCCAGGGCGCCCGTCGGCAGACGGCCCAGGCGCTCCGAACTCTCCCGGCGCAGCTCGTACAGGATATTGAAAGCGGCGATGTGGGAAAGGATGCCTGCGAGGTAAAGGAAACCATAGCTCACCAGCCCGGCCACAGCGGCTCCGATCAACAAAGGGCGAAGGCTGGCCATGTCCACCGGCGGGACCAGCAACTGCCGGATCACCTCGTACACGAGGATATAGGGGATCAGCGCCGTAGCAGAATGGACCAGGGCCAAGATCGCGGAAAGCAACAACTGGTATTTTCTCCGGCCCGCAATCTGCAAGAGCCGGAGAATTCCATTTTTAGTGTTCGGAGATGCCATGCTAAAGTCCTCGTTTTTGATCGGCCCAGTACGGCTGGGACGAAATCTGTTTGCCCGAAACCCCTCTCCGCAACAATCCCTGTCGGAAATTCTTGATGGAAGCCGCCCGCCCACAGAGGTAGAAGTGGGCGTCTTGCCAGGTATTCCACAGGAAAGGCGGCAGGTCATCCAGCCATTCGATGGCCTCCTGAGCGGGAGCATCCTGGGATTTCTTCACTTTTTCTGCCTCCAGGTCCACCAGGCCCGGCCACGAAAAATGAGGATCGTCCAGCTCCATCAGGCACAGGTATTCCTCATCCCGCGCATGCACCACCGATTGCAGTTGGGAGAACAGGGCCAGACCGGTCTCATCCCCAAAAAAGAAGTGAAACCCCGTCCCCGGCTTGAATTTGAGCCTGCCTCCTGGTCCCATCAGGCGGACCTCGTCCCCTGGCTGCAAGGCCTCCGCCCAGGCACTCCCGGGCCCCTTGCGGTGGAGGTAAAAGAGCAATTCGCAAATGCCCTTCCGGACATCGTAGCGCATCGGGGTATAGTGGCGAAAATCCCGCTCATTGATGCGGAACTCGATGACCTGACCGGGTTCAAACGTGGTCCGTTGGAGGTCCCCGACCAAGCGTACCAACTTCAGTTGAGGGGCCAGGTACTGCGTAGAAGCCACCCGAACCGGGTGAATCATCCCGCTCATGACCTTCTCGACGCCGTCAGCGAGCCATTTTGCTAGTCGTGGCATAGGTGTCAAATTTGAGAATAACCGAGCCGCTTATTTGGATTCATTCTAAATAAGCGATAATTTTTACCCAAGCTAACTCCATTTAACCTCTATGCTCCTACGGCATTGGGAGTTTATACTACGATAAAGGTAGAATATGAAACTCAGCATCTGGTCCCGGGCATCTGGGAATAAACTGTTTGAGATGGAACACCCCGAGAACGATTCGTTCTTTCAGGCTCCTTCCAACCTGAATTTTCAGTTTGAGAAAAAAGAGCTCCAGGGGCATTATACTGGCTACCAACTGGGGAACATGCTGCTCGGCTACGGCAATTTCTCCCATGCCGAGCCCATCGACCTGGAATTTGAAAGCGAGGTCGAAACCGTAGAACTCCACTTCAAGTTGGCCGGGCGCACCGAGACCTGCGACCGGAGCCGGATCAACTACTGCCAATTCGACGGCAACCAGCAAAACCTAATGTATGCAGCCGGCTTCCGGGGCTATTCCACCATCTACGCCCAACAAAACACCGAGTTTTTCGAAATCAATTTCCGGCCCCAGGATTTTCTCAGCTACCTCCCCCGGGAGGGCCACCTGTTCGACCAATTCCGCAACCAAATCGAGCGGGGATCCAGCGCCCTCCTCCTGGACCACAATCCAGCCATTTCCCCCCGGGCCCGCGTGCTAATCCAGGACCTGATCCACTGCCAACGAACTGGTGTCTACCGGCAAATGCTGGTGGAATCCCGGGTCCTCGAATTGTTGATGCTCCAATTTGAAGCCGCTGAATCCGCAGGCAACACCTCCGAAAGCGTGCTTTCCAAGGCCGTCCTCGAGAAAATGCACTTCATCCGCGAGTTCATTTCCCAGCACACCGACGAACACTTCACCCTCCAGGAACTCGCCCGCAAAGTCGGGACCAATGTCTTCACCCTCAAACAAGGGTTCAAACAGGCCTTTGGGACGACCGTCTTTGGGTACTGGAATTGCCTCCGAATGGCCTACGCCCGCCGACTCCTGCTGGATGGACGCCTGCCCATCAAAGTGGTGGCCGAGAAGGTCGGCTACAAGCACCCCCAACATTTCTCCACCGCCTTCAAAAAACATTTTGGCGTCTCGCCCAGTAAACTCTTGGCCTGATCTCCACGAAAATCCCTACCTGATCCACAACCAATGAAAACCCTTCGGGAAACCACCAAACCTCCAGCCAGACACGGCATTCCCAGAGCCCAAATGATGGCCCTGGGCTTTTTCCTGGTGCTGCTCCCCGGGCTCCTCCCCGCCCAGAACACCGCGGACACCTCCTTCGTCGTGTATGCCACTGCCCGACAGACAGTCATCGAATTGCCCGAAATCGTTGCCCAGGTCGCGGAAGCCGACGTTCTCTTCTTCGGAGAAGACCACGAAAATCTCGTCGGGCACCAGATCCAGGACCGTCTCTATGGGCTCTTGCTCAAGGAATTCGGGGACGTGACCCTCAGCCTGGAGATGTTCGAGACCGACTGCCAACTGGTCTTGGATGAATACCTCGCCGGCCACATCACCGAATCCAAATTTCGGGCCGCCGCCCGCCCCTGGCCCAACTACGCGGAAGCCTACCGGCCATTGGTAGAGCAGGCCAAAGAGGCGAACCAGACCGTGATCGCTGCCAATGCACCGCGCCGCTACGTAAATCTGGTCTCCCGAAAAGGGATTGGGGCCCTGGATCAACTCCCCAAGGACTCCCGCCGGCATCTCGCCCCATTGCCCATTGAAATGGGGGATGGAGGTTATCTGGAGCGATTTGAAACGGCAATGGGCGGCATCCACATAGGCATGGGCAGCGAAATGTTTGAGGCCCAGTGCACCTGGGACGCCACCATGGCCCACCGCATTGTGCAGGGCTGGAAGCAGGACAAGAAACGCCTCATTTTTCACCTCGCCGGCCGGTTCCACACCGATTACCAATCCGGGACCGTCGCCCAGGTCAAGCGCCTCCGCAAGGGCCTGAACGTGATGAATATTTCCGCCTTTCCGGTGGACGACCTCGACAACATTGACTTCGAGCAATACGCTGGACAGGCCGATTTTGTCATTTTCTTAAAACAAGACCCGGAAGATTGAAAACCGGCTCGGGGCTGGGAGTTTGAGGAGGGCGGTCCCGGCGCTCACGCCGCCGGGCGGTCCCTCCGGCAGTCGCTCCGCTCACGCGGGAGCTCCAACAGACGCCTCCGACACCTACCGCGGATTCCTGGCAATGGCGAGCTTCCTCGAAATTGCCTCCTCAAGGGGGCAGATCGACGCCCAATTATCTTCGGCCTTTCCGGCCTCATGGCGCCTTAGTCCGCTGTCTTGGCGGGCATTCCTCAAAGATCGTGGGGCGCGCCCAGCGTCGAGCTGAGTGGGCCCAGCCCGATCTTAGGGGGTGCCCAAAGGTTCGCTGGACACGCCCGGCCCATCGCCGGGAGAGGCCGGCCTCCCTTTAGGGGGGACCTGAAGGTCGGCTGGGCATGCCCGGTCTCTTATCGGGCGGGGCCAGCCCGAACTTGGGGGGTGCCCAAAGGTTCGCTGGGCGCGCCCGCCTCGTAGCTGGACGAGGCCAGCTCACCCTTAGGGGGTACCCGGCCCCTTGCCGGGCAGGCTCAGTTCGGGGCCGGGCTTGCCCAGCTCCGGGCTGGGCCCAGCGATGGAGAGGCAAGTCCAACTTTCCCCTCAGTCAGAACCGTCTCTAAATTTTCATCCGTAAACTACTTTTCATTTTCACGTCAAGTCTGCACCTTTTTACCTACACCATTCGAGGGATGAATAGCCCCGGTTGTCGATGCCGGAGAAAGGGCAAGGCCATTCGGCCGGTTCTTCCAAGTTATTGCCATGTGGCCCAGTCACCTGAGGGTGAGTCCATTGGTGAAGGAGTGGAAAAAGTCGCCCCTTCATTCATTCTGGCTCCTTATTCCTAGGTTCTGCCTCCTTGGTTCCGTTCTCTTTTTGCTGCCTGTCTCCCTCCCGGAAGGATCAAGTTTTATTTTCCATTCCCCTGTTATATCTTCAAGCCCAGCTAAAAAGTCTAGTAATCATAAGTTCTGTGCGTAGGCAGGTTTCCATTATTGTGGTAGCTGTGTTTCTGTGTCTCTCCGGCAAGGGCTGGGGGCAGAAGTACAATTTCAGTTTTGAGCACATCGGCATGGAAGATGGTCTTCCGGCTCGGATGGTCTACCATATTGCCCAGGATGGGGATGGCTTTTTGTGGGTCAGCACGCAGTTGGGGATTCACCGGTTTGATGGCCGCTATTTCAAGACCTATTCCAATGTCAGTCTCGGCCTGCCCAGTCGGTCTCCCGGTCTCCTCGTATTTGACGGAGACCACGGATTGTGGATTTCCTGTCCCATTCCGAACGAAGGCCGTTCCCGCACCATCATATTAGATACCAAAACCTATCGGTTCTTGTCCGTAGAGGAGGCCACAAATGGCTTGGTGGAGGCGCAGGATGTGATGACCATTGCGGCGCCGCACCGATCCGAAAAGGGGGTTCTCTACGTCCAGCCCGATGGCACCTTGATGCACTACGACGGGGCGCTGAGGAGTTATGGACGGTTCAATGCGGGAAAAGGGGGAACTCTGAGGGGCGGGGCACAAAGGCGTTTACTGGTATTGGGGGCGGGAGCGCTGTGCCCAGCGGATCAGCCCGGGGAAACCCTCTCTCTGCATTTCTTTTGCCCACTACTATTCCCAGCACCCCCAGTCCAAATTCTCTCTGAATGCTGATCCCATCTTGTGGTTCGCCCGGCCGGAGAAACATTGGACGTATATCATTCGGGACCAACAGCTTCAACCCCTGGAGTTTCCCGGCGTAATTCCGGACAAGATGCGCTATCCTATCGCCCTGGAAGATGAATATTTCATTTATGCCAGCCGGGACAGCTTCATTGCCTGCAAGTCCTCCGGGGAGATGATCGCCTCCAGCCCGGCCTTCCAAAACCATACTGCCTCCGATGAGAACCGGGTCTTTGAAATATTTGAAGATCGCCAGTCCAATTTGTGGGTGGCCACGGTCGACGGACTGTACAAAATCTCGGTCCTCCCCAATTATTTTGAGACCTTCAACGAAGGATTCAGCACCCACGGACTCCTGCCCGAGGGGAATCGCCTGTGGGCGACCGGCAAGGAATACTTCGCTTATTTGGACATCCAAACCGGTCAGCGACGTATCCTGGCCCACGAAAGGCCGGTCAACTCATTTTTCAAAGACTCCGAGCAGGTCATTTGGGGGCTGTCCCAGTGGAGCAGGTTTATGCGCTATACCCCCGACAACGATTCCCTTCGTTTGGTGGCTTCTCCCCACATCGTGTCCATGCTCGACGCCCTTGAAAAGGAATCCTCGCTGTGGGTAGGCACCCACAAAGGCGTCTACCGAACCGGGGGGCTGTATTCGAACGGAGATTCCATTCACATGGACCTGGTCGCGGGGCAAACCGAAAGCAATACCATGAAAGTGCGAGCGCTGTTGGATCGGGGAAATGAAGTCTGGGCCGCAGGAACGAAGGGACTGATGATTTTTGATGCTGACGCCGGAGGACTCCTCCGGCACATTGGAGAAGAAGCCGGGCTGCCATTTACCGACCTGAACCATCTGTATGTGGATGAGGCAGGTAATTGTTGGTTGGCCTCCCGGGGAGGAGGGCTGATCCGCTGGAACCCCAAAAAAAATGATTTCCGGCAGTTCACGATCCAGGATGGCCTGTCCAATGACAATATCTATGCGGTCATGGAGGACGGAAATGGGACCCTGTGGTTGCCCAGCGATTACGGGCTGATGTGTTTCGAAAAGGAAAGTGGTGACGTCCGGGTCTTTCACCGGGACAACGGCCTCCTCCACGAGGAATTCAATACCCTGTCCTACGCCCGGGATTCCCTGGGATTCTTCTATTTTGGGGGTCTCCGGGGTGTGGTAAAATTCCATCCCGACAGCCTCTCTTCCACCTTACCTTCTCCCAACCAGCAACTCCTGGCCTCGGAGATAAGGGTCCTTGAAGGGGGCGCCAACTCCTATGAAGACCGCCTGGAAGCCTATACCCACCAGAACCAAGTGGAATTGGCACCGAACGATCAATTGCTTGAAATCAAGGTCAGCAACCTGGACTTTACTGGCACCCAAAAGAAGGAGCTTGCCTATCGGCTCCAGGGGTACCATCCCAACTGGATCTATCCGACGGGCAACCTCATTTCCCTGATGAACCCTCCCTACGGGAATTATACGCTCCAGGTCAAGGCCCGGAGTTCGTCCGGCATTTGGCTCCCCCCTTCCCTCGAGATTCCCATCCAAGTCCGCTCCCCCTATTACTACAATGTCTGGTTCTGGTTGACCGTATTCGTTTTGCTTTCGATTGCCCTATGGGGGATGCTTCGGCTACGGATTCGATCGCTGAAGAATGCCCGAAACAGGATGGAGATTGAGGTCAAAAAACGGACGCAGACCATTGCCCAGCAGGCCGAAGAGTTGGAAGAACTGTCCCAGGTCAAGTCCCGTTTCTTCTCCAATATCACCCATGAATTTAGGACTCCATTGACGCTGATCATCGGGCCGCTGAAGCAAATCCTCAGTGCCCCCCTGGGGAAAGAAACGCCCCTTCGGCTCCAGGGCGTCCTCCGCAACTCCGAAAGCCTCCTCGGCCTGATCAACCAACTGCTGGACATTTCCAAGTTAGAGCATGGGAAGATGGAGGTGGAACGGAAGCACGGAGACATTGCCTTTTTTACCCAGGACCTCCTCACTTCTTTCATCCAACTGGCCAATCAAAAGGGCATTTCACTGGTCTATACGGTCCGCCCCGAGAACATAGAACTCGAATTTGACCGGGACAAATGGGAAAAGGTCCTGAATAACCTCCTGTCGAATGCCATCAAATTCACGCCTTCTGGAGGCCGGATCGATGTGGAGCTGTCTCTGGAAAAGGAGGAATTCCCCCACCAGCTTCAATTGAAGGTGCGGGACACGGGGGTGGGGATCGCACCGGAAGATTGGGACAAAGTGTTTGACCGCTTCTATCAGCCCAGCCAGCCCCGGTATTCCGGAACCCAAGGAACCGGAATTGGACTGGCCTTGGTAAAGGAGCTCATCGAGTTGCAGGGAGGGAATATCTCCGTCACCGGCCAGCCGGATGAAGGCTGTGAATTCACCGTACTCCTCCCTTTTGCTGCCCCGACGCCCTTGAATTTGGAGCAAGTGGTTCCCCAGCAAGACGGCAAGCTCCGCTTGCTGCTCATCGAGGACAACGACGAACTCCGGGCCTATATCCGGTCCTGCTTTGCCCCCGATCTCTACGAAATCTGGGAGGCTTCCGACGGTTCGCAGGGCGTCGCGCTGGCCCGGGAATTGGTCCCGGACCTCATCATTTCGGACATCATGATGCCCAATATGGATGGCTTTGAGGTCACCCAGCACCTGCGACAGCACCTGGCCACGTCCCATATCCCCATCATCCTGTTGACCGCCAAATCTTCGCTGGAAAGCCGGTTGGAGGGGCTGCGAAAAGGGGCCGATGCCTATTTATCCAAACCCTTCAGTCCCGAGGAGTTGCGGCTGAGGGTGGAAAAACTGATCGCACTGCGGGAACTGTACAAGGAGCGCTTTCGCCCTTCCCGGGACGCCCATCAACTTCCTCCCTCACTCCCGCCCGACCATGAATTGGATCCCTCCGAACGCTTCATGGCCGACCTGAAATCCTTCGTCACTGCTAACCTGGCCAACCCCGAACTCAAAGTCTCCCTGATCACCCACCATTTCGGCATCAGCCGGGCCCAGTTCTACCGTAAACTCCAATCCATCTCCGAACTGGGCGTCTCCGAACTCATTCGCTCTGCCCGGTGTGAGGCTGCCCTTCAATTGATTCGCCAGCAGGAATGCACAATGGCTGAGATTGCCTATGAAGTGGGATTTTCATCGCCCAGCCAATTCTCAAGGTCCTTCAAGACCCACTATGGCAAGAGCCCCAAAGAACTCCAGGGAGAACTATCCCTCCTGGCCGGCTCCCAAAACTGATTTCATTTTTCTCCCTCTCCCACGACAAAAAGAGCTGCCTTTGGGAAAGACAGCTCATTCTGCTAAAAATCAACGTTGAGATAAGTGAACTTAATCTAAGAGTCCGAGGACGAAGGCCGCGGCGGCCCCCTGCTTGATCCGATCTGATCCAGTGTTCATCCAGGCAGTCTCCACCGTCCAGTCAGAGGCAGAGTAAAAACTTCCGTCTGATGCAATCCAACCTACTTCTGTGGTCCAATCGGCAGAAGAGTAAATACAGCCATCGCTGGCGATCCAGGCAACTTCCGTGGTCCAATCGTCGGAAGTATATACGCATCCGTCGCTGGCAATCCAGGCGACTTCCGTGGTCCAGTCTGTGGACAGGTAGACGCTGCTTTGGGCGGAAAGGATGGAGGTGGCTCCAAGGGCCATGAACAAGGCTATAAACAGGGACAGTTTTTTCATGATGATGTTGTATGTGTGAGTTTGAGGTAAAAATGAATGGGGCGCTTACTTCTTGCCCAGGCTGTTCCACTTGGTGAATTGGGCCGGGGTCAGGATGTCCTTCATCCCTTGCTGGATGGCCGGGTTTCTTTTGGCCTTTCCGTAGGCGACGCGGAGGGTATGCTCGGAGGCGGATACGGTCGGGCGCTCGCTCCCATGCTTCACCTTGGGGCGGGAACTGGCGTGAGAGGTTTTCTTGGCGGCAGCATTTTCCCGCGCCGTGCGGTCGGCCGAAGAGGTCCGGTGGGAAGTCCGGGCGGATTCCCGGCTTTGCCGGATTTTGTCTTCTTCCGAATTGTACAGCTGCTTAACGGCTTGTTTCTGGGCATTGCTCAGACTGAGGTACGTGGCAATGCTTTCGCTTTCATCTTTGGCCATGTTTTGGGCGCTGACTGCCAAACCGGCAAACAGCAGCACAAAAGCTAATAGAAATGTTTTCATTTGGTTGATACTTTAAGTTTGAATTCTACAAGAGAGTGCGGGAGATATGTACACGTGAACTTTAGATCCCCACACTTCTCTGCCTGCATTTGTTCCAGGCCCTGCAAGTCTAAAATTTCGATCCAGAAGAGGCTTTTCAATTCGTCTCAAAGTGTTGCGTTTTCATCTCTTCCTCCCCAAACCGGCCCCTACGGCCTCCCAGGACCTATTTCTCTGCTTCCCCCAAAACCAAAAATGGCGCCCCCCAGCAGGGAGCGCCTCCAATTAAAATCCGAATAAACAATCCTTAGTGTACCATGACCTTCCGCGCCTGGGGCTGCAACATGTCGCCTTCCAGGACGATCAGGTAGACGCCGCCGGGCAGGCTGCTGGCATCGAGGTAGGTATTGCGGGACTGGACCTCCACGGCCTGCAAGGTGACGCCCTGGAGATTGACCAGACGAACCTGGCAGGGCACGACCGGATCCTCGAGCAGATCGACCCGGAACCGCCGCTGGTCTTGCAGGTAGGCAATCTCGAATCCTTGCTCCGACTCCAACTCAGTGGCAGCTCCCTGCTTCATCGCGCCACACTGGTTGACGGAGCGGTGGGAGGGCGTCTTGAGACTGGTCCGGGAATTGTAGGGCTTGGACAAGCTGCTGCGGACTGCACTCAGGACGCTCTGAGAAGGGCCGAGCTGCATTTCCCAGGGGAGGTTGTCGGTGCTGCAATCGCCCAGGCCATCGGTTTCGGTGGCCACGGCCCAAAACGACTGAGGATCGCTGCCCCGCGGCCAGCCCGCAGTGCTGGAAACGGCCGTGAACTCGCCCACGATATAGTAGTGGTTGTTGTCCGGATCCCATTCCAGGTCCTGGAAGCCGGTTCCATTCGGGGGATAAATGCCCGTGTTCTCATATTCATTCCAGGTCAGGCCATTTCCGTAGCGGTCCACATGCAGGGTATAGGCCGACTTCTGGCCCGCAGGATTGGAAAAGGACTGGAACTCGCCCGACACCACGTAGCTCGTATCGTTGGAGGACAGTCCGCCCATCCGGAACCCATCGCCCTGGAAAAAGCCGGTCATGTTGTCGGTATAGTAGAAGCACCACTGGCGCACGCCGGCAGCATCGATGTCCAGGAGGCCCGGCTTGGTATAAGGGCCGGTGAAGGGATCGGTGTCCGTGTACTCAAATCCGAGGGTGAAGGTCGACGTATTGTACACGCTGGGGATCAGGGTCTTTCCCTCATAATCGGCGTAGGGAAGTGGTCCCGGATCGTAGTAGTTGCGGGCGACCACCAGGTTGCCATTCGTGTTGGTTTGGAGGAACAACAGGTCCCGGCGGGGGCAGGAATCGGATGCCACCGTACCCACCATGGTGAGCCGCTGGGCAAGGCGGTTGTAGTGAATTTCATTGCCGTAGCTGTCTCCGTACGGGCCGGAGATGTCGTATTCGTAGGCAAATACGCCCGCTCCCGCGCCATCCAAGGCTTCCAGCGCAATGTTGTTGTTCGCCATGGAGACGCCCGTCATGAAGATGCGCTCCTGGTTGAAGGGGAAAAAGGTGGTTCCACCAACGACATCGTGGGCCCGGAATCCGGGCAGGCGACGTTTCCACACGAGGTTGCCGTTGTTGAGGAGGCGGTATACGTGGGTTTGGTTGTAGGTGGAATCAAAAAAGCAGGCGATGACATCGCTGTTGGGCATGGTGCAGATCGCTTCGGCTTCCAGGGTTCCACCGCCTTTGTGGATGACGCTGCGGACACCGACAATGCTGCCGTCGGCCCGCATAAAGGTCACCAGGCCTTCGGTGGGAGAAGCAAAGGTATTGCCGAGGGCCACCACTTTTTGGTTGTTGGCGCCGGGGTTGTCAAGGCAAACGACATCGGCGTAACCGCCGGTGCGGGGAGCGGAGCCATAGGCTTGCAGGCGTTGGAAAGGTTGGGCGCTGAGGGTGGTCCCCAACAGGCACAGCAGGGTCAGGGAAGCCAGGCGCTTCCATAGATTGGGTTTCATAATGATGATGTTTGGGTTGAATGAAATCCGGCCAAGAGTTACCGGAAAAAGGTTGGTTCAAGAGTTCGCCGGCCCATTAAGAGGGCCGACCAAGTCAATGCCGGACCGGTCGGGCACCGGGCCGGTGACACAAGGGGTGATTGAATATGGAGCGGGGAAGGAGTGAAATAACAGGGTTCATGATTCGGATTTATTGGGTTGTTGTTGAAAGACACTCAAATGTAGACCTCCCCTCTCTCCGCCCCAATCCAAAAGCGCCAATGGATTATACAGCTAGGTTCATTTTTTATTCTTATTTTCACCCATAACACCTGCCATCAATATTTAAGATTATATGAATGCGACCCTCTACCCATTTGTTTGATCTGGTTCACTCCCTGCTTCCCTCCGAAAAAGCCTCCTTTCAAAGAGCCATGAAGGCCCGCAAAAAGAAAGGTCGCCACCTCTACCTCGAACTGTACGAGCAGATCCTCCAACAGCCCCATTACCACGAAGGCCAACTGAAGCAGCATTTCACCGGCACTTCCTTTGGCAAGAGCCTCGCCTTCCCCAAATCCCACCTCTACGACCAGGTCCTCCACCACCTGCGGGCGCAGGCGACCGACCACGCCCTGCTGCCGCAGATGCGGGCCCGCCTCGATGAAATCGAACTCCTCGTGGAGCGCGCCCTCCCTCAACAAGCCCTCCGGCTCCTCCGCAAACTCCGGCCCCGGGCCGAGCGCTATTCCCTTCCTCACCTCGTCCTCCAATGCCTCCACTGGGAACGCCGCGCCACCCTGCAACTCCTGACCGGCAATTACCGCCAGGAAATCGCCCTGCTGGCCGAAGCCGAGGCGCATTGGGAACGTGCCTTGCAACTCGAACGGGAGGCCATCCGCCTCCACGATGACCTGTACATGAGCCTCCAGGAATTTCGCCGCAAGAGCCGGCCCGAGGAATCGGTGGACATCCAGGCACTCCGCCGCCGGCTGGAGGAGTTGGAGCGACAAGCTCCGCTGACCTTTGACGCGCGGATGGCCTCCCTCCGCGGGAAGGCCCACCTGGCGCACCTCTCGGAAAACTTCCAGAAAGTCCACGATGCCTACGCAGCCGAGGTGCGGCACTGGCAGGCCCATCCCCACCAAATGGAGGCCCGGTCCCTGCGCTACGTACGGGCCTACGGCCAGTGGCTGGGCAGCAAGGCCCTGATCCAGGACTACGGCGAATTGTTCCCGGAGATTGCCCGCTTGCGGGCCCAGGCCCTCGACGAGCGCAGCCGCATCCAAGTTTTTCAGGTCACCGCCAGCCTCGAACTATTCTACTACCTCAATGTGGGGCGGAGTCGGGAAGCATTGCCTCTGATTCCGCGCATCGAAGCCGACCTCCACCAATTTGGCCCGTCCCTCCCCATCAGCGTCCGCATTGGATTTTTCTACAACCTCGCTCTCGTCCTCTGGACCGCCCGGGAGCACAGCCAGGCCCTCAAGTGGGTCCACCAAATCCTCCAATTTCCGGCCGGGGACGTCCGGCGTGACATTCAGTTGGTGGCTCCGTTGCTGGAAAAGATCCTCTACTTCGAACGGGGGGACATTGGGCTGCTGGAATCGTGGTTCCGTTCCTTTCGCTACCGCCGCCGAAACCAAAAGGAAACCGATGCCCTGGAGGAGATGCTATTGGGACTGATTCGGAAGGCGCTGGATGCCAAGGAAGAGGCTGAAATCGGGGAACTGTTCCGGATATTTGGGGAGGAACTGGAAACGTACGGGCAACAACCGGGGGTGTCCAGGGTGGGGCTGATGGAATTGAAGACGTGGGCGGAGCGGGGAAAAGGAGGGTAAAAGAGCAACTATTTTCCACGGTGAAGTGGATAAGTTTTGGGAAAAAATCGCTGTGGTCGGGGTAGGTTTGAAGTTAAACGCGGTACAATTGAAAGCGACAAAAAGCCTCCAAACAAAGCTGGAAGACATCTTTAAGGCCCTTGAATTCCATGTCCGGTACGAGCGGGGAACCTTCAAGAGTGGCTATTGTATTCTGGAAGATCAAAACGTTATTGTCATCAATAAGTTCTATCCTTTGGAGAGCAAGGTCAATGTGCTGGTCAATATTCTACGCAGTATTCAACCTGACCTGGCCCAGCTCGAGCCGTCCCAGGCCAAACTGGTACGGAAGCTGAACCAAACGGAGCTTCAATTTTGAAACTGACATTTCTTGGTACGGGTACCTCACAGGGCGTCCCTGTGATCGCATGTGACTGCGACGTGTGCACCTCCACCGATCCCCGGGACAAGCGGCTCCGGACCTCGGTGATGGTCTCCGACAACGGACACAATGTCGTGGTGGATACCGGACCGGATTTCCGTCAGCAGATGCTGCGCGAGGGCGTACGCAACCTGGATGGGGTGGTTTTCACCCATCCCCACAAGGACCACATCGCGGGCATGGACGATATCCGCTCCTTCAACTTCCGCCAGCGGAAGGACATGGACATCTACGCCAACGAACTGACCACCAAGGCCCTCCAACGCGAATTCTATTACGTCTTTGAGACGGTCAAATACCCGGGAGTTCCCGCCGTTGAGCTCCATTCCATCAACGAGGACACGCCCTTTGAGGTCGCGGGCATTCCCTTTCAGCCCCTTCCCGTCCTCCACTACAAAATGCCGGTTCTGGGCTTCCGCATCGGCGACCTGGCCTATATCACCGACGCCAATTTTCTCCCGGAAAAGACTTGGGAACGCCTGAAGGGGGTTCGCATTCTCATCCTCAACGCCCTCCGCCGCAAGAAGCACCTCTCCCATTTTACCTTAGACGAGGCCCTCGAAATCGTCGCCAAATTGAAACCTGAGTCGGCTTATTTTACCCATATCAGCCACCTCATGGGCTCCCACGCCGAGACGACCAAAGATTTGCCGCCCCACGTCCACATCGCCTACGACGGCCTCCAATTGGAATTTTGATCCCCCTTAAACGAGCAAGGCACCACAACTCTCGAAGGAGCCATGGTACCTTGGCGAAACAAATCCCAAATAATATCTACGACGCTTAACGCGCGTGATTACGAATCCGGGCCCGTTCTTTACGGGCTTTGTCCAATTTCCGCATCTCGTCTTCACTCCGGGCATCAACGCCGTTGTCGTGGAGCTCGGGACGGAAATGGTAGGGGCCGAACCAGTGCATCATCAGGTTCCGGGAAATCCGGGTGGTGAAGGGGATGGTGACGATCACGGTCACCACCACCGCGATGATGTGGGTCCAGACGTCTACCCCGCCAAACAATACCCAGAGGGCAAGGCTGACGGCGACGAGGGTGGCCACATTGAAGCCGTAGTTGATGTAGAGCGCTCCCCAGAAGAATCCAGGCTCGGGCTCATAATTGCACTTGCAATGCGGGCATTCCTTGTGGACGGCCTGGAACTTAGAGTAGTGAAAGGGAGAATGGGAAAACAGGGGCCCCTTCCGGCACTCAGGACAGCGGGCTGTCATGACCGCCTTGAACTTGGAAGGATATTCTGTGTGGTCCATATTATCGATAGCTGTGGTACTCATGGCTCGATGAATTTATGTGCTTTTCTTGACACAATAATAACCCAAGCCAAAATTGCACAGGTTGATCGAGCTTCGGTATTAATATGACAAATGTCACCGAGGACTGGTGACATTTGTGAAGTTGTGAATAGCTTCGGGAGAAGCCAATCGAGGCGTTTTTACCTCGGCCGGGAAGATAAGATTCTCCCCTGGCTTCCTCCGTAACTCCGGTTACATTGGTCCCGCTCATTCCCAGCTCCCCCGGACCCGACTGCCGTGCTCCGGATCCTTCTCGACTTGCAAACTGACCGGAATTTCCTGCTGCAATTCTTCCACGTGAGAGATCACGCCCACAATCCGATCTTCGTTGCGGAGCTGTTGGAGGGCGTCGAAGACGATGCTGAGGCTGGCCTTGTCCAAGGTGCCAAAGCCTTCGTCCAGGAAAAAGAAGTTCGAGCTGCTCGCGTTCTGGGCCTGGATCGTATCGGCGAGGGCCAGGGCGAGGCTCAGCGCGGCCTGGAACGTCTGACCGCCCGACAGGGTCTTGATGTGGCGGTAATGGCCATCGTTGAGGCGGTCGCGGACCTGGAAGGCATTGTCTTCGTTGAGTTCGAGGGACAATTGGTTCTGGGTCAGGGCCATGAAGCGCTGGTTGGCGCGTCGGGCGAGTTCCTGGAGCCGCTGGGTGGACACGTATTTCACAAAGCCCTTGGCTTTGAAGAGTTTGGCGATGACGGCGAGGTTCTCTCGCCGTCGCATCAGTTGGTCCTGCTTTTGCAGGAACCGCAGCCGCTTTTGCAGGGCTTCCTGCAAGCGCACCAATTGCTCCCGCAGAGCCCCCAACTCTTGTTCCACCCTGGACTTCTCCGCCGACCGCGTTTCCCACTCCGCTTCCGCCGCCTTGAAAGCCGCCGGATCAAATTGCCGCCCCGCCAATTTCTCCTGGTACAAGGTTCGGTTATTGCGTAAGTCCCGCAAGTCCTCCCGAAAGCTCTGGATCACGCGGCGCTCCTCTTCCACATCCATCTCCATTTGCAGCAGCTCCTCGACCTCTTCCAACCGACCGAAATCGCCCGTCGCCAGCAAGCGATTCAATTGGGCTTCGGTCCGCTCCAATTGCTGCCGGGCCTCTTCGGCCCGGGCCGTGGCCGTCGCCAGCTCCTGTCCGAGCTGTTGCAGCGCCGTCTGCCGACGTTCCAGTTCACCCCGCAGAGTTTGGTAGCGGTCCACCAATTCCTGGTGCTGCCGCCGGAACTCATCGCGGCGAAGCTGCAATTGAGTGGGCGTTTGCGCCTGGTAATTGGCCCACTGGAAGTGCGTCAATTCGCCTTCCAGGGTCGTCTGGCGGGCCTCCAGGCCAGCTTGGTCGGCCCGGACCTGGGCCAGGGCCTGGTCCTGCTGGCGCAGCTTGGCCTGGTGGGTCTCCACCTCCCCCTGCAATTGGCGACGGGCGCGGTCCTGGGCCTCTCGCTGGGATTGGAGGGCCTGGGCTGCTGCCAGGGCGTTTTGGACCGCCGCCGGATCATCCGGCGCGAAATCGGTCCAGTGGAAGCTGGATTCGTGGGCGGCCAGCGATTGCCGGGCCTGTTCCAAGGCTTCGGCCAGTACCGCCGACTCGGTCTTCAAACGGGCCTCCTCCCCTTGCAAGCCGCGGGCCTGGAAGTCCCAATCGGGCAAGGGCTTGAGCTGGTTCACCGTTTTGAGGTGTTCCGCGCGGCGGTTTTGGTAGTGCTCCTCGGCGGTTCCGACGTGGTAACGCTCGGGATGGTGCGTCGCGCCGCACAGTGGGCAAGGCTTGCCCTCTTCCAATTGGTCGGCGAAATCGCCGAGCCTCCGCTTGAATTCGAGTTCGTTCAATTCCAACTCCAGGGATTTTCGTCGGTCTTCGAAATCGGTCAACAACTGTGCGATATGGTCCCGCAGGGTCGCCAGCGTCAGCGATTGATCCTCCCAACCAGCATAGGCCAGGAGGTTTCCGAACACTTCTTCCAGGTCTTTCAGTTCGCTTTGCTTCAATTCCCACGCCGCCTTTTTTTCCGCCACCAATCCTTCCCGCCGTTCTTTTTCCCGAAACCACTCCTGAAGCTCCCGCAAGTTTTCCATCCCCTGCAACTGCGCCGCCATTTGGTCCAAGGTCGCCTCGGTGGTCTTCAGGTCAGTCTGGTAGCGTTCCAATGCGCTTTCGGTTTCCTTCAAGCCCATTTCCTCTTCTTTCAGCCGACGGTTCAGTGATTTTTTTTCCTCCTGCATGCGTCCCAATCCCGCCATCCGCTCCATGTCTGCCGCCCGCTCCAAAAGTTCCTGGCGACGTTCATAGAGGCCTTCTATCTCGGCCAATTGCCTTTGACTCTCCTCCAATTGGACTTGGAAATCGGCATTGCGCGCTGCCAACTCCGATTGCTGGCGGGATGAATGCGCGGATTCTCCCTGAAGGCGTTCCTGCTCCTTCAACAGGTAACTGAATTGCTTGTCCGCGGCCTCATAGCGGCGGATCAGCTCCTCTCTTTTGTCCATTTCCGCCTCATCCGGTTCCAGCTTCCCCAAGATCTCCTGCACCTCGTTCAAGCCGTCTTCCAAGTCCTTCACCCCCTTCAATTCCTGCCGCACCCGCACCAATTCTTCGATCCGTTCCCCCAATTGGACCAGTTTTTCTTCCCGCTCCACCACCGCCTGTTCTTTTTCTCCGACCATTTCTGCATCCACCTCGCCCACCTCCATCAATTGCCCTTTCAATCCCTCCAATTCGTGGTCGGTTTCCATCAGGAGGGCCTTGGTCGGAGCCGCGAGGTCGTATTGGTGGAGGTGGAACAACTCTTCCAGGAGACTGTTGCGCTCGGCATCGCTGAGGGTCGCGTGCAGGAACTCCTTGAACTTGCCCTGGGGGACGATGATGGTCTTGGTGAAATTATCGTAGGAAAGGCCGAGGATCTTCCCGGCGTCGCTGCTCTCAAGGGGAATCCATTCCGACTCGCCCTTTGCATTGGTCTGCCATTGGTAGCCCTGCCGCTTGTACTTGCGGACATCCTCGAATTTCTTGCTGTTGCGGGAGCTGTCCACGGTGAACTTGTACCGCGACCGCTCGTCGGGCCGGCCCGTTTCGAAGATGAACTCGATAAACAGCCGCTGAGACCGCAGGTTCATCATGTTGTAGTTCCGGCCCCGGCTGCTCATCCGCTCGGTTTCGCCGTAGAGCGCGAAGGTGATGGCTTCCAGAATGGCCGACTTGCCACTTCCCACCGGCCCAAAAATGCCGAATACGGGGTAGCGGGTCAGCTGTTCGAAGTCAATAACGGTCCGTTTCTGGTAGCTGTACAGGCCCTCGATGGTGAGTTGAATGGGAATCATGGCGCGCCCTCCTGGCTCAGGATTTCGTCCAGCAAGTAGAGGATCTCGGCACTGGCTTTCTGCCCGGTCTCGTGCTGGAAATAATCGGCAAACAACTCGGAACGGCTGCGGGTCAGGTCAATGCGTAATTGGCCGGAGCCTCCGTCATTGTCTCCGCCGCCCAGATCGGGAATCGGCCCCACCATCCGGGCGTGGGCTTCGACCAGTCGCTTGCGGTCCACACTGCTCAGGAACGTCTCGGTCGCAATGGTCAATTCCACGTAGCATTCAGGGTTGTCGCGCAGCCAGACGACGGCCGCATCCGGGTCTTCGAAGCGCTTCCGCAGCACCGGGAAACCGGCTTCCAGGGGAATCCGCTCCCATTGGGCGGCCAAGCCAGCCACCACATCAATCATGACTACGTATTTGGATTGGTTGGCCTCAGAGAAGCTGTACGCCAGGGGGCTGCCCGGATAAATGACGGGAACGGGCCCCTGCATCTGTTGGTAGCGGTGCAAGTGCCCGAGCGCCGCGTACTGGATTTGGCGCGGGAGGATGGCCGTGGGGATCAAATCGGCGTTGCCGAGGCGGATGGGCTTCTCGCCATCGGGCTCGTCGGGGGCCTCGGCTTCCGAACCCGCCATGAAGAGGTGGGTGACCAGTATGTTTACGCCCTGGTCGTCGCAGTATTCATCGGCGAGGGCCTGCCAGTGCGCGCCCAAGGCCTCGGCGAGGTCGCCGGGCTGTTCCAACGCCTGCTTCAGGCGGACTTCATTCGCATAGGGCGTGGCGATGATGCGGAGGGGCGTATCGGGAAATTGGGGCAGGGAAATTTCGAGGAATCCGGGCGCGGTTTGGGTGAGGGAAAAGCCATCGGGAAGGGCGAAGGGACGGAGTTCGGTGGTGGGGAAACCGAAGAACAGGATGCCACATTCGCGGGCGAGGGGCTCGGGGACTTCGATGCGTTGGGGGGAATCGTGGTTGCCAGCGATGGCGATAACGGGCCGCCGACCGTTGTCGGCGAGGCGCTTGAGGGTGCGGTAAAACAGCTCTACGGCGTCGTTCGGGGGATTGAAGGTGTCAAAGAGATCCCCGGCAATGAGGATCGCGTCGGGTTGCTCCCGTTCGACCAGTTCAATGAGTTCGGCCAGGACTTGTTCCTGCTCCGGGAGTCGCTCGAAGCGTTCGAGCCGTTTGCCCAGGTGCCAATCCGCCGTATGCAAGATCTTCATGCTCCGAAATTGGGCGGAGTGGCGGGGCTTTCCAAGGACGAATTATCGACATTGTGAGCAACCTATTCCCGCAGCATGGCCCGGCCGCGTCCATTTTCCTCCACCAACCAGTACAGCCCCCGGCTCCATTGCGTCCCATCCACTTCCGTTTTTTCTTCCACGTGTCCTTCCCATACCACGCTCCCCTGGCCATCGACGACGCGATAGCTTCCCGGCTCCTCGATCCAGAAGCGGCCCTGGAACGGGTTCGGATAGGCCATCACAGTCGCTTTTTCCATCTCCACTCCCACTACATTGCAGATGAGTTCGGTGGAATTGAGGAGGCGGCTGGCGGTGATGTCGGCCTGGACGCTGTCGCCACAGATATAGGTCTCGGCGCTGGCGTCGGCCTTCAGGAAATAGTTGAAGAAGGCGACGAGGTATTTGTTGGAGCGGTGGATCTGGGTGGGACGGGAAATGCTGCCGGGCGAGGAAACCAGGTCACAGATCGTGGTGGCATCGGTGAACTTGCAGTGGGCACCACCGGTCAGGCTGACCCACTGGCGAGGGCCCGTGGCGGCGTTGTACATGGGAATCTGGTGGCCAGATTCCGGAGCGGTATTGTCGTCTTCACCGCTGATGGACTGGAAAGGCCCGGCGTAATTGGCCAGGGCGGCGATGGCGGAGGGGTTGGTTTCCGCCGCCGCGAGTCCCGACACGGCATCGATGGTCGGGTAAACGCTCGGGACGAGGCCCGAGGCGCCACCGCCCATGCTGTGCCCGAAGACGCCGCACATGGTGTCTACGGCCAGGTAGAAATCGGAGCTGAAGTTGTTGCCTTCGGATTCGAGGTAGTCCAGGCAGGCGGCGAGTTCACGGGCGTATTCCTGGTGGTCGACGCTGAAGCCATTCTGGACGTCGGGGGTGGCGATGATATAGCCGTAGCTGGCGAGGTGGTTGCAGATGTCCTCGTAGTCGAGGTAGTTCAGGTTGAAGCCGTGGCCGAAGGCGATGCGTGGAAAGACCCCGGCGGCGACGGGGGAATTGGCACCGGCGATGGTCGCCGGATAATAGACGCGGATGTCCACGGTCGGAGTGGCCAGGGAATTGTCGGTGAAGGTGAGGTCCTGGTAGCCTACGGCAAAGGGTCCCGGGTCGCCGAGGGAGTTTTGGGCGGGGGAAATGGCAAATACAAGGAGAAACAGGGGCAGCAACAAGAATTTCATAGCGTACGGGTTTGCCACTAAACTATTAAAAAGAGGTGAGTTTCCATATTCGGCGGGGAAATAAATACACAAAGTTTCAGTAATTATTGAAACTTCAATCCAGACACACCGTACACCCAAGTGAAATCAAATCAAACTTAAACACTACCGTCATGAATGACTTTGGCTTTATCCTCCTGATCATCATGCTCTTCGTAGGACCGGCCCAATTGGTGACAAACATTGTTGCCGTATTTGTCACCAAGAGCAAGCGGAAACGTAATTATCTTCTCGTCTACCTGGGCGGTGTAATCATCTATTTCATAGGATGTTTCCTCGGAGTCAATAGCAATATCGGTGACACCCTACCGACGCTCTCGTGGGTCCTTTTCTTTGGTGGCGCCTTTGGGCTTGCTCTATACGGAGGTCTCGCCTTTTTCCTTGGAAAAAGACTCCCTTAATTCGTTAATTCGTCCTGCATTCTCCGAGAACTGTTCCTATTTTTAACTACCCCTTTCCATACGCTATCAACCCTCAACCACTACTCTCATGGACGACTTTGCCCTCTACCTCCTCTATACGATGTACCTTTTTGGCCCGGTCCAGGTGATTGCCAGCATCATCGTGATGATCTTCACCAAACATAAAAAGCAACGCAAACACCTGGCCTTTTACCTTGGCGGCGTGGGACTGTACTTCCTGATCCTGTTCGGATTGCTGGAAATCGACGCCGATCAGTCGAACGAAACGCTGTACGCCATTTTCTTCCTCGGCGGCGCCTGGGGACTGGCCATTTACAGTTTCGTGGCCATGTTTGCACGAAAATACCTGCGGTAAATCCCGCATCCATTGAGGCCGGAGCAGGCTTGTCTGCTCCGGTCGCTTTCTTCGGTTTTCCCACTCCCCCATCATTTCACAAAAAACCTATTCACCATGGAAGCCCTCTTTACATTCCTGATCCTGATTTGTACGATCCTCGGATTCGTCCAGATGCTCTTTGGGTTGGCCGTGGTGATCCTGACCAAAGATGCCCACCAGCGTCGCCACCTGCTGTTTTTTCTCGGTGGGATCGTTGTCTTCCTCGGGATTACGTACTTCCTGGGGTGGATTCTCGTCGCCATTCCCATGTTGATGGAGACCTTTTTGCTGGTGGGGACCAGCAGCCTGGTCATCTACGGGAGCCTCGCCTTGCTCGCCCCGCACCGCCTGTCCTGAGCACAATGGCCAGATTCTCAGGCTCCTCAAATACCAAATCCCCCTTTTTCCCCGGACCACCTCTCTGATGGCGCACTTTTTGCGTTAAATTAGTCTTGTGAAAAAGCTCCTCCTCTTCCCCATATTGCTCACCCTCCAAGGATTTTCCCAGACCTCCTTTTGTCCGGACGATCCGCCCCGCAATACCTGGCTGGCCGATTCTCCCTGGCCCGTCTACCACCGCAACAACTACGCCCAGGCTTCGACGTGCATCACTGGCCCCCGCCCCGGCGATAGCCTCCGCGTCTACGCCCGCACCAACCTCAGCGGCGGGACCTCTCCCTGGGTCTACCTCTCGGACCGCTACGCCAATGGCCAGCGCGTTTTCCTCTATTCCAATTCCACCCATGTGTTCAAATTGGTGGATATGGGCAATGAAATCATCGCCGCCGACAGCCACCGCATCGACTTTGATCCGATCACGTCCTTTGGCTGGAATTTCCTCCTCAGCAAGCACAAAACCTGGTTCACCTACGATCCCAAATACGATCCGGCCAATAACCAGAGCAGCCGCATCTTCAAGCTGACGGATGCGGACACCACCGATCCCTTTTCGGAGATTGTGGTGCTGGACACCTTTGATTTTGCGGACCACGGCATCAACCGGGTGCAGCTGTTCAACCTGAATTACAATGGCGAGATCCATTTTAACAGCGAATCGGAGGATACGATTGGCTATGCGACTATCGGGGTGATCGATCAGAATTTCAACCTGTTGGATACGCTGCGCTATACCACCCTGCCCGGCGAGATCGTCCACCACAATGCGTTCCCGATCGACGAGAACAACTCGTTTTACATTGTGACGACGCACCGGATGATCCAGTTTACCTGGACGAATGGCCAATTGGGGATTGGGTGGGAAGCGCCTTATGATTTTGTGGACGACGGGCCGACGGGGTCGTTTGCGGAGGGGAGCGGCACTACGCCGACCTTGGTGGGCTGGGGAGCGGGGCAAGACAAATTGGTGGTGGTGGCCGATGGGCATTCGCGCAATAACTTAGTGGCGTTTTGGCGCGAGTTGCCGGCCGGGTGGACGGGGAAACCGGGCATGGCGCTGCATTTCGCCGATTCGATCCAACTTCCCAAGGCCATTGCATCCAACAATACCTTCCAGTCCATCGAGAATTCTCCCACGGCTTACGGCTACGACATTGCCATCGCCCAGTTCAACGGCTTCCTCGGCTACCCTTGCACCAACAACAAAGGCGTCCAGAAGGTCGCCTGAGACACGACCAGCAATTCACTTTCCATCGCCTGGACCAACGATTCGATCAACATGAACGGCGTCCTGACCTATTCGGCGGGTTCGGACATGGTCTACGGCAGCGGCAAGGAGCCCGATTGCAACTATTATTTCTACGGCCTCGACTGGCAGACGGGCCAGCTCACCCTGCGCCACCGGTTGGGTCCCGAAGGGACCTTCACCAACGATCCGTACTACGACGGCGGCAACAACAATATCCTCGACGAGGATGGCAACGTGTATTTCCCCGGCGGCAAGAGTCTGGTCAAGGTGGAGATCGTCCAGCCCCTTGCTTCGGTGGACCCGCCTGCGGTTGCGCCGACGGCCTATACGGCCTTTCCCCAACCTGCTACCTCAGAATTGCGCCTCTCCCCTGCCCCATCGGACGTAACACGGCTCCAGATCTACTCGGTGACCGGACAGTTTATGGAGACTGCTGATTGGAAAGGTGATCGATTGGATATTAGTGCTTTGCCGGCGGGGATGTATTGGTTGGGCATTGAAAAAAATGGACGGAGAGAGTGGGTGAAATGGGTGAAGTTGTGACCCTCCGGGAGAAAACAGGACTCTTGTCCCCAAACAGCTGGCAAGAGAAACGGGCGGCACTGCCCGCCCAGATTCTCCGCGCCATCCATGGGGTCATTTTCCTTCAATCTCCGCTCCGCTGAATATCCTGAAGCACCCAACTGAGGGCCTCAGACGCCGGAACCTTGGCCTCCGGGGCCACACCCACCCGATCGATCCGCTTGCCTTCGGCGGTATAGTAATCGGCCACCGGCACAAATACCTCCAGTCCGGGCTTGACCGGAAAACTCTTTCCCGTCAGCATCCCTCCGAAAGTGGATTCTCCCACCACCGTCGCAATTCCTTTTTCCCGCAACAAATACACCAAGGGCTCACACGTGCTTCCGGTAGCGCCATCAATGAGCACATACACCTTCCCCGTGAAAATCTCGCGGTCGTGGCCGGGAATGACCATCCGAGCCGCCCCGTTGGTCTGGAGGCTGCCCATGAATCCGGCATAGGTCAAATTTTGCACCAAAGGAATCGACTTGATTTCATCTGCCGTAGGAGCAGCCTCGTGCTGATCGTACCATTTGCGGGTCAGGTACACCCCCGCGTCGATGGGTTCCCGGGTCAGGTACTGTCCGAGTACGACGGCTGCGTCCAGGGAGCCACCGGTATTGCCCCGGAGATCTAGGATGAGGTTGGTGTGCCCTCCGGCCTGGATCTTACCAATCATATCCAGCATGGGAGCCGCTGACAAGATAAAGGTATTGATGTCCAGGACCACGGTTTGGGCATCGACCGTGTCCAGTTGAATCTTCACCGGGCGCTGGCCCGGCTCCATTGCCGTGCCACCATCGTTTTCAAGGAACAGGTCGAAATGGGTAAAGGGCAAGTCATGGCGTCCGGACCTGAACAAGGCCAGGTAGTCCGCTCCGCTCAGGCGGAGCGCCTTGCGTGATAAGAGCGTCCGTTTGAACTTCCGGTATTCCTTGCTTTCCAACCAGGCCGGATTGGCGGCGGTGGTGTCCATGATCGCGAAGACCTTTTTGACCCATGCTTTTCTTTCTTGGGGAGCGAGCTTGTCCTGCGCCTGAATCCCGAAAAAGGAAAGGAGAAGGAGTAAGATGACTGTAATTTGTTTCATTGCATTTGCTGTTTTGTTGAGCTTGGTGCAAATGAAAAGGAAGTCGAAAAGGGAGAAAAACCGACGTGACCAATCTGAAGGAGATGTGACCAAAATGCAACTCCAGGGACGTAAATGAAGGTTTTGGGACAAAATTGAAAGGGGAAGAGGGAGGGAAATCAACCGGGCAGGCGCCCTTGCAAAGCCTCGAGGTACTTGTTGGAAAGGGGTAGCCGGGCTTCGACGTGCTTCAACTGAAGTTCGCGCTTGCGGCTGTTGCCGCTGACCGCCACGACGTGGTCGAGGTTAACGACATACGACCTGTGAACCTGCCGTGCATCCGGCACCTGTTCCAAGATGCCCGTCAAGGTTCCCCGCAGCAGGCGGGAAACGATCGTACCTTTGTCGAGATAGAAGACCTCCACGTAGTTCTGTTGGGCCTTTGCCATCAAAAAATCTGGCCAGGGCAATTCCAGGTGCTCGTCTTGGTTGGCTCCCTCAATGCGGACAAACCGGGCCGGCCTATCAGCTTGATCCGGCACCTTGATTTCCCCGAGTCAGTACCGCAAATACAGCCAGAGCGGCGTGAACAGCGGGATATAGGGGCTGCCGAAGTACAACATGAAATCCAGCGCACTACTCAGCGTGGGCTCCTCGTGGTTGATAAAATAGCTCAGGTATAAAAAAGTCGCCCCCAGCATCAATAAGAGACCGGTGGCCACCATGACCACTTCATTGAGAACCCGCCATTGTCGTCCCTGACGAGCATACCAGAAATTTTCCAGCGGATGAATCAGCAGTACCATCACCGCTACGATCAAGCCGTATACACTCAATCGCAAACCTTTGTACTCCATTTCCATCGAATAGGTATCAAACGGCTGCAACAGGACCAACACCAACGCCAAGACTCCTCCCAAGGTCAGGGCGATGATACCCGTTTTGGACCAGGGATGGGTAAATGAAATGACGCGGTTCAATACCATGCCGGAAAAATACGAAAGGATGGAGAAATGGAGAACAGCTCCCCGGTCAAATCCGAACTAGGTGTACCGATTATTCTTTCATTTTTTGTACAATACCGCCAACCAAAGGGATATGATGCCCCCTCCACGACCCAATGAAATGAATCACTTCACCATCCAACGCCTCACCCCCGGCGACGAGCCGCTCCTCCACGCCCTCCTCCTCGCGTGGGAACACGACGAGGGCAATTTCAACGCGAAATTGCCCGGCGACCCGCACCTGCAAAGCATCCTGAGCCGCCCCGACATCGGCATCTGGGTGGCGGTGGTCGGGGGCGAGGTCGTCGGCGGCATCACCGCCTACGACTTGCCGATGATCGGCGAAGAAACCCGCGAGCTGTTCCTGTATGAGATCGGCGTGATTGCCGGACACCGGCGGAGTGGCATTGCGCGGGCCCTCATCGAGGCCCTCAAGGCCCACGCCCGCGCGCAAGGCATCTCCGTCATCTTCGTCGCGACCTCCCTCGACAACGACGCCGCCCGCCAACTCTACGAGTCGACGGGCGGCGAATTGGAAATCATTCCCTGGTTCACCTACAACCTGTAGGTGCGGGAGATGCAACGGTGACTACTCGCACATGGTCGAGTAATCGTAGATAAACTGTTCGAAATCGGACCACTGCGTGTTCCGGCTGTACTTTTCGAGGACGGCCGGACATTCCGAGAACAGGATCTCCATGTCCTGGCGGTATTCCTTTTTCTTGATCTTCCGGGCCGTGTCCTCGCCGTCCTTCTTGATATAATAGGACTTGTCCAGGCCACCGGCGACGGTCATCCCGCCCACAGCGACTCCGGCCGATTCGCGGGCAAAGGGATCGTTGTACACCTTGATCTTCTTGCTGAACGTCGGGTTCATCACCTGCAACATGCAGAACTGGGTCTTGCCCTTCTTGATCTCGACATTGGACGACTCCATGTAGAGGTAGCCATCGTTGAGGTGCTCGGAAGACAGCTCATTGTCCTGGATTTTCGTCAGGTCGGTGGCGGCATCCAACTTCTGGGAGACCTTCGCCAAATTGCTCGGCGGAATGTACATGTGGGCAATTTCCTCTGGATTGATTTTCACCTTGCCCCCCTCCTCGGTTTCCACTTTCAAATCATCAATCAACCCCTTCTTGAAGAACAGACGCTTGACAATCACGGTCTTTTCTTCCCCGTTCTGGAGGGTGATGTAGGTGGGCTTTTTCTTGCTGAACCCTTGAAAGGCAGGCGAAAATTTCTGGGCAACGGCCGAGGACCCCATCAAAAGACACAGGGCGGCCACAAAGAATTGGAGTTTCATACGATAGGTAGAGTTTTATAGTTAGACAAATAATTGGAACAAGACATACACTTAAATGGAATTTGCCGCAGGATGCTCCGATTTTTTCGGGCTCCTCCGGGTAAAGGGGTGGGAAAATGGTCTTGGGCAAACCTTTCTTAGGGTGCCCACCGAGCAGGGGTCACGGATACTGCGCCGCGATCTGCGCAAAGACCGGGTACCAACGTACGCCGCCGTAATTTTGGCCCAAGCGGACGATCACCAGATCGTGCGCCGGATGGACATAGATAAATTGGCCGAGGTGGCCTTCGGCCGCGTAGGCGCCGTCTTTCGACGGAATCCACCACTGGTAGCCGTAGCCCCAGTACGAGCCCTCCTCCGAATTCAATTCCGTCGACGCCTTGACCCAGTCCTCCGGCACCACCTGCTGGCCTTCCCAATTACCATTGTGGAGGTAGAGCCGGCCGAATTTGGCGAAGTCACGTGCCGTGGCGTTGAGGCAGCAAAAGGCCTTTTCGCGGCCATTGCGGCGCTGATCGAGGGACCAGCTGGCCGGATGCTCCATGCCCAGCGGCGTCCAGATCTTCTCCTGGAGGTAGTCGGTGAGGTTCCGCCCCGTCGCCCGCACCACGATTTCACCCAGCAACTGGGTATTGATGGACTTGTAGCCCCAGCGCTCGCCCGCCGGACGCTCCTGCTTGAGGTGGTGGACCTGCCGTTCGAGGTGACGACCGTAATAGGAGCGGGCCACGCCGGCAAAGGGGTTGAAGTAATTCTCCTGGTGCTTCACCCCAGTGGTCATCTCCAAGACGTGCTTGACCGTCACCGATTGCCAGACCTGAGACTTCATCTCGGGGATGTACTTCGTAATCGGATCGTCGATGGAGGAGATATGCCCTTCTTCCACCGCAATGCCGGCCAAGGCCGAGGTAAAGGACTTGGCCATGGAAAAAGAGGCCACCCAGGCGGTATCGTTATAGCCCTCGAAATAGTTCTCGTAGCGGATGGTGTCCCGGTGAATGACGAGAAAGGCGACCGTCTTGGTATTGGGTAGAAAGCGGTCCAGGTCCTTATGGGCCGTGTCCTCTCCTCCGACCACCGAGATGGTCTCCAGGAAGTCGTCGTTGGGTTGGGAGGGGAAAATGAACGGAGTAGCGCCCGCTTCCAGGGGACGGGAGGGAAAGCGCTTGTAATCCTTGATATCGGAGAATTGGTAGATGACCATTCGCCCTAAGGTACAGGCAGATAGGAGAAACAGAAGCGGAACAACGAGTAACAGCGGACCCTTTTTCATCTTCGGAAAATAGTAAAATCTGGTATCTTTGGCGCTATGAAAAGGAATGGAAAATACCTCGGCCTGCTCGCTCTGCTCTTTGTTCTGTTGGTAGCAGGTTGTAAAAAAGAGGACGATTTCACGCCTCCGGATACCGGTCCCGACGAGCCCGAGACCAGCATTACCTTTTTTGCCAGCCAGAACGACACCATTCTTTTGCCGGACGTATTTGTCGGTATCACCCCCAACGAAGCCGACCGCGACAACGGGACCTTCCTGTTTTCCGGCACCACCAACAACTCCGGCCGCGTCAAGTTCGAGGGCCTCTCCGCCCTCCGCTATTACTGGGCCGCCACCTGGGCTTCCGGCGGCGGAGCAGTCATCCGCGAAGGCGAACTGTCCATCGAGATTGGCGATGAAGTGGACCGCGACATCCGCTTCTGACCCCCGGTTTCCTTTCCCTTAATTTCTTTTCCACCTTCCTGCTTCCCCACTCGTTTTCCTTATCTTTGGGGCAATGCGGATTTTGTATTATTCCCCCCACCCCCACCTGAACCTGAGCGATCCCGCCGGGTATGGGACCCACATGAGGGAAATGATCGCTGCTTTTCGGGACTTGGGCCACGAGGTCCACCCCGTCATCATGGGGGGAACCGAGCCCCGGCCTTCCGCTCCGGTCCGACCATTGTCACTGGTCAAACGGATCGCCCGCCGCATCATCCCTGCCCGGAGATGGCAGACCCTCAAGGACCAACAGCTGATCCGCTTCGACCACCAGGCCGAACAAAAGCTACTGGAAGAGATCAAACGTTTCCAACCCGATTTCATCTACGAGCGGGGCAATTACCTCCAGGTATCCGGCGTGCGCGCCGCCCGGGCCACGTCCACCGTCCACATCGTGGAAATGAATTCGCCCTATACCGAGGAGAAAAAAGAATTGGAGGGCGACTCCCGCTTGTTGAGCCAGGCCCACGACCGGGAACGGGAACTCCTCAAGAAGACCCACCACATCGTCACCGTTTCCTCTTCCCTCCGCGACTATTTCGTCACCAAACACCACCTCAACGCCCAGCGCTTCACCATTCTCCCCAATGCCATCGACCCGGAAAAGATACGGGTGACGCCGGATGCCCTGGCTTCCGTGCGTGACCGCTACGACCTGGAAGGCAAGACCGTCATCGGTTGGGTGGGGAGTATCCAACCCTGGCACGGGATCGATACCATGATCGATGCCTTCGCCCAATTGCCGGCCCGGGAACGCGCCGGAGCCCGCCTGTTGATTGTGGGGGGAGGAGAAACGCTGGAGGAAATGAAAGAACGGGCGCGGTTTGGAGAGG
>CAWUKT010000027.1:0-76213 GCA_963923035.1 uncultured bacterium
CGTGCTCGGGACTTTAACCCTAGAGTAGCGCGCCATGCCGGGCGCACAAAAGGTAAACCGGACCAGTGGTGGACTGGTCCGGCTTGAAAAACCCTGAGTTACAAAAACACTAATCTCTCCTAAAGAACTGAAATAACTATTGCTGCTATTCTATGGCTGGATAAAAAACAAATTCAAGTACGATCGAAGGCAGTGGAGTGGAAGGACAAGTGGTTCGGGCCGCCTCGCCCCTCCGAAATTGATTTCTCAATTACTGCTGCCTGCTGGATCGGTAAAACAACGTATGTATGGTAATATTTTGCAGGCAAGGTCGGCTTAGCCGATTTCGATGGTCCGGTTCGGCTGGACCTTGGCTTCTTCTTTCTTGGGCAGGTGAACGTTCAGGACACCGTTGTCGTATTTGGCTTCGATGCTGCCCTGGTCAATGGAGTCAGGCAGTTGGAAGCTGCGCTCGAAGTTGGTGTAGCTGAATTCACGGCGGCGGTACTTTTCGCCTTCTTCGTTTTTAGTCACTTCCTTGGAAACGGAAATCTTCATGATGTCCTTCTCGAGAGCGACTTTGAAGTCGTCCTTGGCCAGACCAGGAGCGGCCAGTTCGATGCGGAAGCCGTCGTTGAGTTCAACAACGTTGATAGCAGGGGTTTGGGTGACGAATGCGCGGTCAAAGGTATCGTTCACGTCGTGAAAGAAACGGTCGACCCAGTGGTGCATCGGATTGTTGAGCGAGGGGTGGATTTTCATGATGTTCATGGTATGCTTTTCTTTTTGATGTTTTCTAAGTGATAATCTGAATTGATTACGCAAAGGGAGATGCAACACCCGTGCCAATAGAAAAAACTGTCATTATGGCGTGAAATTTTTTGATATAAATTTTTATTGATGCCATTTTGTCAAAACAGGAAATGTTGATGATGACAAAATGGCGTATTTATATGGAGAGGAGTCAAAAAGACAGGAAAAAATCAGTGGTCGCGGAGAAATTTGTAGCCGACCCGGTGAACGGTAATGATATGTTGGGGCTGAGAAGGGTCCGGTTCAATTTTTTTGCGGAGGTAGGTGACGTGGGTATCAATGGTGCGGGAGGACAATAGATAATCGTGGCCCCAGACGTCTTCCATGATTTGTTCGCGGCTGAGGACCTTGCCTTCGTGGTGCACGAAGTACTGTAAGAGCTGGAGCTCGACCTTTTTGAGCGGGGTCTCCTCGCTGCCGGCCCGTACGACGCCGGCCTGGAAATCGATTTCCAGGCCGGCGAGCTGGTAGGTCACCAGGGCGGAAGGGGATTTTCCCGCCCGCCGCAACAGGGCCTCGATGCGCGCCGCCAATTCCAAGACATCGAAAGGCTTCGTAAGGTAATCGTCCGCGCCCGATTTCAGTCCCATAATCTTGTCCACGCTCTGGCTCCGGGCCGTCAGCATCAAGATCGGCACCTCATTCCCTGTCTGGCGCAAGCGTTTGCACACTTCCATCCCACTCATTTTCGGCATCATCAAATCCAGCACCAATACATCCGGATCGATGGCATTCGCTTTTTCCAATCCCTCTTCCCCATTTTCCGCCTCCACCACCTCGTACCCCTCAAATTCCAGATTCTGCCGAACCAAATAACGGATCGACGCGTCGTCTTCAACCAGCAGGACTTTTCGTTTCAGGTGTTTCATGGTGCAAGTGGAATGTCAATATAAAAGAAGCTGCCCTGGCCCAATCGACTTTCGACGCCGATCTGGCCGTCGTGGTCCCGCACAATTGCGCGGGCCATGCTCAGTCCGATGCCGTGGCCGCGGACATTGTGCTCGTCGAGGTTACCGACGCGGACAAATTGGTCGAAAATCGACGCCTGGTCCGCCGATGCGATCCCAATGCCCCGGTCCCGCAAACCAATGCGCACCTTTGATTTGGCAGGCTGAATCACCAAGGTCAAGTCGGGAGACTCCGGACTGTACTTGATCGCATTGTCAATGAAAATATGGAAGACCTGTTCCAGGGCCCGGGGATCGACGCGCACTTTCCCGACGGAACTTCCCTCCTCTTCCACGTGGAACGTCGCCAGATTTTTCGATTGGAAAAAGGTGCGCACATCGGCCAGCCAATCTTCGGCGGACAGCTGCTGGAACTCATAGCGCCGTTGGCCGGATTCGAGGCTGGAGAAATCGAGGAGGGTACGGATCAAATGTTGGAGGCGCTCGGTCTCCTGGTCGAGGATGTTCACCAAGGGTGCCATCCGCTCGGGCGAATTGGCGCGGCCGAGGCGGAGGGTATCCGTGGCCAGCCGGATGGAGGCCAGCGGCGTCTTGATTTCGTGGGAGACGTTCGCGACGAATTCCGTCTTGAGACGGGACAAGCGGAGCAGTCGGTTGGAGCCGCGGAGGATGAGAAGTAGCAGGAGAATGAGCAACACGAAGAGGCCGACGACGATGAAATAATTGCGTTGGTAAATGGACAATGCAACTTCCGCCACGGATTCCCCCCGGAATCCGATGGCCAGGGAATGGCCGGCCAGCAGTTCGCTGGTCAGGGGCTGTCGATGGGCAAAGTCTTCTTCGCCAAAGGCGATGGAATGGTACAGCAAGCGATTGCTTTGGTCACTGAACAATCCGAATTGCAGGTATTCTTTGTCCAGGCCCTCGCGCTCCTTCGGCTCCTGCCAATGCGTCTCCTGGAAAAAACCGGGTAAAAATTCCTTTTCGAAGTACCATTGGTTGAGCAAGGTGCAGAGCACGCGGTGGCTGTCGAGGGGAAAGGCGACGAACAAATCCGTTTGGAAGGCCCGGGGGATTTGCCAGGCCAAAAGTTGGCCGTTCACCATGGGATCTTCCTCGCGAATCAATTTTTCAAACTCCCGACTCAAATTCGTTTCACTCCGCCATGACCCCGAAGCCGTCGATTCCTTCAGGTAGCGACTCGGTTTTTTGTACTCCCTTCCCTCCCATTCATTCCCCTTTTTTTCCACCACCACCCACGCCCCCGCCAACGGATACGTCGTCGCGACCCGGTGCATTTCCGGCAACAAGGCCTTATAAGAGATGGTATCCTCACCGGCCAAACGCGTCGCCAAGACCTCCACGCCCCGTTCAAACTCGCGCGTAAATTCAGCTTCGAGTTCTTCGGATGTGTCCAACAGAATAATTTGAAGGGAAGCGTTGAGGCCGGTTTCGAGTTGGAGGCGGAGAAAAGGCAGACTCGACAATTGCCATACAAAGATGCCGGTGACCACAGAAATGGCCAAAATGCCGAAGATCAGGATGGTGCGCCGCGTTTTCAAGAAACCTAAAATCTGCTTTTCCCTGCACCCCACCAAATCCTTGACAACTTTAACATCTTTTTTGGGTATCATTGATCCATGCGAAAAATGGGGCCTTTCCTGTTGCTGGTTCTCCTGAGCTGGGGTTGTTTCAAGCCGAGCAAGGTGGATTTTAGCCGGGAAAAAGGACTCCAGGACGACGAGTTCATTTGGGTGTTACAATGGGACCGGGCCGTTTCGGAAGAAGCGAGATTGATCAACGCGGTGGAGCCGATTTTGCGGACGGGGCTGCGGGATGACGTGCCGCTGTACCTCCGCTACGGGAACGATAAGCCGATGGGAGCTGAGGAAATTGCGGAACGGAAATCTGAACTGGGAATCGGGGGGACTGGAAATGGATTGACCGAAGTCGTGCAGTTGTATGTGCGGGGGAAAACGAATGAAGGGGACGGAGGAGAAACGGTTTTTGTCCAGTATATGTATGTTGACTCGAACCGGCTGGAGCCGGCGCAAATCTTCGGTGGCGTTTACCTGGATCAATTGGTGGAGCTGAAACCGAAATTCGCCTCGGCACAGGAACCAGGGATGGAGCAGTTGAAAAGTCCTTATCTGTTGGGTGGATTGGTGACGTACCTGCGGACCAATGAACTGGAATTCATTCCCAGCTCGGACCGGGAATCCAATTTGCTACGGGAGAAAATCGGGCAGGGGAAATGGCGAGAGTTGGAATGGGTGGATGGAAAATTGAATGGCTCCGGACGGCGGCCGATTGAATTGGATACGGACAAGATTTTGGGGCTGTCGGGGAATTATCTCTTCGGGGATTCAACGTACCAGGATTTGTTCCTGACGGCAGAAGTCGGCTGTCTGGTGGCCGATTGGTCGCACCGCTTCGCGGTGGAAAAGCTGTATCCGTTTCAGGAAAACGGATTCTTCTCCCTCAATGGAGAGACCTACCTCTTCGATTCCGATTCAGTTTATTTTGTCCAAGCCGGGGACAGCTTGGTGGGCCACCGCATCAACGCTGGCGCGACCGCTGTTTCCCTTCGCTGACCGTCGAGTCCGACTCCACCGCCGGAACCTCGGGCAGGACGGCACCCGGAAAGACATTGTACCCCTCAACATCCCATTTCGCTCTGATTTCCAATGGATTGGGATCGATATACACCTCTTCTGGCATCTCATAAGGATCCAGGGAACCAGGAGTAAAATAGCCGTTGCCGTCGGCATCGTCGAAGAATTTCACCTGGTAAGAACCCTCGGGATAGCGTCGCAAAGAATACGTGGAACCTGTGATGCGTTCCAAAATCTGCGAGCCACTTCCGCCGCCGCTGCCTTTGCTGGAACGGCCCCCTCCGCCGCCACTTGAGCGACCGCGACCTCCTCGACCGGCGGCGTCGGCCGCCGGAGCAGCATTGCTATCGTCGTCGTCGTGGTCATGGTCCTCTCCGGAATGCGATTCGCCGCCCGTGATTTTTTCCTTTTTCCCCATGACCAACATGATCCACTTTTTGTCCGGATTCAAACTGTCGGGCACGATTTCGCCCCGGATATTTCCGTAGTTGTCCAGATCGGGAAATTTCAATTCGAATTCGATGAGGGTATCCTGGCTGAGATCCGTGGGCCGGGGAATCGTCGGTTTGAGCGCCAATTTGAACAGGGAATCCGTGGGCGGAATCTGACTCAACAACAACCGCATCTCAAAGCCGTAATTCTCGGCGTCCAGCTCGATGATGTTGCCGGAAGTATCGGCCAGCAGCACCTGGCTCGTATCAAAGGAAGCGGGAAGATTGAAGTAGGTAAAGACAACGATGCGGTCTTCCGCCAATTGGATTTCCGGTTGTTCGAACAACTTGCCGGTATTGTCGCGGTCGCGGAGTTGGGGATCGACCCGGACCGTGGTATCGGCAAATTGTCCCAGGGTATCCATCATCCGTTCGAGGCGAAGGTCGTAAGATTCCGAATCGCCATCGGGCACATGGATGAAAAGGTCCGCCTTCGACTCGGGTCCGTAGTGGAACACAGGGAGTCGCCGCGGATTGTTCCCGAAGGTATCGGTCAGGGTAATTTGGATGCTGTCCTCTCCGAACGCCAATCGAATCTGCTCGGTCGCGGTCAGGTGCAGCGTATTTTCATTGGTCCAACGCAGCGACTTCACGGACGGCGGATAAAAGTCCGGCATGAACGCCAGCAATTCCACATCGCGCTTCCGCTCGTTGGTATCTCGCAAATCGACGATGGGATTCTCCGTCAAAGCGATCATCTCCAACTCGCTGTTGTAGCTGTAACTCTGGTCCTGGTCGGCGACCGCATAAATCTTATAGGCCCCTTCCTTCAGGTACTGCACCGAAAAGTTTCCGCTTTGATCGGTCTCGGTCGCGTAGACCGGTCGCACATCAAAAATGTCATTGCCCTCCAACTCGTCCGCCGGATACACAATCACCCGCATTTCTCCTTTGCCCTCCAGGGTCCAGGCATCCTTCACAGAGCCATTGATCTGAAGGGTATCCAATTGGTCGCCGGTGGAGAAGGCATAGGTATAAGATTTATCGAGTCCGTTGCTCTCATTGAAATCTTTGATCCCGGTGCCCAGGGTGAGGACATAGGTCGTGCTGTCGCGCAGGTCAGTCTGAAATTGTACGCGGAGCCGTTTGTTCTTGACGGTAACAATGGGATCGAAACGGGGGACAGGAGAAACGAAAATTTCCTTGCGGTAGCTGCCCGGCTTGAGGAACTCATCAAAATAGAAATCCACCGTATTGCCGGTATAGTTCAAAGTTCCTTCGGGAGGATCGATCCGCACAATCTTGGGACCTTCGGTGTCCCGTTCTCCCCCGGTCGGCCGGACAATATTGGCGCAGGCCGACAACAGGACCAGGGCCAGAATGGCAATGAGATTCGCTGGGCTATGCAGGGAGCGTATTTTCATTGTGTAGCGGAGCGGATGTAAAATAATGAAATAATGAGTGCGATGCCGCCGCCGATCCCGAGGGCAGGCCGCAAATATACAGCCCGAAACCGGGGATCAGGTCCTTGCAGGGATTTTAATTCAGTATCCCGGGCGTCGGGAATTTTAGAGCGGTGCAAGGTGTCCGTCCAGGTAACGGTACTTCGGTGCTCAGTAGAATCGGTAAAGATGATGTCGGTCTGAATCTGCCGTTGAAAATTGGGACCGTCCAGATTTTTGTATTGGATGAGCGGGGGCTCGACGGTCAAGGCAAATTCTCCGTCGCTCTGGATTTTCACGGCTTGCTCAATCGCGGGCGTGGTGGTGCCATCCAATTTGTTGATGGTCCGAAGGTCACGTTCAAGGTGATCGATGACCAGCTTTTCGAAGGTGGATTGATTGGAGATTTGGGAAGAAAGGGAAAATGGGGAACAAATATGAATTAAAATACTGATTATCAATAGTTTAAATTCAATTCTTGAGATTTTATGATCTCGGCGACTCCCGTATCCTACCCTCATCCAAAGAGATCGTCGCCTGAGGGGCCGCAAAACAGCTCCTAAAGGGATGCTTACTTTTCGATGAGGTAAATGAGCGAACTGCACCTGGTTTTTTGATTGAGGGCTGAAATATAGCTGCAAAATCCGTTCCAAATTCCTTTGACCATGCTGCCATTTTTATATCTCTCGGAAAGCATCGAAACGTAAAAAGAATCAAAAGGCATTCGCTTCATTCCAACGAGTTTAAATCCTCCTCGCTCAACCAATGCTTTCATACTTGCCGGCGAAAAGTGGTACAGGTGACGGGGAACGTCGTAGGCAGCCCACATTTCCTGGTATTTGTCGGCATCCCAGGAAGTATAGTTGGGAACGGCAACGATCCACTTCCCTCCTTCTCTGAGCATTGCATAAATCTTCTTCAAGTAACCATCTAAATCATGGACGTGTTCCAGGACGTGCCACATGGTGACAACATCGAATTCATTCTCGGGCAGGTCGTAGAATCCGTCGGCGGTTTGCAGCTGGAGGCCCCAGGTTTCCTGGGCCACCTGGCGGGCGCCGGGATCGGGCTCGATCCCGGTCGCTTCCCATTGGGCCGATTGCATTTCGGCCAGGAAGGCACCGGTGCCAGCACCGAGGTCCAGGAGCTTTCCGGTCGACTTACCGGAAAAATTGCTCACCAACTTGCGCTTGGATTTGAGGGTCCGCTTGCGCACAACCTGGTAGGCCCAGTTGATGAACCCACGCGATGTATTGCTGTGACTGATGTACTCTTCGCTTTGGTAGTAGGGTCCGATGTCTTCGGGTCCGGGTACGGGATGGGTAAAGCGATGGGAACAATTCGCGCAATGCACAATGGTGAACTGTTCCTTAGAAACAGTATGGTCCTTCGCACGAAGGACCTCTGAGAATTCGGTCGATTTACAAACCGGGCAAGTAGCGTAATTATACATGGGGTTATCTTCCAATGTAAACCATGAGGACGGAGATGTCAGCCGGCGTGACGCCGCTGATCCGGCTGGCCTGGCCCAAGCTGGTCGGCTTGCTCCGCGTCAACTTCTCTCGTCCCTCGTACGAGAGCGCTTTGATATTGTGGTAATTAAAATCCTGGGGCAAACGGATATCGTCGAGGCGAATCATTTTCTTCGCCAGTTCCCGTTCCTTCCGGATATAGCCCGCGTATTTCATTTGAATTTCCGCCTGTTCCCTCACCTCTGCACTGAACTGCATCAGATCGGCTTTCAGCTCTTCATTGCAATTCATCAGGTGATTCAATCCAATCTTCGGCCGGGTGATGATGCTTTCAGCCTTGACCTTTTGCTTCAATCCTTTCTGTCCGATGGATTCCAGGTGACCATTGATTTGTTCCGGCGCAATCGAAGTCTGGGCCAGCATCTTCTTGATCTGATTGACCTGGGCTTCTTTTTCCTTTACCCGCGCCAAGCGATCGTCATCCGCCAATCCCAATCGATGGGACAATTCCGTCAGACGCAAATCCGCATTGTCTTGCCGCAACAAGATGCGGTATTCGGCCCGGCTGGTAAACATACGGTAAGGTTCTTCCGTGCCCTTGTTCACCAGGTCATCGATCAATACACCGATATAGGCTTGGTCCCGTTTGAGGATCAAGGGCTCCTCCTCACGGTTTTTCAGAGAAGCATTGATGCCCGCCATCATTCCCTGGCAGGCTGCTTCTTCATATCCAGTAGTCCCATTGATCTGCCCCGCAAAGAACAAACCTTCGATGAGATTCGTCTCCAGGGTCAATTTCAATTGGGTTGGCGGGAAGAAATCGTACTCGATGGCGTAGCCGGGACGGAACATCTTCACGTTCTCAAATCCGACGACTTTTCGAATGGCTTTGTATTGGACGTCTTCGGGGAGGGAAGAAGAAAAACCATTGACATAAACTTCAACGGTATTCCAGCCTTCGGGCTCGACGAAGAGTTGGTGGCGGTTCTTGTCGGCAAAGCGCACCAGCTTATCCTCAATGCTGGGACAATAACGGGGACCAATACCCTGGATGCGTCCCTTGAACATGGGGCTCTTCTCAAATCCGGTCGCGAGAATTTCGTGGACTTCAGGATTTGTATAACCGATGTGGCAGGGGCGTTGTTGTTGGAGGGGCTGGGTGGTTTCGCTGAATGAAAACTTGGAAGGGTGCTCGTCGCCTTCCTGAAGCTCGAGCTTCGACCAATCAATGGTCCGTCCATCGAGTCGGGGAGGAGTCCCGGTTTTCATACGGCCACTTTCGAATCCGTAGCTCTGCAATTGCTCGGTCAATCCCGTGGCAGCTTTTTCTCCGGCTCGGCCTCCACCAAACTGTTTCTCTCCGATGTGGATGAGTCCATTGAGGAAAGTTCCGTTCGTGAGGATCACAGTTTTTGCTGGAATGGTGAGGCCCATTCCCGTCTTGACTCCGGTGACCCGGCCATCTTTGACTTCGATTTCCCGTACCATTTCCTGCCAGAAGTCCAGGTTTTCGGTGGCTTCCAGCTTGAGGCGCCACGCCTCAGCAAAGCGCATCCGGTCGCTCTGCGCCCGCGGGCTCCACATGGCGGGGCCTTTGCTACGGTTGAGCATCCGAAACTGGATCATGGTTTCGTCGGTGACGATTCCGGAGTAACCTCCCATTGCATCGACTTCCCGGACGAGCTGTCCCTTGGCGACGCCGCCCATGGCGGGATTGCAGGACATCTGCGCAATCGTGGTCATGTTCATGGTGACCAACAGCGTGCGCTGCCCCATATTGGCCGCAGCCGCAGCGGCCTCGCATCCAGCGTGGCCTCCACCTACTACTATGACATCATACGTATCAAACATGCTTTCGCGGATTCGAATTGATTTGAGCGCGGTACCAATAATTTTCCTTAGTGGCAAAGATACAAATACTGGGGAAAAACTGGTATGAAGGGACGAAATGGAAATGTTCCACGTGGAACATATATCTATTTCTTGAGTGACGTTCCACGTGGAACATCAAAGGTTCTTTTCGCAAGGGCTTCATCTTCCTTGGCCCGCATCTCCTCTGCCTTTTCTCCTTTGTCCTGAAACCCTACCAAGTGCAGTACTCCATGCACCATTACCCGACACAACTCATCCCATTCGTCCAGATTCCTCTCCTTGGCATTGTCACCTACCCGGTCAATGCTGATGAAGATATCGCTCATCAACGGGAAGCCCGGTTCGCTGAGGGGAAAAGTGATGATGTCAGTCAGGGTGTCATGGTCCAGGTGTTCTACATTGATCTCGTGGAGGTAATCGTCATCGCAGAAGATGTAGTTGATCTCTCCAATACTAGCTCCGTGGAAAGCCACTATATCAGAAATCCAGACCTTGTAAGGGTCTGGATTCTCTATTTCAAATTGAATTCCTTCAGAGAAAATATTAATGGGGATGTCCATCTTAGATGTTGAAGATCATTTCGACTCGACGACCCTCATTCGTGAATTGGATTTCATCGGAGAGGTGTCGCATGAGGAATACGCCCCGGCCGCCTGGATTCGCGAGGTTCTCCGGAGCAGTAGGATCAGGAAGGGTATCCGGATCAAAGCCGGGACCATCGTCTTCCACTGCTACCATCAAGCGATAGGGGTTGACTGCTTCGCAGACGATCTTTACGTCCTTCTCCTTGTCACCTTTGTTCCCATGGACGATGCCATTGTTCACGGCTTCGGTAATGGCGACCATTACGTTGCCATAGACATCGTCTTTGAAGTTCAGATGACTCCGAATTCCTTCGATAAACTCCTCCACCTGGAAGATATTATCGGGATCGCTTTTTATGACCAGTTCCTTAAACATTTGAGTGGAAGCAGGCATTTCGTTACTCATTTGAGTCTTCAAGTAGTTTAAAATACTTTTCGATCAAGATAATAAAATCACTTGAATATTCAAGTTGATTGGACTTCAGCATCTCCTGCCGGAGTCGGTTTTTGTACTCTTCAATTTCGAGCTTATCGGGGCTCAAACGGTCCTCAGCGTTGCCCGTTTTGGACTTCCGCTTGTTCTCGAATTGCTCTTTCTCCCGAACACTCTTCATTGAATCGAGCAGTCTCTGAAGGATACGGCGTTGGCGCTTCATGGTTGCCTCAGTGAGCATCCTATTTTGCAATTCGTCCTCGGTATCCTTCATGTCCTTCATGATCTGGCTCATGTCGCCGAGACCATTCTCCCCGTCTTTCTGCAAGCCTTCGTGGGCCTCCTTCAATTGCTGCCGCAGCATCTCCTGCATCTTGGCCATTTGACCCAGCTTCTTTGGATCGAGGTTCTTCCCATCCATCATCTGCTGCATCATCTGATTCAGCTGTCCTTGCTGCTTGCCGATCTGCTGCATATTGGGACGATTGCCATTGGGCTTCTTGCACATGGACATGCCGCCCTTTTGGTTCTGCATCTGCTGCTGCATCTGCTCCATGACATCCGTAAGCATATTGGCCAGGTTGTTGATGCTGGTCATGCTCTGGTGCTGGCTGGACGCACTCCGCGGAATCTGCTTCCCGTCGAGCCACTTGCGCGATTGCTTCATGGATTGGATGATCGTATTGCTTTCGTCGGTGACGAACTTCTGAATTTGGAAGACCCGCTTGGCCAGTTCGTCCAAGCTGTCCTTCACCATGTACATATCGTCCAGCAATTGCTTCTGGTCGATTTCCTTCTCGAAAAGCACCGGATCATTAGAACGCAGCTCGGCAACTTCATCCCGCAAGTCTTCTTGGCGGAAAGAGAGCTTCAATAGGTTTTCCAACAGGTCCCGAAGATCGTCCAGGTTTTCCTGGTCTTGTTCTTGTTGACCTTGCTGCATCATATCCTGCAACTGCTCTTGCATCTCCTGCATTTTCTGCTCCGAATTCTTCTGTGACTCATCAGCCCCCTTCTTGTCTTTCTGCTCCATCTGATCACTGGAATTCTGCATCTCATCCTGTGTATCCTGAGCATCCTGCTTCAGATCCTCCATCTCCTCTTCATTCGGCGTCTGCGTATCTTTCTTCATCTCGGCCAACTTGTCCAGTTCCTCCTGAAGGTCCTTCATTTCCTCGCTCAACTTCTCCTGCTTCTCGGCCAATTTGTCCATGGCCTCTTCATCATTCTTCTTCGTCTCGTTCAGCTTCTCATTGAGCATCTTCTGCTGCTCCTCCATGTTCTCCAACTTCTGAACCAATTCTTCCGTCTTCTGATCGACTTCCAATTGCTTCAGCAATTCCATGGTCCGCTCAAGTGCCTTTTCCAGATCTTCTTGATTGAACTCGGCCTGCTCCATCATATCCTTGAGCTGCTGCTGATTCATCTCATCCATCTGCTCTTCCATCTTCCGCATGTACTCGTTCAACTTCTCGTTGTTGAGTTTGTCCATCAACTCGTTCAGCTGCTCGTATTTTTCGAGGGTCCGCTCAGTGACCATCTCACTGTTCTGGAGGTTCTCCTTGTTCTCTTCAAACTTGTCCTGCACTTCCTGGACCCGCTCCATGACGCTCTTGTGCTTCTCCGCCATTTGCTGGAGTTCCTTCTTGTCGTCATAGCTCAGGTTCTTTTGCTCCAGCATCTTCTCCTGGAACTTGTCCAAGGTATTCTTAATGTCTTCAACGTCGTTGATGATCTCGTCGAGTTCTTCTTCAATGTCTTCCTGGGCTTCTTCGACCTCTTCAAATTTCTCGTTGATGCTGGGATAATTGACCCGGAAAATGGAGGAGGTACTGGCTTTGGGCCCGGCGACAAAGTCGTTGTCCCAAACCTTCACGTAGTATTCAATAATGTCGCCTTCTTCCATGCCGAGGGTCATCAAGTCAACTTCCAGCGCTTTTTGCTGGAGCAGCTGCCGGGGATCAACTTTCAGATTGATGTTCTGGTACTTGGGACCCACCTTGTTGTCGGCGGGGCTCTTGGAGAAGCGGTAGAACAATTGAAGGTTGCTGAATCCGTAATCGTCGCTGATTTCGAAATTCAGCGGCATGAACAAGGTATAATCCGCCAGGAATTCCTGGGGATTGTTCACATAGACACTTGGATGACGATCTTGTACCACGTCGATCTGGTACCGTACCGTGTCAATGTTGGAGATATTTCGTTTGGATTTCAGGGAAATGTAGTAGCGTTCATTTTCCAGAATCTGCTTTTCCCGGATGTATTTATTTTCTTCACCAACTCCCTGGAAATCAGCTGTATCACTACCATAATAGCGAGCTTCCTGGATGGATCCTTCCGTTTCTAAAATCCACTTGGCTTCACTTCCTCGAAGGAGCTTGAAGTCACCAATATTGTTGGCTAAAGTATCGTTGGGCATGCCAGTATAACCAGGGTAGTCAATCACAACTTTAAAGTCCCGAATCGAGGGCCGTTCCAGGACATCAGTCGCGAATTTATCCGACTTAACTTCCTCATTTCCAATATAATAATTGAAATCTTCCTTCACATTGTTGATCTCGTACACGAACTGATCACCGCGGAGCTTGTCCATCGGATAGTTGATGTAATCGTCTTCGCTGGCCTTCTTGATGTAGAGGTACAAATCGGCGGGCAGTTCATCCCCGTCGACATTGGCTTCCAGAACCAGGTTGTCCCCGGCGATGACTTCATCCGAATGGTTTCCAATGGAGATTTGGAAGGGGGGAGGGGGGAGGAATTCTTCGTTGAAATTGACGAGCCGCTTGGTACCATTCTTGAGCACGTCGGGGTTGATGAACCAGAGGAGGAGGAACAACAATGCAGGCACCGCGAGGTAGCAGGCGTATTTCCAGTTCAGGTTGAGGTTGATGGCCCGGGAAAATTTGATCGGCGCCAGTTCACTCGTTTTCTTCTCAATTGCTGCAATCGCCAAGCTGTTGTCCATGGCAGAACTTTCGCCCCGGAGTTCCAACAGGTTGATGAGCTTGTCATCAATCTCTGGAAAGTGCTTCCGAACCAATTCCGCAATCTGTCGATCGCTGATTGGTTTCGAAACATTGAACAGCTTCGACAATGGCCAAGCTACGTAATATCCGAAGACGCCAATGAAGACAATCCCCAGCGCGAGGATCATTCCGGTTCGTACGCTGGAGGCAAAGCCCAACAAGCCTTCGCCAGTTACGTACAGAAACAAAATTGACGTGACGATCAAGGCCAGACCAATTCCTCCCCGGATGATCTGGTTGATATAATACTTCCGCCGGTACTCGCGGATATGATTGAGTAATTGATTCTCTGATTGATGCATCAGTTCCTTTTTCTTTTCGAACGATCCAAAGGCCCAACTCAGTACTTTTTCAGCATCCTTCCATTTCTTTCAGGACGTACTCGGAGCATTTATTGAAATTCGACAAAAAGCGTCGTTTTTTCAATCCCCAATCTGTGGATTCTTCTGCCAGCCACCGACCTAATGTTCGGCCTGTCTTCCAAACAGCACCTCGATGAAAATCAGGTTCCGTTTTCCCACCATGATGCGGGCGATGCCACCCAGGCTCAGGATTAGCGTCAATACCATCAAAATGTCACCGTAGTAGATCGCGCTGATGGTTCCGGAAAAGATGGGCCAGGGTCCGATGAGCGGATTCCAACCGAAGAAGGTCAGGCAAAACAGATCGAGTAAGAGGCAAAAAAATAGGAAAATGATTCCGCTGGTCAGCAGCAGATACACCCATCTCACTATTTCGATGACAATTTTCACAGGTCAAGTATCAGCTCCAAGGCAGCGTGATCAGAATGCTGATCGTCCTTGTAGATCTTCGTTGCTTTCAATTTTCCGGCCAGGCTGTCCGACACCATGTTGTAATCGATCCGCCAACCTTTGTTACGTTCCCGCGACCGAGCGCGGTACGACCACCAAGTATATTGATTGGCTTCCTCATTCAAGGCCCGAAAGCTGTCGGTGAAACCGAGCTTCAAAAAGTCGGTGACCCATTGCCGCTCGTGGGGGAGAAAACCCGATGATTTCTTATTGGAAACGGGATCGTGGATATCGATGGCCTTGTGGACAATGTTGTAGTCACCGGAGATGACCAGATTGGGAATGTCTTGTTTGAGCTCCCGGATATAGGCGTGAAAATCAACGAGGAAAACATCCTTGAAGGCCTGGCGCTCGTCTCCGCTACTCCCACTCGGAAGGTAGAGGCTGATGACAGAATAGTCATTGAAGTCCACCCGAATGACACGACCTTCACGGTCGTACTGTTCCATGCCGCAGCCGATTTCCACGTGTTTCGGTTCTTCCTTGGCCCAAATCGCGACCCCGCTGTATCCCTTCTTCTCGGCCGAATGCCAAAATCCATGATACCCAGCCGGCGCAAACAGTTCCTTCTTCACATCTTCTGGCCGGGCCTTCGTTTCCTGAATGCACACGACATCCGGATTAACGCGGTCCAGCCATTCGAGCAGACCTTTGCGCTCCGCCGCCCGAATTCCATTCACGTTGTAACTGACGATTGACTTGGCCATGCTTATTGTTCGTCTTTGAAATGGTTCCAACCTTGGGCAGTCAACGGAGCTGTTGATCCATCGACCATCTGCAAGAAAGCACTTTCACCTTCAGCGCCCATGTGACCGATGATCTGGATACCACGGAAACTGTTCAACACATCGAAGTCTTCCAACTTCGCGGTGAACAACAATTCATAATCTTCGCCGCCATTCAATCCCATCGTCAATCCCGGCAAGTTAAACTCTTCCGCGACCTTGACCGTCTCGTGGTCCAGGATGATTTTGTCTTGGTAGATCGTTGCGCCCAATCCGCTCTGCCGACAAAGGTGGTTGACTTCGCTGGCCAATCCATCGCTCACGTCGATCATCGACGTGGGCCGAACACCCGCCTTGGCCAGCTCAGCGATAATATCTTTCCGGGCCTCCGGCTTCAGCTGCCTTCCCACCACGTAATCGAATCCCGCCAGGTCTGGCTGCATGTTCGGATTTTTCAGGAAAACTGCCTTCTCGCGCTTCAGCACCTGCAATCCGGCATAGGCCGAACCAACATCGCCGGTCAAGCAGATCAGATCGTTATGCTTGGAGCCGGAACGGTAGACGACGTCTTCTTCCTTCGCCGAGCCGATGGCGGTGACGGAAATCCCCAATCCAGCTTGGCTGCTCGAGGTATCGCCACCGAGCAAATCGACACCGTAGGTTTCGCAGGCTTTGTGAATCCCAGCGTACAGCGCGTCGATGGCCTCGACCGTGAAGCGATTGCTCATCGCGATGGACACCGTCACGCCGAAAGGCTTGGCATTCATCGCGTAGATGTCGCTGAGGTTCACGACCACGGATTTGTACCCGACGTGTTGCAGCGGGGCGTAGCTCAAATCGAAGTGCACCCCTTCCATCAGCAGGTCGGTGCTGACCACGTGGACCAATCCGTTGCCGACCCGGTACACTGCAGCGTCGTCACCCACGCCCTTCAGGACATCGGCATTCTTCACTTCGAAATCTCGGGTAACATGCTCGATCAACTTGAACTCGCCAAGCTGATCCACGGGGGTCAGGTCTTGCTCATCAAACATTGGACAAAATTAGGTCAGAATTCTCGTCGGAAAAAGATTTGTGGGAACATCGAAAAACAATCCACAGCCGAGCAGATATTTTCCACGTTTTTGAAATTCCCAGTGTGAATAAACTGTAAACTCAGAGTTTCAATTGTGCACTCAGATCGAGCATCCGCTCGATGGGCAGGCGGGCCTGAGAACGCAGAGGTTCAGGCACATCCACCTCGGGCAACTCATGTTTCAGGGCGAGGTAAACCTTCTCCAAGGTATTCAATTTCATGTGTGGACAATCGTTGCAGGCGCAGGTTCCATCGTTTGGAGCGGCGATAAATTCTTTTTCCGGACTCCGTTTTTTCATCTCGTGGAGGATTCCGGCTTCGGTCACCACGATGTACTGTTGGGCCTCATCGCTTTGCGTGAATTTGAGCAGGCCGGCAGTCGATCCGATGTAGTCGGCCATTTCGAGCACCGGGGCTTCGCATTCGGGATGGGCGATGATCTTGGCGCCGGGATGGCGCATCTGGAGCTCGACCAATTTTTTGCGGGAAAAAATCTCGTGGACCATGCAGGCGCCGTCCCAAAGCACCATGTCGCGACCGGTTTCGTGGTTGATGTAGGCGCCGAGGTTCTTGTCCGGCGCGAAAATGATGGGCTGGTCCTGGGGGAAGCTCTCCACGATGGCCTTGGCATTCGTGGAGGTGACGACCACATCGCTCAGGGCCTTGAGGCCCGCCGAGCAATTGATGTAGGTAACTACTTTGTGATCAGGATATTGGGCTTTGAATTCGGAGAACAAATCGGGGGGACAGGAGTCGGAAAGCGAACAACCGGCGTTGAGGTCCGGGAGAATCACTTTCTTGCTCGGATTGATGATTTTGGCGGTTTCGGCCATGAAATGCACCCCGGCGAACAGGATGAGGTCGGCGTCGGTCTTGGCTGCTTCCTGAGCCAGACCCAGGGAATCGCCCACGAAATCGGCAATGTCCTGGATGTCCGGCTCCTGGTAGTAGTGCGCCAACAGCACAGCATTTTTCTCCCGCTTCAACCGCTCAATCTCGGCGAAAAGATCCAAGGTCGGATCAACCTCGACGTCGAGGAAACCAATTTTCGAAATCGCGGAAATTTTGTCCTCTATCTTTTCTAATAACATATATTCTTCTTTTTAAATTCTTTTAAAATATATAGGTGTATTAAGCGTGTGGATTGTGTGCAGAACTAAATCCAGCAAAATTTGATTCTCACGTTAACCACATTCCTGATGCTGTTATACACAAAATTAAAGGAAAACTTTTTTAGGTTATTTCATTCAAACTCACTGAATTCACATTTCTCCATCCACATATCCACTCCCTCAATAGAATTCCTATCAACAGGATAACTATTTCCAGTTTCGAGTAGTTTTGCCAGTGTGTAAATTGTGGGAAGTTTCACTTGTATCAACAGCTTGTAAACCGTTGTCCACATATCCACTCCCCATGTATTTTCAGGCTCGAAATCAAATTTATTTATGCGACGATTCTCCCACAGTTATCCATACTTTTTCCAACCAAGCTGTGGATAGCGTGCCTCTGGTTTTCAATCACTTAACATTTTTTTCATTTTCCCCTTTTTTGCGGGAATCACTGTTGATTCCTTAACTTTAATTTAATATGGAAATCTCTCCGGCTGACTTCGTTTCTCTGTCCGAAAATCTCCCCGTGTTGGACGTCCGTTCACCGGGGGAATATGACAAGGGAAATGTCCCGGGAGCAGTGTCGTTTCCGTTGTTCACGAATACGGAGCGGGCGGAGATTGGGACGATGTACAAACGGGTGGGTCGGCAGCCAGCATTTGAGCGGGGATTGGAATTGGTCGGGCCGAAAATCAAGGAAATGGTGGTGCGTGCCCAGCAGTTGGCCGTGGAGGGGAAAGTCCTGGTGCATTGTTGGCGGGGCGGAATGCGGAGCCAATCGGTGGCCCAGCTGCTGACGATGTCGGGCTTGGAAGTCAAACTGTTGAAGGGTGGGTACAAAGCGTTTCGGAATTGGGTCCTGGAAAAATTGGCTGAGCCTTGGGAATTTCGCGTGTTGGGAGGAATGACGGGGAGTGGAAAAACGAAGATTCTCCATGCCATTCGGGACCAGGGCGCAGTGATTGTAGATTTAGAGGCTTTAGCCGATCACCGCGGATCCGCGTTTGGTCATTTGTCCACGACCTCCATAGTCACCCAGCAGCAGTTCGAAAACCAGTTGGCCATTTTCCTCCATCGCTTGCCACCAAACCAGCCGGTTTGGGTTGAGGACGAAAGTCCCCGCATCGGCAAGGTCGTGGTCCCTCACTTTTTTCACCAGCGCATGCTGGCGGCACCCCTTTACCTCATCGAGGTAGACCGCAAAATCCGCATCCAGTTCCTCAAAGAGGAATACGGCACCTATCCCAAATCGGAAATCCGGGACAGCATCGACCGGCTGTCCCGCCAGCTCGGAGGCTTGCGCCACCGCCAATGCCTCGAATTCCTCGAAAACGACGACATCGAACCGATGGTCGACCTGCTCCTCGATTACTACGACAAATTTTACCGGCACTCTTTAAAAGGCCGCCACACCGCGGCGACCCTCCCCGTTCACCACCTCGACTTTGATTTGATCGCCCGGGAACTGCTGAATTATTCCTCCAAAACTGTAAATTTGGGGACCAAAAATTCTGCACCATGAGTTTTCCCAGCATTTACGAAGCCGAAACCACCCGCAAATTAATTGAGCGGATCGAGCAACTGACTCCCGAAACGCAGCCCCAGTGGGGCACCATGGACGTCGCCCAGATGTTGGCGCACCTGTGCGTCGCGTATGACATCACCTACGGTGTGACGCCCGCGAAATACAACGCTTTCATGCGCTTCATGCTCAAGAATTTCCTCAAAAATGTAGTGGTCGGTCCCAAACCTTATAAGAAGAACTCCCGGACGGCTCCCGCATTTCTGATTTCCGACGAGCGCGACTTCGAACACGAAAAGCAACGCCTCATCGATTATATCCGCCGCGCCGAATCCGATGGCCGTGATTTCTACGAAGGTCTGGTCAGCTCTTCCTTCGGCAAAATGACCGCCGACGAATGGTCCGTCCTGTATTACAAGCACAATGACCACCACCTGACCCAGTTCGGCGTCTGATTTTTTCCTTATTCCTTTGCTTCCATCCAAACTGTCTCTCCATGGTATCCTTTCGAGGTAATTTGGAGGACATCCTTGGTTTCCAGTTCAAGGAGGAAAATATCGTCTCTCCCGTCCAATTGAGCGTGGTAGGACACATAGCAGCCCTGCGGATCCATTGAAATTTCACTTTCGTTGATCGACGTTTTGGTCAGTTGGGTCACCTCCAATGTGGCCAGGTCAATGCGGTAGATGTCATTGGGCATTTCTTCTTCGGCCATCGTCGTCACAATGCTTTTCCCGTCCTTGGTCCAGGAGGTGTATTTTTCCCGCAGCTCATTGTCGGTGATGCGGCGCGTTTTGGCGCTCGGCAAATCATAGAGGTACAGTTCATTCGATCCGCTTTGATCTCCGATGAATAAAATCTGGTTTCCATCGGGGGACCATTTCGGTCGACCATTGTAGCCCTTCATTTCGGTGATGGGCATGCTATCGCTGAGGTTTTCCATCGACGCCACCCACAATTGAGCATCTACCTCGTCTTTCTTTTGCCAGACCAATTTTTCTCCCTGGGGATTCGGGATGAAATCATCGATGGGCGGCAAGTCAATGTCCAGCGGCGTTCCGTCGGGTCGCATGGCCCGCCGTTGAAAATTGCCGACGGTGTCCGTGGAGTTGTATATCAGGTAATTTTTCTCTGGTACCGGAATCGGTTGCCATTCCCAACCCAATCCATCCGTGACTTGCTCCTCTTTTCTGGTCGCTGAATTCCAGCGGTAAATATCGAATCCCTGGCCCCGATCGCCGATATAATAGAGGTAAGTTTCCTTGATTTCAGGAACGGGTAACTTGACTTCTTCGGTAGTGGGTTCGGTAGAAGAACAATGGACAAGGAACAGGCAGAGGAGTAGGAAAAGGGAGAATTTTTTCATGGAAAGGGTAGCTGGATGAAGGGAACGGAGAAGAAGTTAGGGCAAAAAGTGAATAAATGGGTGGGGAAACGGGAAAATAGTTGCGGGAAAATTGAATCTGAATGGCAGTTTGAACAATTTAAACGGCGAGGTGAAGCGTTACCTGCCCATACTGAAGTGGTTGCCGCAGTACAAGCGGAAAAATCTGGCTCCGGACCTGATTGCCGGCCTGACGGTCGGCGTGATGCTGGTGCCGCAGGGCATGGCCTACGCCATGCTGGCTGGCATGCCCCTCGTCAATGGCCTCTATGCCGCGACGATACCGTTGTTGATCTACGCGTTGTTCGGTACCTCGCCCAAAGTCGCCATCGGACCGGTGGCGCTCGACTCCATGTTGGTGTCCTCCGGCTTGATTGCCCTCGCCATTCCCGTGACCGACCACTACATCGAACTGGCCGTCTTGCTCGCTCTGATGGTCGGCGTCTTGCAGGTCATCATGGGCGTCCTCCAATTGGGATTCCTCGTCAACTTTCTCTCCCAACCCGTGATCCGTGGCTTCACCTCGGCCGCGGCCCTCATCATTTCCCTCAGCCAACTGCGGCACCTCATCGGCGTCGAATTGCCGCGCTCCCAATTTTTCTTCTCCCAACTGCCCGACGTTTGGAAAGGCCTACCTGACACCCACCTGCCTACCTTGTGGTTGGGGCTCGGCGGCATCGCCATCATCGTGGCCATCAAGAAAATTCGCCGCTCCATTCCCGGGCCCTTGATTGCGGTGGTCCTGGCGACGGTTTTGGTTTATACCCTGGACCTTGAGGAAATGGGCATCAGCATTGTCGGGACGGTGCCGGGCGGACCTCCGCCTTTTTCGCCGCCGAAATTTAGCTTGGAAAGTTTCCTGGACCTGCTGCCAACGGCGGGCACAATTGCTTTGGTCGGCTTCATGGAACTGATTTCGATTGCGAAAAGTCTCCAGGCCCGCGACCGGGACCATGAGCTGGACGCCAACCAGGAATTGTTGGCCCTCGGCCTCTCCAATATATCGGCTTCCTTTTTCCGTGCCTTCCCCGTCAATGCCAGCTTTTCCCGTTCCGCCATCAACGCCGACTCGGGTTCCAAAACGCCTTTGTCCTCCATTTTTACGGCCATTTTCATTCTCCTGACCCTCCTTTTCCTCACTCCTTTGTTCTACCACCTCCCCAAAGCCATCCTCGCCTCGATGATCATCGTCTCGGTCTTGGGACTGATTGAATTTCGGGCGGCGGCACGGCTGTGGAAAATGGACAAGCTCGATTTCTTCTCTTTGCTTGCGACCTTCGCCGCGACCCTGAGCCTGGGCATCGCCATTGGAATTGGGGTGGGCGTGGGCCTGTCCTTGTTGGGGGTGATCTACCGCAGTGTGAAACCGCATATCGCCGTCATGGGCCGCTTGCCGGATACCCGATTTTACCGGAACGTCCTGCGTTTTCCCGAAGCAGAAGACCGGCCCGATATTTTGGTGCTGCGCTTCGACGCCCAGATGTACTACGCGAATATTGGGTTTTTCCGCGCCAAACTGTGGGAAGAGATTCACCGAAAAGGTCCTTCGTTGAAGTTGGTGGTGCTGAATTCCGAATCGATCCATTACCTGGACTCGATGGCGGTGACGGCACTGCAAGAAATCATCGCCGAATTGGAAGCGCAGGGCATCCAGTTTTACATGGCTGCGGTGATTGGGCCGGTGCGGGATATTCTGACGCGGACGGGGCTGATGGAAAAAATGGGGGTGACCATGCAGTTCATGCACGTGTACGAAGCGGTGCAGCACTGGGATGGGGAAAAGGAGAGTGCTCACCCGGCGGGTGCGCAAACAAACGAATCCAAGCGTTGATTACTTTTTGACGACGAGTTGCTCGTAAATCTGGCGGATGCCGGTTTCGAGATCCGTCCCCGGTTGGTAGCCGGTGAAGCGCTCCAATTTTTCCGACGACCCAAATCGCCGGCCGACTTCGTAATCGATCCGCGCAATGGGCGGCTCCATGTACTTGATCTGCGACTTGGAACCTGTCACCTTCAAAATGGTTTCCGCGAGTTGGCGGATCGGAATCTCGTCTTCCTTGGCAATGTTGAAGATTTCGCAACCCTTTACCTTGTCCATCAACTGAACTGAGGCTTCGACCGCGTCGTCCACGTAGGTGAAGTCGCGCGTTTGGCTGCCGTCACCAAACACAGTGATATCCTGCCCGGCCAACGCCATCTCGATGAAGCGCGGGATGACCATGCGGTTGTCCTGGTTGGCGCCGTAGATGTTGAAGAAGCGGATGGAAATGGATTGGAAACCGGTTTCCTGGTAGAGCGATTGGAGGTAAATCTCGTTGTACCGTTTGGCAACGGCGTAGCTGGTATCCGGTGCGACCGGGACATTTTCGGTGATGCCGTCCTCGATCTTGCCGTGGCCGTAGACCCCGGAGGTGGAAGCATACACGATGCGTTCCATGCCGACGTCGCGCGCGGCGTCGACGGCATTTTTCAGCCCTTGGACCTCAACTTCCATCGTGACGACCGGGGATTGCGCGACGACATCGACGCCGAGCACCGCCGCAAAATGGAAGAGCATGTTGCACCCTTCCATGGCTTCGCGGACCACGGCATAGTCGCGGACATCGCCCTGGACGAGTTGGATCCGGGATTGCAGGTCCGGGCTGAGTTTGTTGCCGCGGAGGAGGCTGTCGAGCACAACGACGTCATGGCCATCGTTGACGAGTCGCCGGACGAGGTTGCTCCCAATGAATCCTGCCCCACCTGTAACCAGTATTTTCCTTTTCATCACCGTGTTAGTAAACGGAAATGCGCGGCGGCAGTTGGGGAAAACGGGCTGGATGTAGGAAAAACATGGTTTCTGTTTTTCTGGCGGCTGTCCCCCGTGGCCTCCGGGCAAATCCGATGCGATACTAAGGATATTGTATGGGGTGTGCAAAGGGTGGGGGTAGATTTAATGGTGTTTTAATGGTGGGGGTGGGGGAGGAAACAGAGAAGGCTGAGCATCAACACCCACCCGTGCATAAAAATTCCGCCTTTTCCCTCCCAAAACCCCACAAAACCCCGAATTTTTCAGCATCTTTGCGGCTTTCTGCCCAAGTACTATCAATTGATCCGGCACCAACGCATGGGGAATCTTGCTCCGACTGAATACCGTCTCGTGCTCCTCGCCTCCGGCAACGGCACCAACGCCGAACGCCTGATCCGGCACTTTGCCGATTTAGACCTCGCCCGGGTCGTCGCTGTCCTCACCGACAACCCCAAGGCCCGCGTCCTCCAACGCGCTCACAATCTGGGGATTCCCACTTCCGTACTGCCCAAAAATGTGTACACCCACGGGGAAGCCTTCCGCGAGCAACTCCAGGCCCTCGGCGCGGACCTTGTCATTTTGGCGGGATACCTCAAACTGGTTCCGTCGGCAGTGGTCGCAGCCTATCCCAACGCATTGGTCAATATCCACCCGGCCCTGCTGCCGAAATTTGGCGGCAAAGGCATGTATGGGATGCGCGTCCACGAAGCGGTGATCGAGGCAAAGGAAAAATGGTCCGGCATCACGATCCACTATGTCAACGAGGTCTACGACGATGGTGAAATCATCGTCCAGGAATCGTTGCGGGTGCAGCCGCATTGGGGGGCCGATGATCTGGCCACCGCCATCCACCAATTGGAGTACCAGCATTTTCCGACAACAATCGAATTATTACTGCGGCAACGCCGCCAGCTTGAACATCCATGAGTGGCAATAAAAAAATCGCTTCGGCTCTGCTCTCCGTCTTCCACAAGGACGGACTGGACCAAATTGCGACCCGGCTCCATGAGCTCGGCGTCCAGTTGATTTCGACGGGCGGGACCGCCCGTTTCATCCGCGACCTGGGCCTGCCGGTGACCGAAGTGGTCGACCTCACCGATTACCCGTCCATTTTTGGCGGGCGGGTGAAGACCTTGCACCCGAAAGTTTTCGGGGGAATTCTGGCGCGCCGGGACCACGAAGGCGACCAGGCCGAGATGGCGCAATACGAAGTGCCGTCCATTGACCTGGTGATCGTTGACCTGTATCCGTTCGAGGCGACTGTCGATTCGGGCGCAGACCACGCGGCCATCATCGAGAAAATCGACATCGGCGGCATCGCCCTGATCCGGGCGGCGGCAAAAAACTACCAGGATGTGGTCATCGTCTCGCACCAGGGCCAGTACGGCCAGTTGGTCGAACTGCTCGATGCCCAGCAAGGTGAATTTTCATTGGAACAACGGAAGCAATTTGCCGCGGCGGCATTTTCCGTTTCCTCCTCCTACGACACCCACATCTACAACTACCTCGCGGGCAATGAAGTCGGCCGGGTGAAGATGTCCGGTCCGGAAATGACCTTACGCTACGGTGAAAACCCACATCAGCAAGCGAGTTTCCACGGCGACTTTGACAAGTACTTCGACCAACTCAACGGCAAGCCCCTTTCCTACAACAATTTCATCGACGTGGATGCGGCGGTGACCTTGATGGAGGATTTCCGGGCGGGCGAACCTTGCTTCGCGATCTTCAAGCATACCAATCCCTGTGGTGTGGCGACGGGTCAGAATTTGGCGGAGGCCTGGGACCGGGCCTTGGCGAGCGATCCGGTTTCGGCGTTTGGAGGCATCCTCATCTGCAATGGAAAAGTGGAAGCTGATGTGGCGGAAAAAGTGAAGGAAATCTTCTTCGAAGTCATAATTGCTGAGGATTTTTCAGAAGAAGCGCTGGAAATGTTAAAAAAGAAGAAAAAACGTATTATTCTAAAGCAGAAATATTTTAGATTGCCAAAACATTCCGTTCGTTCTGCCGTGGGAGGGATGCTGGAGCAGGAAAGGGACCAACTGGAATTGACCACCAACGACTATGAACTAAAGACCGACCGAACTGCGACCGAGGCTGAGTTGCAGGACGCCCTGTTCGGGGAAAAGGTCGGAAAGCATTTGAAATCAAATGCAATCGCCATTGTTAAGGACGGACAACTCATCGGGAGTGGGATTGGGCAAACCTCCCGGGTGGATGCCTTGCGGCAGGCCATCGACAAAGCCCAAAGAATGGGATTCGAATTAAAAGGATCGGTGTTGTACTCAGACGCTTTTTTTCCATTTTCGGATTGTGCGGAAATCTCCCACGCAGCGGGCATCGATGTGCTGGTTGAGCCGGGCGGATCGATCCGTGACCAGGATACAATTGATTATTGCAAAGACAACGGAATGTGCCTGATCTTTACAGGCCACCGTCATTTTAAACATTAATTGAGCGGGAAATTGAACTATGGGATTATTTAATTTTTTCTCTTCGGAGATCGCCATTGATCTGGGGACCGCAAATACCCTGATCATGTACAATGACCAGATTGTAGTGGACGAGCCTTCGATTGTGGCCCTTGACCGCATGACGGGCAAGGTCCTCGCCATTGGGTACGAAGCCCAACAAATGCACGAAAAAACGCACGAAAACATCAAAACCGTGCGTCCCTTGCGGGATGGTGTGATTGCCGACTTTACCGTCGCCGAGCACATGATCCGCGGGATGATCAAGATGATCCACCCGAACAAGCGCTTTATGCCGAGCAACCACAAGATGGTGATCTGCATTCCCTCCGGCATCACGGAGGTGGAGAAGCGGGCGGTCCGGGACTCCGCCGAACACGCCGGCGCCAAGGAGGTCTACCTCATTCCTGAGCCGATGGCCGCCGCCATTGGTATCGGCATCAACGTCGAGGAACCGATCGGCCACATGATTGTGGACATCGGCGGGGGAACCACCGAGATTGCGGTCATCGCCCTTTCTGGTATCGTCAGTGACCAGAGCATCCGGATCGCCGGAGACGAATTCAACAGCGACATCCTGGATTATATGCGCCGCCAGCACAACCTGCTGATCGGGGAACGGTCCGCTGAGCGGATCAAGATTGAGGTCGGTGCCGCCCTGCCCGAGCTGGACGATCCGCCCCAGGACATCGAAATCCGTGGCAAAGACCTCATGACCGGGATTCCGAAAACCATTTCGATTTCCTACCGTGAGATTGCCCACGCGCTGAACAAGTCGATCATGAAGATCGAGGAAGCGATCCTGAAAGCGCTTGAATTTACGCCGCCGGAACTGTCCGCCGATATCTACGACCGCGGCATCCACATCACCGGAGGTGGTGCCTTGTTGCGCGGATTGGACATTCGTCTGCAGGAGAAAACCAAGCTGCCGATCCACATCGCCGAGGATCCGCTGAAGGCGGTTGTTCGCGGTACCGGCATCGCCCTGAAGAATACCCACAAGTTTAAGTTCCTGATGGGTTAAGCAAGAAATTCCCGGAGACCGTTTGGCCAGCTTCAGTTCTGTTTCCCGCTTAGAAACTGGAACTCGCCAAATGGTTCCCCTCTTTTTTCTTTACTAACCTACCCTCTCACTACCAGATCTTAGCTGCCGTATGTGGAGAATTTTTCAGTTTCTGGGGAGATTCGGCAATTTTATTCTGTTCCTTGTGTTGGAGCTGGTGGCCCTGCTCATCGTCGTGACCTTTAACAAACCGCAACGGGAGATTTCCCAACGGATGTTGTTGGAGACTTCGGGGAATGTGAGCCAGGTCCAATCTTCGATTGGGGAGTATTTTGATCTGCGGTCCCAAAACTCCGAGCTCCAGGATCAGAATGCGCGTCTGATGGCCCAGATCGAATTGATGCGGGATTCCCTCCGCACCATTCGTTTCCGCCAACCCACCCAATTCGACTTCCAGATTTTACCCGATTCCCTCAAAAACGACTCGGCCTACCTCGCATCTCTTACCATTCCCATTGACCTGCCGGACAGCATGTTTCCGGAGCCGGGCTATGTCTTCATGCCTGCCCGCACCATCAATTCCACCGTTCATTTGAACTACAATTACATCACCATCGACAAGGGTCGACGCCACGGCATCCTCCCGGGGATGGGCCTGATCTCGCCGGACGGCGTCGCGGGCCAGGTCACCTCGGTCAGCCAAAACTACGCCCGGGCCCTGAGCTTGCTCAACAAGAAATTCAACCTCAGCGCGAAGCTCCTCCGCAATAGCAACATCGGCAACCTGACCTGGGAAGGCAGCAATCCTGATTACGCGACCCTCCAATTCATTCCCCAAACGTCGACCATTGCGGTGGGCGACTCGGTCGTGACCTCCGGTTATTCGACGACGTTCCCGCCGAACTACTTCGTCGGGGTGGTCGAGGACTTTGATGCGATGACCAAGGACGGCTTCTTCAATATCAAAGTGCGGTTGGCGTCGAATTTCCGGTCGCTGGACGCGCTGTACGTCGTGATGCACGAGCACCGCGACGAACTGCTGGACTCGTTGCAGATGGAAGGAGGTGACCAATGAGCAATTTGTACCTGCGCCAGGCGGCGATGTTCTTGATTTACCTGCTCTTGCAGGTCTTCGTCTTCAATTACTTCACGCTCTTTGACCTGGCTACCCCCCACGTCTACCTCCTCTTCCTGTTGATGCTGCCCATCAACCTCCGTTTCCCCTTCCTCATCGTGATCGCCTTTTTCGTCGGCCTCACCGTGGACATTTTCTCCTTCAACGCCTTCAAGGGCGTCCACGCATTCGCCGCGACCTTCATGATGAGCCTCCGAAATATCTGGGTCAGCGTGTTCACGAACCGCTTTTCCTACCACGGCTCCGAGGAATACCTGTTGCAGGTCCAGGGGCCGGTTTGGTACGCACAATACCTCTTTCCGCTCATTCTGGTGGAGCAACTGGCGTACTATTTCGTGGAGGCCTTTTCCTTTGACAATTTTCCCTTAACATTGTATAAGTCAGGCTCCAGCGCCGTTTTCACCTTCGGAATTTGCCTGGTTTTCACTCTATTGTTTCACAAGACGAATAAGCGATGAACGAGCACCGAATTCGCGGTTTCTTCATTTTGATCGGCTTTTCGATCATCTTCATCTTGTATTTGGGGCGCCTGTACTATCTCCAGGCGGTCAGCAATGAGTATGCCCTGGCGTCGGAGGCGAAGGACCTCGACGTGGTGACCTTGATTCCGTCCCGCGGGATGATATACGACCGGACCCAGAAGATCTACGTGAAAAATTCGCCGGTTTACGATGTCCAGTTCATTCCCAAGGACATCAAAATTCAGCCGGGCGATACGGCGATGTTGGAAGAGCTGTTGGGGATAGATCGAAAGGAAATCGTGTCGAAGATCAAGGAGGCGCGGGGAAATGAACGTTATCGCTGGGCCGATATGGTGACGCGGTTGGACCACAGCCGGTTTGCGGCGTTCAGTGAAAAGTCGTGGCGGTTCGAGGGAATGAAGGTGGTGCCCCGGATGACGCGCGAGTATGTGTATCCGTGTGGAGCCCATTTTCTCGGCTATATCAATGAGGTGACGAAGGAGTTTTTGGCGGACAAAAAGGACTCGGGCGATACGCTGGATTACCACTATAAGCGGGGAGATTTGACGGGAATTGTGGGGATTGAAAAAGAATACGAGCGGTTGTTGCGGGGGAAAAAGGGGCAGAAAATGATCATTCGCGATGTGTTCAACCGCGAAATCGGGCCGTATGCGGAGGGAAAATACGATGTGATGCCGGAATCAGGCCTCGATATTCAGTTGGGGGTAGATGTGGAATTGCAGATGTTGGGAGAACGGCTGATGCAGAATAAACGGGGAAGCGTTGTGGCAATTGAGCCTTCAACGGGCGAAATTTTGGCCTATGTATCCGCGCCCAGTTACGACCCTTCGCTGTTGACCGGCAGCGACCTCGGAAAAAACTACTTCGCGTTGTTGGGCGACAAGGAATTGCCGCTGATCAACCGGCCCATCCAGGCGGAATACTCGCCTGGCTCCATCTTCAAAATTCTCCAGGCCCTCGTGGCCCTCGGCGACAATGTCATCACCGAGGACTCCCATTTTGGTTGCGGCGGCCGCTGGTTCCGCAACCGCGGAAAACCCGCTTGCCACGGCGCCCACGGCTCCTGTGGCCTGCCCCTTGGCATCAAGCAATCCTGCAACTCCTTCTTCGCCGAAGTCTACTACCAGTTCCTGAATTCAAGGAACTTCGAAGATGTGGGTGCGGCCTACGAGCGCTGGCGCGAAGTCATGACGCAATACGGCGTCGGCGTCCAACTCGGTGTCGACATCCCGAACGAAAAAGACGGCAACTTGCCGACCCGCGCGTACTACGACCGCCTCTACAAAAATTCGTGGGGCGCCCTGACCATTTACTCCAACTCTATCGGCCAGGGCGAAGTCCTGATGACGCCCCTCCAGATGGCCAATTCAGCGGCGATCATCGCGAACCGCGGCTGGTACTATCCACCCCATTTCCTGAAGTCGGTCCGCAAGGGGAACCAGTGGTTGCCCGATCCCTACGAGCGGCAACGCGTTCCGGGCACCGCCCGGCAATTCGACGTGGTCGTGGACGCGATGCAAACCGTGGTCGAGTCGGGCACGGCCCGCCGCGCGCGCATCGACAGCGTGGCCGTCTGCGGCAAAACGGGCACGGTGGAGAATCCCCACGGGGAAGACCACAGTGTATTCATGGCATTTGCCCCGAAGGAAAACCCCAAAATCGCGATCGCCTGCATCGTCGAGAACGCCGGATTCGGCGGGACTTGGTCCGCACCGATTTGCAGCCTGATGATGGAGTACTACCTCACCGGCAAAATCAAGAATGAATTCAAGCTCAACCGGATCCTGGAAGCGGATTTCCTTGAAGAGGAAGCCGAGGCCGAGGAGCAGGAAGTCGCTCAGAACTAAAACAGAATGGTCAGAGACCTCAAAATAGATTGGATTACCCTGGGACTGTACCTCCTCATCGTACTGATGGGCTGGTTCAACCTGTATTCCATTTCCTCGGAGGAAAACGCTTCGATCATCAATTTTAGTTCCTTCCACGGCAAGCAGGCCTTTTTCATCCTCGTTTCCCTGGGAATCGGCATGCTCATCCTGTTTCTGGACACCAAGTTCCTGGAACTGACGAGTTACGTGGCCTACGGCGCGGCTTTGTTGGCGCTGATGGCGGTGCTGACGATGAGCAAGGTATCCGGGGCGGCGAGTTGGTTCGAGATCGGTGGGTTCAAGATCCAGCCGACGGAATTTGCGAAGGTGACGACGCTGATGGCGCTGGGCAAATACATGTCCCGCTTCAATTTTACCTTCAACAAGAGCCGGGACTTTATGATGGTGGCGGCGGGTCTGTTCCTGCCGATGGCCATGGTCCTCTTGCAGAACGATGCCGGTTCGGCGCTGGTCTTCCTCGGGATGATTTTTATGCTCTACCGCGAAGGTTTGCACCCCGCGTTCCTGATCATTCTGGGGATTACCGCCCTGGTGGGCGTGGTGTCCATCCTGTTGCAGGATGTCGAAAATGCGATGGGCATCTTGCTGGTCATCCTCGTGGTGGGCACGGCGGGCGCCGTGGTGATGTTGATCCTGGCGGAAAAGATGCGCTTTGTCTGGGTCGTGGTGATCACGGGCGTGTTTTTGTGCACGTTGCCGCTGGCCGTGAAATTTGTGGTGAAGCCCTACCAAAGTGCCCGGATCCGGGTATTGGTGGCGTCGGATGAGAAGATCCAGGAGGAAAAAAAGAAAGGCGATGATTCCCTGTTGAAGGCCCGCTACCAGTTGCGGGAATCCCTGGTGGCCATTGGTTCCGGTGGTTTGGCGGGGAAAGGCTATGGAAATGGCACCCATACCCGGAATGATTTTGTCCCCGAAGAGCATACCGACTATATCTTTTGCGTGATCGGGGAGGAGCACGGGTTCCTGGGCACCGGCACCATTCTGATTCTATTTTTCTGCCTCATCCTCCGCATCATCTACCTCGCCGAAAATTCGAAGAGTCGATACGCCCGGGTCTACGGCTACGGGATGGCCTCGATCATATTTATGCACCTCTTCGTGAATGTGGGGATGACCATTGGGCTGGTCCCGACCATCGGGATTCCACTGCCGTTCTTCAGTTACGGCGGTTCCTCGATGATCGCCTTCACCATGATGCTGTTCATCCTCATGAACCACTATTCCTACCGCAGCAATATCATGAATTGATCATTGCAGCTCCTGCATCCGGTCCGGATAATCCGAAATCAATCCATCGACGCCCATTTTGATCAACTTTTGCATGTCTTCGACTTCGTTGACGGTCCATGGAATGACCTGCATGTCGTGGTCGTGGGCAAATGCAATGAGTTCCGGAGTGACGAGTTCGAAGTAGGAGGAGTAAATCTCGGGGGAAAAGGAGAGGAGCTCGAGGTTGGCGCGGAAATCGGGATTGGATTCGATGAGGTAAGCCGTGGAAATTTCGGGGGCGAGTTGATGGGTGGCTTCCAGAGCGCCCAAATCAAAAGATTGGATCGTGGTCCGTTCGGCAATGCCTTTTTCTTCCACTACCCCCAACAACATCCTTGCATACGTTTCCGCATCCGGGTGGAATTCGCCGTCCCGTTCCGGCCTGCGTTTGATTTCGATGTTGTACAGCATGGGCGGAATGTTGAGAGAATCGGCCAGTCGCTCCGCCATGTCGATGACATCGGCCAATTTGGGCTTGGTCACCGCCACTTTTTGCTGAAGTGGGAAGCGCTCGTGGACCCGGGAGCCACAATCGTATTCCTGGACCTGTTCGTAGGTCATTTTGAAAATATTGTGTTCCAGTTCATTGTCCTTGGTGATGGGCTCACCACTTGGATCCAGGCAGATCTCGTGGGACATGAACGGCTCGTGGCTGAGGATGACTTCGCTGTCAGCAGTAATGACCACGTCCATTTCCAACGTAGTTACTCCCAATTCAATGGCCCGCCGCATCGCCGGCAAGGAGTTCTCCGGCAGCAAGCCCCGAGCGCCCCGGTGGCCTTGCAGGTCAAGCGGAAGGTTGTCGGAAGCAGAAACTGTATCTATATTTTGGGTTTCTGCCTGGGTGGAGGAATTGGAAGAGGTTTTTTCACAGGCCCAAAAAGAGAGGCAGCAGCAGAGGAAAACGAAATAGCGCATGGGGGAAATAAGAAAAAATATCGCGGGAGAAAAAGGGCGAGGGGCTGAATTCAGGATATGTTCAAAAACAAGAGGACTCAACCCAGGGCGGGCCGAGTCCTTCTCCTTCCAAAATGGTAAAATTCATTCCTCCGAATCCTCTGGATTCCGAGGTTCTTCGTGCATCGACTCGTCTGGCAGGACGCGGTCACGCTCCTCCACTTCCCCCGCGTTCCGCTCCCGCGGTGGAGTTTCCGAAGGCGGATCCGGATGTTTCCGGTCTCGTGGTGATTCTTGAGACGGCGTTGTCACGAACGTTTTACGGGCACTCTCGTGCCGAATTCTCTGTTAATTGATGCCATTAAATATTTCCGCCCCGGCCGTGATCCCTTCAATGAACAAGGCCACCGAGCCGAATTCGGGCGAAACTCACCTTTGTGACGGTTAAGAGGTGTGAAATGTGAATTTTTTGATTTAGCAGACTTTTTAAAACCATCGTCCGGGCGTTAAATTGAGCCATGTCCCGCGCGAACGTTTACGATGTCGCCATCGTTGGAGCAGGCCCGGCCGGCGCTACCTGTGCCCTGGCCCTCAAGGACAGTGGACTCCGCTTCCTCTTGCTCGACAAGGCCGCTTTCCCCCGCGACAAAGTCTGCGGAGACGCGATTCCCGCGCGCTGCGCCCACGTCTTGCGGGCCCTCGACCCTCGCTACGCGGTGGAACTCGAGGCCTTTCCCCGGAAAACCGGAATCAAAAGCTGCCGCATCGTCGCGCCGAATACCCACCACTTTGACTACGAGTTCCATACCGGCGGCTATTGCTCGGCGCGGATCGATTTCGATCAGTTCCTGTTGGAATTGGCGCTGCGGGAGACGGAGCTGGATTTCGAACCCGAAATGGAGGTCCGGGAGGCGATTCGGGAGGGAGACGAATGGAAATTGGTCACCCGCACGGGGGCGGAGTGGAGGGCGCGGGCCATCGTCGCCTGCGACGGCGGCCAATCACGCTTGGCCCGTCAGTTGACAGGGCGCGAAATGGACCCGCGGCACCACTGTGCAGCGGTCCGGGCCTATTACCAGGGGGTGGCCAACACCGATCCCGACCGCATGGAAATCCATTTCCTGGATGATTTTTTGCCCGGCTATTTCTGGATTTTCCCCCTCCCCAACGATACCGTCAATGTCGGCTTCGGCATGCTCAGCGATCAATTGAGCGAGAAGAAACTCAATTTACGGAAATCGTTTCCAGAGATATTGGCATCGGCTGGATTGCGGGAGCGTTTCGCCGGGGCCACTGAGTTGTCGGGGCCAAAAGGCTTTGGCTTGCCGATGGGATCGCGGAAGGTGCCCCTGAGCGGGAAGGGATTTCTGTTGTGTGGAGATGCGGCGGCGCTGATTGAGCCGGCGACGGGAGAGGGCATCGGCAATGCGATGTTGAGTGGGCAGCTGGCGGCCCGGACCTTGCGGCAGATTGGAGTTGCTGCCGATGCGGCGGAATGGAAGGCCTACGACGAGGCGGTATACGGGAAATTGTGGACGGATCTTCGGAGAAAGTACCTGGCCCAGCGCTGGCTGGGACAACGCAAGCACCTGATGAATTGGCTGGTCAGGAGTGCGAACCGGAAAGGTCCGGTTCGTTGGTTGATGCGAAAAGTCTTTTGAGGCGGTTTATTTTCCCCGGTTGTTCGAGATCATGCCTTCGTGCAGCGGCAGACTCATCTCATTTTTGACAGTTTGCATCACCACCTTGGATTCAATGTGGCCCACTCCATCGATTTTGGAGAGCTTTTCCACCAGGAACTGCTGGTAGTCGGCAATGCTGCGGGCGTACATTTTGAGGAGGAAGTCGCCATTGCCAGTGATATGGTAGGCTTCCGTGATTTCGGGAATTTTCGAAATGGTTTCCACGAAACTCTCAATGCGAAAATGGCTGTGGTAATTGAGTTTGACCTCAATGAAGACGATGACGTTCAGGCCCAATTGGTCAGCGTCGACCCGGGCATGGAACGATTTGATCATCCCCCCAGCCTCCAACTTCCGAACCCGTTCTAGTGTCGGGGCCGGAGAAAGGCCTACTTCGGAGGCCAGTTGGGCATTGGTGATGCGTCCCCGTTCTTGGAGAATACGGAGAATATTGAAGTCAATTCTATCCAATTTCATAACAAAGATTGCTTCATTGAGAGCTACAAAAAAATACTAACCATCCGGAAATTAAACAGACTAAAGCAACGGCACCGGATGGTGAATTTCAACGGAATCAATAACATCAAGGGTGCTGGTTTAATAGTTGTAAAAGTCGCAATTCGATTACCTAGCACGCTTTTCAAATATAATGAGTTTCCTCACTTAATCCAGTTCTTATTGACACTATAAACCACAATTCTCCGTTATTAAATCCATTTGGTTATCCAAAATGGAGAAACTCCTATGTACAATTTCATTCCCACCGGGCAACAATACGTTGTAACTATTTTACTATCAGCTGAAAAGAATGGGAATCACCCTTTTGGTGTACATTTCCGAACAAATGGCATTTCAGGAACATGGCCGAACCCAGCAATTTATTTTTCCATCCTCTCTTCCTGGCTTTCCATTCCTCCTGATCCCTGCTAAATTTGCCGCATGGTTTACGCGGACATTTTTCCCAAAGTCATTTCCCATGCCAAGGAGTATGGTTTTGTCTTTCCCTCTTCGGAGATCTACGACGGCCTGAGCGCGGTCTATGATTACGGTCCGATGGGCGTAGAATTGAAAAAGAACCTCCAGGATACCTGGTGGAAGGCGATGACCCAGCTCCACGAAAATATCGTGGGAATTGATGCTGCCATCCTGATGCACCCGACCACCTGGAAGGCTTCCGGCCACGTCGACGCTTTCAACGATCCGTTGATTGACAACAAGGACTCCAAAAAGCGGTACCGGGCGGATCAATTGGTGGAAAAATACATCGAAACCAAGCTCCAGAAGAAATTGGACAAGGAAATCACCAAGGCGAAGAAGCGCTTTGGAGAGGACTTTGACGAAGCCCAATTCCGCGCGACCAATCCCCGGGTGCTGAAGTACCAGGAGAAGATTGAGCAGGTGGAAAAAAGAATGGGGGACGCACTGGAGAATGACGATTTGGAAGGCCTCCGTCAACTGATCATTGACCTGGAGATTGCCGATCCGGAATCCGGCTCCCGCAATTGGGCCGAAGTCCGCCAATTCAACCTCATGTTCAAAACCCAGCTGGGCTCCACCGCCGACAGCGCCCAGGATTTGTACATGCGTCCCGAAACCGCCCAGGGCATTTTCGTCAACTTCCTGAATGTCTACAAGACCAGCCGCCAGAAGATTCCCTTCGGGATCGCCCAGGTCGGCAAGGCGTTCCGGAACGAAATCGTCGCCCGGCAATTCATCTTCCGGATGCGCGAATTCCACCAGATGGAAATGCAGTACTTCGTGCGCCCCCACACCGAGATGGAGGCCTACGATTACTGGCGCGAAAAGCGGATGGCCTGGCATCAGGCCCTGGGACTGCCCGCCGAGCGCCTCCGCTACCACAAGCACGTCAAGCTCGCCCACTACGCGAACGCGGCCGAAGACATCGAATTCGAATATCCCTTTGGCTTCCGCGAACTGGAAGGCATCCACTCCCGGACCGATTTTGACCTCAAGCAACACCAGGAATTCAGCGGTCGGAAGCTCCAGTACTACGATCCCGAGTTGAAGGAAAACTACGTGCCGTACGTGCTGGAAACTTCGGTCGGCCTCGACCGGACCTTCCTCGCCCACCTCTGCAATGCCTATACGGAAGAGGAAGTGAATGGCCAGATCCGGACGGTCCTGCGCCTGCATCCGGTGATCGCACCGGTGAAAGTCGCGGTCTTCCCGCTGATCGAAGGTGACGGCCTCCCCGAGATCGCGCTGGACATCTTCAACCAATTGAAATTCGATTTCCGGACCCACTACGAAGACGGCCGCGACTCGATTGGGCGGCGGTACCGCCGGATGGATGCGATCGGAACCCCGTACAGCATCACCGTGGACCACGACACGAAAGAGGACAATGCTGTGACGATTCGGGAGCGGGATACTATGAAACAGGAACGGGTTTCCATCGATGGAATCCACGCCTATATCGCAGATCGCCTGTCGATCCGCAATGTATTCTCCAAGCTGTAATAAGGATCAGGAATGGCTGGCCAGCCATTCCCGCATTCCCTTCGCGTACGCGATGAAAAAGGGATTGAGCAAATCTTCGCGGTTGTAGCGCAGGGGCTCGTGGCTGTCCACGAGCAGGACTTCGCCGCCCGCTTCTTCCAATACGATTTGGCCGGAACTGGTATCCCACTCCATCGTTGGAGCGAGGCGGGGATAGAGATGCGCTTCGCCTTTGGCGACGAGCAAAAACTTCAGTGAACTGCCCGCCGAGCGGATGGCCGGATTGTCGAATTGCTTCAGGTAAGCCTCCATTTCCGGGCTGCTGTGGGAGCGGGACGCCACAATCGCCAATTGCTCCCCAGGAGCTGGCACCCGGCTTTGCAGTTTTCGTTGTTCCCCTTTTTCTTTCAATTCCGCCCCACTTCCCTTCTCCGCCAACGCCGTCAAATCCAGCACTGGCGCATGAACCACTCCGGCGACCGGTTTTCCCTGGTCCAGCAGCGCAATGTTCACCGTGAATTCTCCATTCCGCTTGATAAATTCCTTCGTCCCGTCCAAGGGATCCACTTCAAAACAGCGGTCCCAGGTCTGGCGGGTGGCCCACGGCGTCAATTTTTCCTCCTCCGAAATGATGGGAATGCCGGGAAAATGCTTCCGCAACGCGTCCACAATGAGGCGGTTTGCGGCCCGGTCGGCGTCGGTCAGGGGAGAATTGTCGGCCTTGCGGTCGATGACGATGCCTTCGGAGCGGTTGTAAATGTCGAGGATGACCTGGCCCGCTTCGAGGGCGAAGGTCTCGAGGATATCAAGCATTGGAAAGGGCGGTTTGGGCAATAAAATCCATGATCTGACCCACGGAATCATCGATGGATTGGCCGGAGGTTTTCACTTTCAGGTCGGGCTGTTCGGGAATTTCGTAGGGCGAATCAATCCCGGTAAAGTTCTTGATTTCGCCGGCGCGGGCCTTTTTGTACAGCCCTTTGGGATCGCGGCGCTCGGCTTCTTCCAGGTCCACGTGGATATAAACCTCCTTGAAGTGATCGGTGCCAATGATCTCGCGGGCCATTTGACGGGCGGCGTGGGTCGGGCAAATGAAGGTACACAGGGTAATGATCCCCGTATCGGCGAACAATTTGGCGATTTCAGCCACCCGACGGATGTTCTCGCGGCGGTCCTCCATCGCAAATCCCAGGTCGGAATTGATCCCCGAACGGATATTGTCTCCGTCGAGGAGCTTTACGAGGTGGCCTTGTTCGTGCAAGCGCCGCTCGACCTGGATGGCCAGGGTACTTTTGCCGGCTCCCGACAAGCCCGTGAACCAATAGACAGCGCCCTGTTGCTGAAGCAGGGTTTCCTTCGCGGATCGCGGCAACATGCGGTCGTAAATGGGATAGATGTGATCGGCCATGGGAGAATGTGCAAATTATTCGATTCGAAGATGTGCAAATTGAGTTACGAATTTCATATTTCAAACTATTAATGGTTTGCGGGAAGGGGAAAAGACGGTTCCGATTTCCAGGCTTTGTTCATCATTCGACCAAATTTTTGCTTCAGAAAGGGTTATTTTTGCGGTAAATCGGGCGTTTATGTCCGGTAAATCACAAAAGAGAAATCATGAAACTATTGATCGTCGCGGGCACCCTTCGCCGGGGCCGTCGCAGCCTCCGGGTCGCCGAATATATCCAGGCCCGGGCCGAAGTCCACGTCGCTTGGGAACCTGAATTGTTGGACGTGGAAGCCCTGGAATTGCCGGTGCTGTGGGAACGCCGCCACTGGATGGAGGAAGCGGAAATCCCCGCGGGCCTCAAGCGCTGGCACAAAGCCGTGACCAGCAGCGACGCGGTTGTCCTCGTTGCCCCCGAATACAACGGCGGTTATCCCGCCGCCCTGAAAAATATCCTGGACGCGATGTACTCCGAGTACGAGCGGAAACCATTTGGTTTGGTTTCGGTTTCCGCCGGTATGGGCGGCTATACCGTCCTGACGCAGCTCCGCGAGGTGATCAACCGCATGAAGGGCTTCGTGGTCCCGACCACGTTCATGGCCCGCGACGCGGTGAAGGCCTTCGACGAAGCCGGGAACATGGTCAGCCCCTTCTACGAAGGCGGGGTCGACAAGCTGTTGTCGGAGGTGGCGTGGTATACGGAAGCCATCGTGGCGCGGACCGCGCAAGATGCGGATTAAGGCAAAGGCCCCCGCGTGAGCGGGGGCCAGCATTGGTTTTTGGTATGGGGGGGTGGGGTTATTTCTTTTTGTAGTTGGACAAGATGTAGAAGTTATACCCTAACTGTAGTTGCTGGAAGTTGATGTTGGACTCCGTCAACGAGAAGTGGTATTGGTACCGGAAGAAAAGGCGGTTGGCAGATTCAGGATCGGGTTTGAAGAAGAATTCCTTGATGCCCATGGTCAGGTAATAACGATCTTTGAGGTTTTCACCCTGGTAAACAGTCTCCTTCTCTTCGAAAGTTTTCACATCGCCTACTTGAATGAAAGGGGAAGTAGGATCTGAAGAGTTGACATTGACCATGTTCAAATAATTCAGTTCAGCATTCAGACTACCGCCAAACCGTTCATCTTGGAACAGCTGAACGACTACTTCAAGGCTGGTATTTACAGACTTAGCCGTAAATGCCTCCGGGGTATCTCCATTGGTATCGACCGGTTCCTGTACTTGGGTAAGCAAGCCGTAAGCTCCGGCATTGAGATAAAAAGTCGCTTTCACATTGGGGATGTCCCAAAGAAATAGATTGGTCGAGGCTCCGAATTGCAGGTAGGCATATTGACGCAGCTCTACCGTAGAGGCGGCAAAGCTGGAAAAATCTTGGTTATTGGCACTTACAGAACGCTTTGAAAGAGGAAGTACCCGGTTGTTTTCTTCAATTTTTGAGATTACGATCCTGGGTGTGAAGGATTGAAGCCAGCCATAATTGCTATAAAGGCCCAATGTATTTTGGGTAGAACGCACGCGACGTCGAGTAATCAATCTGAATGGACGATCAACTTCAATTTGCACCAATCCATTGGGATTTGAGTTATCAAACCCATTAAAATCACTGAAGACTTTGGCTTCTAATATTTGGTAAGTGGGGGATTTGGAAAGAGCTTCTTTAAAGGGAGGATTGATGTTTTTCACGCTATTTCCAGGGGAGAAATCGCGTCTCAGAGACTTGGTGGTAAAATCGTAGTGGATAAGATTAGTTCCGACGATCATCTTGTATTTGGATCTCAAGTCTCCGGTGTACCTTCCCTTGGGATGAGGGTCTTGATTTGAATAAAGGGAATAAGAACTCAATCGGTGAAAATCTACTTTGCGGGAAAAGCCCAATGGAAATGTATTGGTGAAGATCATAGGTGTCTTAGATCGATCATGGGAGATATGACCGACCACTTTTAGATTTTCAATGAATCCATTTAAAAACTCTATCTCGATATCATCTACTGTGAATTCAATGAGAAAATCGGTGCCTCCCCCTCGAATGGCATTCTTCAAATCATCCAACTGACGATCCTTTGTGCAGTCGGTTTTGTCCTCCAATTGTTTCAAACACCCATCCATTTTATTGATCGAGACGGTGTTCAAAATAATATCTAGCAGATCCGAGCATTCTTTTCCCGCTATCCTTGATTTTAGCAGCCGCGCCTCCTGGTAAATCTTAAACAACTCGTCCCCATTGGCGAGGTTCTCCACCAATTTCATCATCTCATTCACCTGCTTGGAATACTTATCGAGTCGGGCTTTTTTGGTCTTCAAAAATTGACTTTTGGGCAGACTATTTTGGAGACCCTTTTCAATTGTTTCGAAAAGACCCTTCAAATATGTAGCATTGAGCTCACCCAACAGGAGCCTGTTGTTGGACACCTTGAAATCGCTTGCCTCATTTTTGATAATGCTTTGGACCTTCGGATTACTGACAATGCTCTGATAAAGTTCGACTTGTTTTATCAGACTAGGATCGGGCAAGGGATTTTTCTCAGTGAATTTTCTCACGGCTTGGGAAATGGCGAACTTCAGCTGAATTTTCTGAGCAACCGTGATTTTTAATTGGTCGATCTCGGTACCCATTTTGGCTTCAAAACTGGGCCAATCAATTTTTTTGAAAGGGTCCTCTTCCGCATTGGAAAAGTGGTTGCTGATCAAAATCAAGAGTCGGCCATTGTTCTTATTTTTTGCAAACTCTTTGGTTAAATCGATCTTCAGTTGATTGCGGGCTTTGCGGTATTTCTCTAAGTAGCTCAATGAATCGATGCCTCCTTTCAAGGTTTTCGTTTGTTTCAGTAACGCTTCGACCTCAGTTGAGTCCTTGAGTGATTTAGCTTGGCTTTTTGCGTATGATTCCAACTTCTTACGGCAAGAAGAAAGGTCGTCCTGTAATTTCGAACTGTTTCCTTCCACATCAATTGATCGCATGCTGGATTTAACAGATTCTAACTCTTCATTTGCTGGGAAGAAATCAATTAAAAAGGGACTGAATTCCTGAATGAACAATCTTCTTCTCGTGGTGATGGAATCAATCTCATTCTGCAAAAACGCCAAGGCATCTTTTTCTTCAACGGCTTCGATCTGGACAGTTTTTTTCACCGTAAGTATCCCGGCTTCCGGTCCATTTTCAGTGTTCGTCGCTGCAGCCTGTGCCGCGAGAAGCAAAATATCCCGGAAAGTCTCATCGTAAGATTTTTCCTTGTCTGTTTCGCTTGCCGTTCCAACTTCTTCCTCTTCAGCATTCGCAGTGTTCTCAGTTGTGCTATTGGATTCGGCGGTGAAAGCCTCTTCGGGGACCATTAGCTCCAATTGCTCCTGGAGCCCATTTTTTATGTTTTGAAGAGACACCGGGGAAACATTGGTAGTGGCTATTGGCTCTGGGTCCAGGAGGTCAAAGACCTCGATTTTCATATTATTCGGACTGTTCTCGCTGATTTGCACATTGTAGGTGACATTGCCGACCTTGATGGGCGTCTTGGGGATTTTGATGGTTTGGGCTTTAAGGGAAAAGCCAACCAAAATCAGGCCGAGGAATAAAATTAAATGTTTCATGGTCTGCAGGCTTATATGGTTTTGGAAAGGAAGAAATGGAAAATGGAGATGGGTTGGGTATTCCCGTCAAGGACTGGACTTGAGAGCTGGATCTCGATGGGATTGGTAGAGGAGAGGGAAAAGACCCCCGAATCTCCCAGCACAGGATACAAGCTATTTCCATCAGCGTCGTAGACGGCTCCTGCAAAACTCTGATCGTTTCGAACAATCCCTGAAATGCGTTTTTCATTTTGGTCACCGCCCAAGAGCAGTTCCAGTTGGTTCTCCAGATTGACCGTCGCTCGCACTGGTCCCAGATTTTGTTCGACCAGATTGGAATCTTTCAGAATGAAATCGCCGATATATTGGCCTGCCAACCCAACATCGCCTATTGAATCCAGGTAAATCACTTGAACCTGAACTTCTTGGGATTCCCAATTGGTTTGATCCCAGCTAAAATCTTCAAATGGTTTGCTTTCTCCTGCCCCCAAGCCATTCAGAGCCAGAGAGAAGGTCTTTCTAAAGCTGAGGTTTTCTAAGATGGTTTGATCAGAATTGAATACTGAAAGTTGAAAGGTGGTGGAATCAAGAGGAAGACCGGATAGATTCTTGAGCACCAGTTCATGGGAATAGTCAGGCAGGGCATCTCCAGAATCCTGTTCCAGAGAAGCATTCTGAGTGAATTCAAGGTTGAAATAGGGTCCTCCGAACGCTTCTACGTCGATGGAATAGGTGAGTGGATCAAACTCGTATACATTTCCTGTGTCTGTCGAGCAGCTTTGAATTATCATAAGCAGCCCGCCCCATGCGAGTAAGGTTAGTCTTCTCATAACTGTAATTTTTGTGAGTGTTGGTATCTTCTAAATTTTAAGATGCCGGAACAGGGAGGAAATAAAAAGAACATTTCAAGGTATCAATTCCTGAATGATTTACCCTTTAATCGAAACAATCGGCTAAATTTTGACTGAAAGACCACTTTTTCTTCCCCATCAATTCCAATTGTGTGTATCTTCTCTCATGCGGCAGTCCAAACTCCTCCACTTTGCCCAGTACCTGACGCCCGCTGAGCGGGCGGCCTTCCACAAGTTCCTCGCGGACGGTTACTTCAAGGTCCCGACCGAAGTCCGGGACCTGTGGGCCGTCGTCGACGCGGAACTGCTCGCCCAGCCGGAGGCGAACCTGGACGAAGCCAGCTGTTTTGCCCTGGTATTCCCCGGGAAACCTTATAACCAAAATAAGTTTCGCAAACTCAAAACGGCACTCCTCGATCAATTGATCGCGTTTTGGGAGTGGGAGAGCTACCGGAAATCCGGTGTCGACCGGGCATTGAACCGCCTCGATCACCTGAACCGCCTCGGCGAAGACCGTTTTTTTTCCCAGCACTACCGCCACGCCGAGAAGACCTGGGAATCCCAGGCCGATACCATTGAGAGCTTGCTCCACCGGCACCAAATGCTGTTGGCCTTGTCGCGGTACAAATTCCGGCAGCCCCAACGCCAACCGCTCGATACCTGGGCCGCCGCCCAGGAAAGCCTCCGGGACTTCGCCGCCTCCGAAGCCGTCCGCATTGCCTACCTCGCGCGCAACCAACAGCGGATCACCGGCCAGGATATGGCCCCGATGATCACCGATCAAGACCTTGCCTACCTCGAAAAACGTTTGCCCGAATTGCCCGCTGAGGCCCAGGGCTATTTTCTCCTCTACCAAAGCATTCACCAATCCGATCAAACCCATTGGTATCCAATGCTCAAGGAACTCTTGGAATTCGAGCAATTGCCGCCGGAATGGGCCGAAGACCTGATGACAGGAGCCCTGAATTACTGCATGGCCGTCTTCAATGGCGGCAACAAGGCCTTTCTCCACGAGATTCTCGAATGGTACCAACGCTCGTTGGTGGAGGGGGTGTTGGTCCACAACGGGAAGGTGCTTCCGGCCCACCTCAAAAATGCGGTGTCGGTGGCCTGTAAATTGGGGCAAATGGACTGGGCCCAGGAGATGCTGGAGCGGTTTACGCACCAGATGACGGGCAATAACCAGGCGAATGCGGTGGACTACAACGGAGGCGTGATTGCGTTTTACCGGGGAGAATACAAAATGGCGCTGCACAAGTTTTACCAGGTGCTCCAGGATTTTGAGGACGAATACTATGGACTCGATGCCCGGATTTTCATGTTGCAGGCTTACCATTTGGAGCAAGACCACTCCGCGTTGGACGCGCTGGTTTCGGCATTTCGCATGTACGTCCGCCGCGCCAAGACCCTGAACAAGGCCCGCCGCCAACGCTATACCCTTTTCCTGCGGTTTTTTCGCCGGGTCTACCAGCTCCCCGATTACGCCGATTCCCGCCGTCAGCGCCTCCAAAACGATATTTTGGCGGCTCCGAACTTTCCGTCCCGGGACTGGTTGTTAGAGCAATTGGAAGACGGTTCCTCCAAATGAAAACAGGTACCAGAAATCATTTCTTTCGAATTTCGCCCCCCGACTTCTTTTGTTTAACTTTGCACCTGCTTTTACCAAATGAGAGGCTGGAAGGTCATAGCGAGCTTTCTTCTCCGGCAACGCATCCCCATTTTGATCGTGGTAGCTTTGGCGACCGCCTTCATGTGGATCAACCGCAGCACGGAGCGCTCCCACGACTTCGGAAAAATCATCCCTGCGAATGACCCGGACTTTATCGAGTACCAGGACTTCCGGGAGGAATTCGGAGACGATGGCAATGTATTGGTGATTGGGTTTGAGGCAGATATCTTTTCCCGCCCCTTCTTCAATGGCCTTTATGAGCTCACCCAGACGCTGAAAACAGTGGACGGCGTGACCAATGTCCTTTCCCTCGCCAATTCCGCGAACATCTACGCCGACTACGCCCAGGAACGATTTGAGTTGAGAAACCTTGTGGATGGTCCCGTAGAGACAGATGCTGAAATGGATACCCTGGCCCGCGTTTTGAAGGGCCTTCGTTTTTATGAAGGGATTCTGTTCAGTTCTGACGCCACTTCGACCCTGATCATCACGACCATTGATTCGAAGCGGCTGGACTCCTCGGAAAAGGCGACCATAGTTAAAGGTATTACGAACGAGGCCGATAAGGTCGCGGAGGATTTGGGCGTCGATGTCTATTATTCGGGCCTTCCGTATGTCCGCGCCTTCGTGACGGACTTCATTCCGCGGGAAATGTACCTCTTCCTGATCCTCGCGGTGATCGTGATGGCGCTGGTGTTGTACTTCACATTCCGAAGTGTGACCGCCGTATTTTTCCCGATGATCGTCATCGGGATCGTCATCGTTTGGGCGATGGGCCTCATGGGCCTGCTCGGCTATAAAATCACGGTTCTGACCGCCATTCTACCGTCCCTCATTGCGGTGATTGGCGTTCCCAATACCATTTATCTCCTCACCAAGTACCATTTCGAGTACAAACGCAGTGGCAACCAAGGCCTTGCCCTCGTCAATGTTATCCAAAAGATTGGCATTGTGACGGTCATGACGAATGCGACCACGGCGACTGGATTTGGGGTTTTGGCCTTTACAGAAATTCAAATCCTGAAGGAATTCGGAATTCTGGCTGGATTGAGCGTGGTGGTGACCTTCTTCATTTCCCTGGTCCTCATCCCGATCATTTTCAGCTTCCTGCCGCCGCCCTCCTCCAAGCACGTGCGCCACATTGACCGCCGGAGCTTGATGGGCGCGATTCGGTTCCTGGATTTTGCGGTGCACCGTCGCCGGTGGATCATTTATGGTCTGTCCCTGGGACTGACCGCCTTTGCGATCATCGGGATGTTCAAGCTCGAGCCGCGGGCGAAGATGGTGGACGATATTCCGCGCGATACGCGTGTCATCAGTGACCTCGAATTCTTCGAGGACCGCTACGGAGGGGTCATGCCCTTCGAAATTGTGGTGAATACCCACCGCAAACAGGGCATCTTCAAGCGCAAAACCCTGCGTCAGCTGGACGAGTTCCAGACCAAGTTGACCCGTTTCCCCGAAATTTCCCGCTCTGTCTCCATTGCGGACCTGATCAAATTTGCCCGCCAGAGCTTTATGAGCGGTGTGGCGGATGAATACGAGGTGCCCAGTTCCGAGGAATACCTGGCCATCCAGACCTTCATCAACAACAGCGAGATCGATTCGGCGTTCAGTCGTACCGCCATTTACGACACGACCTTTGCCAAGGCCCGTATCACCGCCAATATCAAAGATGTAGGCGCGAAAGAAATGGCCGTGCTGATGGATTCCATTCAAGGTGACCTCGAGGACATCTTTGTCCGGAATACCAAGTCGGGTCGTTTGAAGGAAGGCGAATCGTACCGCTTATATGGAGAGACCGATTCCTTTATGGTGAAATTTGCCGGGATCGAATATGGTGAAGGCGAGGTTTTCACTGTGGAAGACACGACTTCTACCTATGAGGTCTTGAAGGGAGAAGGGAAAATTGATTTTTCGGACCGCTATATCGTCACCGGCACCACCAAAATCTTCATCAAGAGCAACTCGTTCCTGATCGCAAACCTGGTGCAGAGCCTCATCATCGCATTTTGTGTGATTGCGGTTTTGATGGCCTTGTTGTTCCGTTCGGTGAAAATGGTCTTCATTGCGTTGATCCCGAACTTCTTGCCGCTCCTTTTGACAGCGGGGATTATGGGCTTTGCGGACATTCCCCTGAAGCCGTCCACCGCATTGATCTTCTCGGTGGCCTTCGGAATCGCGGTGGATGATACCATTCACTACCTGGCTCGGTATCGCCTGGCCCGCAAGACCGGCGACAGCGTCCTCCAATCTGTAAGCAACTCCTTCAAGGATACCGGGGTGAGCATGATCTACACCTCCATCATCCTTTTCTTCGGATTCGTTATTTTTGCATTCTCCTCCTACGGCGGCACCGAGGCCCTCGGTCAGTTGACCTCCCTCACGCTGCTGATTGCCCTGTTTACCAACTTATTGCTCCTTCCGTCGTTGCTCGTTTCCATCAACAAGGACGACCAGAAAGTGCCGGAGCGGGGCTGGATCGATTACGAAGAAGAACAGGAGGAAGTCGAGCGTATCAAAGAATTTATCAAAGGCGAAGATGGATAATACACCCATGACCACGAATAAGCGCTTTTCCGAAGAGCAATACGTGGACCTTCCCAAGCTGGACCGGGAAGTACTGGCTTGGTGGAAGGAAAACCAAATCTTCGAGAAGAGCATTAGCACGCGGGAAGGAAAGCCCGCATTTGTCTTTTATGAGGGGCCCCCTTCAGCAAACAAAGGGCCTGGTATTCACCACGTCATGTCGCGTGCCCTCAAGGATATTTTCTGCCGTTACAAGACCTTGAAAGGATTTCAGGTCAAACGAAAAGGCGGCTGGGATACCCATGGTCTTCCGATTGAGTTGAAGGTGGAAGAAGAATTGGGCATCGAGAAAAAGGACATTGGGGTGAAATTGTCAATTGAGGAGTACAACCAGGCCTGCCGGGCCCGGGTGATGCGCTTCAAGGACCAATGGGACGAGATCACCCAGCAAATGGGCTATTGGGTGGACCTGGACGATCCCTATATCACCTTTGAAAACAACTATATCGAATCCTGCTGGGCTTTATTGAAGAAGTTTTTTGACAAAGACCTTCTGTATAAAGGCTATTCCATTCAGCCTTATTCCCCGGCGGCGGGTACGGGTCTGAGTTCCCACGAACTCAACCAACCCGGCGCGTACCGCGACGTGACCGATGTCACCGTGGTCGCCCAGTTCAAGGCCATCCGCGACGAGCGTTCCGAATTCCTGTTCGAAGGCGCCACCGGTGAGGTCTTTTTCACCGCCTGGACCACAACGCCCTGGACCCTTCCCAGCAACATGGGCCTTGCCGTTGGCAAAGGCATCCGCTACGTCCAGGTCAACACGACCAACGCCTATACCAACGAACCCATTTCGGTGGTCTGCGCAGCCGATTTGCTCCCCGGCTTGTTCGGGGTCAAAGGCAAATTCAAGGTGGAAGCAGGAGCGGAGGGAGAAGGAAAAATCGGGGGAACCAAATTCCCATTTCAAGTACTCCGGGAATTCAAAGGCACTGACATCGATGGCATTCGCTACGAGCAGCTCCTGCCCTACGTGAAGCCGGAAGGCAAAGCCTTCCAGGTTGTGATCGGCGATTTTGTGACCACGGAAGATGGTACCGGCATCGTCCACATCGCGCCGACGTTCGGCGCGGACGACTTCCGGGCAGGCGCCCAGAACGGCATCGGTGGCCTGATGGTCGACTATCCCGATGGCACCAAGGGTCCCTTGGTGGACAAACGCGGGCGCTTCGTCGCCGAAGTCGCCGACCCGGTCTTTGGATTGGGCGGCGAGCCCGTCAAACAAGAATACATCAGCGATGAAGAAGTCGCGGCGGCCCTCGCCGAACAACGGGAACGCCTGAAGGACATCATTCCGGACCTCAAGTCTTACTTGAATGTCGATGACCGCATCGGCCTCAAGCTCAAGCTCGAGAACCGCGCCTTCAAAATCGAAAAATACAAGCACAGCTATCCGCATTGCTGGCGGACCGACAAGCCGGTCCTTTATTATCCGTTGGACAGTTGGTTCATCCGCTCGTCCAGCATGAAAGACCGGATGGCCGAATTGAACCGGACCATCAACTGGAAGCCCGCTTCTACCGGCGAAGGCCGGTTCGGAAACTGGTTGGAAAACCTGGTCGACTGGAACCTCAGCCGTTCCCGCTACTGGGGCATCCCGTTGCCGATCTGGATGACCGAGGATGGCACCGAACGCAAGTGCATCGGTTCCCGCGCGGAACTCGAAGCGGAAGTCCAAAAATCGATTGCCGCCGGCCACATGGACGCGGCGGTTTGGGAGCGCTTTGAAAATGCCGACGATCTTCACCGTCCCTATGTGGATGAGATCGTATTGGTGAGCGACAACGGTCAGCCCATGCAGCGCGAGGCGGACCTGATCGACGTATGGTTCGATTCTGGCTCCATGCCCTACGCCCAGTGGCACTATCCCTTCGAAAACGAAGACATTTTCAAGACCAATTTCCCGGCTGATTTCATCGCTGAAGGCGTCGACCAGACGCGGGGTTGGTTCTATACCCTGCACGCCATCGCGGTGATGCTTTTCGATTCCGTGGCCTACAAGAATGTGGTCTCCAACGGATTGCTCCTCGATGCCAAGGGCCAGAAAATGTCCGGCTCGAAAGGCAATACGATCGATCCATTCAAGATGCTGAACGATTTTGGGGTCGATGCCGTGCGCTGGTACATGATCGGCAATGCCGCTCCTTGGGACAACCTCAAGTTCAATGTGAGCCAACTCGCCGAGAACAAGCGCATTTTCTTCGGCACCCTGTTCAATACCTATTTCTTCTTTGCCCAGTACGCCAACCTCGACGGCTTTGACTTCTCGGGTGAGCGGATTCCGGTGGCCCAACGCTCTGAGCTTGACCGTTGGATCATTTCCCGCCTCAACCACCTCGTCAAGGATGTCGACGCCCAGTTCTCCGATTACGAACCCCATCGCGCGATCAAGGCGATGGAAGGATTCCTCGATGAACTCTCCAACTGGTACGTGCGCCTGAGCCGCCGCGTCTTTTGGAAGAGTGAAATGGGGGATGAGAAACGGGCCGCGTTCCAGACTTTGTATGAATGCCTCGCGACCTTTGCGAAGTTGATGAGTCCGGTGGCGCCTTTTTACAGCGACCGCCTCTACCAGCAACTCAACCAGGTCACGGGCCAGGAAAATTGCGAATCCGTCCACCTTACGAATTTCCCTACCGTAAAAATCCCCGAAATCGACCTGCAATTGGAATACCGTATGGGCCTGGCCCGGACGGTGACCTCTTTGGTCCACTCAATCCGGAAAGCGGAGAAGATCAAGGTGCGCCAGCCCCTGCAAAAAGTGCTGATTCCTGTATTGAGCGACGAAATGAAGACCTCTTTGGAGGAAGTCAAAGGCGTCATTTTGCGGGAAGTGAATGTCAAAGAACTCGATCTGGTTTCGGCCGATGACAATACGACCATCGTCAAAAAAGCCAAGCCGAATTTCCGCTTGTTGGGTCCGAAGTTGGGCCGCAATGTGAAAGCTGCGGCGCCGGTAATTGGAGCCTTGACGAACCGGGAATTGGCGGAATTGGAGGCGAAGGGAGAAATGGAGATCGAAATTGCCGGGCAAACGATCATGTTGGCGTTGGAAGAGGTGGAAATCCGGACCGAAGACGTTCCGGGCTGGAAGGTCGCGTCCACCAACCAGGTGACGGTCGCCCTCGACGTCCAATTGACGGACGAACTGAAGGAAGAAGGCATCGCCCGCGACATCGTGAACCGCATCCAAAATCTCCGGAAGGACAATGATTTTGATGTGACGGACCGAATTGACATCCGAATTGTGGCAGCACCGGAATGGACCGGCGCTTTGACCACTTTCAAAGACTATATCTGTCAGGAAACCCTGGGCCGCAGCCTCGAAGTGGTTTCCGAGTTGTCGGAAGGCATTGAGATCGACCTCGATGGCATCACCGGCCAGCTTCACATCGCCCGCTAATCCATGGAACAGAGCCCGCCCCATACCGCATCAGGTGGCCCCGGCGGGCTCCGTTCCATTTTATACCCCTACAAATATTACTGGTTGGCCTTCGCGGTCGTATTGGTTGATCAATTGGTCAAGCTGATCGTCAAGTTCAACATGCAGTTGTGGGAAGACATCCCCGTCCTCGGGAATACCTTCCGCATCAACTTCATCGAAAACGAAGGCGCGGCATTTGGCGTGACCTTTGCCGATCTGTTGAACCGCATCGGCATCGCCATGACCGACGAAACCGCCAAAATCCTGTTGACGGTCTTCTCGATTTTTGCCGTCCTGGTGATCGTTTACCTCCTCCAACAAGTCAGCAACCACCGATCGGCCCTGCCCGCATTTCTGGGCCTGATCCTCGGTGGCGCTGTTGGCAACATCATCGACCGCGTTTTCTACGGGGTCTGGTTTTCCGGCATGAATTGGTATGAAGGTGGCCTCTTCCAGGGCCAGGTGGTGGACATGTTCTACTTCGACCTGTACGAAGGAGAATTGTGGGGGATGGATTTGAATTTGTTTCCCGTCTTCAACATCGCCGACCTGGCCATCACCGTCGGGATTCTGGCCATCGTATTTTTCCAACGATGTTTCTTCCGGAAGCACCAGGAGCGCACCCAGACCGAAGAAACTGCTTCTTAAGATTTAGTTTTTCAGCGAAAAAGTACCCTTCCGCTTGAGCTGTTCGGCTTGCGGCAGCAACTCAATGGCGCGCTTCAGGACGTTGTCGCTTTGGTGGTAGACCGGATAGAATCCGGCATCCTGGAAATAGCGCCGGCCAATGAACGCCTTGATGTACACCTGCACATCGTTCTGAGAGACCTGGTAGCCTTTCTCATCGTATTTGACGCCGTTGTCCGCGGCAAAATCCGTGAATTCCTTCACCAACGACGACGTGACCTGGAATTTGTTCCGGAAGGCTTCCGCGTCGGGATAGCGGTCCGTGAAATTCGGGTTGTTGTCGAGGTAGTGATAGGAGAAGGTACGGAACATCGCCCGGCCAATGAGGCGGGAGAGGTACTGGCTGTCGGTGGTGGTGTCGCGGGGAACAAAGACATCCGGCACAATGCCACCGCCGCCGTAGACCGTCCGCCCGGAATTCGTCTTGAACTTCAGGGAGTCGGGCAGGTCGATCTTGCTCGCATCGTAGATTTCGCCGTTTTCGAAGCGTTCGAGGATTTCATCCTCGTATTCTTCGCTGGACATCTCGAAGGGCTTCTGGATGCAGCGGCCGCTCGGCGTATAGTACTGGGAGATGACCAGGCGCATGGCCGAGCCATCGGGGAATTCGTGTTGGGTCTGGACGAGGCCCTTGCCGAAGGAACGGACGCCGACGATGAGTCCGCGGTCCCAATCCTGGATGGCTCCGGCGACGATTTCGCTCGCGGAGGCGGAGCCGTAGTCGAGCAAGACCACGAGGGCGCCGTCCTCGAAGAGGTCGTACTGGGAAGAAGCGCGGTAGCTCGATTTGCTGTCGTCGGTGCGGCCATCCGTATAGACGACCATCTTGCCGGCGCCGAGGAATTCATCGGCGATGTATTCGGCCATCTGCATATAGCCGCCGGGATTGCCACGCAGGTCCAGGACCATTTTGCCCATGCCCTTGTCCAGCAATTTCCGGGTATGCTCTCTAAATTCTTTGTGGGTGGTGCTCGCGAACCGGCTCACCTTGAGATAGCCAATTTCGTCGTCGATCATGTACGAATAGTCCACACTGTACAGGGGAATCTCGTCCCGCACAATCACAAAATCCAATACATCGTCGATACCGTGCCGCACGATGCTCACCTTGACCTTGGTTCCCCGCTTGCCCCGCAATTTTTCCATCACTTCCGCATTCGTAATCCCAATCACATCATCTTCATCAATTTCCACAATCCGATCGCCGCCTTGGATGCCCACTTTTTCACTGGGCCCCCCGGACAATGCCGATACCACATACAAGGTATCTTCGAGGATATTGAACTCAATCCCGATCCCGTCAAAACTCCCTTGCATTTGTTCTTCCATCGACTTCATTTCCTTCGCACTGATGTAGAACGTATGTGGATCCAGCCCTTCCAGCATTCCCTTCACCGCATCTTCCACCATTTTATCCGTATCCGCCTCCTTCACGTAATTCTGCTCCACATAGGAAATGGCTTCCTGGATTTTGGAAAATCCACTGCTCATCCGGGCCCGTTTGGCTTCGGTGGGAGTGGTACGTTGGAGTTGAAAGCCAGCAAACATGCCCGCTGAAACGAGCAGGGCACCGGTCAAGGCGTAAATGATATTGCGATTCATGTGGATTCCCGAAAAGGGTCGATCAGATCAATGGTACAAGTTAAAAGGATTGTAACCAAAACAACGTTCCTTTAGAAACTATGTTTTCTTTGGGCTAAAATAGTGGTTGATAAAAACGGGCTAATTAGAGGATTAATCAACCACGAAACGCCCAAAAAGGTAAAACAGGAAGAAATGTCGCAATTTGAAGCACTGAAATTCGGGACCATTACCGTTTCACTTTTCCAATTAACTTTGTCCCGTGGCAATCATTCGACCATTTCGGGCCTGGCGCTACAATGAAGACAAAGTGGAAGACATCAACCGGAAGTTTTCCCCGCTCTTCGATGTGGTGAGTCCAGAGCAGCTGCAACAACTCTACGCCATCCCCAACAACTCCATCCATGTTTCGGTCCCGCGATCGGACGAGGAGGCATTGGCGAAGTTGAAGCAGTGGAAGGAAAAAGGCATCATCCACCAGGATGCGATGCCGGCCATTTATATCTATTACCAGCGTTTTTCGTTGTTTGGGGAGGAAAAAGAATACGTGCGGAAAGGCTTTGTGGCGATGATCCGCGTCGCGCCCAATAGCGGCTCTCCCGACAGCGACATCGTCTTGCACGAAGACACGATCAGCTCGTCGGTCCACGAGCGCACCCGTTTGCTCCGCAAGACCCTTCTGAATACGGCCCCCACCCACGGCCTCTACGAGGATCCGGGCTTCGAGCTGGAAGCGCTCATGGACAGCTATATGGAGGAACCCCGGTACGAGTACATCGACTACCAAGGTGTCATCAACCAGTTGGCCATCGTCCAGAACCGCGAGGACATCGAGCAGTTCATTGACATGGTGCGAAACCAAAAGGTCTACCTGGCGGATGGCCACCACCGGCTGGCGTCGTCGGTGAAGTTGCAGCAGGATTCCGTGGAATCCGGCCTGCCCTTGCCTCCGGACAGCTTCCGGAACTACCACCTCATGTACCTCACCAATCTGCTGGCCGATGACCTGCGGATTTTGCCCATCCACCGGGTACTGACCCTCGCCGAAAAGACCTACAATCCCAAGCCCATCCTGAACCGGCTGAGTGAATTTTTCGACATCGAAGACATCACCTTTAGCCGGGCGCCCATTTTCAAGCACCTCCCTTCGCATACCTACCGCTACGGCATGGTCCTCGGGAACCTTCAGTACTTGTTGACCCTGAAACCAAGCCTCGATCCGGTCCGGGACATTCCCCTCGACCTGCCCCCGGCCGTGAAGCAATTGGCCTATACTGTGTTCCACTATTTCGTCTTTGACCGCGGCTTTGGCTTGCCCTATGCCGACCAACACGGCTGCGACGACATCGCCTACATCAAAGACTACGGGGGCGCGGTGAAGCAGGCGGCCCGGAACCGGAACAAGGTGGCGTTCATCATGCAGGGCACGAGCATGGACCAGATGATGCAGGTGTGCAAAGCGGGTGCGCTGATGCCCCAGAAATCGACCTATTTTTATCCCAAAGTAGTCTGCGGACTCGTATTTGCCAGTATCGACGACCATGAAAACCAAAGTCCCTTTGATTCTAGCTTCGGGCTCCCCCCGACGTCAGCAACTGCTCCGTGACACGGGCCTGGCCTTCGAGGTGGTGACCCGTCCGGTGGAAGAAATCATCCCCGAACAGATGTCGCCGATGGCGGTTGTGGAGCACCTGGCCCTGTTCAAGGCCCGGGCCTACGATGACCTGGCGGCTGACCATGTGGTGATCACGGCGGATACGGTGGTGTCGCTGGGGGATGAGATTCTGGGAAAACCGGTGGACGCCCGGGATGCCGTCCAAATGTTGAAGGACTTGAGCGGGCAGGTGAATTGGGTGGTCAGCGGGGTGTGCATTTCCCATCGGGGCCAGAAAAAATTGTTCCACGAAGTGACCAAGGTGCGGTTTCGGGCGTTGAAGCGGTGGGAAATCGCCTATTACATAGAGCGTTACCGGCCGTATGACAAGGCGGGCTCCTATGGGATTCAGGAATGGATTGGCATGGTCGGGGTGGATCATATCGAAGGCGACTACTACAATGTAGTGGGCCTGCCGGTCGCCCGCCTGTGGCGGGAATTGGAAGAATGGATGATCTGGTAGAGGTTCGGGAAAATCAAGGGGGATATTTTTCAAAAAATAGCAACATAAAAGCTCCATTGAGCGGCGCATTGCCGCTTTATTTTGTACATTGAAGATTCGTTAATCGGAATAATCGTTCGAAAGAGTTCCTTGTACAATGGTCGCCTCGGTATGCGGCCAATTTTCGACTGCAATGGTCCTTCGGGGCCAGGATCGGATAAAAAAATCAATCAGTTCGAAGCGCTATGTTACCCAAAATCGCCACTCAGGCATGGTCCGCTATGGCCATCCTTTTTTTGCTCTGGATCGTTCCCCAATCGGTTGAAGCCCAGTGTTCAGCCAATATTGACTTCAATACCTGGACAGTAGAAGGACCTCCTGCCAATGGTAACTGGAATGTCAATGCACCGGGAACCTCCGTGACGCAAACCATCAATGGCCTCCCCACCTTTTTCGTGAGCCCTGAGGAGTTTATCAATGTCCGCATCACCGGAACCATCTCGACTTCCGGCGGCGACGACGATTATATCGGCTTTGTCTTTGGGTACCGCAACCCCATTTCCCAGCCCGGCCCGAACTATCCCATGCAGACGATGCTCTTCGATTGGAAGCAAGGCAACCAAGGCACGGCAACGGAAGGACGCTACCTGGTCCAAATGGATACCACCTTTGCTCTGGGAAACAATGGCTCGATTTCTCCTTTCTTCTGGGAAAAACAAAGTACCCCCGCGCACAACCTCCTCTCCTCCACGACTGGTCCCGGAACCGGCTGGAACCAGAACGTCAATTACAACTTTGAATTGACCTACCTGGCCGACCGCACGGTCATCGTGGTGAACAATGATACCTTCTTCGATGTCAATGGTTGTTTCCTGCCCGGCCGCTTCGGCTTTTACAACTATTCCCAGAACCCGGTAGTCTATTCGAACTTCTCTTATACCCTGTTGCCGGACTTTACCTTTGCTTCGGCGAATGTCTGTTTGACGGATTCGGCCCGCTTCATTTATTCGGTCGATACCTGTTCCAGTGTATTGGTGACGAATTCGGAAGTGGCGAGTTGGAAATGGGATTTTGGCGATGGAAACATTGACAGCGTTCCGAACCCTACCCACCTTTATGGCGCCACCGGGGTCTACAATGTCCAGTTGGTCATTACCGACAGCCTGGGCTGCCAGGACTCCCTGACCCAGCCCATCACGATTCTATCGGTTCCCACGACGCCCACCACCAGCAACAATACGCCGATTTGCGAAGGCGCTCCGATCGTTCTGAACTCGGTCGCCGGCCCCGGGGTCACCTACAACTGGACCGGTCCCAACGGCTATTTCTCCACCACGGCGAACCCGGTCATCAACCCGACCACGGTCGCCGACAGTGGAAACTACGTGCTGACCGTCTCCGACGGCAACTGCAACAGTGAACCCGATACCACCCTGGCCGTCGTTCTGCCCGAGCCCGCCGCCCCGGTGGCGAGCAGCAACAGCCCGGTCTGTGAAGACAGCCTCCTGAGCTTTTCCACCACGACCGTGGCCGGTGCTACCTATACCTGGACCGGCCCGAATGGCTTTTCCTCCAACCTCGGCAGCCCCTTCGTGGCCACCCCCTCTGTCGCCGCCTCCGGCAACTACAATGTCTTCGCGACGATCAACGGTTGCCCGGGCCCGGTGACGACCCTCGCGGTGACGGTCAACCCAACGCCGGTCGTGGACATCCTCGGCGATACGACGATCTGTATCGGAGATGGAACGACCCTGACGGGTACGGGCGCGTCGACCTACGCGTGGAACACCTCGGCCACGACGACGTCCATTGCCGTGGCTCCGGTGACGACCACGACGTTTTCCGTCACGGGTACGAGCGCGGCCGGTTGCCCGGCCCCCGTCGAATCGGCCACTGTGGTGGTCAGTCCCTTGCCCGTAGTGAGCCTCGGACCCGACCTCGTCGTCTGCGATACCGTCACCCTCAATGCGGGTCCCGGTTTCCTCAACTACAACTGGAATACTCCCGCTACGACCCAAAGCATTCTGGTCACCACTTCCGGCCAGTACATCGTAGAGGTCATGGGCACGGACAGCTGCCTCGCGTCCGATACGATCAATGTCACTGTCAATACCACGCCGACGGCGCTGATCACCGGTGACAGCACTATTTGTCCCGGCACGTCCACGACCCTGACCGCATCGGGCGGGGCCACCTTCAACTGGAACAACGGCGCCACCACGGCTGCCATTACCGTTTCCCCTCCGGCAGATTCGGTCTATTTGGTCACCACCACGAGCAACGGCTGCACCAGCGCCCCGGACAGCATCACGGTCCTCGTGGGAGCGGCTGCCTCGATCAATTTGGGGCCTGATCTCACCGTTTGTGACGATACCATCCTCGACGCCGGCCCTGGCTTCGTCGATTATTTTTGGAATACCTCGGCTACCACCCAATCCATTTCGGTTTCCACGACCGGCATCTACGGCTTGGTGGTCATGAATGCCGACAGCTGTTTTGCTTCCGATTCCCTCAACGTCACGGTCAACGTGACGGAGTTGGTGGACTTGGGAGTAGATCAAACGATTTGCAATGGCGACCAAACGACCTTCACGGCCGCTCCGGGAACATTTGCGACGTACCAGTGGACGCCTCCGGTGGGCAGCGGTGCTTCGGTGACCGTTGGCACCCCCGGCAATTATATTGTGAATACCGTGGACGTCAACGGATGTCCCGATGCAGATACCGTCAACCTGGCGAATTTCCCCGTTTTGAACGGGGACATCGGACCGGATTCGACCATCTGTGATGGCACGACCATTACCCTGGATGCGAGCAGTTGGGGGGGCGCCACCTACGCGTGGGCACCCGGCGGCCAGGCGACCGCCTCCATCCCGGTCAGCGCCGCGGGCACCTATACCGTGACCATCGACGATGGCAATGGCTGTATCTATACCGATACCCGCACGATCTCGGTGGATGTTCCTCCGGTGATCTCTGTATCAAATTCGGCGACCACGACCTGTGAGAATTTGCCGATTGTCTTCACGGCTTCGCCGACGGGTCTGGCCCAGTACCAGTTTTCCCAAAACGGTACCCTGGCGTCGAGTGGCTCCAGCGAAGTCTGGTCAACGATTGGCCTCAGCAATGGGGACGTCATAACCGTCCTGGGCATCACGGCGGCGGGTTGCCCGACGAATGTGGTGACGGCGGATCCGGTGACCTTGCTGCCCTTGCCGACGGGGACGATTTCGGCTCCCGATGTCTGCGATGGCGAGACCACGCAGTTGGAGGTGATCGGATTGGGCGCGGGCGTCACGGCGACCTGGAATGGAACCGGCGGATTGTCGGGGGCAGGCCCGAACATCGGCTATGTCTATCCCGGACCGGGTACCTACCAGGCCAATGTCGTGCTGGACAATGGCTTTTGTTCGGCGACGTTGACGTCGGTGACAAATGTGCGGAACCGCCCGCCGGCGCCGTTTGTGCCGAATGCCGCGGCCTGTGAAGGTTCTGACCTCGAATTCAACGCTTCGGGCATCGGCTCGCTGTCCTGGTTCGATGCGCCTACCGGCGGGACTTTGCTGGGCACGGGTCCGTTCCTGGTATATCCCAATGCGCCTGTCGGATTGGATACCCTGTACATTGAGACCTTCTCCAATAACTGTTTCAGCGACCGCCATGCGTTCACGGTGGACATCGGAATCGTTCCCACCGCGGATTTCATTTCCAATCCCGATACCAACTCACCGCTGAACGTTCCCGAGGCCCAGGTCACCTTTGTGAACCTGAGTACGAATGCCGACAATTACCTCTGGAACTTTGGCGACGGCAATTTCACGTCGGAGTTTGCTCCGGTGCACAATTACTTTGAGGAAGGATTGTACACGGTCACCTTGATTGCCTCCACGAACGCCAACTGCGCCGATACTGTTTCCCGGGAGTTCTACCGGGTCACCAATATCCAGCAGGTGCTGGTCCCGAATGCCTTCACTCCGAACGGCGATAACCTGAACGACGTGTTCGAAATCGTGCCGTTTGGCGTGCCGACCTACGAAATCGAGATTTTTGACCGCTGGGGCAAGTTCATCTTTGCCAACCAGGGGGATGCCTCGGATTTCTGGGATGGAACGTTCTCCGGCCAGCCGGTCGTGGAAGGGGTGTACGTCTACCGCCTCCGCTTCGCGAATCCGGACGGAACGACGGAGGAACAGAGTGGAACCGTTACGGTATACCGGTAAAAATTAGGGCTGGACGGCCAATTTTGAAGTGGCTTTGCTGAGGGCCGCCTGGAAAGATTGGCCGTTCATGGTCCCCATGAGGACGAGGTCTTTGCCCTCCTCGCTGGGACCGCGGGCCATCAGTACGACATCGGTGGCCGCCTCCTTCACCAGACTCATCCACACATTTTCTTCTTCGCTGCTGTACGCGCCCAGAACGATGATTTGGTACCCTGAGGGGGCCGTCTCGAACTGGGTCACGAAGCCATTGACTTCGTCGGGCGAATTGTAGTGGAATTGGGTGGTCTGCTTGAAGGCTTCCTCGGTGGGGGAGAGGGTGCTGACCTGTTGGTTGAAGACGACAACTGCTTCCCGAAAAATGATCTCATCGATATAACCGGGCACAGGTGCTTCAGTAGCGGAAAAAATCGATTGTTCCATGCTCTTCGTCCATTCTCCATCTTCTTCGACCTTCTTTCCAAAGAATTCATCGGGCAATTCGTTGATGGGAAAACTTTGCGGTTCAATGGTAATCACCGTATCCGGGACCATTTCCACCCCTTCTGCTTGGCCTTCACCTTTGTCTTTTTCGTAGCCATAGGCCCAAACGCCCGCGGTCAGCAAGCCAGTCATCAGGAGGAAAGAGAGGGTAAATCGAAGGACATTCATGGTTGGAAGAATTGATTTGGGGCTGAAAAAGAGGATTTTCTGGAAAAAAGCAAAATTTTTTTAGTGGGGAATTAAACCAACGACTGTGATGGGGGTCAAAGGTGCGAATTCCGAAAAAGAGATGTAAACGGCTTCCCAATAAACTGGTGGGCCACCTTCCCCCGCGCTGGGGGAAACGGGATTTCCATGTTTGACCAATACCCAACAATTGAAAAGTTATGAAATACAGCATTTTGAAAATTACTGCCTTGCTCGCCCTGATTGTCGTAATTACCAGCTGCCAGAAAGAAACCGTGGACCTGGACATCGATTCATCCCAATCCCAGTCTGACGCGGAAATGGTAATGGAAGAAATGGAAGAAGACGTCTTGTTGCGTACGATCGAGGAAAATTACAGCACGACCAGTGGGACCTGTCCCTCGGTGACCTACCAAAGCCCGGCCGGGACCTTCCCGAATGTCATCACCATAGACTGGGGTGCAGGCTGCACAGGACCTGACGGCCGCTTCCGCAGCGGAGCCATCGTCGTCGAAGTCTCCGAAAGCCACTTTACGGCTGGCGCTGTCCGCACCTTCACTTCCCAGAACTATACGGTCAATGGCTGGCAGGTGGAAGGCGTCCGCACCGTCACCAATCTCGGGGACAACGACCAGGGCCAGATGCAGTGGAACATTGTCGTGAAAAATGCGTCGATCACCGATCCCGACGGGGCCGTCGGGACCTGGAGCACCGACCGCGTCCGGACGCAGGTCGAAGGCAGCGAAACCGAATCGCTCTCCGATGATTCCTACGAAATCACCGGAACGGCTTCCGGCACCAACCGCAAAGGCAATAGCTATACCGCCGAGATCATCAGCCCCTTGTACAAGTCCTTCGAATGCCGCTGGGTATCATCGGGCGTGATCGAAGTCACGGGCAGCGCCGGGCGCAGCCGCCAACTCGACTACGGCGACGGCACCTGCGACAACAAAGCCACGGTAACTTTCGCGAATGGCAACCAACGCGAGATCACCCTGCGCCAATAAGATTCAATCAGAGTGGATGTCGTAATCCCCGTCAGCGAACTGCTGGTGGGGATTTTCCATAGAAACCAAATTTAAAAAAGCGGTTTCTATCTTAAAATACTCAAGGGAAGGCTGGCCTGGCGGTCCCCGATGATCGCGAACACCCGGTAAATTCCCGAATTCAGATTTTGCACATCAAAAACCATTTCTCCTAATCCAGTTTCTACTACCTTTTCAATTACCAATTTGCCTGAGGCATCCCAAATTCGGATCCAACCTTCCTCGGACAGACCCGCTTCCCAAGCAATCCGGACCGATTCCCGGGCAGGATTTGGAGCCAGGGTAAAGCCGGGGATCATGGCTTCGTCCCGACCGACGACCACATCGAGGAACTGGCAGTCGATGTCGGTGCCGCAATCCTCCTGAACCGTCAGGCAAACCTGAAAATTGCCGGGGTTGGCATAGGTATGCTGCGGATTCTGTTGGTTGCTGGTATTGCCATCACCGAAGGCCCACGTATAGCTGATCGGATTGCCGTTGAGGACGGTTTGATCGGTGAACTGGGCGGTGAGGCCGTTAAAGGAAGAAGTGAACGCGACGTTGGGCGCGGGGCAGCTCACCGTGACCGATTGGCAATCGGTGGAGGTGCCGCAGGCATTGGCGGTGGTGAGGCAGACGGTATAGGTTCCCGGCGTAGCATAGGTATGCTGGGGATTTTGCTGGGTGGAGGCGTTGCCGTCGCCGAATTGCCAGGACCAACTGTTGTTGGCGTTTTGGCTTTGGTCGGTGAACTGGACGGCCAATTGGTTCGCGTTGCTGGTGAAGGCCGCCACCGGAACCGGACAATTGATGGTCACTGTTTGGCAGAAGGTATCGGAGCCGCAGGGATCCGTGACGACCTGGCAAACGGTATAGGTGCCATTCGCGAAATAGCTGTGGGTCGGATTGGGGGTGGAGCTGGAAGCGCCGTCGCCGAAGGTCCAGAAATAGCCGGTATTGCCATTGGTGGTGGAAAGGTCGGTGAGGGAGAGCATGAAATTGTTGATGGAAAAACTAAAATTGGCCGTGGTGGGCAGGCAGGCGACCGAGAGGACCTGGCAACTGGAATCGGTTCCGCAGGCATCTGTGGTGGTGAGGCAAACGGTATAGTTTCCGGGGCCGGGGTAGACATGATTGGGGTTGACGGCGGTGCTGGTGGTGCCATCGCCGAAATCCCAGAGGAAGCTCACGCCGCTGGAGGCGGAGGAGAGGTTGGAAAAAGCCGTAGACAATCCGGTTTGGACACTGGAAAAGCTGGCCTGGGGAGCAGGGCAGGTAATCGCGATGGATTGGCAGGAAGAATCGGTGCCGCATTGGTCGGTGGTAACAAGACAAACGGTATAAGTTCCGGCAGCCGCATATTGGTGGGTGGGGTTTTGGGCGGTGCTGGTGGTACCATCGCCGAAATCCCACAGCCAGGACGAGATGGCCCAGCCCGTGCTCTGGTCGGTAAAATCAACCTGGGCGCCGGTCGTTGTGGTCGAGAAACTGGCGCTGGGCGGTCCCGCGCAGGTGAAATTCACCGTCTCGCAAATGTTGATCCCAGCCTGGGAACAACTGCCGCCGGAGAACTGGGCGCAGAAGGTATAAGAACCGGGTCCGGGGAGCTGCGCCTGGCAGGAACTGGATTGAACGGGACAGTTTCCGAACAATACTTCCTTGATTTGGGAGTCGTCGTTGGAGACGGCCATGATGTCTACGAGGCCATTGCCGAGGTCGACCACCTGGACCTGGTAGCTCAGGGGCTGCGAAAAGCAGCTACAGCCCGCTTGGAACCCAGTGGTGATCGTATCGGCCCCGCCCCCATTGCTGACGATCTGGCTCACTTCGTAGTTCAGGCAGGTACTCGGATTCGCGGGCGAATAGTCAATCTGGAGGCCCTGCCCAGGGGTGGCCAGGGACGCGGTGGCAATGGGATTGGCGAAGTCATTGGGGAGGTGGACCCGAAAGTCAATGGTGGTCGCTCCTACGGACGCATCCGTCAGGAACAACTCGAACTGACCGAGGGTCTGGTTGCTGAGGCGCACGGAGTCGATGACAAATCCCGCCTGGGGCGGCGTCTGGCCAAAGGCCCAGGCAGCGCTTCCAAGGAGCAAACCGATCAAGAGAGCAAGCAATCGAGGGGCAGAGGTACGGTAGAGGATCATTTGGCCTCAAGATAACCGTTTGCGGAGGAAAAGGGAAAGGGAGCGGGCAGGAATCCCGCTTGCAGCAGGGATGGCAGCAATTGGGGAGCTCCCGCGTAAGCGGAGCGACTGCGGACAGCCCGGCCCGGCGCGTGAGCGACGGGGCTGCCCTACTCAAACCACTAAAATTGGAAATAAATGAAGGCCTGGAGGTCGCTGGAAATGGTCTGGTAAATCACAAATATGGCCACTACCGAAACCGCCAATTTGACCGCCATGTGCGAATCGAGCCACAGTGTGCGCAGTTCTTCCTTCCATTTCGACGGGAACCAGTGCAATACAAAGCCAATGTACATGACCATGAAGACCCACTGGTAACTGCTCAGAATCTCCGGAATCAGGTCCCAGCGGAACTCGTACCAGACTTGGTTGAACCATTCGAGGACGTCTTCCTGGCTCTGCCCCCGGAACCAAATCCGGGTGAAGGTGATGAAGTTGAAGGTGAGGAAAATGGTCCAAATCTGCCAGAACCACTCTTTTCGCCCTTCCCAGGGACTGATCTTGCGCCACAGCTTGTAGGCGACCAACCCGATCCCGTTCAGTGCCCCCCAAATGATGAAGAGCCAACTCGCGCCGTGCCAGAATCCCCCCAGGGTCATTGTGATCATCAGGTTGGCGGAGGTAAACAGCTCTTTTCGGACCTTGGGGAAGCGGATGCTGAGGAAAATGAGCGTGGAGGCCAGTAAGACGAAGGTAATGAGCACCTCGAGCCAGATTTCCCAGCCGAAGAGCAGGAGCACCAGGATGGGGAGAATGGCAAAAAAGACGTAGGTGAGGAAGGACGCCGAGCGGCTACCGCCCAGGGGAATATAGAGGTAGTCCTTGAGCCAGGTGGACAGCGAAATGTGCCAGCGTTTCCAGAATTCCCCGACGGAACGGGCCTTGTAGGGCGAATTGAAGTTGATGGGCAGGCGGAATCCCATGAGCAATGCCACCCCGATCGCAATGTCGGTGTAGCCGGCGAAGTCACAGTAGACCTGCAACGAATAGCCGTACAGTCCCATCACATTTTCAAAGCCGGTATACGCGCCCGGATCGGCAAAGACCCGGTCGACAAAGTTCACGGCGATATAGTCCGCGATGAACAATTTCTTCACAAGCCCCTTCAGGATCCACCACATCGCGATGCCCATTTCCCGTTGGGTGAGGCGGAACGGCTGGTAAATCTGGGGGATGAATTCGGATGCCCGCACGATGGGACCGGCCACGAGCTGGGGAAAAAACGAGACGTAGAAGCCGAAATCGAGGATGTTGCGGACGGGTTCGATCTTGCGCTTGTAGACGTCGACGGCGTAGGAAATGGTCTGGAAGGTGAAGAAGGAAATGCCCACCGGCGGGACCAGTTTGTCCACAGTGAGGTTGGAGCCTGTGATGTCGTTGACCACCGAATTGAAGTGGTTGTAGTAGGTGGCGCTGGGGTCAAAATAGTCCTGGGCGACTTCCACGAAGAAGTAGGTGTACTTGAAGTAGCCGAGCAAAAGGAGGTTGACGACGATGGAGAGGACGAGGAAAAAGAGTCGGACCCCCTTTCGTTCGGAGCCGTGGATGCCAAAGCCGATGGCGTAGTCGACGAGGGTGGAGAAGATGAGGAGAACGAAGAAAAAGCCGCCGGTCTTGAAGTAGAAGAAGAGGCTGACGAGGAACAAAAAGGCGTTCCGGGCGGTGCGGTGGGGATGGATGAGGGAAAAAACTGCGAGGACGACGCCAAAGAAGATCCAGAACTCCACGTTCGTGAAGATCATGGGAACCTTTTCCTTGAAACTGAATATGTCGCGTAGCAGCTCCACGTTTTATTTCGGTTGCGCGGCCAGGCCGCACAGGTGATCGTCGTACGCCCCCATCAGGGCGTTGAACAGCAGGTCACCCACCAGCTGGTAACCTGGCTTTAGCAAATGTATTTTGTCCTTGTTCGCGAGGCCCCGGGCCTGCCATTTCTTGATCGAGCCCAGCCCGCCCATCACGCCGTACAGGTCCCAGACCGCGCCGCCGTGCTTTTCCGCCAGGCGCAGCATCGCTTCCCGCACCTGTTCGGCGTTTTTGTTCGGGTACCGCCGCTGGTAATAGCTGTCGTTGTTCGTCGTGAACAGGATGGCTGCATCCGGGTTGGCGGCTTTGACGCGCTGCACCAGCGCGTCGTAATTTTTCTCGTACGCCGAGGAGCTGAACCGGGGCCCGTTGGCATCGTTGATCCCAATCGAGAACACCACCAAATCGGGCTTCAGTGGCCGGAGGTGCTGCTCGAAGAGATCGCAGCGGAGGTAGGAGGTCGTCGCCGCGCCGTTCACGCCGATGGCGTGGTAGATGAAGCCGGGATCTTCCGATTCCAGGCCGACGCCGCGCAGGGTGAAATGGGTCTGGCCCGAATCGGACCGGTAAAATTCCACTTCCATTTCCGTGAGGTGACGGTCGAGGTAGAGGACCGAGCAGCCGTTTTGGGGCTCCGCTTGGATGCGGTAGTTCACGGAGTCGTTCTTGAGGCGGATCGCAAAGGAACTCGGATCGACATCGTGGTAGATTCGGATGCGGTTGAAGGCGTACTGGGGGTAGTTGTCGCCGCGGAAATAGAGCCGGAGCGAGGTGAGCGTATCGCGGGTCGCCACGGCGATGCCGGTCAGGCCGAGGGTCAGTTCGGGGCTGCGTTCGATGCAGCGGGTGCGACTCCAGGTGCCGGTCCAAACAGCCTTGTAGTTGTAGGGATTGTTGGTGCGGGCCATCCGGTAGGGGAAGAGGAGGCCGCGGCTGCCCCGGGTGCCGGGGTAGAAGGTTTGGAGGCGTTGGCGGAGCCGGTCCGACCACATGTCCGCCTGGATATGGGAGCCGCCGATGTGGAAGACGTTGATCTGGCCGGTGCCTTTGAACAGCAGGTCGTCGACGCGTTGGAAGAGGCGTTGGAAGTCGCTGCTGTCGCCGGGGATGATCAATTTGTTGAGGTCGTACTGGATGAACGGATAGGTTTCCGTTGCGTACGGATAGTCGTTTTGGGCCTGCGTCGGCAGGGGAAGGATCCAGGCAAGTCCCAGCCAGAGGGCGATGTGGAGCCAGCGTTTACCCATTGGCTTTGGGGTTTTGGTTTTTCTGGGGAGCTGGTTCTTTCTGCGGTGGCTGCTGGTTGGCGGCCTGGCGGAAATTGGCGTAGTCCTCGAGGAAGGAAGCGACGAAGACCTGGGCGATTTTGCGGGCACCTTTGGGGTTGAAGTGGACGTAGTCGGAGGCGGCCAACGGGGGGGCATTTTCCACCCACCCGATCATGGAATTGTGCCCGCCCATGACTTCATAAATATCGAAATAGGCGGCTCCGGCTTCAAATGCCCCTTCTTTCAGGGCATCCCGGACCGCTTCAAGGTAGGGATAAGTCTGAAACTTGCCCTTGACCTTGGTGGACATGTCAGACGGCCCGATGAGGATGATGGGGACGTCGGGAAGAATGCGCTGGAAAAAACGGATCTGGTTCCGCACCGAATTCCCGTAGTTCTTCGCCGATTTTTCACTTTTGATATAGGGAATCGTGTTGCCGCCGAATTGCAGGATGACCAGTTTCGTATTGAGCGATTGGAGCATGCCGAGAAATGTTCCCCGTTCCAGCCCACTGAAAAGCGTTCCCGATTGGCCCCGCAGGCCGATATTGTCCACGACGACTCCACTCTGGTTCTGCAAGCATACCCCGTAAATCTCCGGACTGTCCACCCCTTCAAAGGTCAGCTTCATCGTGCCCGGCGTCGCGTCAAAGTTCCAGGTGCGTTCCTGCAAGCCGGTGGCCGGGAACAGCGTATCGACCGAGATTTCTACGTCGTCCACCAACAGCTTCAGGACCACTTTCCGGCGTTGGTACCCATAGAAAAGCCGCAATTGCGAGAAGGTCTTGCTTTTGTTGTAGGCGGGGGGCGATTTCTTGAGCTCGAGCCAGCCGGTGGCGACCTCGGCGGAGTCCAGGAGGGAGTCGGCGATGGGGGGAGTGAAGCGGGCAAATGAAGCCGTGGCTCCGTAGCGGTTGTGGGTGACGTCCGGGCTTTTCCGGCCGTAGCCGGGATAGCGCTTGAAGTTTTCGCTCTGGGATTGCCGGACCGAAAAGCTGTTGACAGCTGGCACCGGGGCTTGAAGCCCGGGGCCCGAACCGCCGAATTTCTCCTGGAAGCGGGCCCGGATGAGCGAGGTCATCCTGTCGCCTTCGATTTGGGAGTCCCCAAAGTGGAAGATGTGCACCGGCTTTTCCTCCGCCGCTGCCGCCTCCATCGCGCGGAACGCGGGGAACAGGACGCTGCGGTCGCCGTCGGGATACTGGATTTTCTTGGCGTCGTTGTCGCCGACCAGTTCCGGGTCCTCAACCTGGACTTCCGAGGCCAGGGTATCGGGGGTCGGGGTCGTGTCCACCACACCCAGGCGTTCGACCTCCTCGATGATGGAGGTCATGTCGACGTCCGAAGTGTCTTCGGCGATGAATTCGGACAGGGTCGGAAAATAGAGGGTGAGGTCACTGGTGATCGGGAGGCCGTCTTTGGGAAAAATGGCCATGATGCCGATGAGCACCGCGAATACGATCCCCATGTAGAGGACCACATGCTGCGGCTCCACCGGCGGGTCCTGCTGGCCCGGATCCTCCTGTATGGGTACCTCCTTCAAAGTATCTTTACTTGTACACCGGAATCTTCAAGACTTGTCCCGGTCGGATGCTTTCGTTGATGCCATTGAGTTCCATGATGTCCTCCGGAGAGACCCCCGGATATTGCTGGGCGATTTCCCAGAGGGTATCGCCGGCCCCCACGGTATAACTCTTGGTTGATTCTACTTGCTTGGAAACTGATTTATTAGAATTGGTTTTTGCTTCTTTTTTGACCGCTGGAGCACTCTTCTTGACGTAGATCGTCAGCTTTTCCCCGGCCTTGATCATGGTCCCCCGAATCCCATTCCAGCGCTGCAAATCACTGACCCGTACCCCATGCCGGCTTGCGATGGACCCAAGGTTGTCCCCGGCCTGGATCGTATAGAGAACCTCTTTTCGATTGTCGGGCACGCTTTCCCGGACCTCGGATTCTTCCACTTCCGGCTCGCTCGGCTCCTGCTTGACAATGGCGCCCGCATAGAGTTTCGGCTTGTTCGCCTCGAATTGGTCGACCATGGTCACCGGGATGCAGACGGCCCCTTTCTCACCGGGCAAGCACACGTAATCGCCCCGCAATTGCGGGTTCATGGCGCGGAGCTCGGCCTGGGTCACCGGTAAAATCTCAGCAATGCCGGAGAGCCGGACCGGTTGTTCTACGGGTGAGGTGGCAATTTGGGGCGTCCAGGACGTCTTCAGCGGTCGGAGACCGAGTTCTTGGTAATGGTTTCCGATATAGTTCATGGCCACGAAGGCAGGCCAATAGTCGCGGTGGGAGGGGGGCAAATGGTCGTAGATGCGGTCAAAGCCCGCGTTTTGGGAGCTGCGCAGCCGTGCCTTGGTGATGCTGGCGGGTCCGGCAGTATAGGCCGTCACGGCCAGGGACCACTCACCGTACAGTTTGAAGAGGTTGCCAAGGTGAGTCAGGGCAGCTGGAGTCGCAAAATTGGGATCGCGGCGTTGGTCGAGGATGGGGCCGCATTCCAGGCCGTAGCGCAGTGCGGCGTGGTAGGGAAGCTGCCAGAGGCCACTTTTTCCGCCCTGACCCGTCGTCAGGGGATTTCCGGCGGAGAGCACCGCCGGAAGAAACCGCAATTGTAGCGGAAGTTTCCGGTCGCTGAGCTCGCGCTGGATGTCTGGCATCCAGACCTGCATCATGCCCAGAACCGCTTCAGTTTCGGCGCGGCGGTCCCGCACGTAGAGCTCCACGAAGTGGCGCACCCGTTCCGTCCACTGGAACTGCATCTCTCCTCCGAGCGCCTCAAGCTGGTCGGCCATCTCGTCGGAGGGCGGCAATTCCGGGCTGATTCCGGGGGATTGTTTCTCCGGTAAGACCGAGGCCACCGGCCAAAAATCCATCAGGCTGTCCAGGTGAATCCGCAATTGGACTTCCGTTGGCGGTGGATCGAGGGTGGAAACCATTTGTCCCATTCCGGTTTTCCAGGCCAGAAGTCCACACAGGAGCGAGATGTGTATCCGAAAAAGACGCATAAAAACGTGCTAAAATAGAAATTCTTGCCCGGAAAAGAGATGGATTTTTGGAAGGGTGTCGCTTTTTTTAAACGCTACGGTTGGTACTGTGCTTCGACCAGGGGGCGGACCAGTTCGGTCCAGCGCGCGTACCCGATTTCGTTCATGTGGAGATTGTCCCGAATGAAGATGCCCGGATCGGGTTCGTCATTGTCCCCCAGCATCACTTCCGAGACGTCCACAAAGGTCAATTGGGGGTGCGCTTCACAGTCCTGGCGGATTTTTTCATTGGCCTCCACAAACTTCGGCCAGTACTGCCAGCGGGCGATGGATGGTTTCATGGAGAGGTAAATGAGGGGGGTACCGGGCAAATTGTACTCGAGGTAGGCCATGAAGTCCCGGAAGTCCTGGTAGGCGTCTTCGGCGGGATAGGTATCGTTGGCGATGTCGTTTTCGCCGCAGTAGAGGACGATGAGCCGGGGTTGAAGAGGGAGAATAATGCGGTCGGCGTAGTGGTGAACCTGGCGGAGGGTAGAGCCACCAAAGCCCCGGTTGGTCACGGGCAGGGGCGCCATGTCTTCAGCGAGGGTTTTCCAGAGGCGGACCGAAGAGCTGCCGGTGAAAAGAATGCCACCTTCTGGCGTCGGGGACGCCATTTCCATTTCTTCGAACCCTTGAATATCGGCTTCAAATACCTTTTCCTCTTCCCGCAAAACCACCTCCGCGGGCGCCACCGGTGTATCCACGGCCATGGTCGCAATGACCTCATCACTTTTTTGCTTGTCCTGAGCATTGCTTGTTTCCCCGCACCCCACCAGCAGAATGGCCACCATCACCGAAAGCCAACCCCAACGAACTTTGTACTGCATACCTGGTCGTATTTGAAAATTTAGGTTCAAAAGAAATTCAGCCCCTAAAGTAAGGGAAAGAGGGGAAAATGACGGAAAAAGTAGGGAAATGGAGCGGATCAGTGGGCGTCAGAACCACCACCCAATTGCCAGTGGTACAGCATCCAGCCGGGTTCTTCCCGGGTGAATTCCAGTTTGTGGATTTTGTCGCCGCTTTGGGCCTTGAGGAAATAAATGTCTTCGGTAATCTCCATCCAGTCTTGTTCCGAATCCTCCCATTCCTGCACCAACACCGAAGCCTTTTCAGAATCTTCGAGGACTTGCTGTGATTCCAGGGAATGGAGCCCGGTGGGGGTCACAATCTCCTTCAAACGGCTGTGTTCTCCCGAATCCAACACTTCAACCAACGTCTCAAATGCCTTGTGGGGAGTGGACAAGTCGGTTCCTGTGGTAGAAGGTGCGAATGAATACACCAAGCTGACCAATACCAGAAGGACAGGAAAATATCTAGGACGCATAATGATCGAACTTAAATGAGTGCTGAATGTCGAACCGTTTGACGATTGTACTGTTGAATCAAAGCATGTGTAAGTTACAGAAAATCAGGCACAAGTTACCCATATAGATTATCCACCGGGACTTTAAACAAATTGTGGATAAGACGGAAAGAATCGCGTTAATAATTGCAAAAAAATAGACCAAAAAACGGACTCTCGGGCCCGGCCCCCAGTCTAAATCGCTGTTTAGGTGGATTTTAGGAGGTGCAGACTAAAGTGAACAACTCCGTTTGGAGTGTTTCGCCATGTAGGTTTTTTTGGAAAAATGTAAAAAAATGGCCTAATTGGGGAGAATAGAGTAGTTAATTTAAAACCAGCTTAGGCAATATCAATCAACGCGGTCACAACTTAACATGACCAAATAGTTAGGACAGTCTCCACCAAATTCCTAACCCATTCATCCCTCCGGATCATACCAGGTTCGGAGTCAGGTGCATTGTGAGTTGCTCCGAAGAAATTGATTCGAGTTGCCAGTGTCTTGGAATCAATTTGCCACCGAAAATGAAGTCAATCAACAGCAGCTCCTGGGGTAGGGTATGTCTTGCGACACCCATTTTTGTTTTCTTACTGATTTTCCTGGGCGGATCCCTCTCCGGCCAAACCATCAGTTTCAATTCCAGCGGATTGAGTGGGGAAAGCCTCAACAATCCCACCTCTCTTCAATTTGGGCCCGATGATCGTTTGTACGTTTCCCAGCAAAATGGATTCATTTATGCCTACACCATCACCCGAAACGGTCCCAATGATTATGCGGTGACCGCCACGGAACAAATTGACGAGATCCGTACCATTGTCAACCACAATGAAGATGGCAGCGTTTTCAACAGCAACAACCGTCAGGTGACGGGAATTCTCGTTGAAGGAACCGCGACCAATCCCATTTTGTACGTGACCTCTTCCGATCCCCGGATCGGCGGTGGCGGTTCCGGCAACAGCACGGGGCTGGACGAGAACTCCGGTGTCATCAGCCGACTCACCTGGAACGGAACGGCTTGGGACATGGTTCACCTTGTTCGTGGCTTGCCACGTTCAGAAGAAAACCACAGCCTCAACGGCCTTCAGCTCGACAAAACGGCCAATATCCTTTACGTCGCGGCCGGTGGCCACACAAACAAGGGCGCCCCCTCGAACAACTTCGCGTACCTCCCCGAATTTGCCTACTCTACCGCCATCCTGAGCGTCGACCTCACCGTCATCGACGCCATGCCCACCCAGACCGACTCCGACGGTCAATTGTTCAAGTACGACTTGCCGACCCTGGACGACGAAGACCGCGCCAATGTCACCGGCGCCCAGGCGGGCTACGAAGACCCCAACGACCCCTGGGGTGGCAACGACGGCAAGAACCAGGCCATGCTCGTTGTGGGCGGCCCCGTCCAGGTCTACTCTTCCGGCTGGCGGAACCACTACGACGTCCTCCTCACCACCAACGGCCGCCTCTACACCTTCGACAACGGTCCGAACACGGGCTGGGGCGGGATTCCGGCCGCCGGCTGTACCAATGCCGCCAACGAGGCCAACTCGAATACCACCTGCGACAACCTGCACTTTGTCTCCGGCCCCGGGTACTATGGCGGTCACCCGAACCCGACCCGCGCCAACCGCGCAAATACCTTCAACGTAACGAACCCGCAGACGCCCATTCCCGCCGGAATGGAAGACCAGTTTTGTGACTACCGGAATCCGGGTACCCAGGACGGCGCCCTGGCGACGGTTTGTTCTTCCACCAACGGCCTCTGTGAATACACCGCGACCAACTTCAACGGCGCGCTGCAAGGCAACCTGCTCGCCGCCGCCTTCAACGGAAATATTTTCCGCTTCGCACTGAATGCCGCTGGCGATTCCGTCATTACCCAGCAATCGCTGTTTTCTGGTTTTGGGTCGACACCGCTGGACGTCATCGCCCTCGGCGACGCGGCGCCCTTCCCCGGGACCGTCTGGGCCTGTACCTACGGCTCCGACAACATCACGATTTTCGAACCGAATGACTTCGTCTTCTGCGTTGGCAATGACACCAGCTTCACCAACGATTCCGATGGCGACGGCTACTCCAACGGAGACGAATTGGCGAACGGTTCCGACCAGTGTTCCCCCGCGTCCATCCCGGCCGACTGGGATGGCGACTTTCTGTCTGACATCATCGACAACGACGACGACAACGATGGCATTCTGGACAACGTCGATCTGTTCGCCCGCGACCCCGACAACGGCCATTCCACGACCCTGCCCATCAACTACCAATTCGACAACTCCATCGATCCCGGGATCAATGGATGGGGCTTCACCGGCCTCATGACTAATTATACCGACGATTACATGGACCTCTTCGATCCCGGCGACATGACCGTGGGGGGAGCGGCCCTCAAGTTTACGGTGGACAGTGTGCCGCCCGGAGATGCACTGGGCAGCCTCAACAACCAGGAATACGCGTTCCAGTTTGGGGTTGATGTCGGAGGAGAAATCAACGATTACACGATCAACGGCCGGATTCAGGGTCACTTTGCCAATCAGATTCCGATCGATTTCCAGTCCTACGGGATCCACATGGGGACCGGCGACCAGGACAACTATTTGAAATTGACCCTGGCTTCGAATGGAGGAGCTGGAGGAATAGAAGTGGTTTACGAAGAAAATGGAGGAGGAGTCGGAGGAATTGGAGCCCCGGTTTCGACCATGTATCCGGTGACCGGATTGCTGAACTCCACCTTCATCGACCTCTATTTCACGGTCAATCCGAACAACAATACCGTACAACCCAAATACTCCATCGACGGAAGTCCGGTCCAGACCTTGGGCAGCCCCATTGCGGTTCCCAATTCCTGGATCAACCACGTCTTGTCGGTAGGGCTCATCATGACCTCGCGGGGGGCCACGACTTCTTACCCCGCAACCTACGATTTCATCACCATCACCCGGGAGCCTCTCACCGCCACCGGCCAATGGTACGACATCATTCCCACCAGCGGTTCGGCCAGCAACCGGCACGAAAATTCCTGGTGCCAGGTCGGTGACAAGTGGTACCTCGTTGGTGGCCGCGGCAATCGCCCGGTGGACATTTTTGACCCGGCGACCAACACCTGGACCAACGGAGCCCAACCGCCCTTCCAGATGCACCACTTCCAGGGCATCGAATACGAAGGCAATCTCTGGATCATCGGCGCTTTCACCGGAGGCTTCCCGAACGAAACCCCTATCTCCAACATCTGGATTTACAACCCCACAACCGACGCGTGGCACGAAGGACCCGAAATTCCGGCCAACCGCCGTCGCGGATCAGCTGGTGTCGTTGTTTACAACGATGAGATTTACCTCGTCTGCGGCATCCAGAATGGCCACGTCAATGGTTGGGTGCCGTGGGTGGACAAATACGATCCCTCGACCGGTACCTGGACCCAATTGGCGGATGCGCCGATTGAACGGGACCACTACCACGCCGCTGTCCACGACGGCAAGATTTACAACATGGGCGGTCGCCGCACCGGTTTTGGAGGCTCGACCTTCAACCCGACCGTGGCCCAGGTCGACGTCTACGACATCGCCAGCAACAGCTGGCAGCAGCTTCCCGCGACTTCCAATATCCCGACCGAACGGGCCGGATGCTTCACGGGCGTCATCGGCGACGAAGTGATTGTGGCAGGTGGTGAAAGTGGCAGCCAGGGCGCGGGCCACGAAGAAACCGAGGCCTTCAACGTCTATACCCAGAGCTGGCGGACCCTCGCGAACATGATCGATGGCCGGCACGGAACTTCGATGTTGGTCAACAATGGCGTCCTGTATGTCGCGGCTGGCTCCGGCAACCGCGGCGGTGGCCCCGAATTGAATACCATTGAAGCCTTTGCCTTTAATGGCTTGCGTCCGGCGGTCGATGGCTATGCCTTGCAGGCGAGCGCACTGACCGGGAACCCCGCCAACCACGACTTTGGCACGGTTACGGCTCCGCAGACCGCTTCCCAGATATTTACCATCTCCAATTCCGGGGGCAACCAAGGGATGTTCATCACTTCGGTGGACATCGTGGGGGCAAGCGTTTTCACGCACAATTTTGCGGGGAACCTGCCCTATTACCTCGGCCCGGGTGAGACCCTGGACATTGAGGTGACCTTTGCCCCGACGGCCGCGACGGGCTATACCGGCAACCTGGTGCTGGGCAATACGGGCAGCGCCCCGTTGAGCATCCCGCTGACGGCGGGCGGTGCCATTGATCTGGCCTTGTACCGGATCAATGCGAATGGTCCGTCTTATACGGATGTTGGTGGCCGCACCTTCAGTGCCGATGCCTTCTTCACCGGCGGTCAGGGCACCAACAACAGCGGCTTGGGAATTGCCGGTACGACCGACGATGCCCTCTATCAATTGTACCGCTACGGGCAATTTTCCTATGATTTCCCGGTTCCCCAGGCCGGCGATTACCAGATTATCCTCCACTTCTCCGAAAACTGGACCGGTGCCAATGGGGCCGGATTGCGGGTATTTGATGTGGAGGCGGAAGGAAATGTTATCATCGACGACCTCGATATTTGGGCGACGGCTGGCTTCCAGACCGCGTACATCGATACGATCGTCGTCAATGTGACGGACGGAACCCTGAACCTGGATTGGATTGCCGGAGTCCAGAATCCGAAAGTGGCCGCCATTGAAGTCTTGGGGCCGCTCAATCCAAGTCCGGCAGCATTGGTCATTACCCCCGACCCCCTGCATTTCTTTTCCCAAACCGTCAACACCACCAGTGCCTCTCAGGACCTCAACCTCGCCAATTCCGGCGCTCCTGACAGCACCCTGACCATCAATTCAGTGGTCATTGGTGGACCGCACTCGGGTGATTTTGCCTTTACGGCTTCTTTGCCCCAGACCCTCAACGGCGGATCCAGTCTTGACATTCCATTTACTTTTACCCCCACCGCGACCGGTCTTCGCACGGCCTTTATCGTCGTCACCCATTCGGGAACCACTTCTCCGGATACGGTTTCCCTAACCGGTGAAGGCGTTCAACCGCAATTGTCGGCTTCCATCACGGTCAACGCCTCCATTGTGTGTGCCGGAGACCTGACCGGAAGTTTGACTGCCACCGCGACCAACGGCCAGATGCCTATGACCTTCGCGTGGAGCAACGGCGGCAATACTGCAACCATCAACAACCTTGGCGTGGGCACCTATACCGTGACCATCACCGACGCCAACAACCAAACCGCCACCGATTCCTATACCTTCTCCGTGAACGCCCTGAGTGCGGCGGTTTCGTCGTGTTTGGAAAATGGACAGGGCGTGGCCTCTGTCGTCGGAAGCGGCGGCATGATGCCGTATACCTACGCTTGGTCCACCGGCGGAACCACGGACAGCATTTTCGGCCTCGCCAATGGCAATTATACCGTCACCATCACCGACGCCAATGGCTGTACTGCATCGGGTAGCGCCCTGATCGACGCGAATACCCCGGTCTGTGACACCTGTGCCTTGCCCGCCGGATGGGCAGCCCAGGACATTGGAAATGTGGCGGCTGTGGGTAAATCCTGCTACAATGCGGCCCAGGACATTTGGTACGTGGACGGCTCCGGAGTTGATATCTGGAATGCGAACGACGAGTTCCAATACGCCTATACGACTCTTGCGGGGGACGGGGAAATCATCGCCCGGGTCACCTCGATTACGAATACCAACCAGTGGGCGAAGGCAGGTGTGATGATGCGGGACAATCTCGATCCCGACTCTAAGCACCTGATGATGCTCAAGCGGGGCGCCAATGGACTTTCCTTCCAGTGGCGGACCAACGACGGCGGCAATGCCCAATTCACCGGAGGCCAGTCCATCCCGACCTTCCCGGTTTACCTGCGCCTGGTTCGGAGCGGAAACTCATTTACCGCTTTCCATTCGGCAGATGGCATCAGCTGGACCCAGCTGGGTGCCGCCCAGAACATCACCATGGCCAATACCATTTATGTAGGTCTGGCCGTGACCTCTCACAACGATGGTGTCATCAACAACTCCATCTTTGACAACGTTCAAATCATCACGCCTTCTGCTCCGGTCCAGGTCACGGCGTCGATTGCAAACGACATTTCTTGTGCGGGTGCCGCCGATGGCTCCGCCACGGCTTCGGCTTCCCAAGGCCAGATGCCTTATACCTACGCGTGGAGCAACGGTCAAACTGGCGCAACAGCGACTGGTTTGGCAGCTGGTACCTACACAGTCACCGCTACCGACGCGAACAATACCACGGCCACTGCTTCTGTGACCTTGGTGGATCCGGCTGCAGTTGTGGCTTCCGCCTCTGTCACCACGGCTCCCGCCTGTGTGGGCGACGCCGGCAGTGCGACGGCTTCTGGCAGCAACGGAATCGCGCCCTATACGTTCCAGTGGGACGCAAACGCAGCCAACCAGACAACGGCTACGGCCAGCAATTTGGTGGCGGGCACCTACTCTGTGACGGTTACCGACGCCAACGGCTGTACCGGAACTGCGAG
>CAWUKT010000028.1:0-74122 GCA_963923035.1 uncultured bacterium
ACGCGCTCGGGACTTACACCCTAGAGTCATTGCCCATGCCGGGCACACACGAAAAGAGACCCCCCGAATTGGAAGGTCTCTTTTGAACAGGTCGGTTTGGCCGTAAGGATCGCTTGCGGAGCTATTGCAGTTGGAGGCGGATCACTTGCAGGGAAGTGCCGTCCATGATCCGCACGATGTACATGCCATTGGCTTCGCCGGACAGGTCCAGGCGGATTTCAGCTCCCTTCGCATTGCCTTGCTTCAGGACCGTGCGCCCGGTGGCATCCATGACTTCCAGGTCAACGGAACCACCACCTTCGTTTTGAAGGAAAACTTCTCCAGTGGTCGGATTCGGGAACAAGGTATAGTTGGAAGCGGGAACAGGCTTTTCCGGAGCGACATCGTCCATGGTTTCGGGAAGGTTGCCCGTCGGAGCTGCGGCCCGCTGGGGGAGGCGGCCGCTGCCACAGTTGACTTCAAAGACTTCGCAGATTTCCGTTTCGCAGCAATCTCCCTTCGAATCCAGGCCCACGACCTTCAAACAGACGAGGTGGTTGCCCGCGGAGGGGAAGGAGTAACTGATTTCCTTTCCGTAGAAGGTCTGACCGCCGATGGTCCAGACATAGCCGCCAATCGTCCGGTTGGTTTGGATGATTTCGGCGGAAAAGGTCTGGGTGCAGGGATCTTCACAGGTGGAGGTCTGGAAAATCTGAGCGGCAATGGTGCAGGGATTGGGTTCGCAGACCGTCGAGATCATTTTTTCGCAGAATTTGCTGGTGCAGCAGGCCCCGCCCGTGGAACCAATGACCGTCAGGCAAATGTCGTTGGAGAAAAAGGGCTTGGAGGGATCGGGAAAAAATCGCGGATTGGGGTCGTTGGAGGTGGATCCGTCGGGGAATACCCAGTAGTAGCCGACCACGTCGGTCTGGGCTCCAACGATGGGCGCGGCGTTGAGCTGGATGAAACAGCCTTCGGCCGTCTGGGTGAACTTGGAGGTAATGTCGCATTCTTTCGGCACGCAGCTTCCTTCCGTAGAATTCACGACGACCGGTGAAGTAGAAGGCTGGAAGGTCAGGATGGAATAGGTCGCGGGATCAAAGTCCCAATCGTTCGTCTCGGGGCTCGGCGTCGTCACTTCGAAGGACTCGGGAGCTGAACAGTCGACTCCAGGTACCGCACCATTGAGGTCGGTCCGGCAAATCACCATGTCTTTTCCATTGCTGTTCTCCTCTTCCCCCACAAAGTAAATCGCTCCCCCAGCCTCGTCGACAATCATCTGGCTGTTGGTATTGTACTTGGTCCGGGTATCGTTGAAGTCATCTCCGTAGCGCCGCGCCCAAACCACGTTTCCATCGAGATCAAAGCGGTACAGATAAAGCGCGTGGTTGCTGCCATCAAAATCCAGTTGGCCAAATACCAGGAGGTCGTCGCCGATATAGTCGACTTCGCGGGAAACTTCCGAGCTGTACGCCAGGTTGTCTATCGTCCATTCGGTTCGGTTGTACAAGTTGGTATTGCTGACTTCCAACAGGACATTTTTGTACTCCGAAGTGTCCACCGATTCGGCGTGAATCCCAATGATATAACTGGAAACGCCATTGTCCCCCTCGACAATGTCTATTCCGTAACCCCGACCTTCTACAGTATTCGGCTCTACGTAGAAGCGATAGCCATCGACACCCGTGTAATTGCCCATGTCATCGAAACGGCTGCCTGCGATGCGGCTGTACTGCAAGGTACCGGTCGCCCCGCCACCGGTACCCGGCGCAATATTGCGGGACGCCACCATCAATTCGCCGGTATAGCTGTTGAGGATGGCCGCGGCCAGGTCATCGGAATGGAGATCATCCGCCGGGTTGGCGGGGTCGGAACCGTAGTATTTACGTTGTTGGATGATGGCCCCCGTGTTGGCGTTGAAAACCATGGTCAGGGCATCGGATCCATAAACGAATTGGTCCTTGACCATTCCAGTGACCACATAGTTTCCTCCCGGACGGATGTTCAGGTCGGTCAGGCGGGTGGAGGTGGTTCCCTGGTTGTGGCCCCGCCGAATCCAGATCATGGAACTTGTACTGGGGTTGAATTTGCCGATGAACAGCCGCTCATCGTCGGGATCGCTGGGATTGCGGGACGAACCACAGAATACCAGATCGTCCGTGTCCCACATCAGATCGTAGATCAGGTCGTCGCGGTGGACATCGATGTCGAGCACCCATTCCCCCGTCTTGTTGCCGGCCAGGTCCAATTCCAAAATGCTGGCCTTGTCGTCATTGTAGCCGCCCACATACAGGGAACTCCCCACTTTGATGATGGAGCTGGCCCCTTCATCGACGCCAGTTTCCCCGAATTTCTTATAAAACTGTCCGTGCACCGGACTGAACAGGCCCGCACACAGCAGGCACAAGAGCAATACAATTCTTCGTTTCGAGACTTTTTGTGTTTGCATGATTAAAAGTGATTTGTTGTTGGATATGGCCGGCAAGCAACAAACTCCGGAAATGCGAAAGGGAGGGAACCAACGAAAGGGAGGGCAAAAGGGATGAAAGTAGCGGTTGAGTGAGCGAAGGAAAATGGGCGGAAATGGAAAATGCCTCTCAAGGGACAAGCTCGAAAAATGCCTAATTTAGATGGTGAATTCGATGTCGCTTCAAACCTATATGATCGGCCTTCTGACATTGCTGGCCCTGACTTCTGTCCGGGCCCAGCAACCGAGCTTCGTCCATTTTGGGACGGGCGAAGGGCTGCCTTCCGGGATGGTCTACGACATCATCCAGGACCGGGAGGGCTATATCTGGCTCGCCACCGAAAGCGGGCTTTCCCGCTACAACGGCCATGAATTCTACAACTTCAGCCACTCCGATGGCATGATGGGAACCGATGTCATTCGGCTGAAAGAAGACAGCCGGGGCCGGATCTGGCTCTGCAACTACAACAGCACCATCGAGTTCTGGCACCAAGGCCAGTTTTACAACCCCGGCAATGTGCCGGCATTGGCCAGCATTGAACTCCAATCCTTTCCCCTGATGACCGAAGAAGATGCCCGCGGAAACATCTACTTCATCACCAAGTCGGAACTGGTGAGCATCGATCCGGAGGTCAGCACCGCCCGCGTGACCTCCTACCCCAACCTTGACTATCTGTACCGGGACGCAAACGGCCAGATCAGCCTGATTAGCCGGGCCGGCAAGGTCTTTTCTCCCGAACCCGAAACCCCCAGCATCGATTTCAACCTGTTCAACCGCGTGGGGCGGACCCTGTATCTCCCGCCTCACCACCTCTTTCGTGTGACCACCGACTCGATCTATTTGCTGGACCTGGCCAGCCAAAGGACTCTTTTCCGCCAGAAAAACGCCCATGAGAAGATGCCCACGCGCATCGACGCCCACAATGCGGGGGAAACCTGGGTTCTGAGTTGGTCAGGCGTTCAGGTTTTTCAGGGAGTGGACATGGGAGGAGCACCCAGTCGGTCCTTGCTGGCGGGGAAACCTGTCAGCGCTTCGCTCATGGACCGGGAGGGCAATTTGTGGTTGGCGACGCTGGGAGAGGGAGTGTACATGAGCCCGAATCCGGTGGAGCGGACCTGGCGCACCTCGGACGGGTTGCCCGTGAACCAGGTGGACCAGCTCTTGCTGGACGAGGAGGGTGTCCTGTGGTTGGGCTTTCCGGGGGGCAAGGTCGGCTATTTGAAGAATGGACAATTCAATCCCATTGAAAGCACGGCACCGGAGGGAAAAAATGAAAACCGGTGCATGGGCATAATAAAAGGTCCTGACGGGGCGGTCTGGTGGATGCATGACTATGCCATCTCTATTTTAAGGGAGGGGAAAATCGATTGGATTCCGCTACAAGGGAAGGGCATCTCCATCGATCCGGACGGAAATGTATGGATCAACAGCTATGGCGGCAGTTTCCCTACTCCTTACGATAGGTTGCCCCAAGACATCGAAGCGCGGGGAAGTGCTTATCGCATATTGATTGATTTAGGGGTGAAGGGAACGGCCCGGGAGCTGGTGACCTTGCCGAATGGAGAGGTGGTGGCGGCCACGGCATCGGGGCTGAAGGTATGCCAGGGCCACCAATTGTACCTATGGAAGGATTCACCGCTCTTTCAAAACAGCATCAACGACCTGGATTTGGGGGCCAATGGAGAACTCGCCGTCAGTATTCACGGCAATGGCATCGCACTGTTCCTGTCGGATACTCTGCTGACCCTGGACCGGAGTGGCGGATTGACCAGTGATTACGGTGTTCGGGTGCGGTTGGAAGGAGATTCAGTGCTGTGGGTGGGGAGCAATGCCGGACTCAACCGGGTGGTTTTCTCTTCTCGGGGCTGGAAGGAGTTGCGGAAATATACGCAGGAGGATGGCCTGGCCTCAAATCGGGTGACCGATATGGCTCCAAACGGAGACAGCATTTGGGTGGCAACCCACGGCGGACTCAGCTATCTTCCGGTTCGACCGCCGCGGAGCCCGGACCATATTCCTTTGAAGATCACCCAGGTAAAATCGCAAGGAACGCCATTTTTCCCCTCCGAACCCATTCATTTGCCCTACAACCAAAACAGCCTCACCATTACCTACGACGGGCTCTATTTCCGAAACCCCGACCGCCTTCACTTCCGCTACCAGATGGGAGAATCCGATACGACTTTCCACACCACCCAACAGCGCCAGGTCGAATTTCCATCGCTTGCTTCCGGCGACTATACCTTTCACCTGGAGTGCTCGGCGGATGGAAAGAATTGGTTTGCGGCGGAAAATGACCTGAAAATATCGGTTGCAACGCCCTACTACCGTAAATGGTGGTTTTTCCTAACCTTGGTGCTGGGCAGCGGAATGTTGTTTACCCTGGCCATCACGTGGCAGAGCCGTTCCGTCCGCGCGCGGAACAAGCTCCGGCGACAAGCCGACGAATTCAAGGATTTGGCCCTCCGCGCCCAGATCAACCCCCATTTCATTTTCAATTCCCTCAACAGCATTCAGCAATTCGTGGCCAGGAAAGACGAGCATTCTGCCCTGTTGTACCTCAGCAAGTTCAGTCGCCTCATTCGCATGACCCTGGAGAATACCCGCTCGTCCAATCTCAACCTGAGCGAGGAACTCAAGGCCCTTCAATTTTACCTCGAATTGGAATCCCTACGGGTGGGGGAGCGACTTTCCTTCGAAATCCTTTATCCCGTGGACCTGGAAGCGGACAACATCATCATCCCCGGCATGGTGATCCAGCCCCTCGCCGAGAACGGCATCTGGCACGGAATCCTCCTGAAAGATGGCCCGGGAAAACTGTCCATCCGCATTTCGGAGCCCTCGCCAGCCCGCATCCAAATTGTGGTGGAGGACGACGGGATCGGGAGAAAGGCGGCGGCGAAGTACCAACAGCAAAAGGGGCACCAAAGCATTGGTGTCGACAATATCCGCAAGCGCCTCGACCTGTTCGGCGCTGAATTCGGCGGTCCAGCCCAACTGGTCATAGAGGACCTATACGACGACGGCCTTCCCAGCGGCACCCGGTGCACCATTCAAATTCCCAAAATCCAAAGTTTCTTTCCATGACAATCACTGCGGTCCTGATCGACGACGAAGAAAGTGCGCGGGCAACCCTGGTGGCCTTGTTGTCGGCCTATTGTCCTGAGGTTCAGGTGGTGGCCGAAGTCGAATCGGTCGCCGATGGATTGGAGGCCATCCAGCAGCACCAACCGGGAATCGTATTCCTGGATGTGCAGATGCCCCGCCAGAACGGATTTCACCTCCTTGACCGCATCGCCCAGCCGCCCGGTTTCGAGATCATCTTCACCACCGCCTACGACCAGTACGCCTTGCGGGCGATCCGGGCTGGCGCGGCGGATTATTTGCTCAAGCCCGTCGATATTTTGGAGTTGCAGGATGCCGTCAACCGTGTCCTGGAGCGGGTCAAAAACCGGACCCAGCATCCCGGCTGGCGGGTGATCGCGGAGAACCAGGCGACGGAAGACCTCCTGACTCAAAAGTTGACCCTGCCCACGGCCGATGGATTCTTCGTGGCACGCTACCAGGAGATTGTGCGCTGCGAGGCGGACCGGAACTATACCTGGTTCTACCTCCGCAATGGGCGGAAGATTTTGGTCAGCAAAACTTTAAAAACATTTGAGGAATTGTTGCCTGAGGTGGCCTTCATGCGCGTCCACAAATCCCATATCATCAATTTGAATGAAGTCATTCGCTATTCCCGGGGCAATACCGGGATCATCGAAATGAGTGACGGCGCCGAAATCGACATTTCCCGGAACAAGAAACAGGCGTTTTTGACCCGGATGAACCAATAGGCGCGTTGATGAGCCATCCGTGCCGTGCGGTTTGCTCATTTTACCCAGCCGTTCGTCCTTGGAGACGGTCATTGGATCATTTTGAAGAGGGGGAGGGAAAACGAATGAAAATAGACAGAGGCATAAAAAAACGTCCCGCTATTGCGGGACGTAGTCAATAATATTTCCGAGAAAAACTCTAGTCTTTGAGGAGGAACTTGGTCAGGTTGAAAACCTGATCCAGAGGAACCGCAGCGGATACATCGATCAAGATTTCGATGCCAATTCCGCCGTATTCAACCCGGTACAAGCCAACGCCGATCTCAGTTACTTCAATGCAATTGCAATGGTAATAGAGGCGGATGAATTGCTCGGGGATATAATTGTAATAGGGCGCCGCAAGCGATAAGATTTCGTGCAGCGTCTCTTCTTCAATGTCCGGGGGCGTGCTTTCTTCCAGCTCATACGTATCTACACAACCCTGATCGTTGCCTGCATTGGCGAACATGGGGCTTCCTGCGATGAACAAGAAAAGAAAACAGTAGAAATACTTCATAAAGCGTTCAGCATTTATTTCCACTAGCTTTTAAATATCGGGACTTTCCGTTGAAATTACAAATTCCCGAAATCCCTCCGGTAGTTTCCTTTTTCTTGCCCCTGATTCTAAATGGATTCAGTTGTGATTGGTGGGCGATTCGGCTTTCTGAGTGATAAAAATTACAGACAAAGAGCAAGTTCAGAGATATGAAGGGGCCATTTTTCCAGACAAAACCAAGAATCTTCCGGAGGTGGGGAATGAAAAGTAGAAGAAAGGGAGATAAAAGGCACCCATTTAGGGGTCAACTTTTGGTGGGTAGATAGTATGCTTTTGGGGCTAAAAATGTGCCTTTGAAGGCTGTATTAGCCTATTTTTTGAGGGGTTGACCGAAAAATCTGATTGATTTTTCCGCCTAAAAAAACTACATTTCAAATGCTTTTGGATCGTCGTGCAGTATATGTAAAAAGGTTATTTGCTTACCCGACTGCGTACCGTCCTTATTGACTACAATTGCCAACCGCCAACCCATGAATACATCTCATTCGCGTGCTCCGCAACAGCGGCGCCAGTCAGGGTCCATGGACACCGCCCAACTGAAGGGAAAAAATCCCCCCAACCTCAATCTTCAGGCCGGTGCGCCGGTCCAGCGGGCCACGGCTCCCGTCCAGCGGGCCAAATCGGCCGAGGAAAAGGTCCTTGACCGGGTCAAGGGCTACGACCAGTACATCGAAGAAGCCGCTGCCACCTACGGCATTCCCGTTACCCAGATCCGCTCCCTCATCGCAGTGGAATCAGCCGGTCGCTCCGATGCCTCCTCCGGAGCTGCTTGGGGCCTCATGCAAATCACCAAAGGGACCTGGGGCGATACCCAAGGCCGTTTCCCCGAACTCGCCCGCTACGACTTTGACTCCTACTGGGACAATCCCCGGATCAACATCATGTTTGGGGTGGCGACCTTTAAGACCAAGATGAAAACCGTAGGCGTCGGCACCGACGATGCCAATTTCGCCTCCCTCGCCATCACGGCCTACAACGCCGGCGAAGGAACCGTGCGCTATGCCATCCGCAACGCCACCAACGCGGGTTCCCAGAACCCGACGGCCGATGCCCTCAAGCCGGAATATCTCAAACCGGCCATTGAACGCACCCGCATTTACCGCTATTACCTGACCGGTCGCGGCAAGCGCTACAACAAATCCGGTACCGTCGAGGAAGCCGTAGAATTGAAATTCAAGGAAGTTTCCCGTTATCCGGACAAGGTCCAGCGTTACCTGGCTCTCCAAAACGATGGCGGTCAGAATGACCAGCAGGACAACGCGACCGATTCCTCCAACAGCGAATCCTCCGATCCCATTGGAACCGGGGTGATCACCGCGCAGGGCCTGAACGTACGGACCGGCCCCGGCACGAGCTTTGGCAAGGCAGGTAACCCCTTGACCCAGGACGCCAGCGTGACCATTTACGCCGAACAAGACGGCTGGTACAAAATAGGCGATGACCGCTGGATCAGCGGCAAGCACGTCGCGATGACGGAAACCCAGCCCGAACAACAGTCCGACCAGCCCATTGGCTCCGGTAAAATTACCGCTAGCGCCCTCAACGTGCGCTCCGGCCCCGGAACCGGATTCGGTAAGGTGGGGGAAGCCCTCCGCAAGGATGCTGACATCACCATCTATGCTGAGCAGGATGGTTGGTACAATATTGGCGAAGACCGGTGGGTCTCGGCCCGTTACGTCGAAATGACAGCCGCCCCGCCCCAAAATGAACAGTCCAGTGGTCCCATCGATACCGGGACCGTTTCCACGGGCGCCCTCAACGTACGTTCCGGACCTGGAGGCACCCACGACAAAGCGGGTGATCCTTTGACCCGGGGCAGCAAAGTCGACGTCTTCGAAAAGAAAGACGGTTGGCTGCGAATCGGAGAAGATTTGTGGGTGTCCGGAAGATTCGTGGAACTGGGAAGTCAGACGGGCGGAGGGCAAACGGATGGGGGCCAAAGCGGCAATCCCACGCCAGCTCCGACCGAGAAAAAAGGCTTCGTGGTCGCTTCCTCGCTCAACGTTCGGTCCGGAATCGGAACGGGCAGCCCGATTGTGCGTCGCCTGACCCGCAACCAGCAGGTCGTCATCCTCGAAGAACGCGATGGTTGGGTCCGCATCAGTGACAACGAATGGGTATCGGGCAAATTCATTCAGCCGGGTGAACCGAACCGCACAGGAGCCGGAATGGGGCCCAAACCCCGCTGGATCTCCGTGGCCGAAAGCGAAATTGGTCAGAAAGAAATCAAAGGCAGCCGCCACAACCCGCGGGTGATCGAGTACCACGCGACGACCGGCCGTTTTGGCACGGACGAAGTACCGTGGTGCGCGTCCTTCGCCAACTGGGTCATGCGCCAGGCAGGCCAGCCCGAAACCGGAAGTGCCCTGGCGATGTCCTTCGCCAATTATGGTACGCGTCTGAACCGTCCCGCTTACGGCGCGTTGGCCGTATTCTCCTATGGCGGCGGTAAGGGCCACGTCGGATTTGTCGTTGGGAAGCAGGGAGACCGGATTTTGGTCCTCGGTGGGAACCAGAGTGACTCCGTCAAGATCAGCTCCTTCAGCACGTCCAAGATTCACTCCTACGTCGTGCCGGAAGGCTACGAAGTACCGGCCGAAGCGTATAACCTCGGTGGTTCCGGAGGCGAGTACGAAGATGGGGGAGGCGTAGCCGCAACCCGATAAATGTAGAAATCTCCATTTACCTTATAGCAAGCCGGGGCCCAGTGTTCCGGCTTTTTCTATTGGGGTTGGAGGACAAAGCGACGGGTTTCCTGCCGTCCATTGAACCGGGCCTGGAGGAAATAAATGCCCGCGGAGAGTCGGGGAAGCTCCTGCCGGAAGAATTGCGAACCGAGGCCGGCCAATTGCCGGTTTTCGATGTGGGCACGCCCGTAGGCATCGTAGATGGTCCACTCGACCGGGCCCGAATTGGGGAGGTCCAGGGAAATTTGGAGGTGGTCCGAGGCGGGGTTGGGGAAAACCGTGAGTCCCAATGCCGATTGGGCTTCGGATACGGAAACTGGCACGTGGACATTGCAGCCCGTTCCTGCCACCCGGATCAAAAAATCTTCTTCCTCGGCAAAGCGATAATCGGTCCAGGTGCCCCCGAGAATTTCAAATGCCCACCGGGAAACCGGTCCGACATTTTCCGCCCCCAGGAAGATCGAGTCATTTTCCTGTGTCCATGCAATCAAAATCCCTCCACTGTTCACCGTGATGGGATTGTTCAGAACAGTTCGGTTCCAGGCCCCTTCCTGCACGACATTGCGCGGCACAAAAATCGAGTCGAGTAAGGTTCCAGGCACGCCATTGTCGTCGTATACCTTTATATAGTAGCCGCCCGGCGAGCCATTGTTGGGGTCATTGTCCCCGATGATCCAGCAATCCACCGCCTCAATGGTCAGCGGATAGGCTGGCGGTACGATATAGGTGCCCACGCCGTCCAGGGGGCCGCCGCCGCCCCAGACAAAGAAACTGGTGGGGGGATCGCCACTGGCATAGCTCAGCTGAAAGGTGTCGCTGTTGCAATCGGCGACGTTGACCTCGGCGTAATTGGCATTGTTTTTGGGGTTGGGGTCCTCGGAGGAGGATGTGGTGGTCGCAAAATAGTATTCCCCTGGGCTCTTCAGTACGTAGTCGGGCGTATAGTCCAGCACGGGCATGGCTCCCGGATTCAGGGTCGCCAGGTCGGTGGAGTCTTCCCAGAGCGGTTGTTGGAGGAGGTTGCGGAGGGAAACGTTGACGCGGACCGGTTGGGAGAAAGTACCGTTGCCGATATTGGAAACCGAGGTTGAGAAATTGATGGTGTCGTCGCGGAAATAGAAGCGGCCGGAATTGTTGGCGTCGCCATTCCAAAGCGGCGTTGCATCGGCAGCCGGTTGCAAGACCGGCGAGGGATAGTAAAACTTGATCGCGTAGTTGTTGTCGGGGAAACTTTCCCGGAGCAATTCCAGTCCGTCGGCTCCTGTAATGTTTTCGAGGCCCACTACGAGGTCGGTTTCGCAGGTGGTGATTTGGTTGAAGGCCGACGGGTCGAGGTTCTGGTACTGGAAGGTGATGGAAGAATCGCGTCCGGAGAGAATGACCTGGAAGGTGTTCGCGCCCGTCCAGTTGATGGTGTCGTCCCGCCAGAACGGGACGTCCTGGTACTGGAGGATGACCGAGTCTTGGAGGTTGGACCAGATAAAAGCTGTGCCGGGATTGGGGAAATTGATGTTGTTGGAGGCAAAATTGAGGTCGGAGAGGAGCGGGGCAATGAAATTGTCGGCGGCGCCTCCGGAGGAGGGCAATCCCGGAAAGCAATGCGAAATCGTATTGACATCGCCTTCTTCGCCGAGGCCGATCCAGCCGTTCGAACCGAAGGTCAGCTCGTCAAAGTCGAGCCAGTAGTAGTGGAAATCCCAGCCAAAATTGATGGGGCCCACGGAGTTGTCGTCGCCCAGCCCCAACAGCTGTAAGGCTCCGGCCCGCTGCCGGACATCGATCCACTGGTAGGCGGGACCGTTGGGCTCGGCGCTGTCCCGCCAGGTGTAGCCATAAGCATCCGGACCGCCCGAGGCGGCCCCCAATTGCAAAGGACTTCCTCCCAGGAAGCCCAGGCAAAGCAGAAGCAGGCACAAAATTTCCATCGAAACTTTCATTCCGCTCAATATAGCCCCTTTTTGCCCTGAATCCATGTTTCCAGGGAGCAAACTCAGTTTTTTGACCCTCCATTTTCCCGGTTCCCATCCTCCATTTTTTCCTATCTTCTGCTGAACCGACCGACTTTTATTGCGCAGCCCCCTTACTTTGGCACGATCATTGACAAGACTAAGGCGCGAAATTTAGTTTATCAAAAACACACAGATTGTTATGAAATCGTTCTCCAAACTTACCCTCTTAGCCTTGCTCGCATTTTCCAGCACCCTATTTTTCAGCTGTACCCGGGAACCCTCCGATTCGGTGGACCAGGACAAGATCTACACCGAATACGAGCTGTTCTACAATGGGAACGAGGACAAAACCTACGCCCGGGCCACCTTCAAGTTCAGCAATGCCCTCGGCACCAAGCTGGAACTGGCGGATGGCGCAGAAGTCTCTTTTGGGACCGATGTCCTGTCCTGGAAGCCCGGCCTGGCCTACTACGAGAAAGAATACGTCGGATTTGTCGACAGCGGCCAATTCACCTATGTCGACCTCGATGGAAATACTTTCCAAAACGATGTATTGCTCCGCGAGATTGGTTATCCCGTTAACCTGGATACCGTGAGCCGCGATTCGGCCTTTGATTTGGTCTGGACCGGCAGCGCGCTGGCCGCCGACGAAGACGTGACCGTCACCGTCAATGGCGTCCTGGAGGGCGATGCCCAGATTTTCTATACGAATTCTGAGACTGCGACCAGTATCATCCTGGACCGCGACAAGCTCGGCCAGCTCGGTCAGGGCAGCAGCACCTTCTGGATGGACCGCCGCTCCTATGCGCCCCATGTCGGGACCTCGGCCGGTGGATTTGTCGTCGGTCGTTTCCGCGCCGTCAATGCCAGCCCCTATCTCGACTAGGCCCAACCAGGTCCACTGAAACAAATATGCCGCCAGGGAACTCCTCTGGCGGTCTCTTTTTGCCTTCATTCATCCGCCCAAATCCCCACTTCGTCGAAGCCTTCGTGCTGAATTAAACCTTTCCTTTTACCCTGCGTCCAAACAAGTACCATGAAGCACCTACGCATTCCTTTGACGCCCGAAGACCATTTCCACCTCGTGTGGCGGACGGGTTTTGGGCCCGCGGCGGGCACCTCGGCCGGGAAAATCTCCCGTCAGGCGGCCATTGACCAGGTTTTCAAGTCGGCCCGGAAGTGGACGCCGTTGAAAATGTTTGACCGGCCTCTGCAGGAGAAGGTCAAAATGAAGGACCTCTCGCGGAAGGAACGACAGGAGTTGCGGAAGCAGCGGAGGGAAGAAATTCAGCAGTTGGGAGTGGCCTGGCTGGAAAAAATGGCCCGGGATTCGGCCCAATTGCAGGAGAAGATGACCTTCTTCTGGCACGATCATTTTGCCGCGCGGGTGGAACGCCCGGCCGCGCTTCAGGATTTCAACAATTTGATGCGTCGGCATGCCCTCGGCAATTTCCGGACGCTGTTGCTCGGTGTGGCCCAGCACCCGGTGATGTTGGATTACCTCGACGGCCGCAAAAACAAGAAGGCCCATCCCAACGAGAATTTTGCCCGGGAGCTCATGGAACTTTTCACCCTCGGCGTTGGAAACTATTCCGAACTGGACATCAAGGAGGCCGCCCGCGCCTTTACCGGTTGGAATTTCGACCAGCAGGGAAATTTTGTGGTCCGCAAAAACCACCACGACAACGGAACGAAAACCTTTCGGGGTTCCACCGGGAATTTCAACGGCGAAGATGTCATTGACCTGATTCTCTCCGACAAGCAGACGGCCCGGTATATCTGCCAGAAGCTCTACTGCTATTTCGTGCATCCGGAGCCGCATTTGACCCGGATCGAGCAACTGGCGACTGTTTTTTACGACGGAAATTACCAGATCGAACCGGTGATGCGGGCGTTGTTGGAGTCGGAATGGTTCTGGGAAAAGAACAACCGGGGCGTCCGGATCAAATCGCCAGTGGATTTGTTGGCGGGGATGCAGCGCAATGTGGGGATGGAATATCCCGAACCCAAAGGCACCTTTCAAATACTGCGTCTCTTGGGTCAGGTGCCCTTCGACCCGCCGAATGTGGCCGGTTGGCCCTCCGGGAAATCCTGGATCGATGCCGGCACCCTGACTGCGCGGATGACTTTGCCGGTCTTGGCGCTTTTCCAGCGGGGGCAGGCCTTCCAGGCCAATCCCGATCTTATGATGGGCGAACAATCGCCTCCCAAGATGAAGAAGTTTCGGGCGGAGATGGATTGGAATAAGTGGGGACAACAGATCAAGGGAAAAGACACCCTGGCCATGGTGGAAGAGCTGCGGCAGCACCTCTTGCCCTTCGCCGAAGGGAACTTTGAGCAAAAATTGCCCCGCTCTCCCATGCTCGGCTCCGACCGCGCGACCCAGTTGCAGCAGCTCACCCTTTCATTCCTCCAATTGCCCGAATATCAACTCTCCTGATATGAAAAAGTCCCTTTCCCGCCGCCAATTCCTTCAGCGCAGTGCCCTCGCGACCGCGGGCAGCCTGTTCATTCCCCGGTTCCTCAAAGCCCTCACCCGTCCCGAGGCGACCACTCCGGGAGACCGCAAGTTGATCGTGGTGCAGCTCGGCGGTGGCAACGATGGCCTCAACGCCATCGTGCCCTACGGCGACGACGCGTATTACCAGTCGCGGCCGCGCATCGGAATTCCGACCAGCAAGGTACTCAAGATCAACGATTACCTCGGCTTTCATCCCGCGCTGGCGCCGCTGCGGGAGATGTATGACGACGGAGAATTGGCGTTGGTGAATGGCGTCGGCTATCCAGATCCGAACCGGAGCCACTTCCGGTCCATGGACATTTGGCAAACGGGCAGTGGATCGCGGGAGTACCTGGAAACGGGGTGGTTGGGTCGTTACCTCGACCTCAGCCCGGCCACTCGGGAATCGGGGATTTCGGCCTTGGAAATCAGCCAGCAGTTGAGCCTGGCGATGAAGGGGGAGCATGCCCGCGGCCTCGCGGTCAGCGATCCCAAGCGTTTCTACCGGACGACGGCCTCCCCGCGGTTCAAGCGGATCGAGCAGGCCGGGGTCCACGACCACGACCATGCGCAGGCCAGCTATCTGTACCAGACCCTGGCGACGGGGATTGCTTCGGCGGAAGAGATTCACGCCCAGACCGAGTCGGTCACACCGGGGAATGAATACGCTGGTAACCGCCTGGGTCGCCAGTTGCGGACGGTCGGGCAGATGATTCGGAGCGGGCTGGAGACGCAGGTGTACTATGTCGCGACGAGCGGATTCGATACGCACGTGAACCAAATCAATGCGCACCAACGCCTGCTGGAGCAGGTGGCCGGCAGTTTGGCGGCGTTCCGGAAGGAGATGAAGAAGGAGGGGCAGTGGAACAATGTGCTGGTGATGGTCTTCTCGGAATTTGGGCGTCGGGTGGCGGAGAATGCGAGTGCCGGGACGGACCACGGGACGGCCGGCAATGTGTACCTGCTCGGCGGGAATCTCCTGCAACCCGGGTTGTACAATTCGATTCCAAGTCTGACAGATTTGGACCAGGGAGACCTGAAATATTCGGTGGACTTTCGCCGGATTTACGGGGAAGTCCTCGAGCGGTGGCTGGGCAGCTCATCGAAACAGGTTCTGAACCAGTCATTTGACCCCCTCGGCATTTTGTAAATCGCAAAAACCTCCAACTTTTATTTTATTTCTTACATCAGGTGTTGTGGCTTATGGTTGCGGCCCTCACCCCCTGTGTTCAATTCATTGTAAGGTTTGGTGGCAGATGTTGGGAGAAACTTTGAGCATAAATAGACGATTCGGGTGTCCGGGGGCATTTGGGGAGGAGTGGGACAATTTGTGGGCGGCGCTGTGGCGTGTAATAAAAAACAACAATTTATCTCAAAAACCTTGCATGATAAGTGAATCCTCCCTACATTTGAAGTGTTGACAGTTCGATTCAGCTATCAAATGCAAATTTAGTCCTGATAAAGAAGATTAACTGATTAATTCTGCTTATTGACGCGTAATAAAACTTTATCTGTCAACTAGAAAGAAATATCTAAGATCCAACCCACTTACTAAACTTTTGTCCAGTGCGGGGCTCGCTAGGGTCCCGCCTTCTTTTTCTCATTTCCTGTCGTTTACTAATGCCCACGAATTCCCTAACTTAGCGTTCTTGGTCAAAAAGGCCGGGTCACCTCATCGAAAGAGCAGTATGTCATTCATTGAATACGATATTTTTACCCTTGACAATGGTCTCCGGGTAATTGTCCACGAAGACCACTCCATCGCCAAGGCCGTGGTCAATGTGATTTACCGGGTCGGCGCCCGGAACGAGGAGTCGGAACGAACGGGATTTGCCCATTTGTTCGAGCACCTGATGTTTGGCGGCAGCAAGAACATCCCCAATTACGATACCCCCCTTCAGAAGGTCGGCGGCGAAAACAATGCGTTCACCACCAATGACCTGACCAATTATTACCTCACCGTTCCCTATAACCAATTGGAAACGGGTTTCTGGTTGGAAAGTGACCGCATGCTCGAACTGGACTTTTCCCAGCGCAACCTGGACGTCCAGAAGAGTGTGGTCATCGAGGAATTCAAACAGCGGTACCTGAACCGTCCCTACGGCGACGCCCACTTGGAACTGCGGGATGTGCATTTTACCGATCACCCCTACCGCTGGGCCACCATCGGCAAGGAGATCGCCCACATCGAAGGGGCGACGCTCGACCATGTGAAGGACTTCTTCTACGGCTATTACGCCCCGAACAATGCGACGCTGGTCGTCGCCGGTCACGTCACCAAGGACCAGGTCAAGCGCCTCGCCGAAAAATGGTTCGGCCCGATTCCGCGCCGCGAGCTCAAGCACCGGCCACTGCCGGTGGAACCGGCCCAGACCGCGCCCCGGCAGCGTACTGTCCACCGGGAAGTACCCTTCCCGGCGGTCTACAAGATGTTCCACATCCCGGCGAAGACCGACAAGCGCTATTTTGCCGCAGACATGGTCACCGACATCCTTTCGGCCGGCAAGGCCGGGCACCTCTATCAGCACATGGTGAAGGACCGCCAGGTGGCCTCCTCCGTCCGCGCTTTTTCGTGGGGCGCCCACGATCCCGGTATGATTTCCATCGACGGAACCCTGGCCCGGGGCAAGACCATCGAAGAATACGAATCCGCCCTCCGGGAAGTCGTCGAAGGACTCTTTGAAGTCCAGGAATCGGAAGTGCAGCGGATCAAGAACGCGATCGAAAGCCAGTTCATCATGGAGCGGAACACGCTGCTCAACAAGGCGATGTTCCTGGCCATTTGCGATGTCCTGGACGATCCCGAATCCGTAAATACAGCGGTTAATGAATACCTCGCGGTCACCCGCGATGAAATCATCAACGCCGCTAAGGCCTACCTCCACCCCAACAATTGCTCCACCCTCTACTACCTTCCCGAAGCATGAACGTAGATACACTCGACCGCACAATTGCCCCGCCTTCCCAACCGCTGGAGAAGGTTCCCTTCCCGGAAATTTCGCTTCACCGCCTCTCCAATGGCGTTCCGGTCTATACGGTACAATTCGGTACCCAAGAAATCACCGAACTGATCGGCGTCTTCCGGGCGGGCCGGAGTTTCGAACCGCATACTGGCGTGTCCAGCTTCACGTCCAGCATGCTTCAGGAGGGGACCCGCAGCTACACGGGCCTGGAATTCGCGCGCAAACTGAACGAATTCGGGGCCTTCATCAATCCGGAAACCGGGTTTGAATCGGCCAGTTGGCGCCTGAGCTCGCTGACCAAGCACCTGGGCAATACGATTGAATTGCTGGCGGAGCAGATTTTGTATCCGACCTTCCCTGAGGCCGATCTCGAAAAACTGAAGACGCGGACGATTGAACGCTTGGATGTGGAGGAAAAAAAGACCGGGTTTCGGGCAAGGAAAGAGTTCAACCGGCTGCTCCACGGCCGCAAAAGTCCCTACGGACGCATTGCGGAGCGGGAGGATGTCGCCAAAATCGAAATGCAGTGGCTGCGGGACTTCCACGCCCTCCACTACGCCCTCCCCAATGGCTTCTTCATCGCCTGTGGCCGCTTCGACGAGGGCCAATTGCTGGACGAATTGGAGAAATCCTTCGGTTTGGCGGCCTTGTACCGGCCCGAATTGCAGGTCAATCCTGAAAATTCGCAGAGCCGGAATACTTCCGATCGCCACCCCAAGGGCTTGCACTATTTCGAAATGAAAGAGTCCATGCAGGCCACGGTGCGGGTGGGCCACAAAGGCTTGGCGCGGAGCCATCCGGATTTCCACCGGCTCCAAGTCGTGAATACCATCCTGGGCGGCTATTTTGGATCCCGACTGATGAAGAATATCCGGGAAGAGAAGGGCTATACCTATGGCATCGGCTCGGCCTGGTTGTCGATGAAGTACGACGGGACCTTCCTGGTCCAAAGCGATGTGGGCAATGAGTACATCGAGTCGACCCTCACCGAGATCAAGAAGGAAATGAACTTGCTGATTGAGAAAGGGGTGGAAGAAGAAGAATTGCAGTTGGTGAAAAATTACATGCTCGGCCGGAGCGTTTCGGCGCGGGAAACACCTTCTCAGATCGCCAACATCATCAAGACGTACCTCGTCAACGGCATTACCTTCTCGGAATTGGACGACAAGTTTGACATCGTTCAGAATACGACCCCTGAGGAAGTCCAGCAATTGGCGGCGAAGCACCTCCATCCGGATGCGATGTTGGAAGTGGTAGCGGGAAAAATGGATGGAGCCGAATCATGAAAATCGAACACATCGGCATCGCCGTCAAGAACCTGGCCGACGCCAATGCGCTCTATACCCAATTGTTGGGGACGCCGCCGTACAAGGAGGAAGAGGTCGAAAGTGAAGCAGTGAAAACCTCCTTTTTCCAGACTGGAGAAAGCAAGGTCGAATTGTTGGAAGCGACGGCGGAGACCAGCGCGATCGCGAAGTACATCGCGAAGAAAGGCGAGGGCATTCACCATGTCGCTTTCGAGGTGGAGGACATCCACGCTGAAATGGAGCGCCTCCGCTCTCAGGGTTTCCGCGTTCTCAACGAACAACCCAAACGCGGAGCGGACAACAAGTTGGTCTGCTTCATCCATCCCAAGGATGCCCACGGTGTGCTCGTAGAGCTCTGTCAGGAAATTCGGGAATAGGGCCCCTCGGAAGAGGGGCAATGCGGCAGGGATCGGAGTCATTGTGGAGCTCGCCCGCAAGGGCAGCGACGACGGAGAGCCCGGCCCAACGGGGCCGCCCCACCCCTTCTACTTCTTCCGATTCACCAGGTATACACCCCCCAAAATCACCACAAATCCCAGGAAATGCTGCCAATTCAGGGATTCGTGGAGGAAAAACACACCCCACAAAACCGCGACGACCGGAATCAGGTAGGTCACTGACGTGGCGAAAATCAAATTGCTCATCTGCAACATGCGGTAGAAGACCACGACCGCGAAGGCCGTCCCCACCGCGCCCAAGGCCGCGATATAGCCAAACGCTTCCCAGCCCTTCGGATCGTTGAGAAGGATGTCGAGGAAATCACTCCCCGTAAACAGGTAAATCACCGAGGGAATGGCCAGGAAAACCAGCGCCACTGTGGTGATCATCAGGGACGGCTTCTCCTGGAAATAGGTCTTGGTCAGGTTCAGGGAAATCGCGTATCCGACTGTCGCCAGCACTGCATACAGGCTGTATTCAATATACGTCGCCAGCGAAACGGCTTCTCCCTGTTCATTTTGGCCGCCCCCCGAAAACATCAGTACGATGGTGCCCACGACGCCAACCAATAGCCCGATCACCTTGATGGTGGGGAAGCGGGTTTGGAAAAAGAGGAAGGCAATGATGATCGTAAACAGGGGCGTAATCGCGTTCAGGACCCCAGCGACGGCCGTTGGTACAAATTTTTCGGCCAGGGGGAAGAGAAAGGCCGGCAAGCCATTTCCGGTAATGCCGATGATCACCAGCAGAAAGAATTCTTTGCGGGTGAGTTGGCGGAGGTAGCGGAACAAAAAGGGCGACAGGACCAATCCCGCGCAGGTGAGGCGGATGGCGGCGACCTGAAGGGGTGTATAGGTGAGGGTGCCGAGCTTGATGAGGAGGAAAGAGCTGCCCCAAATCAGGGAGAGCATGACCAGGAGCATCCAGGCAACGGAGGGAATTGAGTTGTTGGAGTCCATGGCTTATTGTTGACGGCGTTGTTGGAAGAAGCGCTGCATGAGGTCGCGGCATTCGTCGGCGAGGATGCCCCGGACGATTTCGGTCTTGGGATGAAGGAGGTCTTCAGAGAAACGGCTGTACCCGAACTTGGGTTCGGGGGCGCCGAAGATGACGCGGCCGGCCTGCACCCAGCGCAGGGCCCCGGCGCACATGGCACAGGGCTCGATGGTGACAAAGACGTCGCAGTCGGTCAGGTACTTGTTGCCGAGGAAATCGGAGGCGGCGGTGATGGCCAGCATCTCCGCGTGGGCGGTGGCGTCGTTCAGGCGTTCGGTCTGGTTGTGGCCGCGCCCGATGATCCGGCGCTGCACCACGACGATGGCCCCGATGGGGACTTCCCCCTCCTCAAATGCCGCCTCGGCCTCCTGGAGGGCCTTGGCCATGTAGTATTCGTCCGAGAAAATCTCGCTCATGCCGCAAATATACGCCAATCAAATCCGATTCTGGGGTGAATATTGGTGGGATGTTCAATCCTCTGATACTTCGGCCGGCCGCTTGGCAAAGCGGTTGTAAAAGGCCAGCAGGCGGTGGACCTGGGCCTTGACCGACAGGCGCTCCCGTTCCCGCATGAGGCGGGCCCGCATCCCTGCGTAGTCCAACGCTTTCAGGCGCTCCCCAATCGTCGCGATTTCGGGCTTTCGCACGACCAGGGCGCCGCCGTAGCGCCGCGCCATGAAGGCCTGGAAGTCCAGGTCCGGCGAAATGATCACCGGCACGCCGGATTCGAAGTAGTTGAAGAGTTTCACGGAGGTGCCGCGGCCGAGTTTCTGGAAGCGGCGGCTGGTGTCTTCGAGGTAAAAAGCCAGCCAACCGAAGTCGTACTGGGCGATTTCGTCGGCAAGTTGGGCCTGGGGGACCGGGTCGTGGAGGTGGAGAAATGGATTTTCCTGCGCCATCGTCCGGTATTCCTCGTAGTCTTCAGGGAGGGTGCTCGGAGCGGGATAGATGTGGAAATGGATCTTTTGGGCGCTCAGTTGGTCGATCACCTTGTGGAACTGGATGGTTCCGTATTGCCGGGGATCTCGGTGGGAGCCCACGACGCCGCCCACGTACACGATGTGGATTTCGTCGGGATTGAAGGGGCGTTTGCCCTCCGTGAAGAGATCGTTTTCGGTGTAGATCGGGAAAAATATGGAGGGCGGCCGCTGGGGAATGCTGTATTCGCGGTAGGCGTTGGGGGATTCGAAGCTCGAAGCGATGATCCCCTGGGCATTTTCCATCAGGTAGCGTTCGTGGGGAAGGTCGCGCTGGAGGTAGGCAAATGGAGGGTTGAGGCCAAAATAGGAGACGTTGATGTCCTTCAAATCGTCGATGACCGGCCAGTCTGTCTCTTTTCGGATGATGCCGGGGTAGAGGCTGTACGGGCCGAAGGCGTGGACGAGGTCGACCTGGCCTTTGAGCGAGAGGAGGATGCGGCGGAGGTGCCAGGGATTGCGGAAGGTGGCCTGGCTGTGGTAGACGCTGGCGTCGTATTTCTTGGGGAAGAAGTGGCGGTGGCACATGAGCATGGTGCGCCAGTTGCTTTTGCGCACGACCCACTTGGCGATGCGGGGGACGTGGTGCTGGTAGCGTTCGCCCATGTAGAGGAGGAGCGGGCCCTCGCCGGCTGGAATCGGGACGCGGATGGGCACCTTGAGGCCGTACAGCAAGCGGTCCCAGGCACCACTGGCCTCAGTGGTGAGCCGTTGTTTGACCTTCCGAATCAGCGTTTTGAGTTTCATTGCCGCTTGTTTTCGTTCTCCAACCCCTCTTTTTACCGCCTCAAATTATCATTTCCCCTTCCTCAATCCCAACTTTTTCAACACCAACACCGCAAAATCATTCACATCCTTCACCGGCCGCAGTCCCAGGGTGAGGCCAAGGTAGACCACCGCAAATACCACCGAACGCACCAGAATGTCCAGCCAGACATTGCCGAGGTAGGGAATGAAGAACTGGGACAAAAAGCCGATGCCCGCGATGGCGAGTACCAGGGCCATCCGTCCGGAGAGCGGATGCAGCCGGAAAAATCCAAAGACGAGGATGCTGCGAACGAGGTTGATCGAGACGAAGGTGATCAGCGTAGCCAGGGCCGCGCCGTCGATGCCGAAGCGGGGAATGAAAATGAAATTGGTGACGATGGTGAGTCCGATCATGAGGACCGAGAGGACCACGTCGATCACGTAGCGCTTGGAATTGAGGAGGATATAGGCGTTCAGGCCGGAAGTCATGATGAAGACGCGGGTGCTGCCGATATAGACCAGCGTCATGAAACCGGCGGCGTAGTCGTCGGGGAGGATGCGGAACAGGTTGGGGGCGTTGATGTAAATGCCGAGAAACAGGAAACTACCCGTCAGGAGGTTGATGAGGCTGGTGCGTTGATACAACTTTTGGATGGCGGGCAGGTCGTTGTTCGCCCAATGCTCGGCCAGCAGGGGCATGGAAATCTTCGCGAGGGCTTTCCAGGGAATGAGGATGAGGGAAGTCACGTAAAACACCGTCGTATAAATCCCCACTTCTGCCATGCCCTTCATGCCACCCAGCATCCACTGGTCGATGGTGTAGATGAGCATGTTTGAAATGCCGCTCAGATACGAAAAGCCACTGTACCGAAGCATTTTGGCCCGCATCCGCTTCAGCCGCCACCCCGAACGACGCCCCAAATGGAATTGGCCCAGGAACAACAAATACAGCACCACCACGAGGGAGAGGCTGCTGACCAGGGCCACAAAAAGGATGACGAAGCCACCAAAATCCACCCAGCCTAGCGCGTAGACCACCACACTCACCAATACCGCCAACCGCTGCCCCACTTCCCGGATGAACACCGGGACCACGGTCTTGAACAAGGACCGCAGATAAGCGTCCATGACCTCCATGTAGATTGCGAAGAAGCCCAGCGGCACCAGGTAATAATAGTATTCCACGAATCCCGCCGAATTCTCCTGGAAATAGCCGGCAATCCACGGTTTCAGCAGCACATAGTTGAGCGTGATGAACAGAAATCCGAGGAAGGACATCCCCATTACCCAGCGGAAGAAGCCGTGGTGGCCTTGTTCTTTGTTGCGGAAGAAGGGGAAATAGCGGAGAATGACATTCGGGAGGCCCAGCGCACCGAATTGGCTGTAAGCGAGGGCATTGGCGAGGATGAAGCTCACGATCCCGACCTGGTCGGTCGGCAAAAACTGCGTGAGCAGGAAGGTCCGGTTGATGAATCCGATCCCGGCCCCCATATACTGGAGGATGGACGATTGGATGCTTTGTTTGCGGACGATTCCCATGAGCGAAGGGCAAAAATAGGAAAATGCAGCGGGAAAAATGAGGGGATGATCAGGGGAGGCGCGCGGTGGTCACAGAGTTCATCCAACACCGCAGGGGCCAGGTGTCGCCAATCTCCAATCCTTGAAAGCGCATCTCTTCGGCGGTCGGCATTTGTTTTTGGTAGGAGAAATAAAGCTCCCGGACCGCCCCGTCAGGATTGCTTTGGCGGTCCATGATCGTTTGGATTTCATCCAATGCCAACCAGTATACCGCTTTGCGGTCAAAGCCACTCAGCCCGCAATTGCGGCTGCCCTCCACGTACAGACGGGCCAATTCCAGAAATGGGAGCGACCAGTTGGGGGCATCTTTCTGCGCTTTCCGCAACCAGTTGCGGGCTTCCCGGTAGTTCCCCCCTTGGGCGATAATCCCTGCGAGTTGGACTGCGAGGTCGGCCCGGAGCAAGGGCTCCGTTTCCAGGTCGTAGGCCTGCCCCAAATGCGCGCGACAGGCCCCCGCCTGTCCCTCCGCGTACGCCTGCAATGCCAGGTGACGGTACGCCCATCCCGGATGGGTGAGTTGTTGGGGCGGCGACAGCGCCCCATCGAAGGTATTGGGGCAGAGGCTGTACAGGAGGATCCGGGTATCCGAATCCGTCCGCGCCAACTGGGACAAGGCATCGCAACCGCCCAGGATATCCAGCACCCGGGCCCGGAAGGTACTCCGCCGGCCAAATCCGGTGCTTCCTTTCACCTCCCGTTGGTAGAGGTGGCGGTCCAGGCGGAACCACCACTTCAGCAGCTCGCGCTGGGTGAATTGGTCCTGGGCGTAGACTTGCTGGAAGCCGTCGGCGAGGGACGGCACCAAATGGTCAAATTCTCCTTGGGGATGGTTTTCGAGGGCTTCCACGGTCCAGCGCACCTTTTGGGGCGCATGGGAGGCGGGAAGTTCCTGGGCGAGGTTGGCGCGGTGGGCCAGCCACTGCAATTCTGCGTCGGAATCGGCGGGGCGATAGGTGGAATAGAGGAATACCAGCGTGTCCAGGGCGCCTTCGGAAGGCGCTTCGGGGTCGGTCAGCACCGCGAGGTGCAGCTCCATTTGGGCGGCTGCGCGGGGGTTCTGGCGGTAGATTTGCCGCCAGACGGTTCCAGCCTGCGCGTAGTTGCGCTGGGACAGGGAAGCGGTGTAATCCTGTTGGAGTTGAGACAGCGTTTGGGCGCTGAGGGAGGTGGAAACCAACCACAGCCAGGAAATCGCTGCGATGAGCTTTCCGGACATCAGTCGATGCGCCGCCGGATGAACCAAATCTCGCTGATGTTAACGCCCAGGCGAACCTGGAAATTCAGTTCTTCGAGGGGATTGGTGCTGAGGTTGCCGCGTTGGCTGACCGAGAAGCCCACGTTGAAGCGGGAGAAGTTTTGGTTGATGGGGTTGAAACGACCAATCGGAATCCCGAGCCCAATATTGACGCCGTATTCCTGGACGGGTTCATTGTTGATGAGGATGCCGGTCGAATTGTAGAACAGGCCCCCGCGGTATGCGACCCGACGGAGGTAGTTGCGGGACAGCATTTCGGGGATATATTCGCCGCCGAAGCGGACTTCCAAGGCTTGACCGAGGGTCTGGTTGTCGTTGAAATAGGTGAAGTTGCTCCAATCTTGCAGGGCGACGTCGAGTCCCAGCGTCCAGTTGTTGGCGCGGGAAATGGTCGCTCCGAAGCCGTAGCGGAAGGGCACCGAGGCCGTTCCTTCGACCGTGTACAGGGTGTCGTAGATCAGGCCATTGTTGAATTCGAGCGTTTGCTCTCCATTGAGATTGCCGGGCAATTCGGCGATTCCGCCGAAGCGGACGATGAGGTTCTTGCGGCGCTCGGTCGTGGCCGACCGGTTGCCCGCCTCGATGTCGGCGATCTCTTCCGCGATTTCATCGCGTCGTTTCTGCAATTTTTGGCGCCGGGCCTTCACCCGTGCCAGCAGATCGCGAATTTCCCGGGCCGCAGCCTTGGATTCGCGGGTGATTTTTTTCCGTTTTTTCTCCAACCGAAAGTTCTTCTCCTGCAAACGGCCAATCGCCTTTTCATTTTCGTCCTCATTCTTCATCAACTCTTCAATTTCCCCTTCGATGCGCGTCTTTTCGGCTTCGATCTCCGCGATTTTTTCTTTTCCCTCTTTGTCTTTCTCCAAAATCTTCGCGTTGTCCTTCATCAACAGCTCTTCTTCCTTGTTCAGGTTGTTGATGTCCCGTTGTAGTTCCTTGTCTCGGTCCATCAGCAGCTTTTTGCGCTCAACCGTCCGCGAAATCGTCACGGTATCGCCCCACTGAACGCCAAATTGAGGAATCACACCGGTCAGGGTGGTGCGTTCTTCGGCATTCGTGGTGACAAATGCCGCATCGTCAAACTGGTTTTGCCAGGCGATGGAGGTGTTTCCGAAGGCGAAAGTCAGGTTGGCACCCGCCCGGAAATTGCGGAGGAAGCGGACGCCCGCTCCGATATAGAATTGGTTGAGGCCACCGTCGGCCCGGTACTGCGTATTGTAGCCTTCGGGATCGCCATCGATGACGAGGGAGTCCCGGAGCCGGATGTCGTAGCCGGTCGAACCGTAGGGAGCAAGCCCAAAGACGAGTCCGAAGCCGTTTTTATCGCTGAAGCCGAGGTTCAGGTTGTGGAGGCCGGCGCGGTTGAGGTTGGTTTCGTTGGTGGCCGAACTTTGGCGGGAATACAGGTTGAAACCGCTCAAATCCACGGTGGTGGAGCGCAGGTCGGCGTAGGCAGCCGGGTTGATGCGGCTGATGCTGCTGGCATCGAAAGCGCCGATTCCGATGCCTCCCATGGCAAAGTTCCGGGTGCTGGTCGGTACCGTAATGCTCCCCAGTCCGTACCGGGAATAGGGCGACAGCGTCAACTGGGAATGGGCGATCTGGCCCAACAGGCAACAGAGGAGAACTGTGCAGGCGGTTCTAAGTAGCATTCGAGAGGTTGTAGGTAGTAACTGCATGGATGCCGTACAGCAATAAATTCGGGTCCACAAAGTTGATGTTTTTCAGGTGATTTCCCAAAAAACCGGCGTCGCCGCCGGTCAGAAAGGCCTTGAGGGATGGGCCGACTTCCTGACGGTAACGGTGGACGATGCCCTCGATCTCAGCCAACAGGCCATTGACGACTCCCGAACGGATGCTGGTCAGCGTGTCGTAGCCCACCAGGGGGAGGTCGCCGGCCGCCTCGACGAGGGGCAATGCTGCGGTGTGGTCGTTGAGCGACCGAAAACGAAGCCGCATTCCGGGTGCGATGCCGCCGCCTTGGTAATGGGAATCGCCGTCCAGGTAATCATAGGTAATGGCGGTCCCCGCATCGATGACCAACAGCGGGCCATCGGGGGCGAAAGTTCTGGCACCCGCGCAGGCACAGATCCGGTCCATGCCCAGGGTTGAAGGACTTCGGTAGGCGTTCGTGACGGGCAAAGGCGTCTCTGAATCAATCATCAACAACTCTGCACCGGGAAACGATTCGGCCAACCACTCCACTTCCCGCAGGATTTCCTTGTTTCCAACGCTCGCACAGCCCAAATATTTCACCTTTTCGAGCAAATTGTCGCCTTCCAACACCGCCAAAAGAGCAGTCGAGAAGTGTTCGTGGCCAAATGCGTGGACCTGAAGGAGCCGTTTTTCTACAAACAAGCCCACTTTGACCCGGCTATTTCCAATGTCGATGGCGAGGTTCATAGGCAAAAGGAGATTTCTTTCATCTGAAAATACCGCAATCGCCCGTCTTCTTCAATGGCCAATCGGCCCGAAACATCCACCCCGACCAAGACGACATTCTGTTTTTTTCCATCAAACTCCACCTCTACATATTCCTGGTAGCCGAACAAATGGTTCAAATAGTCGCGGTCCATGGCTTCCGTGCGTCCGGTCCGCAATTGGAGGTAGAGGGCTTCGAATTGTTGGCAAATGGACTCCATGATGTCCCGGGGCTCTATTTGTTGGCCCGTTTCCACGAACAGCGAAGTCGTCCGGTCCCGGAAGGCCGAGGGAAATTGCGTTTGGTTGATATTGATGCCGATTCCCACGACGGAGGCGCGAATGCCCTGGCCTTCCAGTTGGTTCTCGATGAGGATTCCCGCTACTTTTCGGCGGTTGACAAGGATGTCATTGGGCCATTTGATGGCGAGGGCATCGGCAGGCAAATATTGGGCGAGGGCCCTCAGAATCGCGAGGGAAGCCAACTTGTTGAGGGCAAAGATGCGCTCGATGGAGAGGAAGGCGGGGTAAAGGATCAGGGAAAAGGTCAGGTTCTGGTGCGGCGTCGAAACCCAGGTATTGTTTTGTTGGCCGCGGCCCGCAAATTGGTGGGGGGTAAAGACCACGGTCCCGTCGGGTGCCTGGGTGGTAAGGAGTTGGAGGGCAAAGGAATTCGTGGAATCAAGGGCGGGAACCTCCACAAAATTCTTCCCGATAAATAAGGTATCCAAGATGAATTTTGGTTAATTTCGAAAGAAAGATAGACAATATGACTCAAACTACGGCCACAGCTTCAGAGGTTTTGTCTGAAGTTGCTGTCAAAGGAATTCAGGAAAAGAAGGGGTTGGACATTGTACGGTTGGACCTCCGCGAAGCGGAAGGTGCCATTACCGATTACTTTGTAATCTGTTCGGGAACTTCTGACAAGCATGTCCAGGCCCTGGCGCGCTCGGTGGAGGACTTGGCCTTCAAGGAACTGAAAGACAAGCCCATCAACATCGAGGGCTATCCCTCCGGAGAGTGGGTGCTGCTGGATTTCGTCGATATTGTCGTGCACATCTTCCAACGGGACAAGCGTACCTTCTTTGACATCGAAGGCCTCTGGGCCGACGCCGATGTCAAGCCCTACGAAGATGGCTGATCCGGCAACGGCCGGTCTTCCATCCATGCCACCAATCCCGCGAAGTCCTCGTACATCGCCATATGTCCCGCCGCCGGCAACTCTACAGCCGTCGCTCCCACCATTTTTGTGACCTCCTCCCGGTTCCGCTCCGGCGGCACAATTCCGTCGTGGACGCCGATCAAAAAGCGCGTTTCCAGCGACTGGGCGGACAGTGCCTCGGTATAGCCAGAGCGGTCCCGCATCATCGCGAGGTAGCCGGTCAGGGCTGCCTCTCCGACGCGTTCAGCGTGGGAGAGGGCATCTGCGGTCCAGGCCTCTTCCGGAGCGTGGAACAGCTTCTGCATGAATGCGCGGACATAGGGATGGGTCCCGTGCCGGGCGATGAAGGTGAGGGCGCGGTTGCGGTCTTGTTGCCGCTGCGGGGTGTCGGGAAAAGTAGTGGAATGGAGCAAATGGAGTTGGGAAACGGCTCCGGGATGACGGGCGACCAGGGCGGCGGCGATATAGCCGCCCATGCTGTGGCCCAGGACTTGGATTGAGCCCTTGGTGCGGGAAGTGACCCACGCGTGCAATTGGTCGGCCAATTGGGCGAGGGAAGTCAGCTTCGGGTCCCACGGCCTCACGCCGTGGCCGGGCAGATCGGGGATCAGGCAGTGGAATTGGGTGCCGAGGGCATCGGCAAGGGGTAGAAACTGGCGGGCACCGCCGAGAAATCCGTGCAGGATCAGCAGGCTCTTGCCGGTTCCGCTTTCATACGCATGAAATAAGGGGGCCAAGTTCGATCAGGCGGACTCTTGCACTTCCGCAGTGAGACCGCGGTCCAGCAACGCGATGCAACGGTTGATCATGTCTTCCTTCTCGCCGCTCTTGATCGTATACTTTCCATTGTAATGGACGATCCAGGCACATTGCTCGGCCTGGATGGCGGTGTGGTCACAAACCTCCACCAGACATTTGATCACCCAATCAAAGGAATTGTAATCATCATTGAAAAGGACAATTTGGTAGACCTCGGTCAGGACCGTTTGGGTGGTCGCAGCAGTTAATTCTTTGATCATTGCTTTACAGGTTGCTAAGAAATTGCTCTTTCGTTTTCAACTAATTTCGTCCCAAATATAGCAAAAAAATGCGCCAAAATCAAGGTTTAGGCGCTCCTGAGGGGGAATTTGTTCTGTTTTGTCCCCTTTTCCCTCATCGAACCTCCAGGACAAAGTATTCCAATCCCGTCATTTCTTCCACCCAATCCGGCACCGTATCTATTCCCGTTTCTGCCACATCGATGTAGAACAGCTTATCGAGAAACCGGAGAGAAGCCGGGATTTTTTGCAAGCGCCCATTTCCCGACACATCCAGCACCTCCAGAAATTCGCAGCGCCCCAAATCCGCATCCACATAATCCACCCGGTTGTCGGCCAGGGAAAGTTCCCGGAGGTTCCGCAGACTTCCCACTTCAGAAGGCACCGCAAACAGGTCGTTTCCATCCAACAGCAGCACTTCCAATCCCCCAATCGACGACCAGTTCATGCCCGTCTGCGACAGGTCATTGTCCTGAATCGACAGGACCCGCAAGTTCCGGCACAGCCGCAACCGAATTCCCAATCCCCTGATTTGATTGCCATCCAGGTACAGCTCTTCGAGGTAGCGCAGGCCCGTCACAAAAGGCCCAATTTCTTGCAACTGGTTGTCCCGGACCGAGAGCGCACGCAGCCGCGGACACATTTTACCCAGCGAACCCGGCAATTCGCGGAGGTCATTCCCATCCAAGATCAGGACCTCGATATCGGGTTGGAGCTCCTGCCAGGGCAATTCCACCATGCCCCTGTTGCTCAGGTCCAGCATCCGTCCCCGCGGAGAGAGAAACTCTCCCCAATCCCGGTCGTCCTGGGCCATCAGGGTCACCGGAAGGAGCAGCAATGCAAACAGGAATGCCCGAACGTGAATCATGGGGTAAAAATAGGGGAATTGTTGGGAATGAAGCGCTCGGAGAAAATCCTGCGCCATCCTACCCCTCTGTTTTTTGCATTTCCCCCTCCCATTTCCACAACCCTCTCCCTCCAACTCCGTACACAATACACTACAATCCATCCTTTTGCCTGGGAAAGAGAATGTTTTAGCACGCCGAAAGTCCTCGTAAATTTTCGGGTCTGTGTAGAAGGAAAGAAAGAGACCGTACATGGCCAGGAAGAAAACTGTATCGAAATCTAAAAAGTCCACCAAAAAGAAGAGTGCCAAGGCCCAGCCCAATTATGCGCAGGTAGCGTGGCAATTCATGCGTTCCCCGGAAGGCCGCAAGGTATTCGGGATGCTGGTGATCCTCTTCAGCGTGATCATGTTGATCGCGTGCATCTCCCATTTCTGGACCGGGAACATGGACCAAAGCAGTTTGGCGGGGGGCAATGACCGTCCGCGCAACTGGTTGGGAGCCATAGGAGCGGGCATCTCCGATTTGTTGGTGCGCAAAGGCTTCGGGATTCCCGCATTGCTCATTCCTTTATACACTGGCCTCCTCGGATTTGCCATCCTCGAAAAGAACTACTACCGCTTTCTCTGGAAAGCCCTCAAATACGTCCTTTTTGTCGTCCTCTGGGGTGCGACTACCCTGTTTTTCCTCTCTGCCGTCTTCGGCGGCCGCGGATTGATCGGCGGTGGATTCGGCCTCACCATCAATACTTACCTCGGTGATATGCTCGGCATGGTCGGGACCGGCCTGGTGATCGTATTTACCCTGCTCATTTTCCTCGTCCTCAATTTCAATACCGAATTCCCGGTCAGCCGCTGGTTGGGACGTTTGAAGCCTGAGATTGAAGAAGGCGAAGAAGAAGGAGATGCGAAGGAAGGGAAAACGGATACGAAGGCGGAGAAAGAAGGGAAAAAGAAAACAGAAGAAGAGGAAACCGAGGAAAAGGGCGAGGACGACTTCATTTTGTCGGTGCGGAAAGTGGAGGAGGAGCAACAGAAAGTAGAAGTCAAAGAAGAAAAACAGCCGGAAGTCAAAGAGGAAGTGGAAAAGTTCCAGACCATCCCCATCGAGATTGCCGGGATGGAGGAAACGAAGCCGGAGCCGGTGGAGAAAAAAGAAGAACCGGTTTCGCTGGGCCCCGAGTTGACCATCGAAGAACCGGTGGTCGAGGAAGGCAGCTTCCAACTCGATCCGACCCTGCCTGACCCGTCGCAAATCCCCGAAATTGGCCAATCGGGCGGCCTCGAATTGCAGATCGAAGATACCCGCAAGGACGAGCCCGTCCTGCCCACCATCGAAGGCGACAATATCCAGCAGGTCGGCCAGGACAAATTCGAGAAGATCGTTCCCGAATCCGATCAGGAGGACCTGAAACTGGACGGCGAACTCGCCGATTGGGAGAACTACGACCCCACCCTGGAATTGAGTGATTATCAATACCCGGGCATGGACCTCCTCGAACACCGGGACGGCTCCAAAAATCGCGAAGTGAACCGGCAGGAACTGGAAGAGAATAAGAATAAGATCGTCCAGACCCTGCAGCATTATAAGATCGACATCCAGTCGATCAAGGCCACCATCGGGCCGACCGTGACGCTCTACGAGATCGTCCCGGCTCCCGGGGTGCGGATTTCGAAGATTCGAAACCTCGAGGATGACATCGCCCTGAGCCTCGCGGCGCTCGGCATCCGGATCATTGCCCCGATTCCGGGCAAAGGCACCATCGGGATCGAGATCCCGAACTCTAAACAAGAAATTGTGGGGATGCGCTCGGTCCTGTCGACCGAAAAGTACCGCGACACCAAGGCCGCCTTGCCGCTGGTCCTTGGCCGCACCATCTCCAACGAGGTCTACATCGCCGACCTCGCCAAGATGCCGCACTTGCTCATTGCCGGTGCTACTGGCCAGGGTAAGTCCGTCGGGATCAACGGCATCATTTCTTCGCTCCTCTTCAAGAAGCACCCCGCCCAGGTCAAGTTTGTCCTCATCGACCCCAAGAAGGTCGAACTGAACCTCTACGACGAGCTCCTCAGCCACTTCCTCGCCAAGCTCGAGTACTTCGACGACGCCATCATCACCGATACCAAGCAGGTGATCAGTGTCCTGAATAGCCTGTGCCTGGAGATGGACAACCGCTACGACCTCCTCAAGAAGGCCAAGACGCGGAACCTGAGCGAGTACAACGAGAAGTTTAAAAACCGGCGCCTGAACCCGAAAAAGGGCCACCGCTTCATGCCGTATATCGTCCTGATCATTGACGAATTTGCGGACTTGATGATGACGGCGGGCAAAGAGATCGAGACGCCGATTGCGCGTTTGGCGCAGCTGGCGCGGGCCGTCGGAATTCATCTGATCCTGGCTACGCAGCGTCCGTCGGTCAACGTCATCACGGGTATCATCAAGGCCAACTTCCCGGCCCGGATTTCCTTCCGCGTGACCTCGAAAGTGGACTCCCGTACGATTTTGGATACCGGGGGCGCCGATCAGTTGATCGGCAAGGGGGACATGTTGCTGTCGACCGGCAGCGAATTGGTCCGGATTCAGAACCCCTTCATCGATACGCCTGAAGTCGACAAATTGGTCGACTTCATTGCGCAGCAGCGGGGCTACCCGCAGCCGTATTTGTTGCCGGAAGTGCCCATGGAAGGCGACGACAACGGCCCGTCCGACGATGTGCTCGACGACCGGGACGATATGTTCGACGATGCCGCACGTTTGATCGTGAAGCACCAGCAGGGCTCGACCTCGCTAATTCAGCGGCGCCTGAAGCTCGGGTACAACCGGGCCGGTCGGATCATCGACCAGTTGGAACGGGCGGGCATCGTAGGTCCATTTTCCGGGTCGAAGGCCCGGGAAGTATTGGTCAACGATGAGTATGCCCTGGAACAATTGCTCCGCGACCTCGACGGCTAAAACACCACGTTACCAATTTTTTTTCTTGGAGATGAGCACCTTTGGAACGGGATTTGCAAAGGGTACATTGTCTCGCGACAATTAAATTCAGAAATTTGCATCAAGAAATACGAAATCATCGGATGAAAAACTTCAAAACATTGTTTGCCCTGCTGGGCCTCGCAGTTCTGGGATTCGGAATTGTAAATGCCCAAAGCGACCCGAAGGCGGACAAAATCGTGAAAAAAGCCCAGTCCAAATTTGAGTCCTTCAAGGACTTGAAGGCGACTTTCTCCTATACCCTGGAAGCCCCCAATATGAAGCGCCCGATCACCAAAAAGGGTTCGGTGGTCATGAAAGGGGACAAATTCAAAGTAGAATTTCCCGATCAGTCCATTGTCACCAACGGACGCTATACCTGGATTCTGCTGACAGCGGATGAGGAGATCAATAAAATGGACTACGACGAAGAAACGTTGAGCCCGGCCAAGGTCTTCACCTCTTATAAGGACAACATGAAGTCCCGCTACGATGGTGAAGTCGATGGCAAGCACAAGATCACCTTGTTTGCGAACAACAAGGAAAGCGAAATTTGGAAAACGGAATTGTTCATCAACAAATCCACCAACATGGTTTCCAATGCGAAGATGCACAACCGCAATGGCAGCACATACAGCTACAACCTGAATGACATTCAGAGCAACCTCGGTGTCGGCGATGCCATGTTCACCGTGGACGAAGGTACCTACGAGGACGACGGTTGGTACCTCAACGACCTGACAGAGTAAACATCAACCACAGAACCACGATAAATTGGCCTCTCCGATTGGAGGGGCTTTTTTGTGCCTTACAAGGCGGGATGTTGTTGCAGAACGGAAAGGACCCGCGCGGGCCGCAGGTCCACCATGCACTTGAAATGCCCTTTCGGGCACTCTGCATGGCCCAGCTTGGTGCAGGGCCGGCAAGACAAGTCCTCGACGCCCAGCGATACATGCTCGGCGCGGTAGGGGTAAAAGCCCAGCTCGGGGACGGTATTGCCCCACAGCGCCACGATGGGCACGCCAAAGGCGGCCGCTACGTGCATGAGGCCTGTGTCATGGGTCAGGACCAGCCGACATTCGCGGACCAGGGCCGCGCTGACCGCAAGCGGGTATTTCCCTGTCGCATCCAGGTGCGGCTGAGGCAGGGCGCGGGAAATCTCCGCGGCGGCGGCGGCTTCATCCGGCCCGCCCAACAACATTACTTCTTCCCCCAGCGCTTCCAGCAGCTCAATGAAATAGGCCGTCGGCCAACGCTTGGTGGCATATCCCCCTCCCAGCACCACTCCAATGGGCTTCCGTTGGAAATGGGCCTGCCGAATTTGAGCGGCTTGTTGGAGGGCTTTCGGAGCCAGGTACAGGTCCAGCCCCTCGGCATCCAGGGCGCAATCCAGCGCGGGCAAGGTCCGGGCGTAGCGCTCCACGGTATGCACCTCCGGCAATTCGCCCCAGCCGAGGCGTGTTTTCAGGAGGACGGCCAGCCGATCCTTGGAATAAGTCGCCGAAGGCAATCCCAGACCGAGTTTGAGGCGGGCACTGCGAAGGTTGCGGTGCAAATCGAGGATGAAATCAAAGCCTTCCGCGTCGAGGTGACGAATGGTCGCTTCCATCGACTCCTGAAGTCGATGCACCTTGGTCAATGCCGGATGGTGCTCCAGCAACGATGCGTAAGCCGGCTTGGTGAGGAAATGGAGTTCGGAATGGGGATGGCAATGGGCAAGGCTGCGAATGATGGGGGACGTGAGGATGATGTCGCCAATGGAACTCAGCCTTACAATTAATATTTTGCGCGGCGCTGCCATACGAGATTAGCGCTGGATCAACGTCGCAATGCCTTCTTCCAGGGAAATTTGGGGTTCCCAACCCGAAAAAGCCTTGAGTTTTGAGATGTCGGCGAGGAGGTGGAGCCGGTCGGTTTCCCGAACCTTTTCCGGATCAATTTCCACCACCATTTCCTCTCCCAAGGCCGCTCCAAAGGCATGGGCGACTTCCACGACACTATATTCGATCCCGCGACCCAGGTTGAAAATGTCGAAGCCTTCGGTAAAATGTCCCAATACAGAGGCCACGGCCCGGGCCATGTCCTGGGTATGGATGAAATCGCGCTTGGGTTTCTGGTTGCCCAGGCGCAGGACCCGTTGTCCGGCGTTGATTTGGTCGGCGATTTCAGGAATGAGGTGGGGATTGGTCTCGTTAGGGCCAAAGGCGTTGAAGAAGCGACAAGCCACGGCGGGAATGCCGGTTTCGAGGTGAAAGCCCTGGGCCAATTTTTCGCCGGTGAGCTTGGACAGGCCGTAAATATCGAGGGGACCAGTGGGATGTTCTTCGGTCAGCGGACCGTGGTGAATGGGATACACCGCCGCAGTCGACGCAAAAAAGACGCCGCGGATATTGGGGATGCGGCGGGCGGCATCGAGGACGCGCATGGTCCCGTGGATATTGATGTCGGCGGCCCGGTAAGGATGCTTGTTGCACCAGGGAATGAAATGGACGGCGGCGAGGTGGATGATCCAATCGGGAGCGAAATCGCTGACGGCCTGGTTCAGGCGTCGGGCGTCGAGGATGTCGATTTGCTGGAACAGAGAATCGGGAAGGTCCACGAAACTGCGGTTGCCGAACGAAAGGTCGTCGATGACCATGATCTCGACGTTGTGCTGTTGCAGTTCGCGGATGATCGCTGATCCAATGAAACCGGCGCCGCCGGTGACGATGATTTTTTGGATGTCGGTCCCAGGTACAGGCATGGAATTGGTCCTTGAAGCGGAGGTAAAATAAATCGGGGCAAAGATAGGATTTTTATTCTCCGTCCCCGCTCAATCGGCTCGTTTTTCCCCGACAAACAGATACTGCCGAATAAACAGGCGCTTCCATTGTCCCAGCGTCCCCAGATAAAAGATTTTCTGCTGCCAGTTCATCGTCTTCCAGGTATCGTGGTTGGTGCCCATTTTCTGCAAATTGAACTGAGGGGCGAGCATTTTCTTGATGGTATGGGCGGTGAACCAGCGGATATGGGTCCGGTCGAGGAGACCTTCTTCTTCGTACTCAAAATGGTCCCGCATGATTTTCCACAGCACATACAGGTTCCCCGCGTTCGGGATACTGCCAATGACCAGCCCGCCCGGATTCAGGAGTTTGGAGGTCTCTTCGAGGACTTTCCAGGGATTGTAGAGGTGTTCCAATACATCCAGGTACAACAACAGGTCGTATTTCCGGTCCGGCAATTCTCCCATTCTCCCCTGCGCGATCATTTCTTCAATGTTTCCCTGCTTCACCCAATCCAGTCGCCCTTTGGCTTCCTCCACCGCCGGAGCCATCAGTTCCAGGCCGGCATAATACTCCACGCCCAACCGCTCTTTGATCAGGACCCCGGTGCCGCCTCCACTGCAACCAATCTCCAGGGCCGATTTGGGTTGGAGCCCCTTTTCCTTGGCGTAGGCTTCCAGGAAGTTCACGACGTCCCCCCGCGAGAGGGAGTAGTAATGGGTCGCGCCGGGCTTGTCGTACAATGCTTCAACGTTGGCCATATCAGTGGGGTTGGTACAATTTGAGGATGGTGGAATGCATATTCAGGGGCCGCAAAATATGACGGGCCAGGCGATTTTTCCAGGCGATGAGCCGTTGGGCGCCCCATTTTTGGTGGAAAACCTGCTGGGCGGCGCGGAATTTATCGGAAATGTCGAAGCCGGACGCTTTCGACGTTTGGTGGGCCAGGTGATCGACGCGGGACCGGGGCACAGCGCCATTGCGGAGGTTGTGGCGGCGGAGGACCATGGAAAAGTCGTCGTCGGCAAAGTAATAATCGAAGCGCTCGTCGAAGGGGCCCACGCGGTCAAAGATGTGGCGGCGGACCATGAAGCACCAGCCGGTGAAGGTGCTGCGAACGAGGTAACCCGGCACAATTTCGGGTTGGTCGGGGGCCTCGAACTGGGCTTGGTGGGGCGAAGCGGGATCGACGGGGCAAAGGGAAACGAATTCGGGGTGGTGCTGGTGGGCCTCGAGCATGGCCGTGGCCCATCCGGGATGGAAGTGGACGTCGTTGTTGGAAAACAGGACCCAATCGGCCCGGCCCAATTTCCGGCCGATGTTGTTGTAGGCGTTGAAATTGAAGGGGGCATCGGGGACGAGGACCCGCACCTGCGGGTCATACAGCGGACCGAATTGTTGCCAGTCGGGATTGGATTCGATGACGAAGACGTTGAAATGGAGCGACGGCTCGGAAGCCCGCAAGCTGGAGATGGCTCCAGCTGTCATGGTATAGAGCGCTGGTCGGTTGACCAGGGAAAGTATGACCACGTCGATTTCCACAGGCCGAAGTACGGTATTTTGAATGTAACTTTCTAGTCGAAACCCATGTAAGAATTTGTATGCAAATGCAGGGCGGGGACGGATTTGAATTGAAAGGCCGTGAATTTTTTTCAAAAAAGATATTCTGAGAAAAATCATCCTTAAGGGGTATTCAGGGGCCTATATCGGGCAATGGGACATAATTGTTTTTTCTGAATTTCAAAACAAAACCGTTCCATTTTTTACTTTTCGATTATGAACAAAAGCAATATTCAGTATATTAGGGCATTGTTAGACAGTACCCGGTTCTACTGTCGACGAGAAAAAACTCAGTGAATTCCTTTTAAAGTGTGCAGTTTCCCATCCTCGCTTAACAGCGTGCTTAGCTTGTATTTTTTTGTTCAATCAACATATTAACTGAGATCCACTATGAAACGCATTTTGTTCACTATCACTGTTTTTGCTGTGTGTTATGTCACCAATGTAAACGCTTCGATTAGCGACAACACATCCACCAGCTTAATCACTACTGGACTGACGAAAGGCGGCCTCAAAGGCCATCCTGAATTTTCAGATGCCGAACTCCGGTCCGTATTGAAAGACATTGCAAATCAGCTCGACACCTCCTACGAAGAAGTACGGTCTATGTATCAGCGAGATATGATCTTGTTGACCCGGACCAGCGCGACGACTTACGCAGCCAACGTACTTGACGCTGAAGGTGGCTTGGGCATCGATTTGATTGGAGAAATCCTCTAATCAAATACCCCTAAACAATTTTTGAAGTAAGCTCCCGTTGTTTGGATTTGTCCAATTCAACCAGGTCTGACATGGATTTGGCAAGGAGCTTTGATTTCACCCAGATTCGGAAGTCGAAAGTATCAATTTGAACTTTGGCTTCCGAATCGGTGAAATTAAGCTGTTGGATATCTTCCAACGATTGGGACAGCAAAACTTGGGTTTCCTGACTGGAAACCGCATTTCCAAGGTCTCCCAGCAATTTTGTGAAGCGCTTGGGGTAGGCCAGTTTGTTTTCAATGCTCCACCGACGACTCCGCTGGAGGGCATATTCAAACCGATCCATATCCTTCTGCTCCCAGATCACTACGAGCTCCAGTGCCCGGACGAGCCAGGCATATTGCTTCCACAAAGAAAAGTTCAATTGCTCGACTTTCCTCAATTGACGGAGGCATTGGGAGAATTGACCATGGACGAAAAAGACCTTGGCCGCAATGAGCCGCCGGTTGACATGGATCGCAGGTCGGATCAGGTCCTTCCATTTGTCCAGTCGCTCCAGGCCCATCTCCAACAAGGGGAGGTTGTAGGTATGCTCCGCCAATTCCATGGACGTCAACAGGAAATGGGTGTCGAACAGTCGGCGGTCACGGGGTGACTCCGGCTTGACCAAGCCCATCTTGAGGATTTGCTTGTGGGCCTGCTCGTATTCGTCAATGCCCAAAAGGGACAGGACGAGCACGGCATGTTCCCCCATCAATTCGCGGGGATTCGCCCGCAGGCTTCCATTTTGAACGCCCTGGATGATATTTTGGTGGAGTTGAATGGACAATTCAATGTCTTCCCTGAGGGCCGCGCACGCGGCCAGCGTCTTCTGGCGCAGGAACGCCACCCGCTTGGTTTGCGGTTGGGTGTCGCGGATTTGATCCTCGACGCTCCTTGAGGTGAACTGACGGTCCCGGGCGCCCTGGCGGAATGCCAGGCGGAGCCGACGCAGCTGCTGTTGCAGCTGGTGCGAGGTCGCGATTTCTTCGACGAGAACCGACTCGCTCAGGTCAACTTTGGGAAGGGTAAATTGGTAGGCCGGATCGTATTCCAGATCCCGCGCGATTTGGTACAAGCGGTGAAGCGCCTCCAAGTTTTCCTCCTTTTCAGCGCTCAGGATGCTTTTTTCCAACAATTTCGTCGCATAATCCCGCATTTCCAGATCACAGGCAATTTCGATATGCGTCCGTTGGTTATTGTACTCAAAGTGGGCAATGCTGGCGACAAGAATGTCCATGATTTTGCGTTTCGCGGTCGAAAACGCTTTGGCACTCTTGAATTTTTCCCCTCGAATTTCCTCCCCATCGTATTCATTTGCAGCATTTAAACGGTCAAACAACACCTTCCAGGCCCCTTTTCGCTGGTACAGATTGCCGTACAGCTTGAGGTTCCGCTTCCTCGCCGGAGTAAGCGTTTGAATAAGCCTGTATAGTTCTATGCCCTTCAACTTTGGGAACAAATAATGTTGATTCGACTTGGATTATGTCCAATTACCAAGGTTAAAATACAATTAACTTTGGTAAGTTTCAATTCATTTCACATTTCACTCCCCAAATTAAAAGTATATCATTGATCAAAGGGAAAAGGGAATCGTAATATCTAACGATCCTTTCTATCGCCTCGTCCATTTCTGTTACACTGAGTTTCAAATTTTTTCCCGACGAGTCGAACGCAAAGTCCAGTGCGAATTCAACAAAGTAATCGAAGCATTTACTCAACAACCCCGATTCCCCCCCCTTTTTTTTCTATTAGCCTATCCGTCGTTTCAACTATATCGATTGAGCACCATAACATCAAAACTGAACCGGTAATCGGGTGGAGAATGACAGCCTCCGCCCTTTTTTTATGCCACTACACCGAATATTTAAATAGAAAGCCCCGATCGTCTCCAGGAGAATGATCGGGGTTATTTATGGGATTGGGGGGAATTAGAACAATGTCCCCTGCTCGCCCTTTGGGTTGTCTTCTTCCTCGCGGGTATCGACCACTTCAAAGGGAATGTCGTTGGGATCTTTCGGAACAAATTCACCTTCCTCTGCCGCTACTTCAGGCTCAACTTCGGGAACAGGTTCGCGGAAAGAGGTCATCTCAACTTTGCGAATGCGCTCGTCGGTCAATTTATTTCCGATTGCCCGCCAGCCCTTCACATCGATGAATTCCTCCAGGACGATGGACTCATCCTCCAACGTCTTGCGACTGAATTTGATCAGGGCAACCGGCCCGGGCTTGGCCGTCACAAACAGCAACTTCGAGCCGGGGCTCTCATTGATGTAGGTGTACTTCTTGTCCGCCGTGCTCGTCTCGATCTGGAAGCGCTTCACGTAGACCCGGCCGGAATCGCCGTCCTGGTGAATCGCACTCACCACCGTATCCTCCGCCAGCCGCGTGATCTCAACGATCTTGCCCTTCCCTTCGTAGCGGTTCGTCAATTCGTAGGTCGTCAGCTCGTAGCTGCCGTCGCTGTACAGCACCAGCACGCGGTCATCCGCCATGAAGGAACCCAGCAATTGGCCGATGCCGTCGGTGTTCAGGCGCTTCACATTGTCGTCGAACCAGATGTCGATGCCGCCCAGCGTCGAGATGCCTTTGCTCTTGAACTCGACCTTGTTGACGGGATGTTTGGTCAGTAGGTTGCCGCCTGCGGCCCGGCCCTTGATGTCCAACTCGGCGAAGTCGTAGTCGAAGACCTTGCGCCGGAGATTGTTGCCCGGCTTCATCTTGACCGTCACCGTTTCGGCTTCTCCGTGGGGGTTGGCGGTGAAATAAAGGACGCGACCGGCGACCTTGCCCTTGGTGAGGAAGTATTGGCGGTCTCGAGTAATAGACTTCACGTGAAAGCGCTTCACGTAGGTCCGTTTGTCCTTGCCATCCGTGTAGACCATGTTGTACGTCATGCGCTCGTCGCCGCGCTTCCATACGTCCAGGTGGATGATGTTCTTGCCAATGAATTCTTTGTCGGAAACCCGTACGACCTTCATGCTGCCGTCCTTGCGGAAGGCAATCACGTCGTCGATGTCGGAGCAATCGCAGACGAATTCAGCCTTTTTCAGGCCGGTTCCGATAAATCCACCGACCCGATCGACGTACAACTTGGCATTGTTGACCGCGACCTGGGTCGCGTTGATTGTCTCGAAGGTGCGGATTTCCGTGCGGCGCTCCCGGCCCTGGCCGTATTTCTTGATCAGCCGCTCGTAATAGGCGATCGTATAGTCAATCAGGTGGGCGAGGTCGTGCAAGACCTGCTTCAGTTCTTCTTCGAGGCTTCGGATATGCTCGTCGGCCTTGAAGGAGTCAAATTTCGAAATCCGCTTGATCTTGATCTCGGTCAGGCGGATGATATCGTCGCGGGTGACTTCCCGGTACAGGAGCGGTTTGAACGGCTCCAATCCCCGGTCAATGGCTTCGATCACCCCTTCCCAGGTCTCCTCTTCCTCGATGTCCCGGTAAATCCGGTTCTCGATGAAGATTTTCTCCAGGGACGACATGTGCAATTTGTCTTCCAGTTCCCCCTTCCGAATCTCCAATTCCCGCCGCAGCAGTTCCTTGGTTTGGTCCGTGCAAATCTTCAGTACCGTCCGCACATCGGTGAAGACAGGCTTTTCTTCGATGATGATGCAGCAGTTCGGGGAAATGGACACCTCGCAATTGGTGAAGGCGTAGAGCGCGTCAATGGCGATGGCGGGGCTGATGTTGGAGGGCAAATGGACAATGATCTCGACGTTTCGCGCCGTATTGTCGTCGATCTTTTTGATCTTGATTTTGCCCTTGTCGTTGGCCTTGAGGATGGAATCGATGAGCGAGGTCGTGGTCTGCCCGTAGGGCAATTCCGTGATCTTCACCGTTTTCTTGTCCACCTCTTCGATTTTCGCCCGGACACGGATCTTGCCGCCCCGTTCGCCATAGTTGTAGTTCTCCACGTCCACCATGCCACCCGCCGGAAAATCCGGGAACAGCTTGAAGGAGCGCCCTTTCAGGTACGCAATCGACGCATCACACAACTCGTTGAAGTTGTGCGGCATGATTTTGGTCGACAGGCCGACCGCGATTCCTTCAACGCCCTGGGCGAGGACCAGGGGAAATTTCATCGGAAGGGTGACCGGCTCGTTTTTCCGCCCGTCGTAGGACAGTTGCCAGTTCGTCGTTTTGGGGTTGAAGGCCACTTCCAGCGCAAACTTGGACAGGCGCGCTTCAATGTAACGGGGGGCGGCCGCACCGTCTCCCGTCAAGGTATTGCCCCAGTTGCCCTGGGTGTCGATGAGGAGGTCCTTTTGGCCCAGGTTCACGATGGCGTCGCCGATGGCGGCGTCCCCGTGCGGGTGGAACTGCATCGTCGATCCAATGATATTGGCCACCTTGTTGTAGCGGCCATCGTCCAGTTCCTTCATTGCGTGGAGAATCCGCCGCTGGACGGGCTTGAGCCCGTCTTCGATATACGGGACCGCCCGGTCGAGGATTACATACGACGCATAATCAAGGAACCAGTTCTCGTACATGCCAGATACGGGAACCGTACCCTCCATGGCGTTGTCGTTTTGATTTGCTTCACTCTCTGCCATTCGCTGCCAGTAGTTTCAATGGTTCGGGGGAATATCAGGCGACCTCTTCGACGACGTCCCGTTCCACCCGCAGGTTGGAAATGATGTGTTTCTGCCGGGTCGGGGTGTTTTTTCCCATGTAGTACCCCAGCAATTCTCCAATGGTGCTGTCTTTCTTGATGATCACCGGCTCCAGACGCATTTCATCGCCAATGAACGCCTCAAATTCGTCCGGACTGATCTCACCAAGGCCCTTAAAGCGGGTGATTTCCGGGTTTTTGCCCAGCTTTCTCATTGCCCGTCGTTTTTCCCCTTCGTCATAGCAATAGATTGTCTCCTTTTTGTTCCGCACCCGAAACAAAGGCGTTTGGAGGATATAAACGTGCCCCTGGCGGACGAGTTCGGGGAAGAATTGGAGGAAAAAGGTCAGGAGCAACAGGCGAATGTGCATCCCGTCCACGTCGGCATCCGTCGCGATGATGATCTTGTGGTACCGCAGCCCGTCAATCCCGTCCTCGATGTTCAGGGCGTGTTGGAGCAGGTTGAATTCTTCGTTTTCGTAGACAATCTTCTTGGTCAGACCGAAGGAGTTGAGGGGTTTTCCCTTGAGGGAAAAAACGGCCTGGGTGGAAGGATTCCGCGCTTTGGTAATGGAACCGGAGGCGGAGTCACCCTCCGTGATGAAGATCATCGTCTCGCCGGCCTTGTCCTTGTTCGTATTGTAATGGATCCGGCAATCGCGGAGTTTCTTGTTGTGGAGGTTGGCTTTGCGGGCGCGCTCATTGGCGAGCTTCCGTATGCCGGCGATGTCCTTGCGCTCGCGTTCGCTCTGCTTGATCCGCTTCAGTAAGGCTTCAGCGACATCCTTGTGCTTGTGCAGGTAGTTGTCCAGCTTCCGCTTGACCACCTCGTTGATCCAGGTCCGGATGACGCGGCCCTTGCCGCCCGGCTCGGTATGCGTCGAGCCCAGCTTGGTCTTCGTCTGCGATTCGAAGACCGGCTCCTGCACACGGATCGCCAGCGCCCCGATGATCGACGCGCGGATGTCTGTGGCGTCGAATTTCTTGTCGAAGAATTCGCGGACCGTCTTGACGATGGCTTCCCGCAGCGCCTGCTGGTGGGTACCGCCCTGGGTCGTGTTCTGACCGTTGACGAAGGTATAGTACTGTTCACCGTAGGTGCTGCCGTGGGTCAGGGCCACCTCGATCTCGTCTTCCATGAAATGGATGACCGGATAGCGGCGCTCGGTTTCTTCCGTATGGTACTCGATGAGGTCCTTCAGGCCATTTTGAGAGAAGTATTTCTTCCCGTTGAAGACGATGGTCAGGCCACGGTTCAGGAACACATAGTTCCGGATGAGGTTCTCGACGAAGTCGGGGTTGAACTTGTAGTTCTTGAAGATGGTCTCGTCGGGAGTGAAGACCGTCAGGGTCCCGTGGCGCATGGTATTTTCGACGATCGGCTGATCGTTCGTGATTTGTCCGCGCTCAAATTCGGCGAGTTTGGTTTTGCCTTCCCGGTAGGCCTGGACGAGGAAATTGGACGACAAGGCGTTCACGGCCTTGGTACCGACCCCGTTGAGACCAATGGATTTTTGGAAGGATTTCGAGTCGAATTTACCGCCCGTATTGATCTGGGAGACACAGTCGATGACCTTGCCGAGCGGAATGCCCCGCCCGTAATCGCGCACCCGGACCTTGTGTTGGGTGACCGAAACCTCGATGGTCTTGCCCACGCCCATCATGAATTCGTCGATGGAGTTGTCGAGGATTTCTTTGAGCAAAATATAGATGCCGTCGTCGGGAGAGGATCCGTCTCCCAATTTACCGATGTACATCCCCGGTCGGAGGCGGATATGCTCCAGCGGGTCCAGGGACTGGATGGAACTCTCGTCGTATTTAAACGTTTGGTTTTCTGCCATATTCAGGTTCTTTGTCCTTCAAATCGTAACACTGCATTCCGTACGAGGAGCTCGCCTGGCAATGGGGAAACTCCTCCAATTTTCAAAAATAGCGCATTTGGACGGCATCTTAAAGGAGGATATGCACAGCCAAATGTTGAATAAAATAGACAAGGCCCTGATTTTCCTGACTTTTCCCTTCCCCTGATTCGATGCGTTTTTCACCCCCTCCCCTCCCCTTTTTTTCATTAAATTTGACCCTGTATTTGAAATTGAAAGACGGAATTTATGAGCCTGGAAAAAGGACCCGATTTTGTCGCTTACAAATTCAAAGATTTGTTGGTGTACGGATCGACGGAATGGTTGGCAGACGGGAAAAAGAAGTACCGACAGGTGTTTGAATCCAAAGAAACCACCTATCTCTACGCCGAATTCTCATTCTTCAACAAACTCTTCGACGAGGAGGATTGGAAGGTGGAAATTCAGTTGCGGTGCTTCAGATTGGATGAAAAGATGGGGAGTCGGGCGGATCAGGTGTGCCAAATCAAATTGGAGAAGGAAATCAAGGCCACGGAAAACATCTTTTTCCTGCGGGAGGGATGGGGAAATTCGAAGCCTGGATCGTTTTGGAAGCGGGGAAAATACCTCTGGGAAGCCCTGATGGATGGCGAAGTGGTCGCCACCCGCAAATTTTATGTGGAAGATCGCGGACCCGTTTCTCCGGTTTCCAATCCCTATTTTTCCCTCAAATCGCTCAAACTCTTCGAAGGCCCGGCCACGCTGCCCACCAAGCGCAGCCGCCGCTACTATACCCGCTTCGATAAGAAGGACACCCGCTACGTTTGGGGCCAGCTCACCCTCCTCAACCGCGTCCGCGACGTAGATTGGTACGCCGAGGTCGTTTTCAATTTCTACAACGACGCCCGCCAACTCAAGGGCCGCTCCGTCGAGCTCATTCAAGTCTTTGCCTCGCAAGAAGAAGTCGAAATTTGCTCGGGTTGGGGCTCTGAACACCGCGGCACCTGGTTCAACGACAACTATTCCGTGGAGATCGTCTTCATGGAACAACTGGTGGCCATTGTGCCCTTTGAAGTGGGCGAAGGCTTCCAGGAAGGCGAAAATCCCGCCGTCCTGCCCAGCGCCGGAACCCCTGTCGACGCTTCCATCAAAGAAGAATTGAGCCTGGAAGAATTGATGGGCGAACTCGATGCGCTCATCGGACTTGGCACCATCAAGACCAAGGTCCGCGACTATACCGAATACCTCAATTTCCTCAAGCTCCGCGAGGAAAAGGGCTTTGAAGAAGCCCAACGCATCAGCCTCCACGCCGTTTTCACCGGCAATCCTGGCACGGGCAAAACGACAGTGGCCAAAATGCTCGGCAAGATTTACCACAAGATGGGCCTGCTCGACAAGGGCCATGTCCACGAAGTCGACCGCTCCGACCTCGTTGGTGAATTCATTGGCCAGACCGCTCCCAAAGTCAAGGAAGCGATCAAAAAGGCAGCCGGTGGGGTCCTGTTCATCGATGAAGCCTACGCCCTCGCCCGGAGCAAGGAGGACCACAAGGACTACGGCCGCGAGGTCATCGAAATCCTGATCAAGGAAATGTCCGATGGCACCAACAACATCGCGGTACTGGTGGCGGGCTATCCCGATGAGATGGAGACCTTCCTCGAATCGAATCCCGGTCTCCGCTCCCGCTTCAACATGAACTACGAGTTCCCCGATTATACGCCCCAGGAGCTGTCCGAGATCGCATTGTTTGCGATGGACAAGCGGGGCGTGACCATGACCGAGGACAGCAAAACCTTTCTGTTCGAGCGCTTGGTGGAAGCCTACCGGAACCGGGAGCGCAGCTTCGGCAACGCCCGCTACGTCAACGGCATCATCGACGAGTCCAAAATGAACATGGGCCTGCGGGTGATTCGGGAAAAGGACGCTTCGGAATTGACGGAGGAGGAATTGTCGCTGATCAAGCTGGAGGACTTGGAAAAGGTCTTCGGGAAGCGGGACAAAAAGACGTTGGAACTTCCGGTCGACCAGGAATTGTTGATGGAGGCGATGGGGGAATTGAACTCGATGGTTGGCTTGGATGAGGTCAAACAGGAAATCTCCGAACTGGTGAAGCTCGTGCGGTTCTACCGCGAGATCGGAAAAGATGTCATGAATAACTTTTCCCTCCACACCGTCTTCACCGGCAATCCCGGCACGGGCAAAACCACGGTCGCCCGCATCCTGGCCAAGATTTTCAAGGCCCTCGGCATCCTGGAACGCGGCCATATCCTCGAGGTGGACCGCGCCTCCCTTGTCGGCGGCTACGTGGGCCAGACGGCCATCAAAACCGCCCAGCAGGTCGATGCCGCTTTGGGCGGAGTCCTCTTCATCGACGAGGCCTATTCCCTGACCCAGGGCGGTCAGGGCAAAGATTTTGGCCGGGAGGCCATCGAAACCATCCTCAAACGGATGGAGGACAACCGCGGCAGCTTCATCGTGATCGTCGCGGGGTACCCCGAAAACATGGACCAGTTCCTGGCCTCCAATCCCGGACTCAAGTCCCGCTTCGACAAGCACCTCAAGTTCGCCGATTACGAGCCGGAGGCCTTGTTGCAGATCGCCTTTGCGATGCTCAAGACGGAAGGGCTCTCCGCCGATCCCTCGGCGGCCGCCCACCTCAAGAGCTATTTCAGCCACTGCTACCAGAACAAAGACAAGTACTTTGGGAATGCGCGGGCGGTGCGAAAAGTCGTCGAAGAAGCGGTCAAAAACCAGCACCTGCGCCTCGCGTCGATGGATTCCGAAGACCGGACCCCCGAGATGCTCGAGACCCTGACTCTGGCGGACGTCGAAGAGTTCAACGCGGACCGCGAGGACCTCATGTCCAGCAATCCGAACCGCATTGGCTTCCGGACCGGAAGCCGCGATTGATCAAAACACAATCTTCCCAAATTGCCGCGTCTTGCGACGCCAGTGCAGCTACATTCAGTCCTGGGTTTGCACCTCAGGAGTGGGAAAAATCCTTTATATTTAAAGGAGAATCAATTTTTGAATCCATGTAGATTCACCCCAATCGCGATTAAAAATGAAACTCAAAGACTTACTTGATACGGCCCGGGACCATTTGAGTGAACTCACCGAAGTTCCCGAACCAGATTTTAGACTGGAGCAGGCGGTATTTCAAGAGGAAGAAGACCTGTGGGATGTTGTGGTTTCCTTTTTAGTTATTCGTCACGCCCTTCAACAGAATAAGGTTGCCGCCAATGGAGGAGGGAGCTTTTTTCTTCCGGAATACGAAAGGGTCTACAAGCGCCTCAAAATCGACTCCAACCAACAGGTCCAGGGCTTTTACCTGTTCAATGCGCGGTGAAGCTAATTGATACCAACACATTGGTCGTCTTCCTCATTGGATCAATGGACCCACACCTCATCAATCAACATCGACGGACCTCGATTTACAACGAAAGTGATTTTTACCGGTTGGCCGAAGTAATCGGTTCCTTGGAAAGTCTTGTCATTATTCCCAATGTGTGGACTGAGGCAGACAATCTCCTCAATGGATTCCGCGGGGCTCAAAAGGACCGTTACCTGTTCATGTTGAAAAAGATGACGGAAGAAACCACGGAGCAATTTCTGGCTACCTCTGAGGCGATGACTGATTTCAATGTCCTGTATGACCTCGGCATCACCGATTCTCTATTGTTAAAGCACTCCCTACAATGTGAGCTGTTGATCACATCGGATTCCCGGTTGGCAGATTACGCTGTGGCCAATGGCGTTTCGGTATACGATGTCGTGAAAAACCGTAACCAGCGCCTCTAAATCCTCCTTTCATCAAAACACAATCTTCCCAAACTGCCGCGTCTTGCGACGCCGCGCAAACAGGAACATTTCGTTCGAGCTGAGCTGCTTGCACGATTTGGGGCGCGTGATCGCGTCGATTTCTTTGTTCGACAACAAGCTCTCCCGGATGACATTGCCTTCGATGTCCACGCCGGCCACCACCACCACGCCTTTCCGGTCCCGCAACGAGAAATTGCGGAAGCGTTGGACCTTGCCGTCGGCCGTGAGGTTGTCGATGTGGTCGTTGTAGATGAAGAAGAGATTGCCATTGGTGATCATCTGGGCGGCGCTGGAATAATAGCCGCCGTCGTTGATGGAGACCTGGCGCTTGGGCACCTTGCTCGCCCATTCGATGTCGCCATTGGGGGCGATGCTGACCACGATGAGGTCGTTGTAGTGGTAATAGTAATCGGTGATGGCCTGACCGGTCCGGGGATCGAAGCGCGTGACCACGCGTACAAAATACTGTTCGGCGACGAGGACGGAGCCGCCGTCACCCCGCGGAATCAAGTCGCGGATATCGTATTCGTAGAGTTCCTGGTCCCGGCCGCGGGCTTCTTTACGCGCAGCTTTGCGTTCCTGGCGCTCCGAGAAGTAAGCCGTGATGAAATCCAGCTCAAATTCCCGCGTGGATCGGGAAAGCACCTCGCCCGTCCGCCCGTCAATGCGCATATAGAAGGCCCCATTGACACTGAAAGTCCCTTGTGGCGAATAAAATCCCGAGGCAATCAGGTCCAGGTTCGGCGCCACCTCGATGCGGAGGTCCGTGATGAATTCTTCGCCGAGGCTGATCGTCCGTTCTTCCTCCAATTCTCCATTCTCCAACCAACTCAACAGCTGATAGGTATAGTTCGGGTCGCCCCGGCGCTTGTATTTCCGCCGGTCCTGAAACAAAATCCCCACCAAATGAACATTCCCTTCTTTGTCCACGATCCAATCTTCCGGTGAGAACAGCTTTTCTTCCGTCTCCAATTGCACCTCTTTTTCCCACGCCATTTCCATCCCCTCCCGAAACACCTTCAGGAAGAACTTCTCGGGTGCATTCCGCCCCATAAATTGATCCGCAATGATCATGATATGGGAACTGTCGCGGGAAAATTTCAGGTCGAAAGTGGCCTGGCTGCGGCCGTTTGTATAGGGCAGGGCAAACAGTTCCATCCGCTCTCCCTTCCCGGCCAACGTCTTGGGATCAAGCGCCTGAGCGTACAGGTATTTGATGTCCTTCCGGAAATCCCGGTAGGTCGAGAACACCAACAATTCGCCGCCAAAGAGGACGACGTCTTCGAGTTCGTACAGAGATCCGGTCCCCCCGAGGTCGATGGCCTTCTTCTGCTTGGTCTGCATATCGGGCCCCAACTGGTGAATTTCCAACCGCCGGTTGTAGGTGGTGGACAGGAAACCGCCCTCCCCCGTGACCACGTAGGTGTCTTCGCCAATGGTCCCGGGCACGGCAATCACCAGGCTTTTGGTGGCCACCCGTTGTTCCTCGCCCCAGACCAGATCGAATTGGGCGGGGAGGAGAGAAGGGAGAAAGCAGATGGACAACGCAAGCCAAAGGGGCATCAAATTCAGTTTTCTCATGAGGCGATCTTAATGATACAGTTACGAAATAGTACGGGTTTCGGAGCAAAAAAGGTGCCACAGGAGGGGACAAAATGCCAGGGGAAAGGCAAACGTCGGGAGGGAGTCGGTTGAAGGAGAAAATGGTCTATTCCCGGATCAGTCGCCCCGTCCAGGATTGGCCGCCATTGCTGATCCGGTACAGGTACATGGCCGGGCGCAGGTCACCGATGTCCAGCCGGTAGGGCAATGCTTCCCACAAGAACTCCTTCACCAGTCGGCCCTGCACGTCCCAGACCTCCACCACCGCCCAGTCGCCTGCTACACCTCCGAGCTCGAACATGACCTCGCCCGAGGTTGGGTTCGGATACACGCGCAGACCGCCCGGTCCATCGCGTACTTCCACCACCCGGTGGAAATGGGACGTCCCGTCAGCGTCCAGCTGCCGGAGCCGGTAAAAATTGCTCTGGCCCCGGCGATAGCCGGGATCCGAATAGGCATACTGCCCAGCCCCATTGACATTGGGCGCACTGTCCACAAAGCCCAGGTCCCCAAACTCCAATTGGCCGTCCACCATCATGCCCCGCTGCACAAAGAAGCCCACATTGTTCCGCTCCTCCGCCGTTTCCCAGGTCAATTCCACCGCTTCTTCTCCCATTTCTCCCGCAAAATCCACCAACGCAATCGGCAGAATGCACCCGTTGATGTCGCCGGTGAGGATGAGGTCGAGGTTGCAATGCTGGCCCGCAAAGCCATCGATCAGGATATAATAGGTACGCGACGGTTGGAGCAGGCCCGCGATGTTCACGGGGAAGCTCTGCAACAACTTGTCCGAGCAGTAAATCGGATTGCCCCAGGCGGCTCCATTTTGGCAGGAGCTGGCCTCATAAATCATCAGCTGGGCGCCATTGCCGGCCGGGATCGAGTTCTGGCAGGCAATATTCTCCAATTGCAGGTCGATTTGAGAGGAAGGGCAAATGGTCGAGGGTGTCGAAAATGTATACCAAATCGTGTTTTCGAGACGGGTAATCGTGTTGGCGCCGGAGCATTCGGGAAGACTGGCCAGGGAAATGTTCAGGGGCGGATCGGGATTGCCCGGCAGGCCCCGGGCGAGGGTCGTGCTGCCCGCATACGGGACGTTCGCCTCGTTGATGAGCGTCGCGTCCCCACAGGAATCGCTTCCGTAGGGCCGCCGCGGAATGCCGCTGCTCATCAGGGCCGACCACCCGCTGGCGGTGGTCGCGCCATCCGACGTAAACGCAAAGGTCAGGCACCCCGAGGCATTCCCCTGCGTCGCCTTGATCACCTGCAAGTCATTCCAGCTCGTATCGTTCCCCGTAAAGGTCCCAATCAAGCGACTCGTCACATCCGGGCCGTCGTAGACATGCAGGTAGTCGTAGTTCTGTTCCAGTTCCACTTCCCCGAAATCCGCGTACACCACCTGCCCCAGGGATTGGGCGGTCGCATCCGGACAGTAAGTCACCCGGTACCGTTCGTTGTTGCCGTAGTTGCTGCTGCCGCCGGTGTCTTCGAAGGTGAGCGGATTCGCATTCGAAGCCGTAAAGGTACCCAAATCGGTCGGCGGAGCCACACACCGCAGCGTGCCTTCCCAGCCCTGCCCATTGAGGAAGGCGTCGCTCTCAAAATGGGCCGTGAGACATTGGCCGGAAGAAACGACGGAGCCGGGTTGGGGATAATTCGAAGTGGAGCCGGTATAGCGCGCCACGAGGTTGGCGGAGGTGTCGGGGCCGTCCCAGACGGAGAGGTAATCGTTGCCCTGGACCGTGGATTTGAGGTCGAGTTGGATGGGCGCGGTGAGCATATTGAAGCGCATCAGGACCGCTTGGGTGGGATCGGAGGCGCAGAAGGTCATTGTGTGGTCCTCGTTGGCGCCGTAGTCGCCGGCACTAGCATCGCTGTCGTAGAAGACGTGGTAGGGGCGGCCACAGTCGATGAAGGCGGAGTCGTTGCGGTCGAGGCGGATTGTGTCCCCGTAGACCGCGGGGCCGTCGCATTCCCAGGCGAGTTCCCAGCCGGCGGCGAGGGTGGCTCCGTCGGAATCAAAGCGGAAGGTGAGCGCGTCGCCGGTGGAGGTAAAGGGGCCCGGAGGGACATTGCCGTCGAATTGGCCGAGCAAGGGAGCGGCGGTCGTCGGGCCGTCGTAGACGTAGAGGTAGTCGAAGTTGGTTTCGAGGTCAAATGAAAGGAAAGTGGCCGTCACCGATTGCCCCGCGGGACTTTGAATGGTAAAGGTATAGTCCTCGTTGTTCCGGTAATTGCCCAGCGGCCCGCCCGTGTCGTACAAGGTATCCGAGCAATAGGGCACCGCACAATCGCTGAAGCGTTCCTCGATTGCATTCCACAACTCCGTCCGCCCATTGTCGTACCCTAAAGCCCAGATCCCAATGCCCCCCAGGTCGTGGTGCCGCACCAGATCCATTTTTTCCCCCAGACTTTCCTCGTCATCCACCCAACTTTGCCGCCACAATCCCCCCGACTGGAAGATATAGGCCACCGATTGGCTGTGCTCGTCGTAGGTCCGCGGGTAGGTCCCCTGGTAATTGTTCTCGGCGTAGGCAAAGGTCCGGGCGCTGATATACCCGGTATTGGTCGACGGATAGGTATTGGCGGCTGTATTCCACTCCATCCCAAAATAGGGCAGCCCGACCAGCAATTGGTTCGAGGGAACGCCTTCGTTGAGGTAGTAGAGGACGGTCCGTTTGAGGTTGAAGGCCCACCAGATCGACCCGCTGTACAAAGGCGCAGTAGGGCCGGCATCGCTGCTTCCCGAGTAATAGTAATCGTAGCCCATGATGATGAACTGGTCCACGTAGCCCACCAGATTGGGGATGTCGAATACATTGTTCCAGTCCACCGCGAACAGGGCCATGGAGAGCGTCGCCCCGGGACGCGCAGCCTTTAATTGAGTGGAAAGGTCCTGGAGAAAGGTCGTGTAATTGTTGCGCTGGGAGCCGGGGACGCCTTCGAAGTCGATGTTGACGCCGTCGGCATTGCGGAAGGCGACCAGGGAAATGAGGCTGTCGATGAGGGTTTGCCGTGCGGTGGGGTTGGTAAGGAACGTCGTATTGTTGGTCCCGCCGAAATTGGTCACGCACAATTCCACCCGCACACCATTGGCCTGGGCCGTGGTGATGGCGTTCGACGTCCGCCAACTGTGGATCGAATTGTAATTGCCGGTGGCGGGATTGACTTCGTAGGAGAAATAGGAAAGGGTGGAGAGGTTGTCCCAATCGTAATTGTTGTACGCCGATCCAATCCAGTAGGGGTGCCAACCGTAGACGTCTTTCTCCAAAGTGCAGCCTGAGCGTCCGCGGTTCACGTCCGGGACATCGGTTTGCCGCCGGAGCTGGTCCCATTCCGCTTCCGTTTCCAGATCGAATTGCTGGTAGTACTCCGATTCCCGTTGGTGGGTGCCGATTTCAGGAGTTTGAGCGGAAAGAAAACAGGCCGAACTGAGCAGGAGGCTAAGGAAAAAATACTTCATGGCGGTGAGGTTGGGCAAAGAAGAAGGTACGAAAAGTAACTGGGGATTTGAATGCGGGGATGTGGATATCGGGAAAAGGGGGAAAGGAAGCCCGTTCCAATTCCTCCCATTGAGTTGGGCGGAAAAGGAACGGCGGTCGATTTTAATTGGCATCTCCAGGTGGCTTTCGAGCACCCGGGCCATGGAAAGATCAGGTCAGGAGTTTGACCTCGTCGGCGTCGAGACTCAAGGTTCCTACGGCCACATCATTGGACTTGGCATCGAAGCCTGGGATTTCGAGTTTGGTGGGAAAGGCACCGACGATTTTCCACCGAATAACCGAGTCGCCTTTCTCATCGCACATGGAGACCGTGATGTCTTTTTTGGCAGGTTTGTATTCCTGGGCGCTGGCGAGCCAGTCGTGGAGGATTTTCATGCTGTTTGGCGAGGCAAAGCCCTTCTTCATGGTGATGCTGGCGGGTTTGGGCTGGCCGAGCATGTGCACCTGAACGGAACCTTTTCGGCCCCCTCCGCTGTAACTTTCGGTATAGCTCATGGCTTCGTGCTCAATCGCGAGGCCCGATACTTCGGAGAAGCCAATCGGCGTGGAATCGCCTTCAATCTCAACCCGAAAATTGTAGACGGGAAGAGGGTAGTATGATTGTTTTGACATGATGGAGGTATGATAAATTTGAATATATGGAATCAGGGTTTCTGGAGCATCTGGGTGAATCGAAGAAGGAGGGGGGGGCGGCAGGGTGGACGAGAGCCTAACCGGCTTCAACGATCATTTTATCTTGGAGAATATCATTCGGGGTCATGGTCGCTCCAAAGCCTACTTTGATGAAATAGGACTGGTTTTGGCTTTCACCGGCCATGGCACCGTCTATCCACAGAATGTCGAGATAAGCGTTACTCATGGATTTGACCTTCAGTAAGGTCTCCCCCGCACCAAAATGCACTTCCCCGGGAAGGTCCGGGTGACATTGATCAATTTCCCACTGTTGACATAGATATTGAGGTCCTCCCAGGCGGTGGGAGAGATTTTGAATTGGGTTGCGGGTCCCGATTTCAGGAGTTTGAGCGGAAAGAAAACAGGCCAAACTGAGCAGTAGACTAAGGAAAAAATACTTCATGGCGGTGAGGTTGGGCAAAGAAGAAGGTACGAAAAGTAACTGGGGATTTGAATGCAGGGATGTGGATATCGGGAAAAAGGGGTTCGGGAATGGAGTCTGAATCCAAGTGAGAATGGGAAAAGATGGAATTGGCCGGAGAACAAGGGCTTCTTGCGAAGGGGATTGTCGATTCCTGAATGTCCAAAGAAGGGCCTGAAAGGCTCCCCACCCTGCCTCCGAGGTGGACCCTCCCGCCTTGAAGGTAGGCGCTCCTGCCTTTTAGGTGGGGGAGTCTGCCTGTTAGCTCGGCTGTCTCATCCCATAGCTCGGCCAGTTCACCCTGGAGGTCGGGGAGTCCCCCTCGAAGGTCCGCTGACTTGACCAAAAGCTCCGCTCGCCGACCTTGAGGGCTGGAATCACCCATGAAAATGCCAAACGGGTCCTACTTCACAGGTGGGGGAGGGAGCCTATCAGGTAGGAAGGGGGGGCCTCCGAGGTGAATGGCACTGACCTCCGAGGTCGGCGCGCCGAGGTCGGAGGTGGAATCGCCGAGCTATAGGGTGGGGGCGCCGAGCTTCGAGGTAGAATGGCCGACCCCAAAGGTGGGCCAGTCGACCAGGAAGGTCGGGAGAGAGAACCTTGGAGCTGGACGGGCCGAGGTCCGAAGGAGGCGGGCCGACTTGCGAGGCCCGCCAGCCGACCCTTGAGGTGGACGCGCCGACCCCGGAGGCTCCTTCATTGCCCTTCGGTCCCCATTCTCCGATCCCCCATTTGCACCCACCCTCAAAAAAAATGTAATTTCTCTGCAACCCTTTTCGCAAAGACTGCATCAAAGACACAAACGACAGCCCGTGCATGGATGAAGCAGACTTGATAGCTGGGTGTCTCGACGGATCGTTGCGGCACCAACGTACCCTGTACGAACGCTATGCCCCCAAAATGATGGGGCTCTGCATGCGCTATGCATCTTCCGAGGCAGAAGCCGAGGACACCCTGCAAGAGGGCTTTGTCACGGTCTTTCGAAAACTGGATACCTACGCCGGACGCGGCGAATTGGGGGCCTGGATCCGCCGGGTCATCCTCAATACCGCCCTGATGGCCTACCGCAAAAACCGAAAATTCCAGCTCCAGGTCGAAATGGAGGGCTTGGAATTCTTCATGGAAGCTCCCGACAACGTATTCAGTGAAATTTCTGCCCGGGACCTGATGTACATGGTCCAACGCCTGCCGGACGGTTACCGCGTCATTTTCAACCTCTACGCCGTAGAGGGCTACAAACACCCCGAAATCGCCGAACAACTCGGCATTTCGGTCGGCACCTCGAAATCGCAGTACAGCCGCGCGCGGGCCATGCTCCGCCAAATGATCGCAAACGAAGAACAAAAAGTACGTGGAAGAGCCATCTGACAACAGCGGATTCCTTGGGGACAAGTTCGATGACTTCGAATTCCAGCCCCGCGACCAGGTCTGGGACCGGGTCCAGCAGGACGTCGGTTCCGACTCCCGCGCTGGGTTCCTGGCCACGACCCTGGGGGCCCTGGCCCACCGGCCCCGGCCGGCCGTCTGGCGCAAGATCGTCCGCGAATTGCATCCGCAGGTGGCCCGTCGCCGGGCATTTGTGTGGTGGTCCGCCGCCGCGAGTGTCGCCGTGCTGATCACCTGGGCGGCCTTCAACTATACTTCCGGCGGCACTGCGCCGGCAGCGACCCGCCTGGCGGGCCAGACCGAAGAAATTGTGCCCGTGGCCCCACGGGTGGACGAGCGCCGGACTTCCCCGATGGAGGAAGTTCCTGCCACCGAGGGCCAGGAGAACCTGGCCGCCACCGAGTCCGTCGACACACCTCTGAACAAGTGTATTCCCCCCACTACCCCGAATTCCACTTTCCCGATTGCCAACAATTTTACCCCTGATCCGCAACCTGAAAAGAATACTTCCCCGGCTCCGCAACTCCGGGAACGTCGGGCTGTTGATGGACTGACCGCCCGGTCTGTTGATGCTTGGGCCGCAGCGGAGTTGCCGATGCGGGTGGAAGAAGAAACGCAATTGGCGCCGGTCATGATTGAAATCCCCCTGGCTCCCGGTGAGGAACCGGAGGGTTCTGACCGTGGGTACAGCGCTTTGCTCGCCTCCAGTGTCACCAGCAGCAGCCCCTTCGGCACCCTGGCTTTGGGAGGGCTCCGGGACTTTGAATCGTTCACCCAGGACGATTTGACCAGCGGCGGGATCAGCCAGAGCGAAGGCTTCCTCAATGCCGCGTATCCCCGGACCCGCGAGGAGTATGAGACTCCGATCATCGTCGGAGGGAAGTTCCGGACACGTTGGTCGCGTCGCTGGTCCTCCGATTGGGGGGTGAATTATACCCACATGGGGAGTATGCTCCGTCGCTCATCGACCAGTGAGAACATCGAGTCCAACTCGGTCAGGCGCTATCTGGGCCCCAGCGCGGAAATCGTGCTGGACCTCATGCCGGACCGCAAGGTCAATCTTTACCTGAGTTCGGGGTTGAAATATGACATTGGATTGGGGACCTGGGTGACCGAAACCTTCAACAGCAACACTCCCGGTACGACGGCCGAATCGGTTCGGAGCCGCCTGGGCAGCCAGCTCAGCGGATTGGGCGGCATGGGCCTTGACATTGGCTTGACCCCACAGCTTTCCCTCTTCGGACAAACCAATATCAACTATATGCTCCGCGACCGCAGCTTTAACCTTTGGTCCTTCCGGAAGTATTATCCGAGTGTGCAGGCGGGCTTGCGATTTGAGTTGAAGTGATCTAGCGGGGGTGGACTTCCCATTCGAGGCGGGGCCGCAGGGGAAGGTCTTTGGGCGTTTTGTTCCAGTTCGCATCTTTCTCCCACGGACTGAATTCCACATTGAACAGTTTGGCGTAGGGCAATTCCAGCAGGCCTTCGGTCTGGGTGGCGAAGAGGATATTGACGAAAAAGCTGCCCGCGTGGAGGAGGTTGGGGGGAATGCGGATGATGGTCTGGTAATCGCCGGGGGCTTGGGGAGGAAACTCAAAGCCCGGGCGGTAGGCCCGGGAATCGAACAGGATTCCGCCCGCGTAATTGGAAATATTGACCAGGATCTCAGAGGTGGGCAGGTGCTGCTTGATCGTATAGTCGATGAGAATTTCGATCCCATCCTCCATGTACAAGGCTTCCCCTTCCTTTTTTCCCATTCCCCGCACCGTCGTCTCCTCGTATTTTACCTCCGCCGATTCTTTCCGGGCATCCATCAGGCTCTTGTCGTCCTGTTCCTCGTACTGGCGGGTGACCTTCTCGTAGAAGAGGTGCAGATAATCGTCCACAATTTCCTGGGTGGGGCCGAAGGCCACAACTTCTCCCCGGTGGAGGAACAGACATTTGTTGCAAATGGAACGGACGGCGGGCAGTTCGTGGCTGACCAGGAGGATCGTGGTCCCCCGCTCGGCGATCTCCTTGATGCGCTGGGTGCTGCGGTGCCGAAAGTCGACGTCGCCCACGGACAAGACCTCGTCCAGCAACAGGATGTCCATCTCGGTGTGGAAGGCGACGGAAAAGGCGAGGCGCAGGTACATCCCGCTCGAATAGTGCTTGACTGGCTGGTCTATGTATTCGCCGATGCCACTGAAGGTGTGGATTTCATCGAAACGTTCCCGCACCAATTGCTTGTCCATGCCGGTGAGGGCGGCGGCGAGGAATACGTTTTGGCGTCCGGTGAGGTCGGGGTGAAAGCCGGTGCCAATGTCGAGGATGGAGGTCACAGTCCCGTTGAACTCGATGCGGCCGCTCGTCGGAGCGGTTACCTCCGCGAGAATCTTCAACAGGGTGCTTTTTCCCGCTCCATTTCGCCCGATGATCCCCAGAATATCCCCCCTCTCCAATTCGAAGCTCACCTCCTTCAAGGCATGGAAGATTTTGCCCCTCGCCCGTTGTCCCCCTCTCAACAAACGCTTTCCCCACGTTGCAATGTCCCGCCCCAGCGACGGCGGACGCTGGCGGCCCAGGACATACTCCTTGGACAGTTGTTGAACCTTGAGGACCGGATCGGACATGGATTCAAATTAGGGAAAAAGGAATGGCGGGCAAAAGGACTCGAAAACAAGCCCCAATTGCGGTTATTTGGCTGCAAACTCTTCCACGAGGGCTTCGACATTCTCCCGCAGCATCTGCAAGCACAATTCAATCGTGTCGCGGTGGGTGCGGAAGGCGAGGGAAACCATGCGGAGATAGGTATCGCCGTTGATGCGGGTCGAGCTGAGGAAAACCCGGCCATCGTGCTGGCAGCGGTTGATCAATTGGTTGTTGAAGTCGTTGGCATCGATGCCGGGCGGGGTAAAGCGGTACAGCACCACCGACAAGTCCGGGAAGGGCCCCCGGTCGATATGCGGCAGCTCCGGCAACTTTTCCCAGAAATACCGCGCCAGCCACAGCTTTTCCTCCACGGCCACTCGAAACACACCCACCCCATGCAATTGCAGGGGCAGCCACATCCGCAGCCCGCGGAAGTGCTTCGTCAATTCCGGACTCAGGTCCGCTGGGCTCGCTTCGTCCGTCAATTGCAGCGCATCCTGGAGATAATTCGCCGTGTACTGGTGGCTCTGGGCGAGCGCCTGGCCGTCCCGGACCACCGCCACGCCAATGCCGTAGGGCAGAAAGAGGCTTTTGTGCGGGTCCATCACGACCGAATTGGCGCGCTCCATGCCGTGGATGACCTTGCGGCCTTCCTCGCAGAGGATGAAAAATCCACCGTAGGCGGCGTCCACGTGGAACCAAAGGTCTTCCTCTTCACAGATGCGGCCCATCTCGTCGATGGGGTCCACGGCGCCGGTATCGGTTGTGCCGGCCGAAGCGACCACGAGGAACGGCTTCCGACCTGCGGCCTTGTCGGCCCGGATCAGCGTGGCCAGGGCGTCCGGGTCCATTCGGAACTGGTCGTCAACGGGGACGAATTGGACATGGGATTCGCCCAGTCCGGCGATGCGGAGGGCCTTGGTGACGCAGTGGTGGACCTGTTCGGTCAGGTAAATCACCGCCCGGGGCACGTCGACACTCTTGATGCCCTGGGCGTCGCGGGCCGTGACAATGCAGGACAGGTTGGCGATGGAGCCGCCCGAGTGCAGGGCGCCCGCGGCACCTTCGGGATAGCCGATCAGGTCGGCACACCAACGGACGCACATGTTTTCCATGCGGACCGCGCCGGGGCCGCCGAAGAAGACGCCCGCGTAGCGGTTGGTGACGGCGGCGATGAAGTCGCCGAGGGCGGAGGCGTAGAGCCCGCCGCCGGGGATGTACGCGAGGTGCCCGCCGGAGGCGGGATTCAGGCCAGGTTGGTTGACGTGGCGGTCATACCAATCCAGCAACTGCTCAATGTTATTGGGTTCTTCGGCAAAGGGATGGTTCAGCAAGCCCGCTCCCTTGTCCTCCAGCCAATTGTAGGCCTTGGTATGGGGAATGGCTTCGAGAAATTCCTCGGTCCGTTGATTGACCTGGGAAAGGTATTCCAAACGAAGGTCGGGGCCGGGCTCCAGTTGGCGGGCGATGGGCTCCAGGGCTTCGATCTTTGCCAGTGATTCTGTCATAGTGCAATGTTAGCAAACCGCATGGGCCGATTCAATCGGCCGCTCCAATTTCAGCCGACAGGATTCAATTTTACCGAAATGGTATGTTTGGGCCGCAAGGTGATCAGCGGTTGCAATTCGATTTCTTCTTCGTTTAGCAGTTGCGGACGAGCTGCTTGCGCCAGTCCTGCGACCATGATGACCATTTCCATCAGGGCGAAATTGTTGCCAATGCAGAGCCTTGGTCCGCCGCCGAAGGGCAAGTAGGCCATCCGCGGGAGTTGTTTGACCTGCTCCGTCTCCCAACGTCCCGGCCAAAAGTCCAGTGGACGTTCCCAGAGGTCGGGACGGCGGTGGATGCCGTAGGTGAACATCAGCACATTGGTGTCTTCGGGGATGTCATACCCGCCAATATGGTCTTCTTTGATGTTTTTCCGCCCAATGATCCACCCCGGAGGATACAGCCGCAGCGTCTCGTCCACCACCATGCGCGTATACTTGAGGTTGGGAATGTCTTCAAGGGTAGGCGTACGGCCATCCAGCACTTCCTTGAGTTCGGCCTGGAGCCGGTCCCATACTTCGGGATTCCGCGCGAGTTCGGTGAAGAGCCAGGTCATGCCCAGGGCCGTCGTTTCGTGGCCGGCCACGAAGATGGTCATGCACTCGTCCCGCAATTGCTGGTTGTTCATTTGTTCCCCCGTCTCCTCATCCTTCACTTCCATCAGCATGGTCAGCAGGTCGTCCGGCGGATTGGGGTCCTGGCGGCGGTCTTCGATGATCTGGAAAAGGACATCGTTGATTTCTTCCGACGTCTGCCGAAACACGAGGTTCCGCAGGGTGGGCATCCACATCGGCGGGCGGATCGGAGACTTGATCCGGGTCATTGCGAAGTTGTTCAGCCGTTCGAGGTTGTGGCTGATGGTAGGGATGTGGTGGTTGACATTGGCGGAAAACAGGGCCCGGGCGACGATTTTCATGGTGACCTCCATCATCTCGTGGAGGAGGTCGATCGACTCTCCGTGTTGGGCGGCGGCCTTCCAGTTTTGGGCGAGGCCAGCGGTTTCTTCGGACATGAAATGGACCAGGCCGGCCAACCGTCGGCGGTGGAAAGCCGGTTGGGCGAGGCGGCGCTGGCGGAGCCAAAAGTCCCCGTCACTGGTCAGGAGGCCGTTCCCCAGGAAGAGTTGGAGGATTTCGTAGCCAAAGCTCTTGTAGTAGTTCCGGTTGTTTTCCTGCAATACATACCGCACGTAGGCAGGTTCGGAAAGGACAACCAGGCCTTGTTTTTTGAGGGGCGCATAAAAGATGTTTCCCAGCTCCCGTTGGTGCTTTTCCAGCCAGCCAATGAAGTCGCGGGTGATGGGGATGACGCCGGCGGTGAACCAGTGGCCGGTCATGGTCGGAGGGAAGGAGGGAGCAGTGGAAACCATGGGAAAAGATACCAAAAGGAAAAGGGGAGATCAAATGGGGATGGAGGGAGAAAATGGGGTTGAAAGGGGGAGGGGAGACGGAAAAAACGGCCTCTAAAGGTGAAAAAAGGGCATGGGGTCAAATCCATTGTATGGAGCCGGGATTTATTGTATCTTTGCCGCGATTTTATCAGACTCGATCACATAAATCGAATACAGCAAAAATGGCAATCACAGCAAAGCAAGTAAACGAGCTGCGCAAGGCCACCGGTGCCGGCATGATGGACTGCAAGAAAGCACTGGTTGAAGCCGACGGCGATTTTGACAAAGCCGTAGAAATTCTCCGCAAGAAGGGCCAGAAGGTCTCTTCCAAGCGCTCTGACCGCGAAGCCAACGAAGGTTCGGTATTCGCTTATTCTGAGGGAGGCAACGCTGCCCTCATCGAACTCAACTGCGAAACGGACTTCGTCGCCCGGAACGATGACTTCAAGGGGCTTGGCGAGCAACTCGTTAAAGCTGCTTTCAGTGCCCGTCCCGAGAACCTCGAAGGCCTGCTGGCTACCGAGATCGATGGCCGTTCCATCAGCGATATCCTGACCGACAACATGGGTAAGATTGGTGAAAAACTCACCATCAGCAAATACTCCGCCCTCGAAGCCGAGAGCGTCGTGACCTATATCCACCCCGGTGGACGTGTAGGTGTAGGCGTTGCCTTCGACGGAATCGGAAATGCCGACATCGAAGCCATTGGCAAGGACGTGGCCATGCAAATCGCAGCCATGAACCCCGTCGCCATTGACAAGGACGGCGTCGCCCAGGAAATCATCGACCACGAAATGGAAATCGGACGTGAGCAGGCCCGTGCCGCTGGCAAGCCCGATGCCATCATCGACAAGATCGCAACCGGAAAGTTGAACAAGTACTTCAAGGACAATACGCTCCTGAACCAGGAATTTGTGAAGGACACTTCCAAAACCATCGCCAAGTACTTGAAGGAAGCCAATCCCGACCTGAAGGTCAAGGCTTTCTCCCGACTCCAGCTCGGAGCCAACTGATTTCGAAACACATATTCAAGGAGAGGTTAACCCCTCTCCTTTTTTTTGACTCCTTTTTCACCTACAACCAGAAGTAACCTTGAAATACAATCGGATACTGTTAAAACTGAGCGGCGAAGCCTTGCAGGGAACCAAAGGGTTTGGGATCGAGTCCAGTCGGCTGATGAGCTACGCCCAGGAGATCAAAGAAATCAGCGACCTCGGCATTGAGGTGGCAGTGGTCGTCGGCGGAGGCAATATCTTCCGCGGCGTCCAACTCGAAGAGAAGGGGATGGACCGTGCCCACGGCGACTACATGGGCATGTTGGCCACGGTCATCAACGCCATGGCGTTGCAGAGTGCGCTGGAAGGCATCGGCGCCAAGACCCGCGTGATGTCCGCGCTGGACATCAAGGCGGTCTGCGAGCCCTATATCCGGCGGCGGGCCCGCCGCCACCTCGAGAAGGGACGGATCGTCATCCTCGGGGCCGGCACCGGCAATCCTTTCTTCACGACCGATACCGCAGCGGCCCTCCGCTCCATTGAAATCGACGCCGACGTCGTCCTCAAAGGGACCCGTGTAGACGGGGTGTACAACGCCGATCCGGAGAAGGATGAATCCGCCGTAATGTTCGATAAAGTATCGTTCCAGGACGTCCTTTCGAACCGTTTGAACGTGATGGACATGACCGCCTTTACCTTGTGTCAGGAGAATAAATTGCCTATAATTGTTTTCAACATAAACATCCCTGGCAACCTCAAACGCATTGTTTTGGGTGAAACTGTCGGGACGTTGGTAACCTGAAACTACCGTTCACTACTAAGAGTAAATTATGGAAGAGGACATCATCTTTATCGTTGATGCTTGTGAAGATGACATGCAGAAATCCATTCAGCACCTCGAGAAGGAATTGCTGGGAATTCGGGCGGGCAAAGCCAACCCGGTAATGCTGCAAGGCGTCCGGGTCGAGTACTACGGAGCCCAGACTCCGATCAACCAGTTGGCCAGTATCGTTGCCGAAGATGCCCGGACCCTGAAGGTGCAACCCTTTGACCGGTCCTCTCTCCACAATGTTGAACGGGCCATCATCGCCGCCAACCTGGGGCTCAATCCCCAGAACGACGGTTCGGTCATCCGGATCAATATTCCCATGCTGACGGAAGAACGTCGCCGTGGCCTGGTCAAGCAGGCCCGCGAAGAAGGTGAAAACGCCAAGGTTTCCATCCGGACCCACCGGCGGGACGCCAATTCCGAAATCAAAAAGCTGAAGGAAGACGGGTTCTCGGAAGACCAGATGAAGCGAGGCGAAGAGGCCGTTCAGAAATTGACCGATAAGTACTCGGCTGAGGTGGATGAAGTCCTCAAGAAAAAAGAAGGCGAGATCATGACGATCTAAATCGCCTTCTCTCTACCGAAAAATGCGGGGCCGGCCAAGGTTTCGCATTTTTCATTTTCCTACCCCCCTTCTCACTTACACTGCATCTTCATGGCCTGCGAAAAGAAAACCTTCACTGAAATTACAGATAGCGTGATGACCGGAATCCGCCGGGGACTCGCCGCAATGGACATGGCCCTCCCCGAGGCCGATCAGGGAGCCTTGCACAGCGCGGCCTACAATGTCACGGCCTTCTACGATTTCAAGCGCGACCAACGTATCCTCACCGTCGAAGTGACGGAGAAGCCCTTCTTCGTCCCCTGCGCCTATATCTACAAGAAAATCGAGGAGGCTGTCGAACGCGCTCGGGCCCATGGCTAATTTGAGGGCATCGCTTCTCCAAATCCCGTCCCGTCCCGCCGTGGCGTGGTACGGGCTCCTGGGCTGGCTCATCGCCAGCCTCATCATCGTGTTCTCCTTTCATGGCACCGTCGATTCAGGCGACAGCGTACGCCATTTCCAAATGGCCGCCTACGCTTTCCAACACCCCGAGTTGTTGCTGGACCACTGGGGAAAGCCCTTTTTCACCCTGTTGGCCGCTGCGCCCGCCGCCTTCGGCGGCATGATCGGCATGAAAATTTTCAATTGCCTGATGATCGGGATCGCAGCGATCTCCGCGACCCGCATCGCGCGTCGGCTCATTCCCGACCTCCAGGGATGGACGCCCCTGTTTGTGGTCGCGGCCCCCTTGGTCTTCCTCGCCCAATTTTCCGGCCTGACCGAGCCGCTGTTTGCAGCGCTGCTGGGCTGGTCGGTGGCCGAGACCCTGGAGGGAAAATATCCCAAGGCCTTCATTGCGGCCAGCTTTCTGCCCTTTGTGCGGACCGAAGGCTTCCTGATCCTGCCCGTTTTCGCGCTGTTTGCGTTGGTCCGCTGGTGGCGCCTGCGGGGCCAATCCGATGGGGCGGACCGTCTGGGAGGTATCAGTTTTGTGCAATTGGTTGCTTTGGGGAGCTTGTTGGCGCTGGGAACGGTGCTGTATTCGTTCATCGGTGGGTTGTACTACGGCGAATTTGGATGGGTCTTCACCCAGAATCCCTACGACACGACGGCGGACAACTATGGCCAAGGCGATTGGGGGCACTTTTTCCGGAACTATTTGTTCGTGGTGGGGGTGCCGCTGTTTGGTTTGTTCTGGCTGGGTTGGGGAGCCTCGATCGTAGCGGGAATTCAGCGCTTGGGGAATGCCGCGCGTCGCCCTTTGCCCAGGCTCAATGTCAATGGAGACGAATGGCTGCTGGTCCTGGGTGCATTTGGGGCCTATTTTGGCGCCCATGTTGTGTTCTGGGCGACCGGGATGGCCCATTCGATGGGATTGCTCCGCGTGATGATTGCCCTGGTGCCCTTGTCGGCGTTGATTTCGTTGAGGGGACTTCAGTTGCTGGGGGAATTGGTGGGAAAATGGCCCCCGGTGCGGTTATTTTTCATTTATGCAATCCCCCTCTACACCGTCGTTTTTCTATTTACTCCCAACCACGCCTCCCTGAAACGCCACCGTTTTGAATTGACCCAGGACCAATTGACCCTCCACGAACTGGCCCGGGAACATGCCGATGCCATTTCGACCGCTCCGTACGTCTATGCGCGCCATCCGTATACGGGCACGGCGTTTGGGCGGGATCCATTTTCCGAGACCCTCCACCTGCGCCATATCCTCAGGGATGAGCTTCCTTCGGGCAGCATTGTCCTGTGGGATGGCTGGTTTGCAGTGAAAGAAGCGGGAATTTCGTGGGAGCAAATGGAAAAAACTGCCCAAGATTTTGTTTTTTTGCAGGAGAAGAGAGCGGTTTCCCAGCAGGGGACACCGATTCGCATGGTGCTGTACCGGGTGCCTTGACCCCTTTTTTGACCAACCAACCGACGATTGACCATGAAGTACTTGATTTTCTTAGGAACGGGAGGTTTTGCCCGTGAATTGTTGTGGCTGGCCCGGGAAATCAACCGGGAAGCCGAGTCGGTGGGCCGAAACGAGCCCGTTTACCGAATTCTGGGCTTTGTGGGGGAGGAAGAAAATGGCCCCAAAGAGCTGGGCGGGCTGCCCATCCTCGGCAATGATGCCTGGGTATTCGAACACCTGGAGCGCAATGTCCATTTTGTGGCTGCCGTGGGCGATCCGGCGTTGCGGAAAAAAATTGCCGGGCGTTACCTTGAAGAGGGGTTTCGCCCTGCGACCTTGATACATCCATCGGTCCCGATGGCTGAAGATGTGCAGCTGGGGCAGGGCTGTGTGATTTGTGCGGGGGCGGTCCTGACGACGAATATCCGGCTGGGAGCCTTCACGACGGTCAATCTCAATGCGACGGTGGGCCACGATGTCGTGGTCGGTGGGTATTCCACCATCCACCCCGGCGCGAACATCAGTGGTGCGGTTCAGTTGGGGGAAGGCGTCGAAGTCGGAACGGGGGCCATTGTGCTGCCTGGATTGGAGATTGGGGATGCAGCCGTAATCGGGGCTGGCGCGGTAGTGACGAAAGCGCTGGAAGGTGGGAAAACCTACGTTGGGAATCCCGCTGTGGCGCATTAAAATGACTTTTTTTGTGTATATTCACCGGCAATCCGGATTTGAAATATGAAGCGACGATTCACCACCCTTCTGACGACATTGTTCTTATTGGCTGCGGGAACTTCTTCCGCCCAATTGTTCATTGGACCTGGAATCTCCGGGGGCATGACCTACGGAAGCAATTTTATTGTCTCGGACACGAGCCAGTACCACCTGCCGAGCGCTCCCGGGCTGGCGGTAAGTGGGGGCGTAGACATCCTCTACGGCTTCAATGAGAATATTCGCGCCCATATCGGGATCGCCTACCGCTATAAGCAGCTCAACCTGACGGCCCCCGACGGCCGCGAGGGACTGTCCTTTACGGAAATCAACCGGACCGCCACGGCGGTCTCCATCCCGATGACGGTCCACTACCGCATTCCGCTGGGCGAAGGCAGCACCTACTTCAATGTGATCGCCGGGCACAGCCTCGACTTCACCAACGAAGATTCCACCGTGGTCAAGACGCCTTCGATGCTGGTCGATTCCGGCGGCAGCTGGACCCGCCACGAATACCAGAACCTCCAGCGGATTCTCCCCACCATTCTGTTGGGTGCCGGACTTGACTTCGAGACCGGCAACGGCAGCATCATCAACGCGACGTTGATGTGGGGACTGGGCACGGGTCGCATTTTCCGCGGCAATATCTCCGAGTGGGAAGTGCTGAACCAGCCGTTCGATCCGGCCGAGCAGGAAACACCCGAAGAATTCCCCGAGCATTATTTCGACTACGCCCTCCGCGGATCGACCCTCTCGCTTCGCCTGAGCTACTGGTTCAACCTCGGCGATATTTTCGCTCCCAAGGAAGACAGCGGCGACGAGAGCATGATTGAAGATTAATGCACCTCATCCAAGAATAAAGGAAGCCTTTCACTGCGGTGAAGGGCTTTTTTGTTTATTTTCGGAATGAATTTTGCTCTCTAAACCGAAAGCTACTTTTGTTGAATGTCAATCGCACTTTTATGACCCACTTTCGTTTTGTTCTCGCACTGGTCTTTTCATGGGGCCTTTTTTCCACTTCTCTGTTCGCCCAAAAAGATACGATTCCCCGCATTGTAGAGGGAAAAGTGGATTGGGAAACGACCAAGGGGAAGCTGGGGGCGCCAATTTTCAACCAAAAGGACGTTGTCATGTACATGGTCCGCAAGGAAGGCCTGGGGACGTGGTTCAACGATGAGACGAGCGATGCCTGGGTCAACGATTTCCACTTCATTTACCTGAACGGCGACCAGCATTTGGACGCCATCTACGATGGCTCGACCGCGTACCACCTCGGCGCTTATTTCCGCCTGTCCATTGGCGATACGACGCTGAGCTACCCGGCGACCTTTGAGTCCCGTGGCTATGCGGCCCGTTTTTACGCCGACAAGGCGGGGATTGGCTATATCGTTCGCAAAGACGCCTACGGGGCCGATTATTTGTTGGTTCTGTCGAGCTACTACTACGATTACGGGCGGAAATCGAACGATTTGGTGTGGGAAGTGGCGGTCGTGGGCGACGAACAGGCGCCGGTGGGCACCCTGCGGGAACAGGTGGTGGTGAAGGAGCCAGTGCAAATGCGGATCGCGCCGGAAGTGGTGAACGATGGCGGGATCGACCTGGACCAGGATGGCAAGGAAGATTTGAATGGCAATGTGTCCGCGGTCTTTGACCGGGGGGCGACGTTCATTCGGACTTTGCAGAAAAAGGGGGGGGATGGCCAGAACTGGAGCTTTGTCATCGCGCTGGACACGCCGAAGGAGGACTTTGCGTACGGGACGGGGGCAGATCCAGACCGGAAACGGTTTGCGGCCGGGTGGGTGCACAGTGACAAATTGAAGTAGGCGAAACGGATCAATTTTCCCTTTCCCAATTCCTCAACCGTGGCATTTCTTGTATTTTTTCCCGCTTCCGCAGGGACAGGGATCGTTGCGACCGATGCGGGGCATCCCCTTTTGCTGGCCGGAATGGTATTTCCAGCGCCCCTCTTCCCGCTCAAAGTGTGACTTTTCCCAGATGCAATTCAGTTTTCCCCCCTGCTCAAACCAGGCCTGAAATTCCACCTTGCCCGTCGCATCCGTCATTTTCCCCGCTTCCGTCCCCTTGATGATCAGTTGAAACCACTTGACCGACGTGGCAAAGTTGAGCAGTGAAGACCGGTCGGTCTGGGGCAATAAATTGGTGTGGGTGGTGGCCATGAGGTAGTCGGGGAAGGCCTTGACAAATCCGCTGTACCGGGAGCGCATCAGTTCTTCTGCCGTGGCAGGGAGCGCCGTTCCCAGGTGAAAGGGGGCGCAGCAGTAGGAATAGGGGCGGTCCGGGCGGCAGGGACAGGTTTCGGTTGGGGCCATGGGGGAAGATAATCATTTTGTGAAACCAGCCCGATTCCTTGAAATATCAGCCCACAATTGCGAATTTTAGAGAAATTAAAGCTACATGGGCATTATTTCGGAAGCTGCGGAACCGTTGAAAGCGCTGGTGAGAGAGGTCGGCGCATTTATTCGGGAGGAACGGCGGGGGTTTACGGAGCAACGCATTGAATACAAAGGGGGGCCGAACGACCTGGTTTCGTACGTGGACCGGACGGCGGAGGAGCGACTGACCATCGGTTGTGAGCAAATCATTCCCGGTTGCGGATTCATCCGCGAAGAGGGCGGCGACCTGCGGGCCGACGCCGAATTCCGATTCATCATCGATCCGCTGGACGGCACGAACAATTTCATCCACGACATTCCCGCCTACTGCATTTCCCTTGCCCTCCAACACAACGGCCAGACAGAAATGGGCATCATCTACGACATTCCCCGCGAGGAATTTTACTTTGCCCAGATCGGCACGGGAGCGACCCGAAATGACCAGCCCATCCACGTTTCCAACAAGCCCTCCTTTTCCGTTGGCCTCTTCGCGACGGGCTTTCCCTACGTCAAAGATGACAGTTTGAGTGACTATTTGGCAGTGATTCAAAAGATCCTGACGGAGTCCCGGGGAATTCGGCGCTTTGGAGCCGCGGCCCTTGATTTGGCGTGGGTTGCATGCGGCCGAATCGACGGATTCTTCGAAATGGGGCTGAATCCGTGGGATGTCGCTGCCGGAGAATTCATCGTGCGGGAAGCCGGAGGACACGTAACCGACTGGAAAGGTGGGGACGATTTCGTTTTTGGCAAGCAAATTGTAGCTACCAATGAAAAGGTGCACGCCGGTTTTCTGGAGATCATCAAGGACATCCTTTGAACGGAGTTCTGTTTTTTCAGTTATCCTACTACCAAACGACCGTCAAAACTCCTTCATTCCCAAATATTGACTAATTTTACTCCTTCGAAATCACAGCAATCGTTATGCTTAAAATCATATCTAAACTTTTTGGGGACAAAAAAGAGCGCGATCTGAAAGACCTGCGCCCCTACGCCACCAAAGTCAATGCTGAATACAAGAAACTTCCCGGACTGACCGACGACGAACTGCGTGCGCGTTCTGATGAATTCCGGAAGCGCATTCAGGACCATATCGCGGCCGAAGAAGCCGAAATCAAGCGTTTGAAGCAGGAAGCTGAGGACGCCGACGATCCCCACACCTCTGAGACGCTGTACGAGGAGGCAGAAAAAGTTGGGAAGAAGCTGAATGAGAAGCTGGAAAAAGTGCTGATGGAAATCCTTCCGGAAGCGTTTGCTGTGGTGAAAGAAACGGCCCGCCGTCTGACCGAGAACAAGGAGCTTCGGGTCACAGCGACGGATTGGGACAAGGAGATGGCGGAGAAAAAGTCTAATGTGACCATCCAGGGAAATCAGGCCGTTTGGTCGAACAAGTGGATGGCAGCAGGGGCAGAAATCGAATGGGCGATGGTCCACTACGACGTCCAGTTGATGGGCGGGGTGGTCCTGCACCAGGGTAAGATTGCGGAGATGGCGACGGGGGAGGGTAAAACCCTGGTTGCAACCCTTCCGGTCTACCTCAACGCCCTCACGGGCAAAGGTGTTCACCTCGTCACGGTGAACAACTATCTGGCCCGTCGGGACTGCGAATGGAATGCTCCCCTCTTCGAATTCCACGGCATCACCGTGGACTGTATCGACAACCACGAACCCAATACCGATGCCCGCCGCAAGGCCTACCTCGCGGACGTCACCTACGGCACCAACAACGAATTTGGGTTCGACTACCTCCGGGACAATATGACCACGAAGCCGCAGTACCTCGTACAGCGGCCGCACCACTACGCCATCATTGATGAGATCGACTCCGTACTGATCGATGAGGCCCGGACCCCGTTGATCATTTCCGGTCCCGTTCCCCAGGGCGACAAGCAGGAATACCACGCGTTGAAGCCCCGGGTAGAAAAACTCATGCGCGCCCAGCAGCGCCTCGTCAACCAGTGCATCACCGAAGCCAAGCGCAACCTCGAGTCTGAGGACAAGGAAAAGGCCAAGGATGCTGGTTTGAAATTGTTCCGGGCCCACAAAGGTCTGCCCCGCAACAAGTCCCTGATCAAGTTCCTCTCCGAGCCCGGCGTCAAATCCGCGATGCTCAAGACCGAGGCCTTCTACCTTCAGGACAAGGGCAAGAATATGCACATCGTCGACGATGAGCTGTACTTCACCATCGACGAGAAAAACAACCAGGTCGAACTGACCGACAAGGGACGGGACCTGATCACCACCCAGGGGGAAGATCCAAACCTGTTCGTATTGCCGGATGTAGGAGAAGAGTTGAATAAAATCGACACCGATCCCAGCTTGGATGATGAAGGGAAGGTGGCGAAAAAGGACCAATTGGCCCGCGATTTTGCCGAAAAATCCGAACTTCTCCATACCATCAACCAGCTGGTAAAGGCCTATACCGTATTCGAGAAGGAAATCGAATACATCGTGCAGGACGGCAAGGTCATGATCGTGGACGAGCAGACCGGCCGGGTGCTTCCCGGACGTCGCTACTCCGATGGCTTGCACCAGGCCATTGAGGCCAAGGAAAATGTGAAGGTCGAGGCCGCTACCCAGACCTTCGCCACCGTGACCCTCCAGAACTACTTCCGGATGTACCACAAATTGTCCGGAATGACGGGTACGGCGGAGACCGAAGCGGCTGAATTCTACGAAATCTACAAGATCGACGTGGTGGTCGTGCCGACCAACCGCCCGATCGTCCGTAACGACGACAACGACCTGGTCTACAAGACCCGTCGTGAAAAATACAATGCGGTCATCGATGAATCGGAAAAGCTGATCGAGGCCGGACGTCCGGTACTGATCGGTACGACTTCGGTGGACGTGTCCGAATTGCTCAGCCGGATGCTGCGTCTCCGCGGCATCAAGCACAATGTCCTGAACGCCAAACAGCACCAGCGGGAAGCCGAAATTGTTGCGGAAGCTGGTTTGCCGGGAGCCGTGACGGTTGCGACCAACATGGCGGGCCGGGGTACGGACATCAAGCTCGGCCCGGGCGTGAAAAGTGCCGGTGGTCTGGCCATTCTCGGTACGGAGCGCCACGAATCCCGCCGGATTGACCGCCAGCTGCGCGGTCGTGCCGGTCGTCAGGGTGACCCGGGAAGTTCCCAGTTCTACGTCTCATTGGAAGACGACCTGATGCGTCTCTTCGGCTCCGAGCGGATTTCCAAGATCATGGACCGCCTCGGGATCAAAGAAGGCGAGGTGATTCAGCACTCGATGATCACCAAGTCCATCACCAACGCCCAGAAGAAGGTTGAGGAGAACAACTTCTCCATGCGGAAGCGCCTCCTCGAGTACGATGACGTCATGAACTCCCAGCGGGAGGTGATTTACAAGCGTCGCCGCAACGCCCTGTTTGGGGACCGGATGCGGGTGGATTTGGACAATATGCTCTACGATCTGTGTCAGGGCATCGCGGCCAGCGGATACAATATGTTGGATGTCGATGGCATCCAAATGAACTCGATCCGCCTCCTGGCGGTCGATCCGCAGATCTCGATGGACGACCTCAACGGCTTGAACGAACAGGCCGTCGGAGATAAAATTTACGATGCGGCCCGCGAATCTTACAAGCGCAAGAACAAGCGGATTGCAGAAGTGACCCTGGAAGGCCTCAAAAACATCCGGGACAAGCACCCGAAGGTCGAGCGCGTGGAAATTGGCTTCACCGACGGAACCCGCCGGGTGCGCGTTGTGGTGGACCTCCACAAAGCCATCGAAAACGAAGGCGTCGAGGTGTCCCGCGAGTTGGAAAAATCGGTGATGCTGGGCGTCATCGACGACAACTGGAAGGACCACCTCCGTGAAATGGACGAGTTGCGGACTTCGGTTCAGAACGCAGTATTCGAGCAGAAGGATCCGTTGGTGGTCTACAAGTTCGAGGCCTACGAATTGTTCCAGCAGATGCTGAAGAAGATCAATGAGGAAGTGATTTCCCTGGTCTTCAAGGCCAACCTGGAAGTGTCTAACAACAATGTCCAGCAGACCAAGCAGGAAGACAAGCGGGACGACTTCAGCAAAATGAAGGCCCGTCACGACGAGGTCGGAAAGACCAACGACCAACGCCGTCGCCAGGCATCTCCGGTAGGCGCCCAAGCCAACCGGGGCGGAGGCGGTGATGAGCCCCCCCTGAGCCGCCGCGAACGCCGCGCTCAGGAACGCTCCGGCAAGAAGCGTCGTTGATCCTCTGATCTCTCGCAAAATATCAACAGGCCGCGCTCCCTTGGAGGCGGCCTGTTTGCGTATTCAAAAACCTAAGAAGATCAACGTTGGCGGTAGAAATGGTGCATCACATAGGCGTGCGGGACGGTGATGCAGGAGATGAGGATGGTGAAAGCGTAGGCAAATGATTGGGGAAATAAACCGGTTTGGGTCAGGGCGAACAGCCCGGCGATGCCCAGGATGGAGACCAGGCTGAAGGGCGTCAACAGTTGGATGAATCCCCGCAGGTTGGTCACCAGACCCGATGCCTTGACGTGGTCAAATTCTTCCCGCAGGACTTTCCAGGAGTGCAAGGTGAGGAAGTAGAGGGAAAAACCGACGATGAGGGGAAATAGGTACAGGGCCAATTGGATGAAGAGGAGGAGGACCAGTTCCACGATGAATTCCCGCGTTTTCAGGCGACCAGTCGAGACAAGCCAGACCAATCCGGCCAGGGTACCCGCCAGGGTTAATCCCAGGAATATTCCCAGCAGCATAGCGTTGTTGACGGCGGAAACGGCCAGGAAAGAGGCGTCCTGCTGGACCAGTTGGCTGATTTCGGGCAGGTTCCAAAAGCTCATCCCGGCCAGGATGGAAAGGCCCCAGGTAAAATGGAATGCATGTTTGAGGCGAAATTTAGGGAGGGCGTAGTGGGAAAATTGGGATTCGCCGAAGTGGAAGGCCGAAACAAACATGAAAGAGACATAGCCGAGGAGCGGAAAAAAGATCCAGAGGAGGACATTGGCGGTGATGGTGGCCAGGTATGTGAGGTGGAAACGCTGCTTCCGGACGTGGGGGTGTTGGCGGAGAAACAACACGTTGTCGATGGAGCCGTGGGGGATGCCCAGGAGACTGATGAGGACCATGCTCACCGCAAGTTCTGGGGCCCCGCTGATGGCGGGAGCGTCGCTGGGAGGATAAACCCAGAGCATCAACCCAAAGCCCAGCAGAAAGGCCAGGGCGGAGGGCTTGAACGGCAGGGCGAAGCGCCGGCGATGATTCCCCGGGCCCGAAGGGGCCAGGGGATTGTTCATGAGCTGTGGTGAGTTAGAAAGGGATATGATGAACTGGAGCATGGTAATTTCTTTTAGGTTTTCGCGATCAGCCTCGCGGCTGCTTTCGAAATCCAGACACCTTCCCTTTGCCCTTTCCCCTACGATCTACTTTTCCCCCTCACCCATTACCCCTCATTCCTGCCTCTAAAGGCCATTTCCATTTATCTATTCCCTTCCTTTTTCCCTCCATTCCCGCCCGTTTTCCGTTCATTCCCTGCCTTTTCCCCTCCACCCACCAAAAGCAAAGAGGCCGTCTCATAACCACGAGGCGGCCTCTTTCGATTTACCCCCGGTCAG
>CAWUKT010000029.1:0-69965 GCA_963923035.1 uncultured bacterium
TTAAATAATATATTAAGTTAAAGAACTTTCTCTATAAAGAGTGAGCTTGTTGCTCAGTAAAGGATTATTTTCAGAACCCTTTTTGTTTTTGCGAGTGCAAAGGTAAGAACCTTTTTTTAAACCGCAAATGTTTTTCTGATTTTTTTATTCTTTCAGTTGAACCCTTTCTCAACAATTTTTTGAAGCGAAAGGACTACAAAGGTAGGGCGGCCGAATTAATCCGCAAAATAAATCTTGTCGAAATCCCGAAAGCAACTGATAATCAAGCGGTAAATTTTACACCTTTTTTCGGAGGGCAGTTTATAGCTCATTGGGGACAGTTGCTAGTGGGCTGGGGATAAGCGTTCTATGCTTCTCAGAACTTGTTCCGCCACATCATGGATTCCACCGGCCGAATGTTCCGATCGGTGTACTTGGCGCTCTTCTTCTTGTCGTAGGGACGCAGCACTTCTCCGTCCACCATGAAGTAGATGAGCTGGCCGATGGGCATCCCGGCGTAGACCCGGACGGGCATTGTCACCGAGATCTCCAGGGTCCAGTGGTTGCAGAAGCCGACATCACCCTTCCCGGCGGTCGCATGGATGTCGATGCCCAGACGGCCCACACTGCTCTTCCCCTCCAGGAACGGCACGTAGTTGAACGTCTCGGTATACTCGAGCGTGGAGCCCAGGTAGAGCACGTTGGGCTCCAGAACGATCCCCTCCTCGGGAATCTGGAAGTGCTTGACCTCGTTGTGGCTCCTGGCGTCCAGCACCTCGCTCTCATAGCGGGCCAAGTGGGGGGACAAATGGACATCGTAACTGTTGCTGCCGAGTTGTTCCCGGTCGTAGGGCTCAATGACGATGTCGCCGCGGTCAATCGCGGCGAGAATATTCGCGTCGGATAGAATCATGGATTACAGTTCATCTAGGATATCATCGAGGTCGCCGTCGTCCTCGCCGGCGCCTGAGATATTGCGGTCAAAAAAGGATTTGCGGGCCTCCTCGGTCTTGGCGGGAGGTTGGGAAGTGGCCTCCTTAGCGGGCGTCTCTTCGGCCTTGCGGCTCTTGATGACGATGCGGGGCCGCTCTTCTTTCGAATCGCCGGGCGCTTCCGTCTTGGCCTCGGCTCCGGCCGCCGGGACGTCCTGTTGCCCGGGCGCCTTGGTTTCCGCAACCACAGGCTTCTCTTCCACCTTCGGCTCGGCCTTCTCTACCGGAGCCGCTTCCTGCTTGGCGACGGGCTCGGCGGCCTTCTGCTCCGAGACGGGCGGCTTGGGATCCGGCTTCGGATCGGCCTTGGCTTCGGGCATGATCCGCACCTTGGGCTCTTTCCGCCCTCCATTGGGCGGCACCTGGGGCTTGGGCTCTTCCTTCGCCTTGACTTCCGTCGGTGGCGGCGTGGCTTGCTTCTCCTTTACGTGCGGCACCTGGGCCTTGGCTTCCGTTGCCGGAGGCGTGGCGGCCTTGGCCTTGGGATCGGGCGTGACTGGCGGTTTTGCTTCGGCCTTCGTTTCCTGGGGCGCTTCTTGCTTGGGGGCCGGGGGAGCGGCCTTCTTTTCCGTTGCGGGAGGCGTCGGCTCTTTTTTCGCTTCCTCTTTCGCGGGTTCTTCCTTGGCTTTGGGATTGGCCTTGCCCGCCGGTGCCTCAGTCGCTTTTTTCTCCGCTTCTTTGGCCTTGGGTTCCTCTTTCTGCTTGGCTTCTTTCTTTTCCTCACTCCGGTCCGGCAATTCGAAGCGCTTCATTTCCTTCTCCTCAAAGGTCCGCAGCCGCTCGGTCTGGGCCGTCAAATAGCTCTGCAACTGCTTGAGGATCTCAGTCCGGCGGGCCATCAGGTCACGGATTTGTTTTTCGATCCGGTCCCGCTCGCCCAGGGCCTTGGTAATGATCTCATTGGCCTTGTCCTCGGCATTCTGGACCTTGGTCTCGGCGTCTTTCTTGGCCGTTTCGATGGTGGCCTTGGAAGTTTCCTCGGCCTGAAGCAAAGTTCTGTGCAGGACCGACTCTACCTCCCGGTGTTTTTGGACTTCCTTCTGCGACTTTTCCAGGTCGGTTTTGGTGCGCTTCAGGTCGTCCAGCACCCGTTCGTACTCGACGGCAATCGTGGCGAGAAAGCTCTGGACTTCAGCCTTGTCGAATCCCCGCATGGCTTTCTTGAACTGGTGCTGCTTTATTTCGATGGGCGTGATCATGGTCAAATCTTCAAGTTGGGTTCGGTGAAGAACAGTCCTGCTTTTCCCGGACAGGGGGACATCGCAATGGATGAAAAGAACAGTACTGCCTTGATTTTTTTCGATAAAAGTACCCTATGGGTGGGCCAGGCGCTCGCACTGAGGCGGTTTGCCAAGCCATCAACGGACTAAATTAGTGATTTTCCACCTTCTTCCACCAACATTTGCACAGGGACCGTAAAGGGAAATAGCCAATTGAGGGAATGAAAAGAAATGGGCTGTGAAAAATCGAGGCAAGGAAGTATCTTTTTCGCATGGAAATGGAACAAGGACCAAATCAAAGCCGGCGTCGCTTCATCAAGACCCTGGCCCTGGGAACGGCCGGGCTGGCTTTGACGAGTGGATTGACGGGATGCGAGCCGCCTGAACCGGAGAAATTGCTGGGGAAAGTGGCGGAATGGAAGGAAAAGGGAGAACTGAAGGGGGAATTCAATGGCAATTCGCTGTTGGTATGGCCGGACAAGGAGGGCAATCCGATCATTTTCTCCCTGACCTGTACGCACAAGCAGTGTACGGTGGCGTGGAAAGAAAAAGTAGAGCAGTTCCAATGCCCTTGTCACGAAGGCAAGTACGACCGGGAGGGACGCGTCCTCTCCGGGCCGCCACCCAGTCCGCTCCGGCGCTACCGCGCCGAAATCCGCGGGGAAGACCTCTGGGTGATCAATGAGTACATCAGCTAAAGCTCCTCCATTGCTGGTCCCCATTCGCCCGATGGCCGCGCTCCTCTGCTGCTACCGCGGCTGAATCTCATCATTTTACCCTGCAACTACATCGGTGAGGTTGCTAACTACCTCTGGCAAGTAGTTAACTACCTTGGTGACGTAGCTGGCTACCTCCGGAAAGCAGTTAACTACCTCGGTGAAGTAGCTAGCTACCTCTGGCAAGCAGTTAACTACCTCAGTGAAGTAGCTAGCTACCTTCGGAAAGTAGTTAACTACCTTGGTGAAGTAGCTGGCTACTTCCGAAAAGCAGTTAACTACCTCGGTGAAGCAGCTAGCTACTTTCGAGAAGTAGTTAACTACCTCGGTGAAACAGCTAGCTACCTTTGGAAAGTAGTTAACTACCTCAGCAAGGTAGCTAGCTACCTCTGACAAGTAGTTAATTCATTGATAATGGGGGAGCCTGAATTTGAGGGGTAAATGAGCTTGTCCTGTTAACAGCTCCATTTCCTGGCCCAACAAGTCATTGTGAACCCAAGAAGAAATGATCTGATTTCTTACGCGCCAAACTACCTCCGGCCCCCAATTCAATGGCTCCCAGGACCAGTTCACGCGGTCGGCTCCCCGGCCAGTGAACTGGCCTTCATTTCCAGTTGCCCCTCTACCCCAGCCAATACCCCCTTCAACTACCTTGTGAAGTCAGTTAACTGGGTGTGGAAGCCAGTTCACTGGCTTTTGCATTGAGTTAACTGGGTTCAATAACCAGTTAACTGGGTTTGAAAACCAGTTAACTAGGTTGGGAACCCAGTTAACTCGGTATAATATCCAGTGAACTGGATTTTTAGGCCAGTTGCCATGCATCCCACCCAAACTGAATGGCTCCAACCACTGCCCCATTCTAATTCTCCTAACCCTCGTCCCATTCTCCCGCCCCCAATTCCACTCCCAAAATTTGCATATCTGCCCATTCCCCTCATTTTCACATTAATTCCGTCCCCAATTCTCACGTCTGCATTTCCCCGGCTCCCTCCCGTTCACTGGCAAAATGTCGCCGTTGGCTGACTTCCATCAACTTTTTTCAAATAAGGCCGTAATTGTATTGCAGATGAGCAAAGGAATCCCTTAATTGGTGTTCACATACTCGAACAATGAAATTGAATACAGTACATCCTATTTATCGTCGCTATTATTCTGCCCCCGGTGGAGCCGAAGTGATATAGATAGTTTTTGCTTGTCAAAATACATTGTCACCCGGTTCCACAAGAGCCGGGTGATTTTTTTTGGTCGAGGCTTTTTTTGAATACAACACCCGAAAATACCAGGACAATGATCCAACAGTACGACAACTACACCCCCGAAAACCACGAGATTTGGGGCTTGCTCTTCGAAAGACAGGAAGAAAACCTTCAAGACAAGGCGTGCCAGGACTATCTGGATTGCCTTGACTCCTTGCGCGATGTCCACCACCACAATGCCATTCCCAATTTCCGCGCGCTCAATTCCGCACTTTGGGCGGGTACCGGTTGGACAATTGAAGTCGTGAAAGGTCTGATTCCAGTAGATGAATTTTTCGAATTGCTCTCTCGTCGTCGTTTCTGCTCCTCCACGTGGGTCAGACGGCGGGACCAGTTGGACTACCTGGAAGAGCCGGATATGTTCCATGACATTTTTGGCCATGTCCCGCTGCTGATGCACCCGACCTACGCCGATTTCATGCAGAAGTTTGGTGCCCTGGGTGTCAAGTTTAAGGACTCGCCCGAGGCGGTGGCCATGTTGGAGCGGCTGTACTGGTTCACGGTTGAGTTTGGACTGATGAAAAACCAGGACGGATTGCGGATCTACGGTGCGGGCATCATGTCTTCCTTCGGCGAATCGAAGCAGATTTTCGAACAGGACATGACGGTCCACGACTTTGACATTGAATCCATCCTGCTCAAGCCCTTCCGCAAGGATGTGATGCAGACGGAATACTACGCCATCGAGTCCTTCGAGCAGCTCTGGAAGAGTTTGGAGGAAGCGGAATTGATTCTAAAAAGACACGCGATGGTCCCGGCCTGAGCTTAACGCTTATCTATCACAAACGCCCCCACGCCGAATCCGACGTGGGGGCGTTTGCGTGGGCATCGCTGCTCTTACTGTTTGATCACCTTGCGGAAGATCTGGCCGTCCGTTCCATGGCAACGGACAATGTATATGCCAGCCGGCAATTCGTTCGCACCAAATTGCCACTCCAATTGTTGTTGGCCATCCAGTGTTGCTGCGCGCAACGTGCGTCCCTGCATGTCCACCAACTGCACGCGGGGGAAATCCACCAGTGCCGAGCCGCTCAGGACCAGGCGGTTCTGCATCGGGTTCGGGTATACCTGAAGGTCCAGCGAGGCCTCTGCCCCATCCACAACGACCGCGCCCATCTTCGCCGGTACCCCAGCACAGACACAGGCCGTGGTATAGACATCGTTGACCGTGGCGGGATTGCCATCGTTGCAAGGCTGCCCGACGAGGTTGTCGTCGAGGGTCGAGCAAATGTCGGCGAAGTCACAGACGCCATCGCCGTCGCTGTCGGTTCCCTCACAATCGGCCCGGATCCAATCGATCTCAAAGTTCACGCCGATGCCGCTAACCGGGTCGATCCGCAGCGCGGTGACCACCGAATTCCAACTGGAATGGCCCTGCATATTGAATTGGACCACCTGCCAGTTGCCGTTGCCCGTATAGGAACTGCTCACCCGCTTGCTGCCCGAGAAGCCCGGGGAAGCACTGGTGGTGAAGAAAATTTCCGTTCCAGAATTGCTGCTGGCCTTCATGCGGACGAACAAATGGGGAACGCGGTCGGCATCAAAATTGTAATCGCCATTCACGATATAGGGATCGCCAATGCCATTGCTGGTGCCCGTGAGGGCCGATCCATTGGCCAGGGGACTGGCCACATTGTTGAACGCATCCCAGCCTTCGAGGTCGCCATTGTTGTTGAATTCAGCCGCCAGATCAAAGGCATCGAAGGCGTGGCGACCGGCGGTGATTTCATCCGCATCGGCCATTTGGTCCCCATCCGTATCCAGTTGGGGGCTGCCGTAAGTTCCATTGTTGCTCCAGGAAACCGTCGTCAATTGCTGTCCAATAGCCGTCGTCGCCTTCACCTTGACATACAGGTCCCCCTGGTTCTGCAACCAGTATCCAGGCGTGCTGCCCGACTTCAAGGCCGCCAAACTTCCGTAGGGCGAAAAACCGGGCTGGCCATTGGAGAGGGATACCCCGCCCAACTTGCCGAAATCCTTGAACCGCAGGATCGTTTCGTCCCCGACCTGGGCATCCATCCAGTAAATCCGCACGTTCCGGGTACTCGGCAGGCTCTCGTACTCATAGGTATAGGTGAAGTCCTCGTTCACAATCAAGGGAAGCTGCTGGTGCTCCTTGAAGCCGTCGATATAATAGACGCTGGCGGTTGGCGTACCGGCCTTGGTCCGGGTGACGGTCACGTTCGGGTTGTTGGCCGAAGCCGTATTGTAGGTCAGCAGTCCCAACGCGAATTGGTGATCGGAGCGGTACATCCGCGTCCAGTTCGGGGCCTGGTATTCGTCCCCCACCAATTGGAAGGGCTGGTTGCCCACCAAGGTTGTATTGGCCTTGCCGCTGATGGCGCCGTTGATGTCGCGGACGACGATGGACCAGAAACGGGGATGGCCCGGATCGTTCGCGCCGGAATAGGTCGGCGGGATATCGAAGTTGGGGAGGACGGAATTGGGCAACCCAGTGAGGTCGGTGGTCGCGCCGGTGATGATGTGGTTGGGGTGCTTGGTTCCGGCCCCGGTATTGAGGAAAAAGCGGGTATTGGGCGCGTCCCAGCCCACGAAGTGGCAGTCCTTGAGGGTCGCCGCGCCATCGTAGATGCGGTAGGCGTAGCGGACATTTTCGGCCCGGAGGTTCTCGCCGGAGTTCGCGACGATGACCGACGAATCGACGATGCTGTAACTGGCCAGCATGCTGCCAATGAAGTTCTCCACGAACATGTTGTTGCGGAAGAACAGGTTGTCCGAGGGGCCTCCGGCTCCGATGCCGGAGTAGATGGCGATGCGGTTGGCGTAGAACAGGCAATTGCCCATGACGTGGTCGCTGTACTCGGCCCAGCCCGCATTTTTCTTGATGGAGTGGTCGGGATTGAGTTGGTCGAAAATGTCAAACCCGTTCATACAGCTGTGGGCGACGTTCCGTTGGAAGGAAATCATCGGCAGCTTATAGGGTTCGAGGCTGGAAAAACGGGGATCGGTGGCGGAAGCTCCCATGGGTTTCTTGGGGAAGGCAAACCAATATCCGGTCCCTTCGGTCCCGGCGGCCACATTGTCCTCGAAGGTGTTCTGCGGATTGGTGATCCAATAGCTGGAAGGCGTCCGGTTCTGCTCCTCGTTGAATTCGTGGTCGGAGGGCGTCAGCGCCTCACTCGCCAGTGGCCGCTTGGTGAGCAGGACCACATTCTTGGTGATGACATTGAAGCGTTCACTGCCATCTTCCAGGAAGAGGCCGTGGCCGATGTGGTCGTAGCAGAAATTGCCTTCGGTGAGGGTGGAATTGGTGCCGTGGATGGTGATGGCACGGTTGAAGGACTTGTGGACGCTGTTGTTTTTGAAGTACTGGCCCTCGCCGTCGTCTCCGAGCATGTGCCAGTGCCAGGGATAGCGTCCCAGGATGGCCTTTTGGCCCATGTTGTAGAGTTCGATGCCTTCGACGTAGCCTTTGGAGCCCGTCATGAGCATGATGTGGCCCCCGAAGCCGCTGGCCGCAGCGGCTGCATTGCCCTGCACCTTGATATTGTGGGTCAGGACGCCCACTTCAGCCCGCAAATCGGCCGACCAGGACTGGCTGCCATTCGAGTAGTTCTTGATCTTGCCTACGTGGGGCTTGAGGAAGTTACTCGTGACGGTGATTTGATTGCCCGAAACACTCTGAATCGTTCTTTTTTCCGCCTCATTCCAATCTCCCCGACTCGATACCACCACGATTTCATCGTTTTGTTCCCAATTCACATTCTCCATCAGGGTCAGCGTATTCGTATTCGGCACAATGTTCGCGGCCAATTTGCTCCAGCTTTTCTTCTCCAAGCCGTGCATCTCAATCGTCCCGGAATTCATCGCCCCAATGAAGTTGTTGCCCATGCCCATCACCTCCGGCGTGCTCGCGTTGGCGGTCAGGGTAAAGGTGGCGGTGGAATAGTAGGGAGAATGCTGGACGCCCAATTGCAACAGGGAAGCGCCGCCCATGACCATGATATAATCCGTCGAGACGTTTACATCGCGGTTCTGGGCCGTCACCAGGTGGCCCATCGCATTGACATCTTTCGCATTCACTGTTCCCCGGATGCCCACGGCGCTGCCCATCGGGATGGTCACGTTGTCATTTCCATTCGGGACCGAGCTGCTCCAGACATAGCTGTCCTGCCAATCGTGGATCCATTGCAGGCGCAGCTCATCGACGAGGCCGGTATGGTCGCCCACCAAGGGGTTGAAGCCTTGCAGTTTCAGGGTGTGGCTGCCGGCGGTCAGGTAAATGGCGGCGGTGGTATAATCCTGGTAGGTCGCGCTTTCCAGCAGGTGCTCGCTGAATTCGGTATTGTCCATGAAGAAGCGGATGTGCTTGACCTCGCCATCGCCGAGGTTGTTGCCGCGGTGGGCGCCTTTGAAGGTGAAGCGGTAAAATCCGTCGGCCGGGATCGTCATGGGCAGAACGGCCTGGCCGTAGCCCTGGATGAACATGACCTGCTGGCCGCGGGGCGCACCGGGGTTGCCCACGGTGAAGCCAGAACTGTTGCGGGACAATCCTGCTCCGTTGGTCAGGGTCCAGCCGCCTCCGGAAGCGCCGTACTGGAAGGTCCCCGCCGAGAGCAAGGGGCTCTCAAAATCGCTGGTCAGAATGCTGACTTCGCGGGTTGAGGTGAAGTCGTCCACGAAAGCGGTATTGTCGCCGCCGTTGGGATTGATGCCGACGAGCTGGATGGAATGGGAACCGGAGGTCAGGGCAATGGGAGCCGTCACAAAGTCCTGGTAGCTGGTTCCGGCCGGGGAGATGGACAATACCGATGCTCCATCGATCCGCAATTCGATCGTTTGGCTGGACGCCTGGTGGTTGCCACGCTGGGCAGCCTTCAGGCGAAAGGTATAGTACCCCGCCACAAAATCGACATTCTGGCTGACGTAACCGGTTCCCTGGAGGAACAGGACCTGGGCGCCCTGGGGAGCGCCAGGATTGCCCGCGGTGAAGCCCGAATTGTTTTTGGAGAGGCCACTGCTGCCGGTATAGCTCCAGGTGGAGCTGCTCGGCCCGTATTGGAAGCTGGAAACCGACGGGTTTTCGAAGTCACCGCCGGGCAGGAAGGTGGCATTGCCGCCCAGGGTGGCGGCGGTGCGGTTGGCGGCCATCGAGGGCGTGGCCGCGGCCCACCAGCTCATGGTCAGCAACGCCACCATGAGCCATGTGCATCCACGGGCGTGACCGCCCGGGACAGGGTATTTGAAGTTTTTCATACAGGTAAGAATAAATTGATACTGATTCTTTTGCTCCAATGAGTGGAATCAATAGCAATAATCCAAATCGGAATTTTCGTTACAAGTCCTTCACTCTTCCGTACGCCCCCAAGCGAGATTCCCTTCAATTATTTCCAAATCCCTGTTCCTAAAGCGGCTGATTTCCGTTAATTTTGCATTCGATTGCTCCTATTATTCAGACCTCTACAAGAAAAGATGCCGAAGAAAGTACATTTGCCTGCCATTGCTGCGGTATGCCTGACCATGCTGCTTTCCTGGGGTTGCTCTTCTACCCATGTTCCCCGGACTTTTTTTGATCCCAACGACGTTCCCCCCGCTCCCAACTATACCCAACTCGACCATTGGGTGGCGCATCCCGATTTGGAGGACATGGCCGACGGCATTCCGGTCGATTCCCTGGAAGTCCACCAGGAAGATGGTCCCGTCGATGTCTTTTTCATCCACCCGACCACCTACAACAATGAGGAGCACTGGAATGCGGATGTGGACGATGCGGAGACGAATGAAAAAACGGCTACCTCTACGATCAGGCACCAGGCCAGCATCTTCAATGGCGTCGGGCGGATTTATGCGCCGCGCTACCGCCAAATGACCTACCCCGCCTTCTTCACCGAAGGCGAACAGCGCCGGACCGGATTTCAAGCCCTGGTCATTGCTTATCAGGATGTCCTGATGGCCTTTGACCATTACCTCGCCAACGAAAATCAAGGTCGTCCCTTCATCATTGCTTCCCATTCCCAGGGATCCTGCCATGCCATCAAGCTGCTCCAGGACCGGGTCGACGGGAAGCCCCTGGCCGACCAATTGGTCACGGCCTATGTAGTGGGCTGGCCCGTATTTGCGGACAGCTTTCAGGTGCTCGAACCTTGCTCCTCCCCCGACCAGACCGGCTGCTACAATACCTGGTGCAGCTACAAGTGGGACTATACACCGGAGAATTACGATCAGTACTACGCCGGGGCAGTCTGCACCAACCCCGTCACCTGGCAACTCAATGAGGAGCCCAGCGCAAAGGAAGACCACCACGGCGGTGTCCTGCGTCGCTACAAAGGCGTTTATCCCGAAGCCCTCGAGGCCAAGGTCAACGGCTCCATCCTCTGGGTGACCAAGCCCGATGTGCCGGGCAAGGCCTTCATCACCTTCAAAAACTACCACATCGCGGATTACAACCTGTTCTGGTTGGACGTCCGCCACAATGCTGCTCTGCGGGTCGAAAAGTACATGGAGACCCACTGATTGGGGGACGAGCCGCTGCATATCGCGTTGTTGGATCCGTTTCACGGGGGTTCCCACGCGCAGTGGTCGCTCGGCTACCAGGCCCGTTCCCGGCACCGTTTGACCTTGTTTGCCCTGCCGGGAAAGTACTGGAAGTGGCGGATGCATGGAGCCGCAGTGGAACTGGCGGAGCAGGTGTTGGGTCATGAGGGCCCGGACTTTGATCTGATCCTGGCCACGGACATGATGGACCTTTCCGTATTCACGGCCCTGGTCCGGAAAAAGTACGCCCACACGCCCATCGCGGTGTATTTCCACGAAAACCAATTGGCCTATCCCTGGTCGGCCTCCGATCAAGATGTGAAACTCCAGCGCGACAACCACTACGCCTTCATCAATTATACCTCGGCTCTGGCCGCCGACCTCGTCTTCTTCAATTCTCCCTATAACCATGACTCTTTTCTGGATGGTTTGCTGGACTTTTTGAAGGTGTTTCCAGACCGAAAGGGACTGCATCGGGTGGAAGAAATTGCGGGGAAATCAGAGGTATTGCCCTTGGGGATGGAATTGGAGGTGGTGGAGAATCGGGAAATCGCAGCGGGGGAAAAGCCGCGGATTCTGTGGAACCACCGCTGGGAATACGACAAGGGGCCGGAGGAATTTTTCGACAACTTGATGCTCTTAGCGGAAGAGGGGATGGGATTTGAGTTGGCGGTTTTGGGGGAACAATACAAACGGAGTCCGAAGGTCTTTGGGGAAGCCCAAGAGAAATTGGCCGATCGCATCGTGCATTGGGGCTACGTCGAAGACCGGACCGCTTACCACCGCTGGCTGCGGTGGGCGAATGTATTGCCGGTCACTTCCCGGCATGACTTCTTCGGCGGCAGCGTCGTCGAAGCGTTGGCGGCGGGCGCGCGCCCGCTCCTCCCCCAGCGCCTCAATTACCCCCACCTCTGCTCCCATCCCGCCGCTTTTTATCCCGAAGGCCAATTCAAAACTGAACTGGAAGCATGTCTCCGTGACTGGCCCGCCTCCTATTTCTCCGTTGCTCCCCAACTGAAGCGCTTCGATTGGTCCCAGCTCGCCCCGCACTACGACCTCCGCTTCACCGAACTCGTCCAATCATTCTCCTGATTTTTCCATTCCCATTCTCCGCAATCCGATCTCCACGTATTCCTGTTCCAATTCAATCCCCACCGAACGCCGCCCCAACCGTTTCGCCACCGCACTCGTCGAAAAGGTCCCTGAAAACGGGTCCAGCACCACATCCCCCGGATTCGAACTCGCCAAAATCACCCGTTCCAACAGTTTTTCCGGCTTCTGGGTCGGATGCTTCTCGTACTCAGGCATCATGTAGCGCACCCGGGCGAACTCCCATACATTGCCCGGCACCTTCTGGGTCGCGTAGGGCTGCGGAGGATCTTTGCGGTAGTCGATCAATTTGCGCTTGGCTCCCGTCCGGGCCTCGACCATGATGTCTTCGGCGTTGAAGGTATAGTTGTCGAGGTCCTTGACGCAGAACAAAATGGGCTCGTAGCGGGACCCAAAATGGCGGCGGGCCTGGACGCCCGAACTGTCGTAGAACCAGACGATGCGGCTGCGGACGGTGATGCGTTCTTGCAGGTAAAGGTCGAAATAGGGCATGAACTGGGTGGAGGTCATGAAGTAGCAGCTGCCGTCGGGCCGGAGCTTGGCGAGGCACAGGTCCAGCCATTGGTAGCACCAATGGAGGTAGGTTTCGGCCTTGCGGGCGTAGCGCTTGCCGCTGAATTTCTTCCCAATATTGTAGGGGGGATCGGCAAAGATCAGGTGGACGCTGGCATCGGGGATGTCACGCTCCAGGACAGTCACGGCATCGCCGTGGTAAATCGCATGGTCTTCGCCCCCAAATTTTCGCGGGTTTGTTGATTCCTCCTCGTTTCCCATGCCAAAATTTCCCCGTCCCGACCCGTTTTTCCAAATTTAGCCCCCGTATCCGCCCCTTTTGTCCCGTTTTTCTCCGTATTTTCCTTCTCCAATACCGATCCATGAAAAAACTCGCCTTCATTGAGCTCCACCAGGAGACCAATTCCTTTTCCAGTATGCCGACTTCCATGCGGGAATTTGAAAGTCTCGTCCTGACCTTCGGGCAGGAAATTCCGGCGATCATGGGAGAGTACAAGACCCAGTCGTACGGATTTTACAAGGGGGTAGAGAAATGGGGCAAAGGCGAATTCGAGGTGGCCCCCATCATGGCAGCCTGGAGTTGGTCGGGCGGGCCCATCCAGCGGGAAGTGTACGAGGAATTGCGGGACCGGGCCTTGGAGATGGTGAAAAAAATCCCGGATTTGGCCGGCATCTACCTGAGCCTCCACGGTGCTATGGGCGTGGTGGGCCTTCGGGATCCCGAAAGCGACTTCTTGCGCCACCTCCGGGCGATGTTTGGGCCTGATTTTCCCATTGCGGTTTCGTTTGACCTCCACGCCGTGGTCACCCGCGAGAACATCGACCTGGCCACTTTCCTCGTCGGCTACCATACCAATCCCCACCGCGACCATTCCCGCATGGCCCAAAAGGTGTCCCGGATTCTGATGGAAACGATTCGGGGCAATGTGCGACCGGTCATGGCGTTTCGAAAATTGCGGCTGCTAAAAGGCGGCGGCTGGGGAATCGATTTCCTGAATCCGATGCGGGGCATTGTCCAACAGATGAAGCGGTTGGAACGGAGAAAAGGGGTGCTGGCCGTGACAACCTTTTGGGTCCACCTGTGGATCGACGACCCGGAAGTGGGTTGGGCGTCGGTGGTGGTGACGGATGCAAATGAACAACTGGCCGAAGAGTTGGCGGAAGAATTGGCGGAGTCGATGTGGGCGGTGCGGCACAAGAAACACCCGGTTCCCAAGCAGGTGGACGAGGCCATTGCCATTTCGAAGAAGTCGAAGCTGCGGCGGATGGTGGGCACCACGGTTTGGTGCGATTTATCGGACATTGTCGGCGCCGGGGCTCCCGGCGGCAATACGAATATCCTCGCCCAATTGCGGGACGAGGCCCCCGATTTGACGAGCTATGTGCCCGTCCGGGATCCCGAAGCCGTCCTGGCGGCCTACCCCGAGGCCCGGCTCGGCCAACGCCTGCGACTGACCCTCGGCGGTCGGATCGACCCCAATTTCAATCCGCCCGTGGAATTCACGGGCGAGGTCATGTACCGGGGCGAATCCAAATGGGGAAAGACCCTGGTGCTGCGCGAAGGGGGCGTCCACGTGGTCGCCACCGAGATCGCGTTTCCGGCCTATTGGCCGGGTGATTTCAGGTCGCTCGACCTGAATCTCTGGAAGGCGGACGTGACGGTCGTCAAGAACCTGTTTCCCTTCCGCTTCAAATACCTCCGCTACAACCGCCGTACCCTCAATGTCATTTCCAAAGGCACGACCAACATTGACGTACACGCCTTGCCGTACAAAGAGATTCCACGGCCGATCTTTCCGTTGGATGACATTGATGATTGGCGGGAATGAAAAAGCCCCCACCCCAATCGGGATGGAGGCCTTTCCTATGCACAATGAATTAAGCTGCTGTTGTCTGAGGGGATACGAATGTGCGCTGGTAAAAGAAATACGAAACGAGCAGCAAGACCAATGCGATGGCTGCTCCACCCGCTTCTCCATCCTGGGCTACGATGTGCGCACTTCCGGCGAGGAGAAAATCAAAGAAAAACCCTGCGTAGGCCCATTCCACCAACGAACGGTTGAGACGGGTCCAGATTGCCGCGATGCCCAGGAGTTTCGCGATGGCGAGGGGATAAACGATGTAAACCGGGAAACCCAGCTTGACAAATTCGGCCACGACCTCTCCATTGTTGAAGAAATACATGGCAGCAGACCCCACTGTCATCAGGGACAGGAGCCCAATGGCTACGTAAAAAACGATTCGATTGGTTTTCATGGATTGATTTAGGTGTAATTACATTTATTGTAAGTACACCCGATCGTTTGAAAAGGTTTCAAATCGGGGAAAATAATTTCAAGAAAGGGTATAGGAATAGATTTTGACGCCGTTGGGGTAGGTTTGGGTGTCCTGAAGGGTATAATGATCGGCGAGGGGATCGCCTTCGAACAAGGCGATCCCTTCCCCTAATTTGACCGGCACAACGGTCCAGACAATTTCATCGACCAAGCCGACGGCGTCCAATTGCCGAAAAAGTTCAGCTCCTCCCACCAGCCACATGGCTTTTCCCGGCTCGTTTTTCATTCTCCGAACCCATTCCACCACATCCTCCTGTACCCACTCAAATTCTTCCCGAGGCGGATGAGCGCTCCGGGAAAAAACGTAGCCTTGCTTATCGGGATAGGGATACGGCACGTCGAAGCCATCCACAATGTCCATCGTTTTCCGCCCCATCAGCACCGAATCGATCCGCTCATACATCTTATAATAGCCATAATCCTCCCCCTCGATTTCCAGCTCTGGCGCGTGCAGCCAGCTCGTGTCTCCATCCGGCCGGGCGATGAACCCGTCCGCGGAAGTAGCGATGTATAGAATGACCGGTCGGGCGGATGCACTCATTTCTTGATCAGTTTGCGGGTAAATACCTGGCCATCGGTGACGACCCGGATGAAATAAATTCCGGCTTCCACACCGGACAAATCAATCCGCTTGGATTGGCCGTCCAGCATGCCGCCGAGGATGCGGCGCCCCTGGACATCCAGCATCTGCCAGGGCCCGGTGACTCCGGCGAATTCGATCTTCGTGAAGTCACTCGCCGGGGAAGGATAGACCTTGAATTCGGACATCACTGGCTCCAGCGTGGCCAAGGGCAATCCCACGACCAGGGAATCCATCGGAAAAGATTGGATACTCCGGGCAAAAGTTCCCGCGACCAATTTGCTTTGGGACAGGTCCCATTCCATGTCGTAGACCGGGATCATCGGCATATTGGAACCGACCCGTTTCCAGTCCTGCCCGTAATTGTTGGTCGCATAGACTCCGCCATCGGACGCCACGACCCAGACGCTGTCCCGCGTGGGGTGGAACAAGACATCGTTGAGGGCCAGCGGCGGCAAATCCCCCGAGACATCCATCCAGGTACTTCCAAAATCGGTCGAGCGGAAGACGTGGGGCGTATTCGAATTGTTCTTGTAGCCGCTCAGGGTGACGAGGACCTCCCCATTTTGGAAGGGCGAGGCCTTGATGCTCGTGACGTACCGGTCCGGCAGTCCCGCCGATATATTGTTGAACACGGCGCCCGTATTCGTGGAGACGTGGACATTTCCATCGGAGCTCCCCGTGTACAGGACCGTCGGGTCCAACGGACTTTCGGAGATGGTCGTGATGTTGTGGTAGCGGGGAGAAATGACCACGCCGTCGGTCAAATCACCGCTGATGGCCGTCCAGTTGTGGTTGGGGAGGCCGGTGGAACTCCGGTAGAGCCGGTAGGTACCGGTATAAAAGACGTCTTTGTTGTGCTGGCTGACGATGATTGGCTGGTCCCAGTTGGTCCGGTCGTTGAAATCGATGCCAAAATCGAAGGGGGACCAGTTGAGGCCCTGATCGGTCGTGAAATAAAGGCCGCCATTCTGGAATTCCACCACCAAATCATTGGGATTGTCCGTGAACAAGGGCTGGAAACCATCGCCGCCGAAGACCCGCTGCCAGGAATCGATGGTCGTCGCATTTCCCCGCGCGGTTCCATTGTCCTGCATTCCTCCATAATACACGCCAAATTCGTGGGGGCTGGGCATGATCCGATAAAACTGAGAATTGGGAATCTCATCCACATCCGTCCAGGTGCTTCCGTTGTCGGTGGTCTCATAGAGTCCGCCGTCCGTGGCCAAAATGAATTCTCCCGGCCCGGTAAACAACATGTCGTGCTTGTCGGAATGCGGTTCACTCGGACTTCCCAGGCCACCAAAATCGAGGACCTGCCAGCTCTGCCCGTTGTTGGAAGAGTGGTGGAGCAGAACGCCGTGGAGGTAGATGTCGTTGGGGGAAAAGGGATTGATATAGCAATTGGAAAAATACCACCCGAAGCCGCCCAGCGCGTTGGGATCGAGGGACGCGGTCGGAACCACGCTCCAATTTTGGCCGCCATTCGTCGTCTCGTACATGTTAAACACCTGGTACGAGCCCGGGTCCACATAGGTCGCAATCAGGCGATTGGGATTCGTCGCATCGATGGAGATGCTTACCCGGCTCATGGTCTGGGTCGGAAGACCTCCCGCCAGTTTCGTCCAATTGTCCCCGCCGTCCGTCGTCTTCCAGATGCCCGCATCCGGCCCGGAAACCAGACTTTTCGTTCCCGAACGCAATCGGTTCCAGATCGTCGCGTACAATACGGAGGGATTGCTGGGATCCATGACGAGGTCGTTTACCCCAGCTGAATCGGCAATGAACAAGACCTGGTTCCAGCTTTGGCCGCCGTCGGTCGTGCGGTAGAGGCCCCGGTCATTGTTGCGTTGCATGGGCAGGCCCATGGCGCCCACATAAATCCGGTCGACGTCGGTGGGATCGACGATGATCCGCGAGATGATCCGCGTATCCTGCAAGCCCAGCGACGCCCAATTCTGGCCGCCATCCGTGGATTTGTAGATTCCATCCCCCACAAACGGGAATCCAGTGATGTTGCGGTCACCGGTCCCGGCGTACACAATCTGGGAGCTCCCCGGCTGGTACGTCAATTCGCCAATGGACAGGAAATTGTTCGTGTCGAAGACCGGATTCCAGGACTGACCGCCATCGATCGTTCTGAAGATGCCGCCGGACACGGATCCCGACAGCATGGTATTGGAATCATTGGGGTCCATGGCGATGGCGTTGATGCGGCCGCCCACATTGGTGGGGCCCTCGAGGGTCCAAGGAGTGGACGTGATGCCGGCCGCTCCGGCGGCCTTTCGCGTGGCCACCATCTTGGTGGCGTACAAGGCCGACTCGTAGGCCTCCAGGTCGACGGTCATGTCGGGATAGGCCCGCCGTATTTCAAAAAAGTCTATTGGCGCCATTTTCTCTTGCAGCTTTTGGTCGGCCGGAGAAACAGCGGATTCAGAGGTGGTGGATCGAAATTGGGGTCCAATGATCAGGACGGAAGAGAGCAAAGCAAGCAGTACGAGAGGATAACGGAATTGCTTCATGGGATCGGTTTGATCTAAGTTAAATATCTCCGAGGGGCTTTCCTTGGAAATAGGAGACGAATCCCATGAAAATGTCGGGGAGAATTACACGAAATAAGGGGTAAAGATTGCGAAAGGCCTAGAAATGGAAATTCATTCCGGTATTGAGGCTGAACTGCATCGGGTGATCCCCGGCAAAGGCGAAGCGGTTGCTCACGATGCCATACCGCAGTCCTGGTTCCAGGTTCAGGCTGAGCTTGTCCAGTACTTTGTACTGCACTCCGGTCCGCAGCAGCAAATTTCCCTGGGCCGGATCGAACTTCCGTTCTTCTGGTGACACCAAACGAGCTGCAACCTGACCTTCCTGATTGGAAAGGGTATTGTCATAGCCCCAGAGCAGATTCGCGGAGACGCCAGAGGAGACGTAGTACGAGAATTTTTCCTTCTCGATGACATCCAATTTTACCAGGACCGGAACTTCTACCATGCTCAGGTTGAACTCAGAATTGAGGGTTTCAATTTTGCCCGTGGCGTCCAGCGCCCCGGCGGTGGTGGAGGAACGATTTTGGTAAAAGATACCCGATTGCACTCCAATGCGCTCCGATACGTTGTAGCCAAGGTTCAGGCCCGTAGTATAGGCCGTGACCATTTCGGTTGGCGTCTGCTCAGCAGCGGCCGGATCGAGGAAGGCTCGGGACCCGGTCCGGGCGGATATGTCCGTGGAATTTTGGATGGGAACCTGGCTGGCCAGGGTATAATCGGGAGAGAAATTGCCGCCCAGGGCCCAACGCTTGGACCGGGTGGTTTCTTGCTTCTTTTCGGTATTGTCAAATTGGAAATCGGCGGCCGAATAGACTTCTTCGATCACGTCGGCTTCGTAGCCCACCGCATCCTCGGTGGTGGTGCGGCGCGGCATCTCTTCAAGTGCTTCGCCCCCAAATACCCGCGCATCGCGGGGAACCATGCCGTTGAACAGGACAGCTTTCCGGATCGTCGGCTTGGAGTCGCGGGCGGGTGGCGTCCATTCAGCGGGGACATTGCTTCCCATCTGATCTACAAACATCGTCCGCAGCTGTTTCTGAACATCAGATTGCTGGGTCCGGTTCCGCAGCGGCATTTGTGCCAGGCCGGAACCACGGCCCCCCGAGAATAAAATACCGGGCTTGGTCAATCCTTGGGTAGCATTGCTACCACCGGCATTGACCTGGGGCAAGGTAATGATATTGCCCTGCGCGAATTGAGGCGCTGTCGTTTGCATCCGACCATTTCCCCACCAGAACCACACGCCAAATCCGACCAACAGCAAAATAGATGCTGCGGCGGTGAAGCGGGCCCAGATGACTTTTTTCCGCAACCGATCGTTTTCCATTTCTGCCGCAATTCCCTCCCACACAGTCTCACGAACGGGCGCTTCATTGTCTGCCAACTGGTTGGCGAACAAATCGTCGATGCTATGTCCTTTGTCGTTAACCATTGCTGATCTCACTTTGATAGAACTCGCTTTCTGCCTCGATCATCAGGCGGAGAGCTTTCCGGGCGCGGTTCAATTGCGATTTTGACGTCCCAACGGAGATTCCCAGTTTCTGTGCGATTTCATCGTGGGAGTATCCCTCGATGGCAAAGAGGTTGAAAACCATTCGATAGCCGTCGGGCAATCGCTGGACCATGCCCAGTAAATCAGAGGTGGCAAATTCCTGGTCGAGCAAGGGGGCGCCGTATTCGTGTTCGATTTCATCCAGTCCTACCACGACGTGGATGCGAGAATTCTTTTGGTACTGCCGAATGGCGACGTTGGTGATGACTCTTCGTACCCAACCTTCGAAGGAGCCGTTTCCCTTATAGGTGCCAATTTTGCGGAAAACCCGGATGAAACCTTCCTGCAACACGTCCTCTGCCTCTTCCCGATTTTTGGCGTAGCGGAGGCATACAGCCATCATCTTCCCAGCCAATTGTTCGTACAATTGACGCTGGGCAGCTGGCTTGCCTGCCTTCAAGGCCTTGACCAGACGCCGTTCATCCCGTGGATTGGAAAACCGCATGTACTTCTAAGATACAACAACCTCCGCAAAGGTTGCATAGGGGGTGAGAATAAAAGAAGGGAACGCTAAGAAGGGCGATGCAACCAGCCCCGCTTGAGGGCAAGAGCCTTGAGTTTCTTGGCCTTTTTACCAACGGCATTGGAAGTCAACCCCTGAAAATCGATGAAACAATGCCCATCAAAGGGGTAATTGTCTTCTTCGGTGGCCAAACCCTCCTGGTTGCATTCTTCCACCAAAACTCCGGCAACTCCAGCCGAAGTGTATTCCTGGGTAAAGTGGGCAAAGGCGGTGGAGGCCGAAAACTTCTTGCCATTGTAGACGGAGAGCTTGAATTCGTCTTTGGGGGTGGGCCGGAAAGTTTGAGAGGAAAAAACTTGAGATGAAAATGAATCGCCCTGAACAAATGAAGGGTGCACTTGACGCAACAAAAGGGTATCAGATTCCAGTTTCAGGGACATAGTTGACCTTTCAGATAAGTTTTGAGCTTTATCCAGTCTTTCTCTTCCTCCAATTGCCATTCCGCCTCGCTATCTTTCGCCTTATCCGTCAGCGCCACCATCTGGAACTCTGCTTCTTTTCCGGGCAACAGGAAATGTAGGGAAGCTTCGAAATCCTCTGTCGACCATTCAAACTGGATACTTCCTTCCGGGGTGGGAAAGATAAACGGCAATGGTAAATCATCGGCTAGGTAATCTGCTGACGATTTACGGAGCCATTCCGTAGCAGCGGGCGGCAGTTCTTTTCCTTGACCATCCAACCAACCCTCCTTCAAAAGTATCAATTCATCCAATCGAAAATCAATGTCCAGAGGATCCAGGAACGTCAAACCTTCAATTTCTTCAACCTTTTGCAATTGATCGTTTTCGGAAAAAAGGGCAGTGGCCTGCAAGGCTACCCGTTGCCGCTGCGGCGTGTCGAAGGTGAGGAAAGCCTCTTTGAGTTCGGTGGTAAGCTCATCTGGGAAAGGAAACCCGAACCGCTGGCCATTGACCAAAATTAGATGCCCTACTCGTCTCTGAAGATCCAGTTCGGCAACAAACCCTCTCAAAACCGTCGCGTCGGAGTACTTGCGGGAAAGAGAAGAAGCCAAAACCAATTGTTTTCTCACCTGGCGGCTGTAAGTCCCACTACTCCCGTTTCCATTGTGCATGACAATGGATTCATCATTCTTTAGATTTTTCCCCAACCGCTCAAACTTTTTCAAAAGTGCATGGGGCATGTATCGGGTGGGATCTTCCTGGGCGTTGGCGACAGCGTCGATGATTCTCGACTCGGCCTGCTTAAATGATTCCATGCCGAGGGGATTGGCCCCGGTTTGCACCATCACAATCTGAGGAAGGGTGCTACCAGCTTCAATGCCCACCAACTCAAAGGAAATCCCTTTGGCATAGTTCCGGATGACCCGCTGGCGATCGGGATGCTCTTCGAGGTAAACGTACTTGGCCATCTCAATGGTCAATTCTCCGAGCACCGCCAAATCTTCCAGCAATTCCAGCGGCATTGTATGCTGCTCGAACCGTTTTCCCTTGTATTGAAGGTGAAAGACTTCTATTTGCTCTTTTTCCATTGGATTACATACCCAATATAGCCCAAACGGAGAGATTCCACCAAATCACTTGGTTTCCAGCTCTCCCGCGAGGATTTTGTCGATGGTTCCGGTCAGGCTGGTCTTGTCAGAATACCCGCGGGCGAGGAGGTAGAGTTGGTCGTTGTGGAAGAGGAAAACGGTGGGAAATCCAGTGACGCCAAGTTGGTTGCTGAATTGGAAATCGGCCTCGGCCTGGCGTTGGTAGCTGGTATCGGCCATTTGCTGGACGAATGCGTCGCCGTCGAGGCCGAAGGTCGCCGCGACGGGGCCGTAAACGGCGGGGACTTCCGGGGAAATACCGTCGAGGTAGACCATTTTTTGCATGGCATGGGCGAACTCCACAGTTCGGGCGGGCAATTTCTCCCGAAAGACCACCATGGCGATGGCGGGTTGCAGCGAACTGAAATAGAGCTGGCCCGAGTTGAAATTCTCCAGAAATGCTTCCCCAAACTTCACTCCGGTATGGTTTTCGACCGTTTTATAGGCTTCACTCACAAAGGGCACGACTTCTTTTCCCACTCCCTCCCGATCTCCCAACATCATTCCCCCCGAAACCACTTGAAACTCCATTTGGCCCTGGTAATCGTCGTAGATGTCATGGATGACGCCCGAGAATCCGTAGCACCATCCGCAGAGGGCATCGTAGACATATATAAGGAGGGGCTTCTCGGAAGTGGGGGTTTGGGCAGACATATATTGGTGGTGAAAGGGGAGTAAAAGGAGGAAGAAGGAGAGCAGTAATGTCGATTTAGTTTTCATTGTCCACAGTAAAACCGGAGGAAAAAGAGATTGTTGCGAAGAAAATTTAAACTGTTTGGGGCATTTACTGTACACCTGTTTCGAGGGTCGTGGATAGTGGGGGGAAATTCCCCTTTTTTTGATCCGTACCTTTATTCATCCCGAATTTGGCCGTTTTCTGCCCGAAAACAAACGCTTGTTTGGGATTGAAAAAAAGTACCCGACCGATTGGCCGAGCCAGTCAGTGGTCCACCTTCACCGAAAATAAATTCAAAAAAATGATAACCATGCGGAGGGGAATTCGTAATGCTATCTCGTGTAGACCTCTCCGATTGGTAGCAAAATCTTAAACGTAAACATCTGGTATGAAAATGAAGAAGCGATTCCTGTCATTGACTGGCATCATGGCGCTGATGTTGTCTGTGGGGCTGTTGCAAGCCCAGAATCGAAATGATCTCCTGCTCACCCAGAGCATCAGTGGTGATTATTTCAACGCTGTCGACGAGGCCCTGGCCACGTTCTACGACGACTGGCGCCAAAGTGGCGTCCTCAAGATCCGGACCCAGGAAGCTGAGGACAAGCCCGGCTCCTACCGCAATCTTATCCAGTACGACCGCCGCGGGAACATCGCCCGCATCGCCGATGAGCAGGGTCAAACCCACTCTGTCTCCTACGACAAGCAAAATCGGATTCGTCGGATCTACACCTACCGCAATGGCGATCCCTATTCCACCGAATTCTTCTACTACAACCGCGATGGCGGTCTGAAGAAGTCCACCCGGAAGATGGCCAGCAACAAGAAAGAATTTGAGCGCTTCTACAACGCTGAGGGCCGCCTCATCCGCCAGCGCATCTACGACAATGGCATTCCCACCAAGACCCTCGCATTTGAGTGGAAATACGATGATACCGGCCACCTCCGCGGCATGAATGGCCCCGGCCGCCGCATGTCCTGCTTCTACGACGGCGATCGCCTCGTCCAGATCCGCGAACAAAATGGCGGCGCCATTGAGCAGGTCAATATCAGCTACAACGAGATGGGCCCGGCTGCCCTCAAGCAGTACGTCGAAACCGAAGGCGACCTCATCCTCCAGAAAATCATCGACCTCGAATACAACAATGCCGGCATCGTCGCCCGCATGAAGGAACAGGGCCGCGACAAGAATGTCCTCGCCCAGGTCACCAATTACTACTACGATGCCTTCTCCGACCAGGTCCTCGCCACCCGGGGCGATTGGGACGGCGGTGGCTTCGGCTACGGTACCCCGGTCCTCATCGAATGGGACAACCCTGAGTACGACAAGCTGGTCATCGATTCCATGACCACCTGCCGCCTGAAGCTCTCCCCCGGCATCAACCAGAAAATGCCCGACATCAAGGAGCTGACCCTGCGCCTCAACTACAAAGACACCGAGCGTGAAATCGGCCACGTCGTTCTCCAGCGCAAAGGCGTCACCCAGGACTTCTTCATCGAAGAAAACCTGCCCCTCTACGAAGGCCGCAACACGATCTTCCTTGAGGTCAAGACCGAGCAGGGCAGCTTCAGTTCCGGCGAACGCTACATCACCTACAAGAACCCCAACCGTCAGATCTACGTGCGCAACCTGCACATCCTGGCCATCGGCGTCGAAGACTATGCCAACGACAAGTTCGACCTCGACCACTCTTCTGACGACATCAACCTGCTCATCGACAAGTTGAAGACGCAGGAAGGCAAGCTCTTCGGCGAAGTCCGCACCAAGCTCCTCGTCGACGAAAACGCCACCAAAGAAAACATCGAAGAAGCTGTCCGCAAGATTCACGGCCAGGCGGCATCGGATGACCTCGTGCTCATCTACTTCTCCGGCCACGGCGAAGAATTCAACGGTAACTTCTACCTGAAGCCCCACGATGTCAACGAGGGCCGTCTGGAACTCGAGAACACTGCCATCGACAACCGTTGGATGCTGGAAGAAATCTCCCGCTACAACGCTTCCACCCTGTTCTTCATGGACGCCAGCCACCAGTTGAACGCCGACGAAGAGGAAACGGTCGACGTTGGTGAAGCCAATATGGACGAGGTGAAGGAAGACTTCGAAAATGTCATCGACAGCGAAGAAGACATCCGTATCTTCATGAGCTCCACCTCCACCAAGCAGAAGTCTTTCCGCTCCAACGAAGGTCCGAGTGCCTTTGCGGCGGCTCTGCTGGAAGGCATCGAAGGCAAGGCTGACGGCGGCATCTACGGCAACAGCAACGGATTCGTCACGGTCAACGAGCTGAGCGAATACGTTTCGGATCGGGTGCTGGGCATGACGGGCTGGAAGCAGAAGCCGACGGTCGTTAAGCGGGGCATCGGTCTGGTGCCGATCGCTCAGGTCAAGTAAGAACAGCGCGCCACCGCTTTTTGAAAAAGATTACCTGGAAGCGGAGTCATCGACTCCGCTTCCTTTGTTTTGGGCCCCGCCTGAGGCGGGGAATCCGACAAAAATGTAACCCCAAAGGATTAGAATCGTATCTTGGACAAGGATCGAACCTCCCATTAGAAAAACTACCGGAATGATGAGACTGCTTTTCCTGCTCCTGGTGACTTCAATCGCCGGTACCGCATTTGCCCAGCAGAAAACCTTATTGCTCGACAAGTTTTCCGACAACCAGAATGGATGGACGGAACGGGACAATGAAAAAGCCAGCGCCTCCATCGCCGGAGGAGCGTACAAAATGGTTCACCACAAACCAGAAGGCTCCTATCTCTTTCTCCTCGATTTCCCCCAACTCGATCCCAGCCAAGACTTCACCATCCAAACCCGCATCAAACAGTTCCAGGGCAGCGATGCCGATGGATTTGGGTTGGTCTGGGGCTGCAAAGACGCCGGCAATTTCTTTGGCTTCAACATCAACGGAGCCAGCCAATTCCGGGTCTACCGGTACAAGGACCAGGACTATACGGAGATCAAATCCTTTACCCCGGCCCTCAATGCTGTCAAGTCCAAGGGCATGGAAAACACCCTGGCCATCCGCAAAATTGGTCCCCAGCTGTCCTTCTATGTCAATGACCGCTACGTGTATGCCATTCCCTTCCAGGATTTCCTCGGCACCCAACTCGGCTACGTCCTGTACAACCAGACAGAGATCCACGCCCTCGACCTGAAAATCACCCAAGGCAAGGCCATGCCGCTCGTCTTTGAAGATGGCCTCTCCGACAATACCAACAATTGGGTGGCCACCGCCCGCGACTCTTCCATCCTGCGATTCAACAAGGGAAACCTTGCCATGCGGTCGGAAGAGGAAAAAAACATCACCTTCAAGCTCTGGGAAAAGGCGATTGACATGAAAAAGGACTTCGAAATTGAAGCCAATATCCGGCAGCTGTCCGGGAAAAAGAACAAGGGCTACGGTTTGGCGTGGGGGGCAGCGGACGAAGGAAATGCCTATATGCTCCTGATAAACAGCTTTGGTTCCTATGCCGTCTACCAACGCAAGAAGGGCCAGAGCATCAAGCTCGTCGATTGGACTCCCAGCGACCAGCTCCTGCACCTGAGCGTCCAGCCCAATAAGCTCGTCGTGCGGAAAGTCGGCAAACAATACTCCTTCTATCTGAATGATATCTGGCTGCGGGACATCCCCTATCAGGATTTGATGGGCGATCAATTGGGCTTTGTGGCCACCGCCGATCTGGTGATCGAAGCCTCTTCCCTCGCCATTCGGGAGGGAGAAAAGAGCTATACGCCCAAGCCGCCGGTCATCGCCTTGATCAGCCCCAATTCCGATGGCCTCACCATCGACAGCAAGGCCCTGAATTTTTCGGCCGGCATCAAATCACCTTCCCCCGTGACCCAGGTCAAGGTGAAGGTCAATGGCACCGAAGTTCCGTCTCAGACCAACATGAAAAATGACGGCGATTACCCCGTCATGGTCGAGCAGGCGCTCACCCTGGCCGAAGGCTCCAACGAAATCACCGTGGAAGCCCAGAACCAGGACGGCCTCGTCCAGACCTCGACCGTCACCGTGACGGTCAAAACTCCGAATCAGCCGATTGTTCGCAACGGCAACGATTACGCGTTGTTCTTCGCCACGGACGATTACGACCAATGGACCGATCTCGTGAATCCGGTCCGGGATGCGCGCACCATCGCCCAGGAGTTGGAGCAGTACTACGGCTTCAATACCGAATTGGTGATCGGCGCCAGCCGCAAGGAAATCCTGCGGACGCTCAAGGAATACGCACGCCGCAGCTACGGCCCCAACGATCAGTTGCTGATCTTCTTTGCCGGCCACGGCCGCTTCGACGAATTCTTCGGGGAAGGCTATGTCGTATGCTCCAATTCCGAGAAGGACGACGAGGGCAACAATAGCTACCTCAGCCATTCCAGCCTGCGGACCATCGTCAACAATATTCCGTGTCAGCATACCTTCCTCGTGATGGACGTTTGCTTCGGCGGCACCATCGATCCCTTCATTGCGCAGGGCTCCACCCGCGGCGGAAACAATACCGGCCCGGGCGACAAGGAAATGACGCAGACGGAATTCATTGATCGGAAAATGAAATTCAAGACGCGGAAGTACCTCACTTCCGGCGGCAAGGAATACGTCCCCGACGGCTCCCCGGGCAGTCACTCGCCCTTCACGCGCAAGTTCCTGGAAGGACTCCGCAACTACGGCGGTCACGACAAGATCATCACCTTGGGTGAATTGGTGCTCTACTTTGAGCGCTTGTTGCCGGAACCGAGGTTTGGGGAATTTGGCTCGAACGAGCCGGGAAGTGACTTCCTGTTCATTGCCCGCTAAGCGGGCGCGCTGGCCGAAAAATACGCCATGATGTGCCGGGTGGCCCCGGCTTGGTCCTGGATATACGTGCGGTTCATTTCCCGAAGCGACTCCCTCAACCCGTCATTCTCCAACCACTCCCGGACTTTTCCTTCCAGTTCAGCTGCATTTCCCACCACTGCCGCTGATCCCATCCTGACCATATCCACCGCCTCCACAAAACCCTCGTACTTCGGTCCGAACAGCACCGGATTCCCGTAGCTGGCCGGCTCCTGCGTATTGTGGATGCCCTTCCCAAATCCACCGCCCACATAGGCCAGATCGGCGTAGTGGTACAAACGACCCAGCATTCCCACATTGTCGATGACCAGCACCTGTTCATTGCCCGTCATCTTTTCCCGTTCGCTGTACCGCCCCATTTTTCCTTTCCATTCCGCAATCCACTGGCTAATTTTCCCCTCCTCAATCTCATGCGGCGCCACAATCCACGCCACTTCTTTTGTTTCCATTGCCTTGACCGTCGGCCATAGGATTTGTTCGTCCGGACCATGACTGCTGCCCACCACCACACATTTTCGCCCTCCAATGAATTCGGCAATCCCTTCGACCTCCACGAAACGATCCGGCAATTCCGCCACTCGATCAAATCGCGTATCTCCAACCACTTCAATCCTCTCCTCTCCCACCATCGGTCCCAGCAGCTTCCGGGTGCCTTCGTCCTGAGCAAAAATTCGCCCGAAGCCATTGAAAGCAGCCGCGTAGTGGTCTTTCAAAGAGCTCCGCAAAAACTTGCTGTCGGGGCGGAGGAGCGCAGAAAACAGGTAATGGGGAATGGAGCGTTGCCGCAGCTCGGCGAGGAAATTCAGCCACAGGTCGTACTTGACGAAGAAGGCGACTTTGGGCCGGACGATCTCGAGGAAATCGCGGGCATTGCCAGGGGTGTCCAGCGGCAAGTAAGCCACGTGGTCGGCCTGGGCATAGTTCTTTCGAATTTCGTAACCAGAGGGGGAGAAAAAGGTCAGAAGGATTTTGTCTTCGGGAAATGCCGTCCGCCACGCTTCGATCACCGGCCGCCCTTGCTCAAATTCACCCAGGGAAGAACAATGGAACCAAATCCAAGGGCTTTCCGGGTCGATGGCCTTTCCCAATCGGGCTTTCCAGTTTTTTCGCCCTTGCACCCACAAACGGGCCTTTTTCACAAAAGGACTGCCCAGCCGAATGCCCAGGCCGTACATGCGAATCCCAAAATTGTACAGGGGAGTCATCGGGGGAAGCGGTCAAGGGGCGAAGGACCGCGGAGGTCCCAGGGACGCTTGATGAACAGCAGCTTGCCGCGGGAACGGCTGCGGCGCCGGTAACCCAAAACGTTCAACAGGGGAGGACCAAAAATGCGGTAGAATTTGGGGTTGACAAGGAGAAAGTCAGGGTAATCGGGGTGGCGTTTGATGCCGGGGAAGATAGGAAGTACTTTTTGGAAATGGATGCGGCGGAGAAATGCGCTGCGTCGAATGCGTCGTTGGGGGATTTTTCGGACAATGAAGAAGCCATCGTCGCCTTGTTCCTGGTAGAGGGGCATGAAAATGCGGCCGTGGAAAGGGGCAATGACGGGCTTGCCTTCACAATGGGCGAGGTGTTCATTTTCCTCCACCGGCTGAAAGTTTCGGTAACCCGGTCGCATCCGAAAAACTTCGCCTTCCCGAATCGCATATCGTCGTCGGACTTCGAAGAATCCTTGGAGGGAGCGCCCACTTTGGTCGCGGAGACGCTTCAAAGAGGGTTGGTATTCGGGAACTTCGGCCTCGGTATACAAGCCAGAACGCACCATGATGGACCACAGAAAGGCCAGCTGGTTGTGGCGGCTGTCCGGATGGTCGTGCTGGCCGGCCTCGTGGATGATGGTCAGGTGGCCCTGCACATTCAGGTAGCTCATGAAAGGCCCGTTGAGCATCTCGTCCAGACCGAGAATCTTGGGGACGGGGATTCCCTCAATGAACTCGCGGTTCCGCAGGGTGTCGCCACAAATGAGGAAGGGCGGGCTTTCGGAGGACGTGGTATGGAGGTCGAGAAATACCATCGGTCCCCGACGCTCGGCGATGATGCCCTGGACCAGTTCCTGGAGGGCATTGCGCTCTTCAGCTTCGTAGACGGAAGCCGGCTCTCCCAGCGTCAGGCCATCCGACTTTAACCGCCACATGCGGTTCAAATCCGAATCAATGTACCGCTTGCCTTCTGACAAGGCCCGCAAATTGCCGACGATCCCTACAAACTCTCCCCGCATGGTCCCAGTCCGCGTCTCCAACTCCTCCAACAGGTCCTTGATCGCTTCCACACCAGATGGCTCATTGCCGTGCATACCGCCAATGGCCACCACCGTCGGTCCCGGAGCTGTACCCCGAATCCGGCCCAAAAGGTGCATTTCTGCTGTATGTGCCTGTGTTTCTCCGATCAACAAACTCGTCTAACTTTTCTTTTTCTTTCCGTTCGCACGCTTGTCTTCTTTCTCCTTCTCGGTCCAATATTCCCTGAGAAAATGGTCTGCAACATTCAGGAAATCCCGCTCGGAGACGACTCCAATGAGCTGATTATCTTCTTTGACTACTGGCAAACATACTATGTTCTTCTTCCGCAACAAAGAAATTGCCTCAATGGTCGGTGTCTCTTCCGTGACCGTTGGGTAGTCGGTGACCATGATGTCCTTGACCGTCAAACTGGTCCTCTCGGTCAAGCGGGTCACGTAGTGGTTCAACAATTGTTGGGAGGTCACCACGCCCACAAACTCTCCGTTGTCATTCTCTACCAACAAAAACGATATTTCCTTCCAAACAATGATATTCGGCAGGAGGTCGACCAGATCGTCTTCCTGCACCGTCAACAGGTCGCGGGACATGATCTGCTCAATCCGCCAGTAGCGGGTAAACCAGGAGCCCGCCTCGTTGATATCAGCCAATTTCCATTTGTGCGCCGGCCCTTTTCGCTTCTGCCGCTTCGCCATGCCCGCCGTCACCGCCATCAGGGCCTCATCGCGGGAGCCTTTTTTCTTCGCATTCTCAAACGAATCCAGCATCCATTGGGAGCCGCTCTTACCAGATCGGACCCGGCCCCGGATCACATCCAGGTAGCGCTTGATGTCGGCTTCGTCCACCTTCGCCTTCCGCAATCCTTCCTCCGCAATGGGCAGCAATTCTTTCCGCACGAGGTCCTGGGCCGTATAGACCTTGTTGTTGACCCAGCGGAACATCATCCCCATGCCGACCTTCGCCGCCCGGTTGAAGTTGCCTTTGACCAGGTCAAAATCGACTTTCTCGTGGATGTTGCGGTATTCTTCGGGCATGCCGTGCATCAGGCCGAGCCAGAAGGCGGTATTGGCCATCTCGTCGATGACGGTCGGGCCCGAGGGCAGTATCCGATTTTCGATGCGGAGGTGCGGCTTGCCATTGGTGATGCCGTAGCAGGCGCGGTTCCAGGTATAAATAGTGCCATTGTGCATCCGCATGGCGCGGAGCTTGGGGATGCGGCCGTCCTGGAGGCACTCAATGCTGTCCTCCTCGATATTCGTGTGGATGAGCACCCGGTAGCGGGTGACGTCTTCGCGGAACAGGTCCATGACGCTGTCCGTGATCCAGCCGTTGCCGAAGAAAACGCGCGCCCGCTTTTCCCGCTCGTGCAGGTGGTGGCGGCGGGTGTCGGCCGATTGCTGGAAGAGGGCGATACGGGTCTCGCGCCAGAGCCGCTGCCCAAACAGCAGGGGCGAGTTGGTGGAAACCGCAAGGACCGGCCCGGCAATGGCCTGGGACCAGTTGTATTTGTCGACGAAATCGTCCTGGTCGACCTGATAATGGACCTGGAAGCTGGTATTGCAGCTCTCCATCATCAGGGTCTCGTGGCGGGTGACCAGTTCGTCGGTGCCTTCGATCCGGAATTCATAGGGACCGCCCCGCATTTGGAGGATGGCGTCGTTGAGGGCGTAGTAACGGGGAATGGGGGTCAAGTTGCGGAGGTCGAGGTCGCTCCGCCGGATGGTCGGCAGGATGCCCACCATGATGAAATCGGCCTTCCATTTTTCCAGCGTCTTCCCCAGATGTTTCAGACAGCCCCGCAATTGTTCTTCCATCGTGGCCAAACAATTCCCGGTAAATTCCTGGGGATCGAGGTTGATCTCAATGTTGAAGCGGGACAATTCATTGGTAAAGTGGGGGTGGCTCTTCAATTCGTCGAGCACTTCCAGCGCAATGGGAGCCGGCAGATAGGACTCATCCAAAAGGACCAATTCCTGTTCGGCCCCAATTCGGGTGATTCCCGACTCGATCATATTGCGCTCGAGCATGATCTCCATGGCCCGGATGTCCCGGAACATGTGTTGTGTAAAGGCCCGCTTTTCCTCCTCGCTGGCCTGCTGGCTTACATTCAAGTCTCCCATAGTCCTGGTATCCTCAAGATTGATTTTGAATAGGGAGTAAGATAAGAGGGAAATGGAATAATGTGCAAATAGAGCGAATGTGAAAATTGAGGAAAATTGGTGCGGGAGGGGGGGAAATGGTTGGGGGGAAACGGCAGCTTGATCACCGCGTGGAGGGAAGACCTTCGACATCGGCACTGATGGGATAGAGATAACCTTGCAAATCCAATTCTATGAATCAGTCGGGAGAGATGCCTTGCCTTTCTAAGAAGTTCTCCAAACTGATACGCTCCCCTCTGTCCAATTGCTCCAGGCCTATTTGAATTTCTTTCTTTAGCGATGGAGAAAGAACTTCTTCTTGAAGCCCCTCCTCTATCAAACTCTTCACCCGAGCCAACGTCTCAGGATTACGAATTTTTAAAATCAAATCAATCAGTTCTCTCTTCTCAGCCTCTAAATCCATGTGCAGCTTTTTCCCTAAGATACATTGATTCTACTTTTTCCCTTTCCCGCATACCCTAAAACTCTAATACCACTCCACACAGCTTGGAGCCGCCCGATATACACGTCAACAATCTTCACCACCACCTTGCGCCATTGGATCAGGATTTTGTCCATTGTTTCCCCCCTTATTTAACCAACAGCCTCGCTTAGAAACCATTCTCTAGACCCAATCACCAGCCAAGAAACAGAGGTAATCAGGTAGCCGAAATGAAAAAAATCGATGACCAGGCGAAGGATAATGCATTCGGAGGGGTCTAAGGCAATAGAAACATGCCCCAATCAAGAATCCAAACTCTGTTTCAAATTGACCGATGAAAAAATATAATTCCCTCACCCTTCTCTTCCTGCTTGGCCTGGCCAGTTGCCTGACCGTCCTCGGATGTGCATCCGAGTCGTCGGCCACAACCAGCCGGGTCGACACCCTCCCCTATTACCAGGATGCGAGCTTCACGCCCCATTGGCTCGCTCCCGGTTCGGAGGAGCTTCAGGGATTTCACCAGATCCCCGACTTTCAATTCACCAACCAGGAAGGCCAGGCGGTTTCCCGGCAGACCTTCGCCGGCAAGATCTACGTCACCGACTTTTTCTTTACGACCTGTCCCGGCATTTGTCCCAAGATGACCTCCAACATGTCCATTCTCCAGGAGAGCTTTCTCGATGACGCCGATGTGCTGTTCCTCTCCCATTCGGTGACGCCGGGCGAGGATTCAGTCCCCGTGCTGTTGGATTACGCGGAACGGAATGGGGTCGTCAATGGGAAATGGCACCTGTTGACCGGGTCGAGGGAGGAGATTTACCGGATGGGGCGCAAGGCCTATTTTGTGGAAGAGGACCTGGGCACCAACCAGGAACCCGATGCGTTTCTCCACACGGAAAATTTTGTCCTGATTGATCCGCAGGGCTATATTCGGGGAATCTACAATGGACTCAACCAAAGCTCCATTGCGCAACTGGATGCGGACATCCGCACCCTCCAGCAAGAAAACGAAGACTCAAACCCATCCTGACTCCAGAATTGGAGCCGGGTGGAACCCGTTAAGTCACTGGCTGCTGCCCGAGGGCGGTGGCCAGTTTTTTTAGGGAGAAAAGAGGGACTAGGAGCTGGGAAGGGAAATGGTGAAACAGGTGCCTTGGCCCAGTTCACTGTCCACCTGGATATCGCCGCCCAATTGTTGGACCAGGCCGTGGACGATGGCCAGGCCGAGGCCGGTGCTGCTTTCGCCCGCCGTCGGGCGGGCACTCAGCCGCTGGAATTTGCGGAACATGATCTTCTGATCGGCCTCCGAAATCCCGGGACCTTCGTCCCGGACGGCGATCCGGACCCGATCCGCCTCACGCGTCCACGAGAGCGTGACCCGGGTGCCCGCCTGGGAGAATTTCAGGGCATTGGAAAGGAGGTTTTCCAGGATCCTTTCCAGCGACGTGGCATGGGAGCGCATTCGAACGGGCTCCGATGGCCCCTGCATGTGCAATTCGATTTGTTTCTTCGCGGCCTCGCCGGAGAAGCTGTTCACCATTTCCTCCATGAACGCCGCCAATTCTACTTCTTCCAGGGCCATTTCCTCCCCCCGCTCTCCAATTTTCCCCAGGGTCAAAATCCCCTGGATCAATTCCATCGCGCCGTGGAGGACCCGCTGGATCATGTGCATCTGGGGCGGGGCATCGGAGGGGAAATATTGCTCCTCGACCATCCCGGTGAGGGCCTGCACCTTGTTGATGGGCGACTTCAAATCGTGGGCGACGATGTTCACCAGGCCCTCCATCTCGGCATTGAGGGTCTCCAGGTGTTGGTTTTGGGTGGCCAATGTTTCGTTGGCCAATTCGATTTCTTGTTTTTGGGCGGCGATTTTTTGGTTGCGGTCCTGCAACGATTGGTTCGCGGCCCGCCGGCGCCGTTCGCTGCGGTAGACCAGGACCAGCAGCACGAGGGCAATGGCCAGTACCCCGGCCAGTCCTCCAATGAACCAGTTTTGCTGGTTCAGCAAGCGGTCTTTCAATTCCTGCTCGGTCTGCAAACGGAGGATTTCCAGTTGTTTTTGCTCCGACGCGTACAAGGCCGCAAGCTCTTCGAGTTGCAATTTTTTAGATTGTCCGAAGATGCTGTCCCTCGTGTAATTGTAACTCTTGTAATACCCGAAAGCATCCTCATATTCCTGCATTGCCTCGGCAGTTTTATACAGACCTTCCAAAGCATCAACTTTTCGATCCAGGGCCTGAATGCGGTCTGCGAGGGCCAAAGAAGAGTCATAGGCCACATGGGCCTTGCTGAATTCTCCACGAGCAGTATAGTACTCGCCGTACTGCAAACGTATTCTTGTGATGGCCAGTGAATTGTGGTATTTCTCTGCAAACTCCATTCCCTCCTGAAGATATTTTTCTGCATCGACCCAATTTTTCCGGGTGATCTCCAATTCCGCCAACAAACCACAGAGCTGAGCATGGGAAGACCAATTTTCCTCAGCATAATTGCGACGATAAACTTTGGAAAAATATACTTCTGCGCTGTCCGTTTCTCCTGTTTTCAGGAAGATCAACCCAAGATTGATCGTGGGAGGGCCCCAAAGTCTTCTGTTCTGAATTGCTGATGCACCTTCACTCGCCACGCGAAAGTGTTCCAAGGCCGCTTGAAAATCGCCTTGTTGAAGGTGAATGGCTCCAATGTTGTTTGATAATACAGCAGTCTGGAGAAGGTCATTTTCTCTTCGAAAGAAAGGAAGCGCCTCCCGAAACACAGACAAAGCCCGCTTAAAGTGCCCTATAAAATCATAGTTCACCCCTTGCAGAATCTTTCCTTTATAATACAAGGTACTGTCCTGAACGAGGAGACTACTGATCAGCAAACTGTCCAACCAACTCAGGGCTGAGTCCACCATATTCAAGGTCGTAAAAGCAATGGCAACTCCGTATTGCCCTCTCGATTCCACTTCATCAAGCCCCAAAGAATCTCCCCAACGCACCATCTGCTGGAAAGCCACCAAGCAAAGTTCAGGATCTTTAAACCTACTCTCTTTCCCAAAATCTTCCAGTTTTCGGAAATATGCCGTGTCTACCTCCGAGGGATATCTCAACGAGTCGGGCAATACAGGACCTTCTTGGGCCAGGGCAACCAGCGCCAAAAATTGAATCCCACACAAAAGGAAAACGGTTCTTAGTCGAGTGAGCATACTTTAGTCGTCCCCATTAATTTCTGGCTAATCTTTTGGTTCTGCAAGTGGGGGAATGGAGAATAATTAATAATCGGAAAAAAATGTTGGAGGAGCCGCCCCACCCAATCCGGACCTTGGGGCCTATCCAAGTATATCCACCAATGTTTTCCCCATGTCCGATACAAAAAAGATTCCCCTGACCTTTGCCTGCTTCAACTGCGGAAAGACCAGCCAGTATCCCAACTATTTACCGCCCCTCCACGAGGGCGACCCTCCCCCCGCCGTGTCCAAGCGCTGCCTCACCTGCGGCATCCGCAACGAGGTCACCATCCCCATCGGCTTTGCCGAGCGCTCCGATTCCCCCCTTCTATCCGGCCAAGCCATTTCTTCCTCCAACGCTTAATCCCTCCGCCATGATCCTCAACCTCAAAATCTCCGACGACCAGATCGCCTCCGTCCAGCCCTTGCTGGACCAGTTCCACGCCCAATTGGAGGACCGGGAACAGTTGTTGGCTCCTGACCTCACCCTCGCCATCCAACTGAGCGAACAGCTTCAGGATATCCTGCTGGGACAAAAGGAAGCCATTGCCCAAATCTGGCAGGACAGTCGTACCCAGGCCCGGACCCTGTACCTCTACCACCCCATTGGGGATGTCCTGAACTGGCCCTGGGAGCTGGCCACCCTCGACCGTCCCCTCCTCGCCCTGGCCCGCTTGTTCCAACCGATCGCCCTGCCTTTTACCCCCTCCAACAGCTATCCCCTGAAGGTCCTGATCATGGTCTCGGCGCCAGAGGGCGCGACCCGGCTCGATTACGAGCAGGAAGAACTCAAGCTCCTGCAAGCCTTTGCGCCCCTACTGGAAAAGGGACTCGTCCAGATCCACTTCACGGACGACGGCTCGCGGGACAACCTGAAGGAGAAATTGCAGGCGAACAAGTACCATATCCTCCACTATTCCGGCCACGGCACCTACCACGAGGGGATCGGCTACCTGGCGATGGAGGAACCGTTGACGGGGCGGGAACAAATGGTCACGGGCTTGGAACTGATGCAGGTACTGGGGGAAATGAAAACCAAAGGGCATTGTCCCGATCTGGTGGTGCTTTCGGCCTGCAAATCGGCCCAGGGGGATGTGAACAACGATGTTTCGGGAGTGGCTGAGACCTTGCTGCACGGTGGGATTCCCGCCGTGATCGCCATGGCCGCCAGTATCCTGGATTCCAGTGCCATCGTATTTGCGGCAGCGCTTTACCAGCAACTCGCCCGAAATTTCCCGCTGGGGCGGGCCTTCCACCAGGCCCTTCAGGCCGTCAGAGAGCAGGAAGCCAATGATCCCCAGCTCCAACGATCAACAACGGGAAAGTTTCCGGCCCAATGGCTGATCCCCCAGCTCCGGCTCCACGATTCCGTCGATGCCTTGATGGCCACCAATGCGACCCGGGAAGAATTGGATTTCAGCCACAGCACCGAAATCCTGACCGGGTCCAAGCACCTGGTCAAGCTCCGGGTCCGCCCCGAGCACTACGTCTTCATCGGCCGCCGCCGGGACAAGCGAACCGCCTTGCAGCTCCTGTTGAACAAGCAGCCCGTTCTGCTGCGGGGCCAGGGTGGGGTGGGCAAAACGGCACTGTCCGAGCACCTCTGTATCCGGCTGCTGGCGCGGGACGCCCGATTCCATGTCTTTGTCCTGCAAGAAACCGAGGGCAAGGCCCAGGTATTGCTGGATGCGATGAAGGGGTATCTCCGGCCGAAAATGCCCCTGATGGAATTCGTCCAATTCGAGCAAATCCTGGCTGCCCAACCCGCCCTGACCGATCAATTCCGCCTCCTGCTTACCGCGGTTCAACATATCTGCATTCCCATCTTCCTCATCGACAATGTCGAGACCTACCAGCACCTCGACCAGAACCCTCCCACCTGGAAGGTCGACGAATACGGTGATATTCTTGACATCCTCCAACTGCTGTTGCAGTCCCAAACCGGCCCCGTCATCCTAACGGGCCGCTACCCCGTCCCCGAACTGGGCCCCATCGGAGAATGCGACCTGAATACCGTGCCCTTCGGCGACTTCTTGCAGAAATGCTATCAACTGCCCTTCTACCAGCAGAGCCAACATCAGAAAGGCGATCCCCTCGGCCAGATTCCCATTCGCCGCGCCCAGCCCCAGCGTCCATTTACCTTCAAGGCCCTGGCCCGGGCCCTGTACGAACTGTTGGGCGGCAACTACCGCGCCCTGGAATTCTTCAGTGAACTCTACTGCAAAGCGCCCGAAGGTGCCTTCCAGACCATTGCCGACCTGCAAGACTTCAAGCAGCGGCTCTCCCAGCAGCAGATTTTAGAAGGCGTGCATGTCAAGATGAGCAAAAACCTGTTCGTGAAGGAACTGCTCGGACTGCTGGACGAGACCGCCCGGGATACGCTGGCGGTCCTCGCCCGGTTTCGCATCCCCGTTTTCCCCGCGGCCATCGGGATGCAGCGGGACTACGCGGATCGGACGGAATCGTTCTCGCAACTGGTCAGCCTGACCTTGGTGGAAAAGCGAACCGGGGGAGACGGACGGGAGCGGTATTATGTGGTCCCACTGGTGCGGGAGGTCATTGGGGAACTGCTGGGGAAAATGGAGGACTTTGACCATGAGCGGGCGGGGGATTATTACCACGAAGGGGTAATGGAGAATCTCGCAGAAAAATCTCTCATCGAAGATAGCGAGGCTTTTGAACACTATGCTCTTGCCGAATCAGTGGAGGGGGTTAACGAGGTTGGGGCTTCATTGGTCAACTATTTCTACAAAGTCCAGCAATACCAAGTGGCCCTAGCTTATGGGAAACGAGTGGAGGGCATTGCCGCAGAAACTACCTCCGCACATATCAAAAATAGCCTTGGAATGATACATCATTATGGGGGCGACCTTGAGCGCGCATTGGCATATTTTGAAAAATGCTTGGAGCGAAACCAAAAGAGCAAGGACCTCCAAGGGGAGGCGGCTCTTCTAAACAATATCAGCCAGATATATCATTCAAAAGGCGACTATGACCAAGCCCTGATCTATCTCCAAAGATCCCTGCCTATCCAAAGAGCCGTCGGAGACCGCGAAGGGGAAGCTGCAATATTGAACAATATGGGAGGCATTGCTTACAGAAAAAAGGACTATGAACAGGCATTGGACTTCTTACAGCAGTCTCTAATGATTGATAGGGACCTGGAAAATTTGGATGGAGTTGCTCATTCACTGACTAATATAGGTGAAATCTATCGATCTCAAGAAAATGATCCTGAAGCTCAAAAATACTACCTTGAGGCATTATCCATACTTCAAAAAACAGGGAATCGGAAAAATGAGGCTGTCACCCTCAACAATCTCGGCCAAATCTATTTGGCCCTTGGAGACTATCAGCAAGCCCTTGTTTACCTCCACAAAGCTCTTTCCATTCAACAGGAATTGGGAGACCGTGAGGGCGAAGCAATCACCCTGAGCAATATCGGAGCCACCTATTTTGAACAAAATCAACTCGAAGCAGCCATTCCACCTCTTCTGAGCGCCTATTCAATCTTCCACCAGATGAAAGTCCCAAGTGCAAAGGCCCCCGAATCCTACCTCACCGCCATCATTTCCAAAATCGGCAAAGACCGATTCCAAGAAATCCTCGCCCAGCTCACCCAAAACCCCTAAGCCCCTACCTCCAAGGCCCCCCACCCCGCCCATCAGGTCGGGGCCCCCACCCCGAAGGCGGAGGCTTCCGCCTCCGACCTCGGCGCGTCCACCTCGGAGGTCCAGTCTTCCGCCTCAAGGGTCGGCGCGTTCACCAAATACCTCCAACGCCTCGCCCTGACGGGCGAATAGATGAGCATTCATGGCAAATCATTGCGGGTGCGAGGTGGGGCACTGCGGGTCGGAGGTACCCCTCCCCTGCCTCTGAGGTCCATCGGGTCGAGGTCGGAGGTCCAACGGCCGAGGTCAGAGGTCCAAGCCTGGACCTCCAAGGCGGAGGGGAGGACCTCGATGGCGGAATGTTCCGGGTTGGAGGTGGGGCATTGCGGGTCGGAGGTACCCCTCCCCTGCCTCCGAGGTCCAGGGGCCGAGTTCGGACGTCCAAGCGTGTACCTCCAGGGCGGCGGGGAGGACCTCGCAGGCGGAAGGTTCCGGGTTGGAGGTGGGGCACTGCGGCTCCGAGGCGGGAGGGGGAGCCTCTGAGGCCCAATGCTGGACCTCGTTGGCGGATTGTCCGGGGCCGGAGGTGGAAAGGCGAAACGTCAAGACCAAGGGGTCCGGCTTCGCCGGAAAACAATGGAGGTCCGGCCCCGAAGGACCGAACCTCGCATTTCATTGGGCCGTCTTTGGCGAACGGCCAGTCAATGGGACTGTAAATCAATCCATCAACTTACACCATTGGAGGAAGTGGGACTTCCATCCGGGGACTCACTTCCCGACCCGTCCGACTCCGTCTGCGCAGCTGCGCCCGTACGGACGAACCGCCGTCCCAACCGGTCCGCGACCGCTTCCGCGCCGGGCAAGCCCGACTGTGCGGCGGCCTTCGCCATCCGGTAGAACATCAAGCTGGCTGCAAACGCTTCCGAACCCGCCAGGGTCCGCGTATGGCTCACTTTCGTGAGCAGCCGCGTCAACAACTGCTCGATCTCAGACAGTTGCTCGAAGAGGACGAGGTCCTTCTCCAGCTCGGTCTGGTCGATGTACATCGGCATCAGGAATGCATTCGAGCGCATCGCCTGAAGGGCATCGTCCACGAACAACTTGTTCGAACGATTGATCTTCGGGAGGACCATACGCTCCTGGTCCGTCAAACCGATTAAAAATGGAAGATTAGAATCCAACTGCTGGATGAGTGCCAGCGCACTTTGTAAATCGCTATCGGTCAACGTGACCGACAAGCGGTTGTTAAATAGATTTGTCATGATTCAACAAAACTAAAGGTGAAAAAAATGTCCGTACCCTTGCTCTCAAAACAGGTAGCGAACCCTCTAATAGGCTGAACTCTGTGACGTTGCGAATATACATTTGCCCTATCCAATTTATCAAGCCCTTTCTCCGACAACTTATTCACATTCCGTTTACCTGATCTTCCCCCTCCCAACTCAATCCATTTCCCTGCTCCCCCCAACGGAATTGGCCCCCAGCCCCATTCCCTCCCTTTCTCACTCTCCCTCCATTCCTCATATTCCCTACCAGCACATTCTCCCAAAAACCCCATTTTCCCCGCATCCTCCACCCGATTTTTTCGTATAATCCATTACCATGAACAATTCCAGCACCCTCGGCCAACGCCTCGTCAAGCTCCTCGCCACCGCCTTCGCGGTTTGGTTGGCAGCGGAAATCGTTCCGGGCATCCAGGTCGCCAGCTTTTGGACCGCACTGTGGGTCGGCTTCATCCTCGCCCTCCTCAATGTCGTCATCAAGCCCATCCTCACCGTCATTTCCATCCCGCTCATTTTCGTCACCTTCGGCCTCTTCCTCCTCGTCATCAACGCCGTCCTGCTCCTCTTCGCGGACGAGTTGGTCGCGAACTTCGTCGTCAACGACTTTTGGGACGCCGTCTGGGGCTCGATCATCATCAGCTTCGTCAGCATGTTGCTGGAGCCACGCAAGCCCAAGGCCGCCGAGGGCAGCGACCAAAACCAAGCGGTGCAACGGTAAATCGGTACGTTTAGCTGAAAATCAAATGGAGCAGGCCCAGTGACACGAGCAGGGCCACGCCCAGCCACGCCAATTGGCGGTCAGCGGCTTCGAGCAAGCCGCGCCGGAAACCAATCACATCCGAGCGGTCCTTCGTGAAGAAGCCCTTGTAAGCCCCCGCGTACATGACCGAGAAGGCCAGGACGATGACCCACATCGCCCGGACGAAGTAATTCATGTCCGGGTAGAAGTATTGGAGGGCAAAATTGGCGGGGACGGTGCCGACAAAGGCGATCAGGGCCGCCCAGCGGTTCGGGGCGAGGAGGAGCGCCGCGCCCAAGATCACCACCACAATTCCCGAATTCACATAGTAGCGCAGCTCGTTGAGGTAGTGGGTAAAGGCCTGCCCCTGGTCCGAAAACTTGCTGTTCAGGAGGTACAAGCCCATCAGGATGCCCGTGACCATCGTGACCAGGATCGTGAGCCGGCCCGCGCGGACCATTTCCCGGTCCGTCGCTTCCTTCTTGATATAGCTCTTGTAGATGTCAATGGAAAACAGGGTCGCGAGGGAATTGTAGAGGGAGTCGACCGTGGACATGAGGGAGGCAAACAGGGCGCACAAAATCAAGCCGCGGAGGCCGGTCGGGAGGTAATTGCGGACGAGGTAGGGAAATGCTTCGTCGGGATCGCTCAGTCCTTGTTCCCCAAGAATCCCCACCAGCGCAATGCCCGGGACCACGATCAGCACGGCCATGAAATATTTCATCACGCCCCCGGCCAGCAGACCGATTTGGGCGTCCCGCAGGCTCCGCGCCGCCAAGGACCGCTGCACCACACTTTGGTTGGCGCACCAGTAGTTGATGTTGAGGAGGAACCAGCCGCCGATGGCGATCCACGGCAGTTTCGGGTGCTCCTGCGGCAGGTGCAGGTGCATCTTTTCCCGCAGCGGTTCTTCGTACAATTTTCCCCAGCCCCCCAAGGCATCCACCGACACAAAGAGCAGGATGATCGCCCCGACCAACAGAATCGCAAATTGGATGATGTCGGTCCGGACCACCGCGCTGAGGCCTCCGAAGTAGGTATAGATGGCGGAAAAAATGCCGAAGAAGACGACCAAGCCACCAATGCGCAGGAGTCGATTTTCCGTCAGCACATTCAGGTAGTCGCCGAGGACAAAATCCGCCGCGTAGCCCCCCCAGAAGAGTGCCGCGCCCAAACCAATGGTCGAGAAGAGGAGGATATTGCCGACCGAATAGACGCCCGCGACCCAGGGACCGAGCCGCGTCTTGATGAATTGGGTCACCGTCACCACCCGGTTGCGGAGGTACATGGGGACGAAGACAAATGCCGCCAGCAGGAGCCCTTGCACGGCGTTGATCTCGAGGTTCGCCTGGGCCAAGCCATATAAATAGGCCGAGCCCATCATCCCGAGGAATTGGAAGCCGCTGATATTGGTGGCGATGGTCGACACGGCGATGGATGGCCAGCGCAGGCGTCGCGAACTCAGGAAAAATTCTTCCACGCTGTCGCTTTGGTCTTTGCTGCTGCGGAGGGCGAGCAACATGACGGCGGCGAGGTAAACCAGAACGAGTAAGAGGTCGAGCAGCATGGAAAATCAATTAATGGGTCACGAACGGGGGCCGGCGGCCAATGGCGTTTGGGGAGGGACGGCGGGAATGCGGCCGCGTTCCTGGGGCAGGGAAACGGTATTCAGGTGGGGCAAGACGTAGCGGCCGAAGAGTTCGCATTCTTGCAGGTGGGGGTAGCCGGAGAAAATGAATGCCCGGATGCCCAGGTCCATATAACGCCGGATTTTGGCGAGGATGGTATCGGGGGTGCCCACGAGGGCGGCCCCGCAACCGCTCCGGGCCCGGCCAATGCCGGTCCACAATTCCGGTTCGATGAAGCCGTCGTCGTCCGCCGCTTCCCGCATCTCCGCCTGGCGGGACACGCCGTAGGACTTCGCGTCCAAGGCCCGCTCCCGAATCTCTTTGCCCAGCTTCGCATCCAATTTCGACATCAGACGCCGCGCCCAGGCCTTCGCTTCCGCCTCCGTCTCCCGCACGATCACATGCACCCGCAAACCAAAGTCCACTTTTCTCCCGTAACCCGCCGCTTTCTCACTCATGTTCCCCATCAACTCCGCCAGCCGCTCCTCGGTCTCGGGCCACATCAGGTACACATCGCAATGCTCGGCACACAAGTCCACCCCGGGCGGCGAATAACCCCCGAAGTAGAGCAGGGGCCCACCCGTTTGGTAGGTTTTGAGCGGCAGGGTATTCTCCAACTGCACCTGGTAGAACTGGCCCTTGAAGTCGATGTGGTCCTGGGTCCAACCTTGCTTCAGGATCTCGATCACTTCCCGGCTCCGCTGGTAGCGGTCGGCCGAAGGGAGGTTCTCGCCCGGCTGGTTGGAAGAAATGATGTTCAGGGTCAGGCGCCCCTTGAGGATATGGTCCAACGTCGCGACGGCCCGCCCCAACATCGGCGGGTACACTTCTCCGCAGCGGATGGCCGGCAGCAGGTTGATCTGCTGGGTGAGCGGGGCATTGGCCGCGGCGAAGGTCCACGTGTCCTGCCCGACCTGGTACGAGGAGGGGCAAAGGATATTGCGGAAGCCGAGGCGGTCGGCGTTCTGAAGGATATTCGAGGCGTTTTCCCAGGTGCTTTTCAGCGTCGGGTCGAGTTCGCCCATGAATTCGAAATCGCCGTTGCAGATCGGAGCGAACCAGGAGACTTCGGCCCCTTGCAGGCCCTCGGAGTAGATTTGGATTCTATTGTCTGACATAAGTCGGAGTATCAGGGAACGGGTTGGCCGGTCGAAGCGGACCAAAGGGTGTACCAGTCCTCACGGGAGAGCTGGATGTGGAGGGCATCGACGGCGGATTTTACGCGGTCGGTTTTCGTAGTGCCGAGTACGGGCCGGATGCCGGACGGGTGCCGCAGCAGGAAGGCCAACAAGAGTTGGTCGAGGGCGGCGTTGTATTTTTTGCCGAGGTCAGCCGCGGTCGCGCGGATGCGCTCCAATTGGGGATCGTCGCCGGGCTGGAACAAGGCGCCGCCGCCGAGGGGCGACCAGGCCTGCGGGGCCACGCCTTTGGCCAGCAACTGGTCGAAGGTGCCGTCCAGGAAGGGATCGAGGTGGAGCAGGTTTACCTGGACCTGGTTCGTGCTGAGTGGCGTGAACTGGTTGAGGAGATCGAATTGGGCCGGGGTAAAATTGCTCACGCCGAATGCTTTGACCTTGCCTTCGGCCCGGAGGGCATCGATGGCATCGGCGATTTCGGTCGGGTCCATGAGGGCATCCGGCCGGTGGATGAGCAATTGGTCGAGGTGGTCGGTATGGAGGTCGGCGAGGGACTGCTCGACCGAGGCCCGGATATGGGCGGCGCTGGTGTCGTAGTACTTGGTGGTGTACTGGGGTCGGTTGGGATCGGGACGGCAGATGCCGCATTTTGAGATCAACTCGAGGCGGTCGCGCAGGTCGAGACGCTCCTTGAGGGCCAGCCCGAAATCACGCTCTTGCGTATGGTCGCCGTAGATGTCGGCGAGGTCGAAGGTGGTGATGCCCCATTCGATGCACTGCTCGATGAATTCGATGTATTGGCTCGTCGAGAAGTTGGCGCCCCATGCGCCGAGGCGCATGGTTCCCATGATGAGACGGGATGATTTCCCGGAAGAATTTTTCTCCATTCTGAAAAGCTGATTGAGATCCGGAGGCAAAATAAAAAATCCTCCCCAAAGCACAATTTCCCATTTTCCCTCTTCCATTTGACCTGCCCCTCTTTTCTCCATTTTTCCTTCCCCAGCATTTCCCCTCCCCTCTTGCCTTTTGAAACCGTTCTCGCTTCATTTCCCATCGTTCTCCCACCCCGTTTTTCATTTCCCCCTCCGCCCACAGCTCTCATTTCCACATTCCTATCTTCCCCACACAATAATTGGCCCCGAAATTTTGTTTATTTTCCCAAAGCCCCCACTTTGCGAGGCCCCTGACAACCGATGTTTTTCCTACGTTCCAGCAAAAAGCGCCAGCAACTCACCGACGAGGAGTTGATCACCCGCTACCGCAATACGGGAGAGAGCGCTTATGTCGGAGAATTGTTTGAACGCTACGCGCACCTCATTTACGGGGTCTGCAAGCGCTATTTGAAGGACGAGGAGGAAAGTCGGGACGCTTCCATGGAAGTGTTTGAATACCTGCTGAAAGAACTTCTCAAGTACGAAGTTCGTAGTTTCAAGAGTTGGTTGGCGCGGTCGACCTCGAATTTCTGCCTGATGCGGATTCGGAAACGGAAGAGTCAGGAGACGAAAGAGGACGAATTCAAAAAAACTTCGAAGGAGGATGTGGAAACGGAATCCTTCCCGCACCTATCCAATGAAGCCGAGGACAAAGAGCTGGAATTGCAGCGCCTGGAATCGGCCATCGGGGAACTGAAAGATGAACAAAAGACCTGTGTCGAGTTGTTCTTCCTTCAGGGTAAGTCCTACGATGAGGTGTCGGCCCTCACCGGGTATTCGTACAAGCAGGTGAAGAGCCACATCCAAAACGGAAAGCGGAACTTAAAAATCCGCCTGACAAAACAAGAATGAGCGAGCACGCCCATATCGCCCCCTTATTTTCGGCCGACGAGGAGTCGTGCCTGAGCCACGCCCAAATGCAGGCGTACGCACAAGGCAAGCTCCCCGAGGCGGAGAAGCACCAGGTGGAACGCCACCTGCTCAACTGCGAATTGTGCGCGATGGCCTACGAAGGGCTCGCCGGGATGGACGCGGCCGAGGTGGAGGCTGCGACGCAGGATTTGACGGACCGGGCCTGGAAACGGGTCGCCCACCTGGACCGCAACCGCCGCCGAAGCGCCATCCTATGGCTGTCTTCTGCCGCTGCGATCCTGTTGGTGATTGTGACCGGCTTCTTTTTACTGGATGGTCCGGATTCCACGAAGTCCCTGGACCAGATCGCGGACCGGATGATGGAGGCGGAGGAAAGCACGGTGGCACCGGAACCAACGTTCGCCGATGGGTCGGGCCTGGAGAAAGCGGAGGACAGCCCGAATGTAGAGCTCAGTGGTGGCGATTTGGAGCAGCGCAATGCTCCTCCGGCCCCGCCGCAGGAACGTGCGGAGGACTTCATCGCCATGGCCGACGATGAGCCCGCGGATTTTGAGGTGCTGGAAGATGCGGATTACGATGGCGCGTCGGAAATGCAGTTCGCCATTGTGGAGGAAGTAGAAGAAGAGGCGCCGGAGGAGGAAGTTGATGAAATTGTCATTGATGCCTTCGCGTACAATCGAAATACCAATGCCACTGCTCCGAAGCAAGAGGTGCCCACGACGACCAGCACGGAAGGCATTGTCTTTGGCGGTGCGTCCGACAAGGGCGATGTGTCGCCCACGGAAGAGAAAAATATGGAGTCGGGCGTCGGTGGGGTCACCACGGACCTGAGTTCAGGTGGTTTCCTGATGGCGACCGATTCGACGGCGTCTTTTGATGCAAATGGAACCATTGCGCTGAACGAACAGATCACCAATGTCAGGTCAGACGATGTGATGGCCATTCCTCAGATGGACGACGGGGTCTCCTCCGAGTACTTTGAGAGTGCGGACCTGGAATCGGTCACGATCAGCAGTGCGTCGCGCCGTCAGGCCAAGGTCCGGAGCAACCGGGACCGGGGTGTGGCCCGCTCCAAGCAGAAGCGGAAGACGGAGACGGCGAAGGATTTGTCGGTGGCGGACAACAAAAATGCGGAACCGGATGTGCAGGGTGATGTTCTGGATGCTGAAGAGGAAAAGGAACGCGAGGTCGACTATTACCAGCGGGGTATCCGCTCGTTTGCCAACCAGGATTATTCCAGCAGTGCGCGCGACCTCCGCCAGGCGGCGGAGGATACCCCTCAGAATCTGAACGCCCACTTCTACGCCGCCCGCTCCTTCATCGAGATGGAGCAGTATCCCGCGGCCCTGTACCACCTCGATCGCATCCTGAACGAGCAAGAAAATAGTCTCACGGAAGACGCTCGCTGGTATAAATCGGTGGTGATGCTGCGGATGGGGAACAAAGGCTCGGCGCAGGAGTTGTTGGAAGAGATTGAGGAGCAAGGCGGGAAGCGGGCCAGGAAGGCCAAGGAAATACTGGAATCTGACTTTTGATGTCAGGTCAACATCCCATCCATTGTCATCTCTCCCCACTCATTCTCCACCCTCAAGCCGGGTTTATCGAAACCCGCAAAAGGTTAAACAAAATGTTCAGCAGATTATAGGATTATTGCCCCCAGAATTGTTCACTCAGATTTTCAAACTATTTTTCTGCCCTCTCCGAAATGCCCCTCAAATCCTCAAAATCGCCCCTCTCCAAGTTGACTGTCTTCCAAACTACATTTTTGAAATAATGCGCCGATTGGTTTAGGGGATAGAAAAATAGACGCTGAATCCTCCAAGGATTGCAAAAAAATATTGGCCCCTCATCCTGTCTGGCGCACTTTTTCCTTGACCCGATTCGACTGAATTCATTTTCAAGTACTTGAATAGCCCAATCGTGCAGCTGACCGCCCTGGGATTATTGAGTTCCGTCGGAAAAACACATTTTGTTCACCATTTTTATCGAATCGCATAAACAAAAAGACAACCCGCCCTGTTAGTGGAATGTATAATCAATCAGATTACAACACCACTCATTTTCTCCTATACTCATGAAGAAACTATTTACATTATTAGCACTTTCGCTTCTGCTTACAACTGGAATCAATGCACAGGGCACTGCCCGGGTTCAGGTTGTACACAACTGCGCCGATGCCGCTGCTGCAACGGTTGACGTTTACCTGACGGCATTGGGTGCATCCACTCTGCTGTTTAATGATGTCCCCTTTCGTGCAGCCGAGCCCTTCATCGATGCTCCGGCGGGCATTCCGCTGCAGGTCGGTATCGCTCCCGGAAACTCTGCTTCCGTCAACGATACGATCGCCAACTTTAACCTCACCCTCACCGCCAACACCAATTACATTGTTGTTGCTGATGGTATCATCGATACGCCCAATTATAGCCCTGCGCCTCCGTTTGGTCTTCAGATCTACGCCCAGGCCCAGGAATTCGCATCTACTCCTGGCAAAGTTGACGTCCTCGTCCACCACGGCTCCACCGACGCTCCGGCAGTTGATGTCGTAGAAGTGGCCCAAACCGGTGGTGCCCGCATCGTCAATGGCGCGGCTTACACCGGATTCGCAGGCTATCTCGAGTTGGATCCGATTGATTACGAACTTCAGGTCCGTACCGACGAGTGTGACATTACTGTTGCTCAGTACACCGCTCCGCTGGGTAGCCTCATTCCCGCCACCCTGGCCGACAGCGCTGTCATGGTAGTAGCTTCCGGCTTCCTCGATCCAGCCGCTAACAACAATGGTGCTGCCTTTGGTCTGTTTGCAGTCCTGCCTTCCGGTGGCCCCTTCATTGCGCTCCCTTCTTCATCCATATCCACTTCTCGTGCCCAGGTCATCCACAACGCTCCGGACGTATTGGCTGACACCGTCGACGTATGGTTCAACGACCAGCCCCTGTTGGTTGACTTTGCCTTCCGCACGGCTTCTCCCTTCATCGACATCCCCGCCGGCACTCCGTTTGACATCTCCATCCAGCCCAAGAACTCCACCGATACCATTGGTGCATTGGCCCGCTTTACTTACAATGTTCCCGGCGGTGACAAGTTCCACCTGATCGCAGCTGGCCACGTAGATACTTCCCTCTACAGCCCCGGTGTACCGTTCGACATCCACGTGTACAATCAAGCTCAAGAGTGTGCCGCTGCCGCTGGCAACACTGATATCTCCGTCTACCACGGTTCTACCGATGCTCCGACGGTTGACGTAGTTGAAACGGCTGTTCCGCTCGGCACCATTGCTGACGACCTGGCTTACTCTCAGGCAACTTTCTACGCTCAGGTACCGACTCAGGACCTCGTAGTTGACGTTCGCGACCAGACGGGTACGACCACGGTTGCTTCTTACCAAGCTCCCATTGCCACCCTCGGCTACGAAGACAGCGCACTCGTTGTACTGGCTTCCGGCTTCCTCAATACCGCTAACAACAACGGTGGTGAACCATTCGGTCTGTGGGTCGCTCTTCCTGGTGGTGGTGATCTCATTCCGCTTCCCGTCATCGTTGGTGTAGAAGATGAGCTGGCAGCTGAAGTAGATTTCAGCGTGTTCCCGAACCCCGCTCAAAATTTCTTAAACATTAAGTACGATTCTCCGGTTAATGGAGAAACCACAGCTACCCTGCACGACCTTAGCGGTCGGGCGATTGCTAGCCAAGCATTTGGCAACCTGAGCCAAGGCGAGCAAGAGCTTCAAATTGACGTCCTCGACATCCCCGCAGGTATGTACCTGCTGAATGTCCAGCAAGGAAATATTCAACTGAATCAAAAAGTTCAGATCATTCATTAAAGTATCTTTATTGTAGTCATCAGGGGCGATCGGTGCCAGCCGATTAGCCCCTATTTTTTTGCCTTGACCCAGGCAAAACGTCCGCCCCGATCCGCTTCAAAATGGATCGGGGTTTTTGGTTTTGAAAAAAGGGGGAATGAGAAAAGCCCCTCGGCGGGAGGGGCTTTGTACTGATAACTTTAGTTTTTTGGCTTATGTGGTACCTCTTGGTACCAACCCGCGTTTCCTAGGTGCGGGGCCAATGTGGCGCATAATGAAAGAACAGTCTGCTAATATTGTGAATTGTAAAAACTTGTTTACATATACGGAGCGGGGGAAAAATTGTTGTGTAAAAAATGATGATATTGCCGGGCATGGGGAATGCGAGCTCGGAAAAGCGACTTTGGAGGCAGGTACGGTGGTATTTGGTGGGGCTGGGCTTGTTGCTTTTGGTGGCTACATTTCTGAAAATGACGCGCTTGACGACCAATCCGCGCTCGCGCGTCATCACGGTCCAGCGCCTGGTAGACGACCAGACCTGGTCCCACGCATTTCCCGGTGATACCACCCCTTTTGAGCTGTCCATCGACGCCGTCCAAATTGACGGGCGCTTGTACTCGTCCAAGCCTCCGAACTACCCGGCCATCATGGCGGGGGAAGCGATGGCAGTGCATTCCCTGACGGGGATGCCCTTCTACGAAAAGCGCCTTGACTACCTGCGCGTCCTGGTCATCCTGAACCAAATCTTGCCCTACCTCCTGTTGTTGGGGCTCGTTTTTTCCTTCCTCCGCCACCATACCCACGATCCCTGGACGGTCTGGTTCATGCTCCTGGCCCTCGGTCCGGCCATGCTGGCCTTTGGCTACGCTGCGACCATCAACAACCATACGGTTTCGGCCACGCTCTATACCATTGGATTTATCCTGGTCCACCGAATTCGCCACGGAGATGGCGGCCGAATCTGGCACTACGCCCTGATCGGCCTCATGGCGGGCCTCGCCTTTTCCATTGAATTGCCCAGCGGAGGATTGGCATTGGGACTGCTCGCCCTCTTGTTCCTCCACGCCCCCCGAAAAGCTGCGCTGTCCCTGCCCTTTTTTCTATTGCCCATTTTCACCTCCCTCCTCTTCTACCAATATATCTCCGGCGATTGGCGTCCCTTCCAATTGCGGTCCGACCTGTTCAAGTTCGAGGGCAGCTACTGGAATGAACTGGAGGGCATCGACGCGGAAAAGCCCTCCAAAGGAGCCTATATCTTCCATATGCTGGTCGGCTTTCGGGGCCTCTTCTCGATGACGCCCGTTTTGGTCCTGGGCGTGATCGGCCTCGTGCGGTCCCTGGCTCGACCGAATGGCTGGCTGAAGCGGGAATGGCAAATGATGGTGCCGGGGATCCTCGCCCTGATGGTGTTTGTGGTGTTCAATACGTGGAACTATGGCGGGGACTGCATTGGGATGCGGTGGTTCATCTGCTTTTCGCCGCTGCTGATGCTGGCGGGCATTCCGGTGGTGGAGCAGTTGGGGAAATCGGGGCGGGGACGATTGCTGGCCATGGCCTTGTTGCTGTGGAGCATTCCCTGGAATCTCCAGGCGCTGTTTGAGGAGGCCTTTGTCTTGGGCTGGTTTGATACGTTGTGGGGACGGTAAATGAAAGAGCGGCAGAGCGGACTTCGAATGCCAAATAAAAAATCCCAAATGGGTCGATGAACTGGCGAAAAGGAGCGCGAATCGCAACAGGATGGACAGAAATAGAGGTGGGATTTAGATTTTTTGGGAAAAGTGTCTAAATTCCATCCTGTTGAAACGGAAAAAATGTTCGATTACCTTAAACCTATTTTTTTATGAGAGCGTTGCTCGTAATTCTGCTTTGCACGGCCCTTGGGGTCGGCTCCACCTACGCCCAAGACACCAAGTTCAATGATTTCATCCCGGTTGGCCCGGCTCCGATTGACTACAAAACAATCGATGGCCGCTTGTTTTCAGAGCTGACTGTCGTCGAAGAAAACAATGAAATGGTCATCAGTCTTCTTCCCAATGAATTGACCCACAAGTCCATTGTCGTAATGGACAAGGATGGCAAGATCAGTTTCTCGGCCATCGAACTTTCAGAAAAAGACTTTACCTATATCGTCCGGACGGACTGTATCAAGTACACGACGCTGCCGGTGCGCAAGGACTCCGAAACCGGTGAAATCGTGGGCATCGCCCGAATAGGCGTTGGATTGCGCATTGAAGCGACCATCCGCACCACCGACCGGGACATCACGGTCTCCGACCTCTACGCCCTCGGCGAGGCCGCCCGCGATGGCAATCTCTCCGGCCACCTGACCGTCTCGGTCATGGGCATCGAAAGCGAAGAAATTACCTTCGGCTTTCCCGTCAACGGGGAAATCACCCCGACGGCCATTGCATCGGTCATCCAGGCCCAGGCCATCGTCAAGAATGCGATCTACGACCGGGATTCTCACCTGACGCCTCAGGTGCTCGAAATCAAGTACACGGAGGATTACCGCAATGGGGTCAGCAACGTCACTGACCTCTCCATGCCCATCCTCCTGCCCAACCGCGGCGAGCCGTCCGTGGTCATCCGCTAGTCAAATCAATCAGCAGATAAATGGGGCCGCCTCCTTCCCGGGGGGTGGCCCTTGATTTTATCCCCCTCCTCGCCTAATTTCCCGATCTCTATCATTTTCCTGCCCTTTCACCGTATTAAAAATATGAAGTACCTGTTGTTTCTCCTTTTTTCCGCTCTGTACCTCACTCCCCTCGCGCAAACTTCGGTGCTGGAACAGGGTAGAAAGCATGCCCAGGCCCTCGCTTCCCCGGACATGAAAGGGCGTGGTTACCAAGAAGATGGCCACTTCATCGCGGCCCGCTACATCGCCGACCGCTTCGCGGAGTATGGCTTGCAACCCCTTCCCGGGGTGGGCAGCGACGACTATCCCTATTTCCAGACCTTTTCTTTTGCCACCAACCTCGTCTCGGACCTTTCCCTCACCCTGGAAAAAGAACAGATGGAAGAAGGCCGCCAATTCATTGCCTCGAGCGTCACCGGACGGGGCGAAATCGACCTGGCCAAGGTTGTCGATGTCGGGCACGGACTTCCCACCGATTACAAGAAGAAGAAGTCGGTCAAGGGGAAAATGGTTGTCATGCGGGATGGCTTGCCGGAGAAGGTCGCTGGCAGCGAAACCCTCAAGGAAAAATACAAGGACTTCCGGTACCTGGACCGCAAATTGGCGCTGGCCCACCAACTCGGCGTCGAAGGCGTGATTGTATTGAAAAAGAAATTGACGGCGGGATTTCGTCCTATGCCGGTGGATTTCCCGGTGGTAGAAGTGCTGATAGATGAATTGCCGAAGAAAAACAAGGTCAAAAAGGCTGCCATGAACGTCCAGGCCCAATTGAAGCGGATCCAGACGCAGAACGTGGTGGGGATGATCAAAGGCAAAACGCATCCCGACTCAGCCATTGTGCTCTGCGGCCACTACGACCACCTGGGCATGCAGGGCAATGCGATTTTCTACGGCGGAAATGACAATGCCTCCGGCACCTCGCTGCTGATCACCCTGGCGGAACATTTTTCCAAGCCTGAAAACCAACCCGATTATTCCCTGGTCTTCATCGCCTTCGGCGCCGAGGAAGCAGGTCTCCACGGCTCCCGGTACTACGTCAAGGATGCGCCCGCTTTCCCGCTGGAGCAGACCAGCTTCGTCCTGAACATGGACCTCATGGCCAATGGTGACGAAGGCATCACCGCCGTCGCGGGAGCCCAGTTCCCGGCCCACCGGGACCTGCTGCGCCAAACGAATGACCGCCTCGAGGCGGTCCCCAAGGTCAAGTCCCAAGGCAACCGCCGCAACAGCGACCACTATTATTTCACGGAAGCCGGCGTGCCGGCGATCTTCATCTTCACCCTGGGCGGCCCGCCCCATTACCACGATATCTACGACAACTACGAAAACATGCAGTTTTCGAAGTTCGCAGAGATCCACGAACTGTTCGTGGAGTACGTAGAGGCCCTGATGGACCCCAACGTGACCGCAAAGTAATCAGGAGAACAGGCCGTGCAATTCGGCGTCGATGCGCTTGATGACCTTTCCCAGGTCTTCGGGGATGTCGACGATGTTCAGGTCGTCCACATTTACCACAATCAATTTTCCGTCGTCGTACCCATCGATCCACTTGTTGTAGTGTTGGTTGAGGGTTTCGAGGTACTTGATATTGATGTTGGCTTCGTACTCGCGGCCACGGCGACCGATCTGTTCGATGAGGGTGGAAATGCTGGCCTTCAGGTAGATCAGCAGGTCAGGCGGGCTGATGAGACTGGTCATCGAGCGGTACAGCTCGAAGTAGTTGTTGAAGTCCCGCTCGGAGAGGTATTCGTTTTCAAACAGGTTCCGGGCGAAAATATGGGCGTCTTCGTAAATGGTACGGTCCTGGATGATGTCGCGGTCATTTTTCCGAATCTCCCTTACCTGATTGAAGCGGCTGTGGAGAAAGTAAATCTGAAGGGGAAATGCCCACTGGGACATGTCGTCGTAAAAGTCAGCGAGGTAGGGATTGTCGTCCACCGCTTCGAACTGGGCATCCCAGCCGTAGTGGCGCGACAATTTGGTGACGAGCGTGGTTTTGCCCGCTCCTATATTTCCTGCAACCGCAATGTGAAGACCCATTGGAATATCGTTTGTGCTACGAAATTAATGGACGCAGTGGGGGAGGAAAAGGAAGACTTATGCACAGGGGGTGAATGGAAGAAAAGGAAAGGATTTGACGGCTCAACTTTTCATTTTCCATCAATTTTTACTCGGGTTTTACTCTCATTCAACAAACTCATTCTCAACTAAGTAGGCCCAAAAAGTTAGTGTCCAAGCTACGCAAAGGGACTTGAATCGGGGGCCGTGAAAATAAATAGTCTATACCGGCAGCGAATTCATCCCCACTGTTTGATCATTGGTCGAAATACTGGACCATATTGGTCGAAAAGGTGTAGTTTTGGATTACTTAAATAGAATAGCAATCTAGTTTGATTTGGAGTAATAACTCCGCCTACACTGTACGATGAAAGGTATTGTATTTACGGAGTTTCTCGAGATGGTCGAGAGGCAGCATGGTATAGATATGGTTGATCGCCTGATTGACCATGAGCTTGAATCCGGAGGCGCTTATACAGCAGTCGGAGTTTACGATCATGTAGAATTGCTTATCCTTGTCAATCGTCTCCACACCCACACCCAAACCCTGGAAAAAACCATCTTTATTGAATTTGGGCGCTACCTCATGCAGCAATTCGCTCTGCAGGACCATGCGTCCTTCGCTCGCTTTTCATCTGGATTTGAATTTGTAGAACAGCTTGAAACATTTTTCGAACGTAGCTTTCACCCACTGCACCCCGAGTTGGAAGTTCCCCATTTTCGGACCCGCCGACTTGGTCATAACTCCATGGAAGTGCATTATACTTCCTTCCGCAAACTAGGAGATTTTGCTCAGGGAATTATCCTGGGCGTTTTCGACCACTACCGGGAAAAGGCCTCTATCAAGGGAGCACTGCTTTCCCCTCAGGGAGATGAAGTCAAGTTCACCATCCGGCGAACGGCTTAATATCACCTACGCGCACTACCGGCAGGGTCGGTCAACAGATTTCGTAAAAAAACAAAAATTGCCCGAACAACAACGGTCAGATGAACCTCAGCATCTTCGTGATGCCAACACCCGTTTACAGGAGGAACTCGACGCCCTGCGCTCCGAGGTCAACCGCCTGATGGATGGGATCGATGTGCCGTTGATTACCGTTTCCCCCGAAGCACTCATCCACCGGGTCAATGCCGCCGCCCGCCGCCTCCTCGGGCAATCCGAAGCCGACCTACGCGGACGCGCCCTCAGCTCTCTCCTCCTCGAAAAAGACCACCAAGACTTTCACAAGGCTTTTCAGCGGAGCCAACAGGAACAGACCTACGCCCAGATCCAGTCCCGGCTGACAGGTCAGGCCAAGGCCTCCCACCATATCCGGGTAGAGATCGATCCCATTCTGGGAAGCGGTCGGGCCCACGGCGCCCGCGTACTCCTGCGGGACGTGGAGCAAGAGCACCAGTACGTCCGCCAGCTCCAGGCCTCGCAAAACCGCTACCAAAACCTGGTCGAAACCGTCCACGACATCATCTACCGCGCCAATCCGGCCGGCTTCTTCACCTACGTCAATCCCACCGCCGAAATCATCACCGGATACCCGGTGAACCAGCTCATCGGCATGCACTATATGGACATTGTGCGGGAGGACTATGTGGACGAGGTTCGGGAGTTTTACTTGCGGCAGATGGAGTTGCAGAAAGAAAATACCTACTTGGAAATGCCCATTGTGCGGGCGGATGGGCAGGAAATATGGGTGGGACAAAAAGTACACCTGGTGATCGAGCAGGGCGAAATCAAAGAGGCCACTGCGGTCTCCCGCGACATCACCGACCGCAAGATGGCGGAAGAGGAATTGCGGCGGGCCAAAGAATTGGCCGAGGCCTCCCGCAAGACGGAGCGCAAATTCCTCCGCCAGATGCGGCACGAGACCCAAACCCCGATGAATGCCATCATCGGGATGGCCCATTTGCTGTACGATACGCCCATCAGCCCGCAACAGCGGGAGTACATCGATTCCATCCGCTACTCCGCCGAGCTGCTATCCGGCATGCTCAGCAATGTCCTGGACCTGTCCCGGATGGAAAGCGGCCACGTCGAGCTGGCCGAAGAGGTATTCGAGCTGCCCGGGGTGATCAAAGGCGTCTGCCGCATGATCCATTACAAACTGGGGAAACGCCCGGTCCAGATGGCCTGCGACATCGATCCCCGGTTGCCCAACCGGGTCATGGGCTCCAAGGTGGCCCTGATCCAAATCCTCGCCAATCTGCTCAGCAACGCTGAAAAGTTTACCCACGAAGGTGGCATCCGCATTGGAGCGACGCTCAAGGAAAAGGCGGGCCCGAACATGCGGGTCCAATTCCGGGTCGAGGATACCGGCATCGGGATTCCCAAGGCCGACCAGGAAATTATCTTTGAGAATTTCCAGCAGGGGGTGGACGTGCACGCCGATTACGGCGGCTCGGGGCTGGGCCTTTCCATTGTTCGGAAGCTGGTCGAGATTCAGAATGGGGAAATCTGGTTGGAGAGTACGCCGGGAAAAGGATCTACCTTTTACTTTGAACTCCCCCTCATTTCTTCCTCCTCCCCCAGCCCTTCTTCCAAAACCTCCCAATCCCCTCCCTCAGATACTTCCTCCACCTGGCTCGAGAAGCAGATCCTCATCGTCGAAGACAACCGCTTCAACCAGACTTACCTGTCCGACCTCCTGACCCGCTGGGCCATCCCACATGACCTGGCGGAAGACGGATTGGAAGCATTGGAACATTGTGAGCAAAAAAAATACGACCTCATTCTCATGGACATCCAGATGCCCCAGCTGGATGGACACGAAACGACCATGCGGTTGCGCTCGCTCAAGGAGAACCTCAATTGCGAAGTTCCCATCGTCGCCTTGTCGGCCGGAACCTTGCCCGAGGAACAAAAAATGGCCTTTGAGTCAGGTATGAATGACTTTTTAAACAAGCCATTTACCCCCGACCAACTCCATCAAAAACTCACCCGTTGGCTGGGTTCCGAAGAAAAGATTACTCTCACCAACTCCTCCCCAACAAACTATCAGCCAGACCCACGTTTAGACGCACAATTGTTAGCTGAACTTTATGCCGGAGATATTGCATATATGTGCGAAATGTTTAACATTTTTGCGGATGAAATGCCCGCTCACCTAATCGAACTCCGCCGGCTGCAGCAATCCGGCGATCTCGAAAAGTTGGCATCATTAGCGCACAAGGTGAAACCCACCTTTGCAATGGTTGGTTATCCCAGGCCGGGAGAGACCCTGGAAACCATTACTGAATTCGCGCGTTCAACGGGACCTCTGGCAGCACCTTCCCTCAACCTTTTGCTGGACGCCCTGGAATCGGACGCGGCGACGGTATTGGAAATCGTTAAGCAGGAACTCAACCGCCTGAAGGAAACCATTGATCTTCAGGGGAATGCCTAGCATCTACTAGCGTTCCCAGCTTAACTTTTTGTGCCATGAAATGTATCATTGTAGACAATGAGGACATGGCCCGTCGCTCACTGTCCCACCTTTGCGAAAAAATCGAAGGGGTGGAGGTTCTGGCTACGTGTAAATCCGCGAAGCAGGTACTCAGCCTGTTGCGGCGCGAATCCGTTGACGTTGTTTTGGCTAGCACCAGCACATCCGATCTGGATAACCTCTCGGAGGCCCAGGAACTTCCCCGCCCGCCCCAGGTGATCCTGATCACCCGGCGCGAAGCCCCCAACCAAAAGATTTTTGACCAAAGTGCAACCGAGTTCCTGACCTACCCCGTATCAAAACCCCGACTGGCCCGGGCATTTGATCGCGTGCGTCGACGGGACCGGATGCTCCACCGCAAGGAAACGCCTCCCGAGCAGACCCTCCGGATCCATGACGGGAAGACCCGGGTTCTGTACCGCGACATCGTTTGGATCGAAGATGTCGATACCCACGTGGTCATCCACACCTTCGGTGAACAATACGAAGCCGAGTTTACCTTGCGTGAAATCGCTGAGATCCTCAGCGAAAGCCATTTTCTGAAAGTCAACCGGTCCCACGTCATCAACCTCAAAGAGGTGCAGGAAGTGGGAGAAACCAACATTCTACTTCCGGGTAAAGAGATTACCATCAGCCGGGCCAAGCGGCCCGTCGTGATGCGGCATCTGAATTTATTGTAGTCCGCCGGATTCTCCGTTCGATTGGACCCAAGTAAAAGCAGCTATTTTCAGAAAAAGCAGGTTTTCCAAGCAATTCCAAAGCCAGGTGGCTTTGGGAAACAGGATTTCTATGCCCGATTCGAATATCCCATCAATTCCTCGATGGACCACGCAATCCCTCCACAGGCCACAATCAGGACGTTTTCCTCGTCAAATCCCTCCCGGTAGCCATAGGCAAGTGCCGCACCACAAGCCGGCTCGACCACCACATTGAACTCGTACCGAAACTGGCGACAGGCCGCCACCGCCTCGTCATCGGTCATCACGTAGGACTTCACCTTCGCCTTGAGCCCCTGATCAAAAGCCACCCGCGAGACCTGGCGAGCCCCCAGGCTGGTCGCCACCGAATCGATCCGGTCCAGGGTCTGCAAGCTCCCCGCTTGCAACGACGCCTTCATCGAAGCCGCTCCGACAGTCTCCGCCGCCACCACCTGCGTGGTCTCCAATTTGCCGTGCCGCTCCAAGCCCTTCAAAACCCCCAGCATCAATCCGCCTCCGCCCACTGAGACCACAATCGTCGCGGGAAATTCCTCACCCGATGCTGCGCAATGCGCCACCAGCTCATCCACCAGGCTGGAATGCCCTTCCCACAACCACGGGTGGTCGAAGGGCGAGACATAAGCTGCCCCTTGTTCTGAGGCCATCGCCCGGGCCAATTCGTCGGCGGCATTCCACTGCGCGCCGTGGACCTTGACGGTGGCTCCGAGGCCTTCGATGATCGAACGGGCCCGCAGCGGGGTGCTCTCCGGCACCACGACCGTTACTTCGGCCCCGTGTTGCTGCCCGGCGTAGGCCAGGGAAATCCCCGCATTGCCGCCGGAAGACGCCACAAAACGGGTTTGGTTGTCGACGATGCGGGCCTGCCGCACAAAATTGTCCATGCCGCGGATCTTGAAGGATCCGGTGGGTTGGAAGCAATCCATTTTGTAGCGGATGACAGGCCTATCTCCGCGCAAGCGGGAAGGAATGACGGGAGTGGTATCAAACAGTGGCATGTTCAGAGGTGATCAAGTCCTTTCGAAGTCGCCTGGTAGTGGAACGCCCGCATATTGTCGGAATCGTAATAGAAACTTTTGCGGTAGTTTCCATTTTCCCCGTCCATCACCTGCACCATCCGCTGATCGATCAGGTCCTTCAGTTCGGCGGCAATGACCGGCTCACTGGCATTGACTTCCTCCACGAGCGTCTCAAACGGCTCCACAAAGGTCAATGAATTCAGAATCTCGAGTTGGATGGTATTTGGCATTATCGGACGTGTCTTCCCTTCCAGGTATATGATTTTTGGTTGCCGGCCAGTCCAATCCACAGGACATAGGCGATATGGGCCAATTGCTCCGGCAATAACCAGATTAATAAGTGCAAATTACCGAAAAATGTTCCTGCGGGAATCAAAATACTGGCTTCGCCGATGATTTTGAGTCCCAGGGCCGCCAGGGCGACGGGGCGGAATTCGGGGAAGAGAACCGCTCCCAGGGACAGCAGCACAATGCTGACCATCGCCAAATACGATGCGACCAGGGTATAGGTAATCCGCCGCTCCTCGTACTGGGTGCTTTTGCTGACCCAGCGGATCCGCTGGGCCCGGAAGGCCTGCCAGGTCGGCAGGGCCGCCGTGCGGACGATGGCCGTCCGCGATTTGGCGAAGCGGACCTCGTGGTCCGTTTCCCGAGCGATCTTGTGCATCAGCAATTCGTCGTCGCCGGAGGCGATGTGGTCGATGCCGGCGAAGCCGCCGACCGCCTCGAAAACCGAGCGGCGATAGGCCAGATTGGCGCCGTTGCACATGGTCGGGCGGCCGGAGGAAATGCTGCCCGCCCCCACTGCGATCAGGCCCATGAATTCCAGGGCCTGAAACCGCTGAAAAATCGATTTCCCCGTCAATTGTACCGGTCCGGTGACCATGCCCACATCCGTTCCCATTTCACTCACCATTCCCCGCAACCAGTGCTCCCCCATTTCACAATCCCCATCCGTCGTCACAATGATTTCTCCCTTCGTTGCCCCAATCCCCGCCGCTACCGCCGCTTTCTTGTACGCGACCCCCGACTTTTTTTCCAACGCCATCCATTTGATCCGTGCATTCCCCCTGGCTTTTTCCTCCACCACCTTCCGCGTCCCATCTTCACTGTGATCGTCCACCACCACCACCTCAAAATGGGGATAATCCTGCCGCGCCAATGATTCCAGACAAGCCCCAATGTTGTGTTCTTCATTTCGAACCGGCACAATCACCGACACCGAAGGCCATTCTGTTTTTTCTTTCGCCGGACGCAAACGCCCAAACCACCACGACATCCGCACCAAATAGCCCGCATACCACAGCGGCAAAATCAGCGTCAGCCATTCCCAACCGTTCATTTCCCTTCCTCCTCCCGTTGCGTCCACCGGATGTCCTGCCACGCCACCACGCCCAGCAAAGTAGGCAGCACGATGTTGATGAGGTAGATGGCAAAAGTCGCGTGGACAATGCTGCCTTCCGGCGCGCCCAGCACCCCAAACACCGTCACCGCGATGGATTCCCGCACGCCCAATTCGAGGACACCCGGCAAGGGCAAGACCGATTTGGCGAGGAAGACCAGGACACAGCCGGTCGCCATCAGCGGCACCGACAGCTCGGGCTCAAAGGCGAGGATCAGGAGAATGTATTGGGTGGTGAAAACGGCGTAGCGCAGCGTAGCGAGGAAAAAGACGCGGAGCAAGCGACCGACCTGCAATTGGAGGAGGCCCTCCCGGATCTGCTGGAGCCAGGTGCGGGAGGAATTGCGGAGCCAATGGGCGGCGCGGTGGGGGAAAAAGAGGAACAGGAAAAACGCCCCGAGGCTGAGGCTTCCGGCCACCAAAAGCGCCTGGTCCGTGGCTTTTCCAAACAAAGGGTCGGCATTCGTGCCCATGAACCAGGCCAGCACCGCGATGCCCGCCACGAGCGTCACGCCCAGCTGGCAGATGCGGTCGGCGAAGGTCGCCACCGCCGCTTCGATCCGGTGTCCCACCGGCAAAAACAAAATCCGCCCCGCATAATCCCCAATCCGGTTCGGCGTAAAAAACCCGGCTGCCATCCCCGCCAGCACCGCTTTCTGGGCCGTCCAGCGCCCCAATTGCGGATATATCGGCCGGATCAACACCCGCCATTTCTCCGCCTCCAAGCCCAGGTTCGCGCCCACCAAAACCATACCCACGACTGCATAGGGCCAGCCCGAAGCCGCAAAATGCTCCCAAATCGATTGGAGCGAGGCACGGTCTTCGTAGAGCCGCCAGCCGACATAGGTCAGGGCCATGACCGACACGAAGCCCTGGAGCAGGGCCCGCCACGGAAACGATTGTCGGGGAGCGGTGGTCATTTTCGCGGTGAAAATACACAAATGCCGGGAGAGCAGCCGCCTAGGCCGCCCGGTTCCGGTTGCGAACGCGGTCCCGGATGCGGTTGATGGGCTTTTCCACCCCAAAATGGATGGCCAGGGCCGCCAGGTGGATCGGAATCAAGGTCCAGAAAAACAGGTTCCAATCGCTGCCCATGAAATCGGGCGGCAGGAAAGCGAGGCCCAGGACGGCGAAGGAATAGTGGATCAGGAAAATCGGATACGAGAGGTCGCCCAGCAATTGGTCGGTGCGGCGCAGCAGGGGCGAAGAAATATGCTTCTTGGGCCGGATGTCCTTCAGGAAGGCCGTCATCACGAACATGAAGGGCAGGGACGCGTAGATGCTCAGCAAACGACCGCCGCCGTCCATCAGCGGCGTGACCGCAAAATTGGCGGCGTAGCCCAGACAAGCGCCCACAAAGAGCCATTTCGGCACCTTGAAGCGGTCTTTCTCGAAGTACAGGATACTCCCCAGCGCGAAGGGCATCGCCCCGCCGGCCTTGGAGAAATAGATCGTTTCCCAATCCCATTCCCAGACCAGCATCAACGCCAGGGCCCCCACCGACAGCCCGAACCAGGCCCAGGCCATCCAGCGTTTCCGCGCCAGCAACAGGGCCATCGCGATGTAGAAGAAAAACTCGACGTTCAGGGACCAGGCCGGCGGCACCAACGTCGATTTCCCCGCCGTATTCGCCCCGACCAGCAGGATGGTCTTCGCAAAAATCTTCAGGTCCGTCATCGGATCTTCCCCGACGACACACGACACGCAAAAATCCGCAGTCTCCTGGGGAAAGGCATGGAACACCACCCACGCCAACCCAAACGCCACCCAATAGGGCGGAAAAATGCGCAGGAAACGGTTCACCAGAAAGCGTTTCGTCCCCCCCAACTGGAATCCGTAGGACCGCTGAAGCACATAGGTCATCAGGTAGCCACTGAGCAGGTAAAACGAGAATACCGCAATGGGACCCGTATTCGTAGGGAGATCGACAAGGTGGTAGACGACCACAAACAATGCCAGCAGGTAGCGAAGAATTCCGAACATAGGCAGTGGAAAACCCCTAATCTACGGCGGCGGACGCGGCTGTGCAAGGAGGATGAGGGCGGTCCCGGCTCCTCACGGGCCGGGCGGTCCCTTCGACGTCGCTATCCTCCCCGGATGAGCTCCACAAGTCTTCGGCACCTACCGCGGTCGGAGCCCCTCCCACCTCCATTTTTACGTAATTCTACGTAGTCCAAATCCCGATTCCTCCGGTAGATTTTTCCCGCTCAAGTCCTGAACTTTATCTCAACGAACAATTCCACCCCAAGCATTTTTTTTACAGACCCCCAATTTATCTAACCACAAACCCTTACATGAAAAGCAAATCAAATATTGTCCAACTAACCAGCCTGATGGGCATCTGCGCCCTGCTCCTATTGTTTACCAGCTGCAGGCAAGGCACCGGATTCTCCGGATTGGGCGCGAGTTCCTCCGGAGAATTTCATTTTAAAATCGAAGCCGGCCAGGCGACCGGCGTCCACAAGGTGCTCCTGGAAGTTCCCTTCGACCACCGGGCCGAGGTCGACGCCCGCCATGCGGCGGACCATCCCGATCTCGAAGGCCTCGAATTTACCGGAGATGACCTCACGAGCGCCCGCGAAAATGGTGGCCACGTTCACCTGATGCGGGTCCAGGACAGCCTGGAACTGTTTCTCAACAACTATGTGGGACGCATTCAGATCCGCGTGCTGACCGACTATACCCCCGGCACCCTCATCAGCCAGATGGTGCCGCCTTACGACGCCGACGGGATTTTCATTCCCCTGCCCGTTACGAATGATGACCTTACCGAAACCCTCAGAGATTCGCCTAACTATTTTTTTGAAGTTGAATACGAATTGTTAAAGAGCCCGGCCTGGGATTGTGACATTGTCCTGCAAAATTCTATCCAGACTTATTACCAGAAAGAGTATGAATTCAAGCAGCGCCGAGGCAAACAGATTGTAGACTGATTTGAAAAACGTTGAGAAAGAGCAAAGCCCCGCCGGACAGTTTCCGGGGGGCTTTGTACTATTTGGGTAGGGCTGAAATCAGCCTTTCTTGGCCTTGTTGGCGGAGCGGACCTGCTTCTCGATCTCGTCCCAGCTCTCCTGGGGAATGACGTCGAGGCCGGTAAACTGGCCGGCATTGTAGAGCCATTCGCCGCCGTCGATCGTGATGCAATCCCCGGTGATGTACCCGCTGAAATCGCTGACGAGGTAGGCCGCGAGGTTTGCGAGCTCCTGGTGGTCGCCGACGCGGCGCAACGGCACCCGGTTGGTGGGATCGGCGATGTGCTCAAATCCTTTAGGGACGAGGCGGTCCCAGGCGCCTTTGGTTGGGAAGGGACCCGGCGCGATGGCGTTGGCGCGGATGCCGTACTTGGCCCACTCCGCGGCGAGCGAACGGGTCAGGGCGAGGACGCCGCCCTTGCCACAGGCACTCGGCACGACGAAGCCGGACCCCGTCCATGCGTACGTCGTGACAATATTCAGGAAAGTTCCCTTGATCTCTTCTTTGATCCAGCGCTTGCCGACGGCGAGGGTCACGTAGTAGGTACCCCGCAGCACTATGTCGACCACGACGTCAAATGCGCGGTGGGAGAGCCGCTCGGTGGGGGACACAAAGTTCCCGGCAGCATTGTTGACAACTATGTCGACCTTGCCAAACCGCTCCCAGGCGGCATCCAGCATGGCTTCGATGGTCTCGTATTTGCGGACATCGCAGGCAACCGGGAGGACTTCACCGCCGGTGGCTTTTCTGAGTTCCGACGCCGCGACTTCCAGCTTTTCGGCGTTGCGGCTGGTAATGACCACCTTGGCGCCCAAGGTGAGGAAGTACTGGCTCATGGATTTTCCCAGGCCCGAACCGCCTCCGGTCACGACGATGACTTTGTCCTGAAGCGCGTCTGCGCGCAGCATTCCTTCTGTATGATTCATGTGTAATTCAGATTTGCCCCCAAAAAACAACAATTTCCACACAACCACCGGAGAGCGCTCCCTTTTCGAGACGTTCGTGGATAAAATAAAATTTTAAACCACTGACATACAGTGATTAAAAATATTTATGTGGATAAGTTGCAACTTTTTCCACATCTTCACGTGTAACAGAAAGGTTGGTTCCACACCGTCCTCGTGGTGCCTTCCTGAACCTCGTATTAAAAAGTAATTTGATGAAACGGATTTGGTTTACACACACCCGCCTCGCGGTCGGGCTGCTGGGATTGGTATGCCTGTTGGCACCCATCAATCCGGTGGTCAATTGATCCGAGCGATAAGATTAAGTTGAAAATTTCTTCTTAAACACACGCATTGCAATTGGGGGATGGCCCCCCAGCGTTCTTTCCTTTGGCAAAAGACACCGGAGGCTGCTCGACACAAGCAGCCTCTTTTTTATTGGCCCGATTTCCCTTCTCCCCTCTCGATCTTCAGCGTTCCATTCGTCCGGATATACACCTCGACCGGCCCGTCTTCACCGGCCGCCAAGGAATGCCGGGCATTGCGCGTGGACCCGAAATAGCTGCCGGGATCCAGCCCCTTGCGCTCCTCCGAAGCAGGCATCTGGTAACTCAATTCCCCCGAAACGATGATGGCCCGAAAGACCTCGCCCGAGGCCAAGACCTCGGCAGCGACTCCGGCTGGCAGACGGAGCATATAGCCCGTGTAATCGTTGTTTTCCCACAAAAATGCGAGCTTCACGCCTTGAAGGACGGGATCTGGAGCAATCAATGTTGTCGCGGAGGCATCCAGCCATACGATGTTGCGGGCGTCGACATTGACGGGCCGCTCACCATTGTCGAAGGCCTCTTCGAGGGGATTGACCAGGTAGGGCCCGGAATCGATTTCGACGTAGCAAATATTTTCCTCGCCCTGGGCCGAGGTGATATGGGGTTCCCCGGCGGGCTGGGTCCAAAAGGAGCCGGGCGGCATCCACATGTTGGCGGCGTCGGGGTCGTCGTTGTGGATTAGGCCCTTGATGACCAGTGCGCGGTAGGTCACGTTGTGGATATGGGGCGGGGATGAAAAGCCATCCACGAATTTGGCGAGGAAGCCAGTGGCAACGGTGTCCTGGCGATCCCCCCAGACGGTGCCCGCCAGCGGGCTTTTGTCGCCGCGGGCCGGATTGAGTTGCTCCCATTCGATCTCGGAGCTCAACCGGACTTCGTTCGTGGCGGGTTCTTCCACCTCGAAGACCGGCTCGGCGGGAACCTCCTGCGGCTGCGAACAAGCTGACAGCCAAATAGCCACTGCTAATGCCAGGACCACCAAATTCAGGTTCATCTTCATGCTTTGCACCATTTATTGTATTGGATCGTCGCCCATTCGGACCTTGTAAAATTCCCTCAATTTCTCCTCCCCGCCAAATCGAATGCTGCTGTTCTCAGTCCTCCTTCCTCCCATCTCCCCGAATGGCAACCATTCCTGACCATTTTTTCTCGATTACCTTACTGATAAGCCGAAATTTTCTACCAAAAGATGCCTCCAACGGAACCAACTACTAGAACATTAGACAGTTTTTGTAGAATGTTCCGTGTCGAAGGCAGGAGATTGGACACTATTCATAGAACATTGGTTAGGATTTGCAGAATGCCGGATGCAATAACTAGACGCCCGAATGCAATTGCTGGGAGGTTGCATGCAATTCATGGAAGGTCATAGCTTTTTGGTAGAAAGTCGAAGCAATTGGGGGGAAGGGCGGCTCGGAGGTCGAACAGGAGGACTTTTCCCCAAACCGATGCGGCAAAAGTGCAAAGAAAAAGGGCGCAAACGGGCCCGCAGATTATTCGGCAGGCAGATTAAATCGACCGCCCAACCGGGCCACCGGTAGAAGCAATTTCTTCAAGAGCAATCAAGGTCAGTGACGCCAATCGCCTTGCCATCCATTGCCCCGCCCCATTTCCTCTCTTTTCCGAGTCCCCTTCTCCCCACTGCCACATTTTTCTTAATTTGATTCATGCCCGCCCAACCACAAACCTTTTCCCTCCTCAATGTCCTCTCAGGGCTGGGCTATGGCATCGCATTTTTACTCGTCCCCTTGTTCTTCATCGAGGGAGGCTACGATACCTGGAACCTTCCCCGATTGGGGCTGCTCCTCGCCTTTCTCACCGGAGCCTTTGCCCTGATTCCCCTCCAAAAGAAATCCGCAGACGGACTGGTCTGGCCCATTTATGCCCTGCTCCTGTTTTGGGTGACGTGGACCTTATTGGCCTCTATCCAGCCCCTCAACGCGGGCGATACCCTCTATTTGCTGGGCATTCGGGCCGCGGGTTTGGGATTGCTGATCTGGCTCTCCCTGCAACAGCAGCCGGAACGCGTCCTGTGGCCTCTCTTGGGCCTGGGACTGCTCGAAGTCCTGATCGGCGCGGGGGAACTTGCCGGGATCGTGGAGATGAGTGTGGTGCTGGAGCCGCCGCTGGGCACGACGGGCAACCAAAATATGTATGGTTCCCTGGTGGCCCTGTTGATTCCCGCTCCCCTGCTCCTCGCCTTGCGGGCCCCACAATGGCGCCGGATGGCCTTGCTGGGATTGGCGGCTTGTATGGGCGTGATGGTCTTGGTTTCCGGCAGCAAAACGGGGATTCTGGCCCTGGGCTTGGGCGGTGGCGTCAGCGGAATCTTGTACCTGTTGATGGCCAAGCGCTCCCAAATCACGGTTTGGATGAAAATCGGATTGCCGCTGGTGCCGGTTGCGGTCATTGTCGTGCCGATTCTGTGGGCGGGCATCAACTTTGCGCCCGGGCAAATGCCCCACGAAAACCCCGATGGCATCAGCGAGCGCGGGATGATTTGGCGGGAGACGATGGCCATGGCGGTGGACCGGCCGGGGCTGGGATGGGGGCCGGCGGGATGGAAATACGAGATGTTGAGCCGGGGCTATACGGGCTACAATGAGGTGTACGGCCTCCGCTTTTTTACGCGGCCCCACAACGATTTTCTGTGGCTGGCGGCGGAGATGGGACTTCCGGCTGCCCTGGCCTATATCGGCTTGCTGGTCTTTTTGTTTCGGCGGACCGTGGTCCGGGCCGGAGCGGCTACGGACAAGACGGGGCAGCTTCGGTGGCTGTTCCTGGCGATGGGCATCCTGGGATGGTGTGTGGTTTCGTCGTTGTATTTCCCGCTGGAGCGGGTGGACCATTGGGTGGTATTTGCCGCGCTGGTCGTATTGGTGGGGAAGGAAACGGGAAAAGGAGTAGGGAAATGGGGGAAAATGGCCCTGGGCATTCTGGGGGGCATCGGGTTCGCGTGGCTGACCTGGGGAGCATGGGGGCGCATTCAGCAGGACCAATCGTATCAGGAGGTGGTGCTGGCGGTGCAAAAAGGGGAGCATGACCGGGTATTGGAATTGTGTGGAAAAATGGAGCGCCGATATTTTTCTGTCGACTACTTTTCTTCTACTCCCATCGCATGGTACGAAGGCCTAGCCCACCTCCAAAAGGGGAATCCTACTCAAGCCCGGGACTTTTTGTTGGAGGCCTATTCCATCAATCCTCACCATCCTCACCTGCTGAACAACCTCGGCTCCGTCCACGTCATGCTGAACGATTATTCCACGGCCCAACGCTATTACCGGGAAGCCGTCGATGTTTTCCCTGATTTTGCCGATCCGTATATCAACCTCTCCCGCATCCTGGTCGCCGAGGGCCAACGCTCTGAGGCCATTCGCCTCCTGAAATCCTATCCGGAATCCCAACCTTTCCACGGCCAGGCCGTGCGACGCGAATTGGAATTGATCCCCAATTGACGTATTTTAAGGAAACGCCATTTACATGCTTATTGTACCAGCTCAACGCTTTCTTGCTCTAGTTGCGCTATTGTTCCTGTCCGTTTTCAGCCTCCGATCCCAGACCATCACCAGCGTCACTCCCGACAGTACGCAGGCCGGTTCCTCGGTGACGGTTTCGGTAACGGGCAGCAATACCAATTTCTTTTCGACCTCGCCTTCGGTGAGCATCGTCCCGGATGGTGGTGGTACCGCCATCGTTACCACCAGCTATGCAGTCCTCAACGATTCGCTGCTTACAGCGAGCTTCTTCGTCCCCCTGACGGCAGCCATTGGGTCCTACGGAATGCAGGTGGCCAATGCTACCGGCCTGGTGCCGGGCGTCTTTCGGGTGACCCCACCCGGAACAATCGCGAGTTGCAGCCCCAGCAGCGCTCCGGCGGGCACTTCCGTCAACGTAACGGTGACGGGCAGCAATACCAATTTCAATTCTGCCTCGCCCAATATCACCCTGACGCCGGTCGTCGGCCCCAGCATTTTCTCCACCTCCTTTTCGGTGACCAGCGACACCACCCTCATCGCCAATTTCGCCATCCCTATCTCGGCGACCCTGGGGGACTACGCGATGACGGTCGGCCAGGTCACCAATCCGGTCCCGGGCGTCTTCGCCGTGACCGGTGCGGCCGCGGTGGGAACCGTTCAGGGCAAGGTATTCCACGATGTCATGCTGGATTGCAACCAAGGCGCGGGGGAACCTGACCTCTCTAATTTTATCGTGCAGTTTGTCCCGGGCAATTACTACGCCACCACCGACCAGAATGGGGATTACCAGGCATTGCTTCCCCCGGGGAGCTATACCGCCGAGGTGGTTCCGCCCATGTACTATTCCCGCTATTGTCCCTCCGCACCGATCAACATTTCGGTTCCCTCAGCAGGTTCGACCAGCTCGGGCAATGACTTTGCCATTGAGGTGGATACCGTCTGGGACGGGTCGGTCTCCTGTGGTTTCAACGAATTCCGACCGGGCTTCAATACCGTGATCTACGTCACGGTCATCAACCAGGGCATCCTCCCGCTCACCGGCGAAGCGTGGATCATCCTCGATACCAACCTGACCTATGTTTCCTCGGCTCCCATGGGCACCTTGTCGGGGGACACAGTCAAATGGTCCATCGGCCAGCCCCTCCCCCCGGGCGGCACCACGGTCTTCCAGGTGACGACCAATACGCCGGTCAGTGTCCAGCTGGGCACCCCCGTTTCCAATGAAAGCTGGGTGGTCTCCGATTCGCTGGACGCCAATTCAGAAAATGACAGCTATATCTGTGCGGATACGGTGATCGGCTCCTACGATCCCAATGACAAGACGGTCTGGGACCAGGACATGAACCTCGCTGATCCGGGGATCGATCCGACGGATTCGGTCCTGATCTACCGGATTCGGTTCCAGAATACGGGAACTGCTTCGGCCATCAATATCTTCATCCGCGACACTCTTTCGCCTTTCCTCGACCCGGCCACCCTGCAAATGATCGGGGTGAGCCACGTACCTTATACCATGGAACTCTCCGGGACGGGCAATATCGAATGGCGTTTCCCCAATATTTACCTGCCCGACAGTACCACGAATGAACCGGAGAGCCACGGCTACGTCCTGTTCAAAATCCGGCCGCGGGCGGGCTTCTCGATGGGCTCCTCCATCCTGAACAAGGCCAGCATTTACTTTGACTTCAACGATCCGATTGTGACGAATGAGGTCAGCACCTCGATCATTGTGGCCCGGGAAGATCCACAGGCTCCGCTCCCGGTCAAGGTCTACCCGAATCCCACGTCCAATACGTTCCGGGTGGAGTTTGAATGCAACGGGCTGGATGCCACTTCGTGTCGCCTGTTCAATGCGACCGGAACCTTGGTTCGGGAATTGAAGCCGGATTGTGTGGGGGGCCTTCAGCAAATGGAAGTTTCTGTGTCGGGATTGGAAGCCGGGGTCTACTTCCTGGAAACGGTGGTGGGAGAACAGCAGAGCGTGCGCAAGGTGACGATCCTGCGCTGATCCAACGATAGCCAAAAAGGGGATGCCGGTGGACGCGGCATCCCCTTTTTCGTGTGTGCCCGGCATGGGCAATGACTCTAGGGTGTAAGTCCCG
>CAWUKT010000030.1:0-69334 GCA_963923035.1 uncultured bacterium
TCTCCGATCTTGATCAGGCAACTGCCCATCCCTTCTTGATAGGCCGTCTGCACCGAGTCGCTGACCCGGAAGGCCAGTTCCTCGTCTCCCTTGTCCCGCAACACAAAGCGGTCCACCAACAGGCGAAAGGTCTTCGGTTCGGGCAAGTCCTCTTCTTCCAGCAAATCTTCGATGTCCTCTACCCCATCGTCGGTCAGGATGCGGGAAAAGCCCTTTTGAAGGGTCACTTCCATCTCCTTGCGGTAGCCCTCGCTCCGCACGGGAAGCTCGGCGACCACAAAGACCCGGCTTTCTTCTTCCTGCTCCAGGATGAAATTCACGACGTCGGAGACGCGGTCGCGGGTGACGAGTTCACCGGAAATCGGCGAATAGGTCTTGCCGATCCGCGCAAACAGCAGCTTGAAGTAGTCGTAGATTTCGGTCAGGGTCCCGACGGTGGAACGGGGATTGGAGGAAGCGGTCCGCTGCTCGATGGCCATCGCGGGCGCAATGCCTTGTATATAGTCCACATCGGGTTTCTCCATCCGCTGCAGAAACTGCCGGGCGTAAGAGCTGAGGCTCTCGACGTACCGACGCTGGCCCTCGGCGTAGAGGGTATCAAAGGCGAGGGAGGACTTGCCCGAGCCAGAAACGCCGGTAATCAGGACCAATTTCTTATGGGGAAGCTCCACGGTGACGTCCTTGAGGTTGTTGACGCGGGCGCCCTTGATGCGGATGTGTTTTTGCTGATTTTTTTTGACCAAAATGTCTCGGATTTAAGGAGAAAACCGTGAAATGGCTGAGCTGTTTTAGCTAAGGCGCAAAGTTCGGGAAAAAAGGGGAAAGTTGGTTCAAAAGTCCTGGATTTGGTGGAGGTCGAATGGAAAACCGCCTAAAGTAAAAATGGACGACGATTCAAGGAAGAATTTGAACTGAGGATGAAAAAAAACGCTATTTTGCCCCACATAGTTCACACCCTCCCTCTGTATTTTTTTGATTCATTACCCAACAGTACTCCTCCAGACCAATGGAAAAGTCAAAAATCCCGGCCTCTTCACCTCAACCCCAACAACTCAAAGGCGGTCCGGTCCGCAAAGCCCCAACTTTCCAATTGAAGCCAGAATCACCCGGTACGGATGGCCTGAGCATTACCGGGCCAGTTGGTGCAAATCCTGGAGGCATGACCTTCACGGGTTCCAAAGAGGATACCCGCATCGTGCAGCAGTTACTGATTGCTGCAGGGCATCTAGCGCCGGTCTACGGACCAGAAGCCGGAGTCAAGACCAGCGCGGATGGTTATGTGGGCCGCGATACTGCCCTTGCCATCAAATCCTTCCAAAAATCAGTATTGAACTTTGAGCGGCCAGACGGGCTCATCGAGCCGAATGGATTGACCTGGGATAAACTGGTGACGTACGCCAACCAGATTCCGGCCTCGGCCAAGGGCGAAGAGAAGGCCTCCTCCAACAGTCTCAGTTACGATTCCTTTTCGGGGGGAGGCGTGAATGTCACCATTCCTAAGGGCGACCAAAAGAATTACCCCATCGTGGTGATTTTTGGTGGAATCCGCTACGCGACCAAGGAATGGATGCAGAAGCAGGTCCCCTACCCAATGTTCTCGAATCATATTTTCGTCTTTGCGAGCCACAACCAATTCTACTCTTCGGTCGGACCCGCCCACAAGCAAATCCTAAAAGCCCAAGGCGCAGGCGGAAGCTACAAGGCGGTCCTGGGCTTTTCTGGCGGCGGGCCAGAGGCTATGGATGCAGCTTCTCAGGAAAGCTGGTCGCTGATAGGTCTCATCGATCCCGCGGTCTCCAACCCGAATGCGAATTTCTCGGCTCCGGCTTACATGAACTGGAATACGTGGGGCGGGAACCTCCAAACTGATCCCCGGGCGAAGTTTCACCGCCGATTCGAAAGGGGAGAAATCTCCGGCCAGTCGATCCGCAATACGGGCGACCACATGAATAAGCCACAGGACTGGTTCATGCGCTGGGGCAGCATGTTGTAGTGCTTACAGCGACAGGAGGCGGAGCGATTGTTGGAAGTCCCCGGCAACGGGACTGACTGCGGAGCATCCGGCCCCGGCCCGGTGACGTGGCCGGGGGGCGCCCTCCTCATATATATCGAACTCAATATTGAACTGGCTTTCCCTTCTAATTGGAGAAAAGGCTCCGCCTCGATTCATGGGACGATCGCTATTTCAGTGTGTCACTTGTCCACATCTTTGATCCGCTTCCTTCTTATTTTTTTCACTAAATTCATTCTTGAAATGTGGAATCCTTCGGAGCCACGCACCTTGTGTTCAGAAGGGAGAAGTTTTTTCTCCATCCGACACAATAATCCCTCCGCTTTTTCGTAACGAATGTGTGAGGTGTGCGTAAACCCCTTGGGCCACTACACCCTTACGTGATCATTTTACCAAACTGCGAGGAGACATATTATCGGACCACAATCTACTTTGAACTAATTTAGACAGGACACATGCACGAACCACTTTTGCCCAAAGAAGATCAGCAACTGGTGAGGGAATACCTCGCCGGGAATGAGGCTGCGTTCGCGGAATTGATGAATCGGCACCAAAATCGAATCTTTACCACGGTGTTTTTCATTGTGAAGGATCGGGAAATGGCCGAGGACATCTTTCAGGAGGCGATGATCAAGATTGTGCGGCTCATCAATGCGGGTAAGTACGATGAGAAAGGCAAGTTTGTCTCCTGGGCGGTGCGGATCGCCCGGAACCTCGCGATCGACTATTACCGGAAGGGCAAGCGCAGCCCTCAGATGATCCGTGAAAACGATGAATACGACATTTTCAATGGGATTGGGAAGGTCGAAGAAAACATCGAAGAGCGGATAATAAAGGAAGAAAACGCGCGTTATGTAAGGGAATTGATCAAGCAAATTCCTGAAAAGCAACGGGAAGTTCTGATCATGCGCCATTATGGCGGGATGAGCTTTAAAGAAATCGCCGACGTCCAGGGCGTCAATATCAATACGGCACTCGGACGGATGCGTTACGCGCTCATCAACCTTCGCAAAATTGCAGGTGTAGATACGAAAGAGACAAAGAATGAGAAGAAAGTACGGCAAAAATGACATTCTAAGGTTCATCTACGGCGAGATGGAAGGCGCCGAGCATGATGAGTTTTTGGATGCGCTCTGCACTGACGAGCAGTTGTTTGAGACGTATGAACAAATCCAGGAAGGCCAGCAACAACTCAAGCCGGTCGATCTGGCTCCCTCCACGGAGAGTGTGGCCCGCATCCAGCACATTGCCGGTGCCGCCGCCCGTCGCAAGCGCACCCGTACCCCCCAATTGGTCACCGGAAAGAATAAATTCCTCAACCAACACCATGTCCTGTCGGTGTGTATGGTTTTCTTTACCTGTCTGACCATCGGCATCGCGATGTACATTTACAAAAGCGACTCCGCCCCCACCAACAACTGGTCGCTCAGCCAAGATGCCATGAAATTCGAGAACCAGGCGCTGGATAGCCGGCTCGATTTTGCGCGTGACCGCCTCGATGGCATTCTCGAAAATAAATCCGCCGCTCCGATGCGGGTCCACCACGATACTTACCGCCTGGTAAATACGGATCCGACCACCGAGGAGCAAAATGTCGTCCTTCTCAATATCAAATAAGTTATGGAGAAGTTGCGTTTCCTCATCCTCACGGTCTTGTTCACCGCGCTGTTGGCCGGTACGGGTATGGCCCAGAGCAAACAGGTCCGCAATACTTCTACGTACGGCCAGCCGACCTCCAATGCCCCAACGCAGCTCAGCATGCGGATCGAGCAGGGCAAGGTCTGGGTCAATGGCAATTTGATTCCGAAGAAGGAGCTCCCCCACGGTCTCCAGGAACTTCATCCCGACTTTTTCTACCAGGCCAAGGTCTACGGCCGCAAGGAAATCCCCTTTTCCTTTGATGGCAAGGACTATGTGGTCAAGGCGGAAAAAATCGTGGAGCTGCCGCCCCGCAGCGGCCAATTGGTCAGCAATTCTACCCAGGGACCGGTCGACGACCAGGCGGCCATGGAGGAATACTATTCCCAGCTGAAGCGGGACAGTCCGGGTTTGTTTTACAGCATGACCCGGGAAGCGAACCTGACGATGCAGGCGCGGGAACTGGTGTATAAGTATCAGTTTGCGGCTCCGAAGGAGCAGAATAAGATCCGGGAGGAGCTGCGGGACGTGTTGTCTCAACTGTTTGACATCAACGAGCGGAACCGCGAGTTGGAGATTGAGGAGTTGCAGCAAATGATCGACGCGGCTCAAAAAGAGATCGAGGTGCGCAAGGTCAACAAGGACCTCATCCTCGACAATACCCTCGACGATTTGGTGGGTGAATAGGTCCTCAGGTAGGCTCTTCCTTCATTTTTCCCATTACCACTTCCACAAACACTTCGTACCCCTCCCCTACAAACATGGTCGGGCTGAGCAAGTGCATGACATTTCCCTTGACGATCAGGGCGATATAGCCGGGAAATAGCTGACAGCCATCGAACAGGCTCCATTTTAACTCTTCCTTCCCGTATTCTCCCGCAAATTCCACTTTCTCTTCGTCCCACGAAATTTCGGTAAGGAGGTCCTCTTCTTTCGCGGCCTTCATTGTCCTCAGGACCATGTTTCGGCGCACCCATTGCCAGATATACCCCACCACAAAGGGCAATTGGAGCCCTAGAAAAGGCCAATAGACTTCAGGCATACGCTGGGCTCCCTGGCCAAAGATGACGCCCACCAGGAATATTTCCGCCACGAGGACCAATACGTGGAGTCGGAGAATCCCCAACATCTTCCTTCGCACATACAATCCCATATAGGATCGCCAGACCCGCACGGCTTCCCGGGGAGTGATCTGCATCTCCAAGGTTTGCTTCATGCTGTAATATAAAAAAGCCGGAGCAATCGCTCCGGCAGGTATCCTTCATTGTAGAACCATCAGGTGAGATCGTCGAAATCCAACTCGGTCGTGCCGCTTTTCAAGGTGAAGGTCCCTTGGTAGGACCGCTGCAATTCGGCGCATTCTTCATCGTCAAAATTGACGATCCGGAGTTGGAGGGTATAGGTCATTTCGGCTTCCAGATCAAATCCAAGATCGGTCAGACTCTCCTTGAATTCTTCCAGGGTGGCTGTACCATCGTTGTTGACCGCTGGGAAATTGGTCGTGGTGATTCCCTGGCCCACGATCAGATCCACGGCCCCGATACATTTGGGAATGTTGATCATGCTCAGGCCATCTTCTCCGATTTCGTTGTCACAACCCGCCCCTCCCAGGGTAAGCAGTAAGCCAATAGTGAAGAGCAGGGTGAAAAGGGGGTACTTTTTCATGTTGACTAAAATTTGTTTGGTGAGGTGGTTAAAAGAAAATACAAATTTTTAAGCAAACCGCCTAACAGTCAACTAACTATAAAAAGAAGGGGCTGCATCCACCGACACAGCCCCGATCATGCAGTATTAAATCTTGCTTATTCCGCCGGTTCAGGGGCGGCTTCCTTGATGCCTTTGGCTTCAAGAATCTTGTTTTCGATTTCGGCCATAAGCTCCGGATTGTCCAGCAGGAGGTTCTTGACGGAATCCCTGCCCTGGCCGAGTTTGTCGTCTCCGTAGCTGAACCAGGAACCTGCCTTCTTCACGATGCCTGCGTCGACACCCAGGTCGAGGACTTCACCCGCTTTGGAGACGCCGAGTCCGTACATGATGTCGAATTCCGCGATGCGGAAGGGCGGCGCCACTTTGTTCTTGGCGACCTTGACCTTCGCGCGGTTACCGATGACATCGGTGCCGCTCTTGATCTGGCCAATCCGACGGATGTCGAGGCGCACGGAGGCGTAAAACTTGAGGGCGTTACCACCGGTGGTGGTTTCCGGGTTGCCAAACATCACGCCGATTTTTTCCCGCAACTGGTTGATGAAGATACAGACGCAGTTGGATTTGGAGATGGCGCTGGTCAACTTCCGCATGGCCTGGGACATAAGGCGGGCCTGGAGGCCCATCTTGGAATCGCCCATTTCGCCTTCGATTTCTGCCCGGGGCACCAAGGCCGCGACGGAGTCCACGACGATGATGTCGATGGCACCGGAACGGATCAGGTTTTCGGTGATTTCGAGGGCTTGTTCCCCGTTGTCGGGCTGGGAAATGAACAGGTTTTCGGTGTCGATGCCGAGGTTCTCGGCGTAGAAGCGGTCAAATGCGTGTTCCGCGTCAATGAAGGCGGCGATGCCTCCCATTTTTTGGGCTTCGGCGATGCAATGGAGCGCCAGGGTGGTTTTACCTGAGCTTTCCGGGCCGTAGATCTCGACGATCCGGCCGCGGGGGAGTCCTCCGACCCCCAACGCAATGTCCAATGTGAGGGAGCCCGTCGGAATGACGGGAATGTCTTCAATGTTCTCATCGCTCAGCTTCATGACAATGTTCTTGCCATGGGATTTTTCCAGGCGGTCCATCGTCATTTGGAGGGCCTTGAGCTTGTCCTTCTTCGAATCTTTCGCTGCCATACTAAGGTTCTGTTTTGAATGTCAAAAATATTGCAATCGTACCTGTGCATTGAACAAAAGTTATGCACAAAAATGTTTGTAGGGATCGTACCTGCCGGTGAGCGGAAGGGGATCAGCAATGACATTCCAAAACACGGGAGGAGCTTTGACACCTCATGTCAAGGATTGGAGGTGAATTGAAAAAAGTTTTGGTAGGTGGGGATGAATGCGGGACTCCCCCAGCCACGTGAGAGCGGGTTGGGGAGTAGGCCCTGGATTGGGAGTTTGATTGAGTGAATTTGCCTCGGAGAGGCAAGGGCGGATTTTTCTTTTGTACTCCTCAGATCATTATTACTTTGATTCATTGGATGTCGAGTCTCCTGTTTCAGGAACTTTATTCTCGTCATCCTGTGTGTCATCATCCCCATCTCTATTTCTTTTGCCTCTATTCGAACCTCCTTCCTTTGACTCGGTAGTTGAGTTCAATTCTTGCTTTTTCTTCTTACTCACTTGCTCTTTCCCAATGGATTTCTTTATCTCTTCCCAATTTTTCCCCTTTATTTCGGGCTTTTTGAGAGGCGCTTTCTTTAGAAAGTCTTCAAAGCGCTCCTCCTTCCCATCGACTTCACATTGGGAAAGCCCCATCACAAAAAAATGGCCAAAAAACCTCCCTGATTGTTTGTAATGGATATTTAACGCAATCACTCCACTATTCAGTTCCCAAATGAAACGTGCATAATCACCTTTATGCTGAATGTGATCATAACTATCGAATCCTTTGTCCTCCAATTCTGCATACACCTTATCGAAGGAATCTTCTTTGTCTACCTCAATGGGGGGAGAGGCTTGTTCTGAGGGAATAGATTTACTTGATTCTCCACCTGCTGTTGGAGGGTTGAAGATCTTATTCCGCGAAGCACTTTGTTTTTTTAGGAAATCCAGAGTGTCTCTAGTTCCAGCCGCTCCTTTTGACCTCGATTCATTTTCTGATTGGCCAGCACTTTGATTGCCTTGATTCGAGGAGCTTGTTTGTCCCCCCTCTTCTGAAGTTTCACTTTCTGCCCCCTTTCCACCTTGGACCAATTGCAACGGAGGTGGCGCCATCTGCCGCCTCCCTCCCGCTTGACTGAACGGATGATCGCCAAAGGCTGAAGGCCCCTGATAAGAGGATGCTTGCTTTTTTTCAGACTGAATTCTTTCGGAGGGCATAACGCAATTGGATTAAGTGGTGAATATGAATTGAATCCAACCTCCCCTGAAAATCAGGCCATAACGATTCCGATCTGCAAGGAGAGCTACCGATAGCAATCAGAAATGATCGGGTTTCAAGAGAGAAGGTTGAGTTGAGAAACAGGTCAAAGGAAAGGAAGTCGCCCCAAAATCAGAAAGACAAAATCCAGGGTGAATAGAGGGGGTAAAAAAGGGAATTGAGAGCATAAGGCAACCCAATCCTCAAAAGAAGCCTGAACAGCACAAACAAAACAAGATTTTTAGTCCAAATTTTCCCAATCATAGAATCCCATTACCCCACCAATCAATTCAGGTACATAAAAAAAGCGAAGCCCCGCCAACCGGGACTTCGCACATTCAAACTTACGTAATATCCTATTTCTACCAGCGGATGTCCGCTGCCTGAAGATCAAATTCCACGTAGGGAACGCCCTCGTAACCATACAGTTCCGAGGTCGGCGGGCCCATCGGATCGAATTGCGTGATCGGCTCCACCCAGTGGAAATCTCCCGTCTGGGTGCTTGCTGCATTTCCATTTACCGTCACTTCGCCCACTTCTCCGAACCCGTGCAAATAGAGCCGCACCTTGCTGAACAGCCCCGCCCATTGGCCTTCATTCGCACCAATGCTCAAGGTCCGTCCCTGCCCGTCAAATTCCAATTGGTGACGGGTGAAACCGCCATCCGCATTGGGATCCGGCTGGTCCTGGTCATCGTAGAAGGTAAACGAGAACGGCTGCGAGCCGCCCGCATAGGCATGGAGGAACAACGTATCCTCCGGCGCCTCTGCGATGCTCTGGACCAGCGACTGCATGGTCAGCAGGGTGCCTCCCCGGACATACACCGGCAACTTCTCAATCGGCGTTTCCTCGATGATGACCTGACCACCGTCGTAGGACTTCCCGGTCAGCAGATCGTACCAATTGCCTTCCGGCAGGTAGACCTTGGCGAGGCTCACCGTGCTTTCCACCGGCGCCACCAACAAGGACGGCCCGAAATAGTACTGATTTTCGAAAGCCCGGTCGTAAATCTCATCTGACTGGTGGTGTTCGATCGCCAGGGAACGCACAAGCGGCATCCCAATGGTATGCGCCTCGTACATGCCGCTGAAGATATAGGGCATCAGGCGGTAGCGCAGACCGATATAGTTCCGGTTGATTTCTTCGGATTGTTCGCCGTAAGACCACGGCTCCGAGTCGCGGCTGTTGACCACGGAGTGACCGCGGAAGAAGGGCGAAAACGCGCCAATCTGGATCCAACGGGTGTACAGGTGCGGGGAAGCCTCGCCGGCGAAGCCGCCGACATCGTAGCCAGAATACGCGATTCCGGCCAGTCCAAGGCTGGTCACCAAACGGATGCCAGCCATCATGTGCTTGTCCGTCGCGACGTTGTCGCCGGTCCAGATCGCCGCATAGCGCTGGATGCCGGAAAAACCGGCCCGTCCCAAGATGAATGGACGCTTCTCCAAGTATTTTTCGGCCCCTTCGCGGGTGGCGCGGGCCATGTGCATGCCGTAGGTATTGCGGGCCTGCAAGAAGGACGCCTCCTCCCCTTCCCACTTGAATTCCAAGTTATTGGGGAGGCTTTGGCCCCAGGCAGCCGGCTCGTTCATGTCGTTCCAGAAACCGTCGATGCCGACTTCGGTATAGGCATTGAACTGGTCGGCCCACCATTCACGGGTGGCTTCAGAGGTGAAGTCGGGAAATGCCGACCATCCTGGCCAGACCTGGCCGTGGTAGACATCCCCATCCGGCAATTTGACGAAGTGATCGCCCGCTAAACCGGATTGGTACGAGGCGTAATTGGGGTCTTTTTTGATGCCCGGATCGACAATGACTACCACGTGAAAGCCCATTTCCTTGAGCTCGTCGAGGAGGCCTTTGGGGTCGGAAAAACGATCGGGGTGGAAGGTGAATACCCGGTAGCCATCCATGTAGTGAATGTCCATGTAGACCACGTCCGCCGGGATTTTTTTGTCCCGGAAATTGCGGGCGACCGACAATACTTCGGAATCGGGATAATAGCTGTACCGGCACTGCTGATAGCCCAGAGACCATTTGGGTGGCATGGGCAAACGTCCCGTCAGCCAGGAATAGTTTTCCAGTATCCGGGGAACATAGCCGCCGAAGAAATAGTAATCCATTTCCCCGTAGTCCGCTGAGAACCATGAAAAACGATCACTGGAAGCCCCAAAATTGACTTCGGAGCGGTGGCTATTGTCGAGGAAAATGCCGTAGCTCTTTCCCGAATGGATTCCGATGAAGAAAGGCGTACTCAGGTAGAGGGGATCGGCATCGTGCTCGTAGGCGAAGTCATCCGTATTCCAATGGGTATAGGCGGAACCCCGGCGATCCAGGTGCCCCGTTTTTTCTCCCATTCCGATAAACCGCTCTCCCTCCTGCAATTTCCGGTAGGTCGTCACCCGCTCGCCCTGCCAACCCGTGGTCAGCGGATCGTCTTCACTCAGCACAGTCCCATCTCCATCCGAAAAGCTGATGGCGCTGTTGGAATTGTCGAGGAAAACAGAAACGATACCTCCCCCTCCAATCCGAAACCCTTCCGGCGTCTCTTCAATGCTAATATCCAATTTCTCCGGGGAGGCGATGACAGCGTATGAAAAAGGCTCCGATTCCTGGTCCTGACGGCGAATCTGCACCCGAACCACATCGACGCGGTAATAGGTGAGGGTGATGCAGGCAAAATCGTTCTCGAAAAGGAAGCTGTTGTGTTCGCGTCCTTTAAAACGCACCTGCCCGACGGGCTGGTACTTGCTCGCTACTTTTCTCATGTTGTTTGACTATCAGTGAGTGGTTGCTTTCACCGAAGATAAGGAGTATTTCAAATGATATTCACGGAGGCCCAAGATTGGCTTCTTGACCACCTGCCCGATGGTGATGCCCATGCTCGTCGCGACTTCTTCCAGAAAGTCCTGGAAATAGTATGCACCCGAGCCTACAAAGCTGGTTTTGACCTCTTTGTAATTGGGGTAGCAGGTGACGTGGACATCCAGGAAATGGCGCATTCCAGCGTAGATCATCTCCTTGATATAGGGATGGGTCCGGTGGGTGGAGCAAAATTTCATGAAGGAAGCCAGGTAGACATTGGCGTGGGGCCGGGTATATACGTGCTCCACGATCACATCCATGGTGATGTCATAGGTTTCCTTGAAATCAGCGGCCAACTCTTCCGGCATGCGCTTGTAGAGGAAGTCCGAGATGAGCCGCTTGCCATAGTAGGAGCCGGAGCCTTCGTCGCCGAGGATATAGGCCAGCGCAGGAACTTCTTCGTAAATGGAGGAACCGTCGAAAAAGCAGGCATTGGAGCCCGTGCCGAGGATACAGGCCACTACCGGCTCGCCCTGGTAGACGGACAATGCCGCTCCGTCCAGGTCGTGGCCTACGTGGATGGCCGCGTGGGGAAATAGACGGACGAGCGCCCGCTTCACAATCGCATTCAATTCCGGGCTGGAACAACCGGCGCCATAAAAATAGAGCTGGGTGACCTTCTCGGAATAAGGCATGAGGGTTTCGTGCCCCCGCAACGTGGTGACGATGAACCCTTCACTGTGAAAGTAGGGGTTGAACCCCATCGAACTACACTGAAAGATGGTCTCGGCTCCATCCAGGAGCAACCAATCGCATTTGGTGGAACCGCTGTCCGCTATCAATATCATAAGTTCAAATTTTAAATCGCAAGGATATTGGCTATCCGAAGCCATTCGTCATCGATGTCCGCCCGCTTCGAAATGGCCTCTTCCAATGGTGTATACACTAAATCTTTGTGGATGATCCCGGCCATCACATCCTTTCGCCCTTCCAGCAGGCCCTCTACAGCAGCAACGCCGTAGCGGCTGGCCAGAATGCGGTCCAGCGTGGTCGGCGAACCACCTCTTTGGAGGTGGCCCAGGATCGTCACCTTCGATTCATAGTAATTGAATCGCTCGTTGACCTCTTCCGCGATGCGGAAGGTGCGCCCGCTCTCCCCTGCCTCGGCCACAATGACCAGGCTAAAGGATTTCCGGCTCTTCCAATTCCGGTCCAGAATCTGGACCAGCTTGTTGATATCGGCATCTTTTTCCGGCAGCAACATGGCTTCCGCTCCGACGGCCAGGCCACTCCGCAGGGCAATGAAGCCCGCATCGCGTCCCATCACCTCGATGAAGAAGAGGCGTCCGTGAGAAGCAGCCGTGTCCCGGATCTGGTCAATGGCCGATACCACAGTATTGGTGGCAGTGTCGAAACCGATAGAGTAATCAGCCCCGTAGAGGTCGTTGTCAATGGTGGCGGGGATTCCGATGACCGGAATTCCAAATTCCTGGTGCAGGATATGAGCGCCGGTAAAGCTCCCATCTCCCCCAATCGCCACCAAGGCATCGATTTCAGCCTCTTTCAATTGTTCGTAGGCCCGTTTCCGCCCCTCTTTGGTCCGGAATTCATCTGAGCGGGCCGATTGCAGAATCGTACCGCCCCGGTGGAGGATATTGCCCACCGATCTAGCTTTCAATTCCTTGAAATTGCCCTCAATCATTCCGTGATACCCCTGATAGATGCCCACCACATCTTTGCGATAATACACCGCCGTACGAACCACCGCCCGAATGGCCGCGTTCATGCCCGGGCTGTCCCCGCCAGATGTAAAGACACCGATTCTTTCTATGTCCATAGGAATATCGAGCTAGTCTTATTGTAAGATCAACGTTAAGATAGTGTCAATCTGACACTTATCCAAGTGGATACAGGTGTTTTTACCCACATCCCCGGTAAATTCAGTGGATTACTGCTTAAAAAATCGTTCAGTATGGGTCAAATCATCCCCCTGGAGCTTAAGCAAATAGGTCCCGGTCGCCAGTTCGGCAACGTCGGCATCCAAAAAGTTCTGACCCGGTTGGAGAAGGAATTGGCCCAAATCCAGCACTTTCACTCCCTGAAGGTTATAGACCTCCGCATCGACGCGGGCGGAGCGTTCCATCCGGATTTCAGCGGTGAAGTGGCGCTGGGTGGGATTGGGGAACAACCGGACATCGGCGTCGTTGAGGACGGATTCGGCGGCCCCAACCATGTTACTCACATCCAAATCGGGAACGGGCAACCGCTCATCGGTAAATACGCGGTATTCGCCCGGTTGGAGGGGAATGGTCATATTTACATCGATGACGTTCAGGCTGTCCCCGGAGAGGTACTCGTACCACCATCCGGTATGCTGGAAGCCGGTGAAGACATTCTGGTCGACCACATCGAAATTGGCGCAGACCGTCACGTCCATCGCTCCGGATACGTGCACCTGCTTTTGTTTTCCCCAGGCACTGATGTCGAAGATATTGCTCTGGAAGGTCGTGGGATAATTGACTTTGAGCTTGATCAGGGCCGCGTAGATTTTCTTGAGCTTGAGGCGGCGGGGATCGTTCAAATAATCCCAGCGAACGGGCTTGGGACCAGTTCGGGTTTGGAAATCGATGGAATAGTCGTAGCCAAATTCACCGAACTGCCAGATCATTTTCGGGCCGGGAATGGTGAAAAACAACGCTGCGCCCATGCCCATACGCTCCAGGGCCACCGTAGTGTCCATGCAGTTGTGATTCGTATTGAAGGCATTGCCGAAGGTGATGTTCTTGTACATCAGGCGCTCCTCGTCATGGCTTTCCATGTAGCCAATCAGGTTGTGGAACGCCCAACTGCGGGCCTGATAGGAAACGTCAAAAGAGAAGTCGCTGTCCTGTTCGTACCCCATCAATCCCTGGGCGTATTCTTCATTGGCATTGCCCCAGAACATAAATCCGAAGTTGGCCAGTTCAGTTTCTTCGTCATTCGCCCCAAAATGCTCGAGGATCATGTAGGTTCCGGGATATTTGGGCCAGAGGACATTGGCAAAACGCTTCAGGAAGAAAATCCGATCGCTGTCGTAAGCGCTCCAATCCCCCAGGTTCCCGGTGGAACGGTTCGTAAAGCCTTTGGACAGGTCAAAGCGGAAACCATCCACCTTGTATTCGTCCACCCAGAAGCTCAGCACACTGTCGATCATGCCTTGCGTGTACAGGGAAGCGTGGTCGAAGTCATACCCCAATCCCAAGGGGTGGGGCGCATCGGTATTGAACCAGGGATTGTCCGGCGTGACCCGGGCACTTCCCTTGTCGAAGTACAATTGGACGTTGGGATTCTGGCTGAAGGCGTGGTTGAAAACCACATCCATGATGACCGCGATGCCGCGGTCGTGGCACGCATCAATGAGCTCCTTCAGGCGCTCCTTGGGACCATAGTACTTGTCCGGCGCGCAGTAGTAGGCCGGACCGTAGCCCCAGCTCTGGTTCCCATCGAATTCATTCACAGGCATGAATTCAATCGCGTTGATGCCCAGGCTCTGGAGATAATCCAGGGAATCCATCACCGTCTTGAAGTCGTGGCGGATCACAAAGTCCCGCACCAAGAGTTCGTAAATCACGAGGTCCCGGTTGTCGGGGCGCTGGAAGTTCTGGTTGGACCATTGGAATTCGGGCCAACCGGGCTGCATCACCGTCACCAAACCGCGGGTTTTCCCCTGCGGATAGGCCGGCATATTCGGGTAGATGACCGCATTTACCCCGCCGTCGTTGAACGGATCGAGGACGATTTCTGCCCAAGGATCGCCGACTTTGACTTTGTGGTCGACAAAGTACTGGAAGCCGACCTCAGAACCGGGCGTCAGGCCATTGATCTGCAACCAATGCCGTTCGCCGTCGGGCGTTTTGGTCATCAGGTAATCCGGGTCCATTTCCCAGTCGTTGAATTCTCCGATGACGTAGATATAGTCTTTGTTTGGCGCGACGAGGGACAGGACCACCGTCGAATCGTTCACGTAGTTAATGCCGTCGCGCAGGCCGCCGGGCAGGTTGGCCACGGGAATCGCGGGCTGCACGATATAATAAATAGTGTCCTGCCAAACGGTATTTCCATCGTCCGCCTCCAATACCACTTCGTATTTTCCGGTGGCCGCCGTATTCGGGGAATGGTTCAGCGTGGTGGAAGCATTCGCACTGGCTTCGAGGTTGCCGTTGATGAACAAGCGGAGGTCGCACGTATTGTTCGCCTGGATGGAAAGGGGCATTGGGTCATTGGGGGAAATGACCGGAGGACGTTCGACGGGAGAGGAAAAAATGGCACAGAAGCTGGAAGTGGGGAAAATGGGCAGGAAAATATCCGAGCCGTCGGCATTTTTCCCGGCAATGGTTCCCTGCTCGTTGCGGAAGACCAGGTTCAGGGTCCGCACCTCTTCGTCGATGCCGATTCCGTAGAAATTACGGGGCCGCAGTCCGATCTCGTGGCGGTTGTTGCCGAGGTCGGTCATGAGGATGAGGCTGTCAAAGCCACCATCGAACTGGCTGACGATGTGCTGCCAATCGGTAATGTCCGAACTGTATTGGTTGTGGACGCCCGTGTGGGCGAACACGGGACTGGTCCCGTTCAGGGCAGCATTGCCCTGGGTCGCGTCAAAGGTGATCACAATGGAGTCGTCCACGGTCGGATAGGCCGGGGTCCACGTGATGACCTGGGCCGACAGGCTCTGAACGAGCAAAAGGGTGACGAATCCGGCGATGAGTCGAAGCGGATATTGCATGATTCTTCCTCCTGTTTATTGCACGATGACTTTTTCCCAACCCAATACCTGCGCGCCATCTTTCAGGACGACATAGAAAATGCCGGTCGCTTCCGTTTGCCACTCGAGGGTCTGTTGGCCCGGAGCCTGTTTTCCTTCTACCAACACCTCCACGATCTGCCCCAAGGAATTGTAAACCGTAGCTGAGAAGTCCTGGGCCGGCTTTTTCAACTGGTAGCGGACGCCCACCTGGCCTTGCGAGGGATTCGGGAAGAGGCTCAAACTGGCCAGGACGGCTGATTCTTCGATGCCGGTCACCGTTTTGACGGCGGTGACGCCGGTCATCGGTGCACCCGTGCTTCCCTGGATCACCGAGGGGTTGCTTGTATTGAGATTGCGGATAAAAATATCCCCGCACTGGTTGTCTTTGCCTTCCGCGGTTCCGTCCAGGTTGCGGAAGACCAAGCCCATTGTATAAGGAGTCGAGCCCATCGGAGCTCCGTGGTACGTTTCGAGGTCGATTTTGATTTCCCAGGTCGCATTCCCGAGGAAAGTCATTTCCCCTACCCCATCGTCCATGCCCCAGTTCCCGGTCACATGCTCCCAAATCGGAGAATTGAAGCCCTGGATGCTGTCGTTGCAAAAGGTCGGGTTGGAAGTGCAGAGACCGGAGTGGAAATAGACCTTGTCATTGGCGACGGCCCCACCATCCAGCCAGCAATCCGGATTCTGGAGTTGAGAGGCGTCCAGGGTAATGGTCAGCATATCCTGGGCCATCAAACAGCTGCCACTCAATGTGGCCCAGAAAAGGAAGAGGAAATACTTTTTCATAGCTTCTAACATAAGGTTGAATAAGATGGGCATCCAAAACAACATGTGGCACCTGAATCAGGAATGCAAAGGTCCCACGGGAATACTTTACTCCTGGTGAAAAATGAACTAAAGGTGACAACCAAAGAAATACAGACTTGAATGACCCTGGGTAGTGTCTCTTTGACACTTACTGCCTTGTAAGAAAGCAAAAGTTTACCGATAAAAAAATGTAGATGGGCAGGAATCACAGATAAAAAATAAAAATTTCGTACTCCTTTTGGATTATTTTGCGCCCCTGCTGACCTCCTGACGTTTGCATTGTTCCCAACTAATCATAATTTGCAAGTTCTTTCTGCTGTAATCATTCGTTGTACGTGGACTCGAAATTTTAACCTCTCCCCTTTTTGTGTTTGGGGACGGGACTTTTTGGACATTACCATTTCTTAAGAACCATTCATGACTGGTAACTTAACCCAGACTGAGCCAATTGCCTTGATAGTCGACTCTGTTCCCATCTTTCGGTACGGCATCCGCCAATTACTTGAAGACGGCCCTGGCCCCAAACGTGTTTTGGAGGCCGAGCCCAATTCGGATTGGACGGGACTGCTGGCAGAGCATCGAATTGAGCTATTGATCACGAAGCACAGCCGCCGCCATCCCATTTCCAATGCCTTGTTGGTGAAAATCGGAAGTGAATTTCCGCAAACCACGGTCGTGGTCCTCGCCGAAAACCTCAGTGACGAGACGGTCTCCGAGGTTTTTGCCACAGGCGTACAGGGACTGCTCGGCAGCGACTGCGACTCCTGCGAATTTCAGGAGGCCATGGACAAAATCCACAAGGGCGAGAAATACTTCGCCCATGCCGACAACGCCCCCACCGCCAATGGATCATCGTCGGCTGAGTCACTGATAACCAAACGGGAACGGGAAATTCTCCGCCTCATTTTCGACGAACATACCAATCCGGAAATCGCCGAAATCCTGAACATCAGCCGTCGGACGGTGGACACCCACCGGAAAAATCTCCTGCGCAAATTGGAGGTACGGAATACCGCCGGACTGATTCGGTACGCGCTGGAACACGGTCTGTTGAAGATTGCGAACTGACTCTTTTCGGAGGCATCATCACAAATACGCATTAATGCGTAACTTCAATGCCTTCAAAGATTCGGGACTTGATAGATTCTTCGGCGAAAGATTCAATTTCGTCGACGGAATCGATGCTTTGGTAGATTCAGCGGAAAAGAATTTTATTTGCCCCAATTCTGATTCCCTGAAAGATTCCTGTTGCTCGCGTTTGTTCAGTCAACTTTCCCTGACCACCGATGACTGCCCACTGGCAGAATCTCCCGAACCACTGAAAATTCTCCTGGTGAAGCGGAAGAAATCCCATATTGGGTCCATAGCCACTTCCTACAACCCTGTTCCGGGAAGCATTTCTACCGGCTTCTTGCGGTTAAATGGGTAGAAATCAAGGAAAAATGGGCCCAACAGAGAACAAAAAGTAAAATTAAAGGTGATATACACTTAGGTACGCGTCCGGATCGATTGGTCCGGACGCCTTATGTTCAGATCTTCTTTGCATGGCAGACTTTGATATTCAACAGGTTCCGGATCAACCCGGAAAAATCGCCCTCGTCACAGGGGCCAACGCAGGTTTAGGGTACGAAACGGCAAAAGCACTGGCCGGGAAACAGTTCAAGGTGATCCTCGCTTGTCGAAACGAACAAAAGGGCCGCAAGGCCATGGAAGAAATCAAGCGAGAGCATCCCAAAGCAGATTTGGAGTTCCTAAAGCTGGATCTGAGCCACATGGACAAGGTCCGGGAAGCCGCAACGGACTTCCTCGGCCGCTTCCAACAACTCAACCTCCTCATCAACAATGCCGGTGTCATGATGCCGCCTTACACGGTCACCCCCGACGGTTTCGAGCTCCAACTCGCCACCAACCACCTCGGCCATTTTCTCCTGACCGGACTCCTCCTCGATACCGTCCTGGCCACGCCGGATTCGCGCATTGTTTCCCTGTCCTCCCTCGCCCACCAGCAAGGCAAAATCCACTTCGAAGACCTCCAATCCGAGAAAAAATACTCCAAGATGGGCGCCTACGCCCAGAGCAAGCTGGCCTGCCTGATGTACGCCTACGAGTTGCAGCGCCGCCTGGAAGCCCACGGGCACCAAACCATCTCCGTGGCCGCCCACCCCGGCATCGCCACCACGGAATTGGCCCGCCATTTCCCCACCTTCCTCAAAATCATTGCCCCGGCCCTGGCCCTCTTCATCGCCCAGTCCCCCAAAGCGGGAGCTGAACCGACGCTGTACGCGGCCTTGGGAAGCGACATCGAGGGCGGCGACTATACCGGCCCCAACAGCTCCCGGGAGTTCAAGGGCCGCGCCACGAAGGTCGGCTCCACCGCCCTCTCAAAAGAAGCGGGGGTCGCCAAACGCCTCTGGGAAGTCTCCGAAGAATTGAGCGGGCTGAAATACCTCTGATTTACGTACCTTTTGCCACCATGCATGACGTTGTGATCATCGGCGGGGGCCTTTCGGGCCTCATCAACGCGCGCCTGCTTTCCCAGGCCGGTCTCGACGTCGTCCTCATCGAAAAAAACACCTACCCGTTCCACCGCGTCTGCGGTGAATACGTCTCCAACGAGACCCTCCCCTTCCTCCAATCCATTGGTTTTGATCCGTTTGCGCACGGAGCCGTGGCCATTTCGCGGTTCGGGTTGACCTCGCCCAAGGGCACCCGCCTCGATTTGGAGCTGGACATGGGCGCGTTTGGGATTTCACGGTATGCCTTCGACCTAGCGCTGTACGAATTGGCTTTGGAGAGCGGGGCTGAGTTTCGGTTGGGGAAAAAAGTACGGGGCGTGGAGCGGGAAAATGGAGCCTTTGTGGTGGACATTGGGGGAAAAGAAAAGGTCAATGCACGGGTGGCCATTGGTGCTTTTGGGAAGCGGAGCAATATGGACGCGTTCCTGAACCGCCGCTTTTTCAAAGCCCGGTCCCCCTGGGTCGGGGTCAAGCACCATTTCCGGGTGGACCACCCGGAAGACCTCATCGAACTCCACAATTTCCGCGATGGCTACTGCGGGATTTCCCGCGTGGAGGCCGACCGCGTCTGTCTTTGCTACCTGACGGCCCGGTCTCAGGTACGTAAGCACGGTAATATTCAGCAACTCGAGGCGGAAGTCCTTCGCAAAAACCCTCGCCTCAACGAGATTTTTGCCCACGCCGAACCCCTCTACGAACGTCCCCTCGTCATCAACGAAGTCTCTTTTGCCCCGAAACCACTCATCGAAGATGGCATCCTGATGTCCGGCGACTCCGGTGGCATGATCGCGCCGCTCTGCGGCAATGGCATGGCGATGGCCATCCACTCCGCAAAAATCCTCTCCGAGCAGCTGATCCGCTACTTTTCCGACGAAATCGACCGTCCCGGCCTCGAAAAGGCCTATACGCAGCAATGGCGTAAGACATTTGCCCGCCGCCTGTGGGTGGGACGAAACGTCCAACGCTTCTTTGGGAATCCTTCGGTAACGGAAGGGTTTGTCAAATTATTCAAGGGAATGCCCGCGCTCAGCCGTTGGGTGGTGGGTCAGACCCACGGCCAGCCGTTCTGAAAATCCACAAACGTAATCAGCGTGAAATAACCGATCATTCCCACGGAGGAGATCAGGTTCAGGCGCATGGTGGACTTGAAATCGGCTGCGGCCGGGTCCTTTCGGACACGGAGGTACCAAAGGCCGAAAAACAGGAAGGTTGGGCCGAGAAACAATTGGAAGGTGATGAAGTGCCACAGGGTATGGAACTCGGTGAAATAGAAGTAGAAACCGGTGGCCGCACCAGCGAAAAACAGCGCTGTGAAGTGAAAGGTGCCCCGAATGCCCAGCATTCGGCTGAGGGTTTGGTCGCCCCGGCGGGCGTCCTCCTCGTGCTGGTAGACCTGCGTCATCGGATAGGATCCCATCAGCAAGGCCGAGGTCAGCAAAGCCGGAAACCAATTTTCCACCTCCAACAAAGGCGTAAAATCCCAATCGTTCATGGCAACCAATACGCTCAGGTAGGTAAATGCGCCCTGGAACAGGCCCACCGCCAACCATCCGCCGATGGGGTATTTTTTCAACCGAATCCCCTCCCAACTGTAGGCCTTCGAGATCAACCCGTACACAAACAACATCAAGGCAAAGCGCCAACCCAACAAAAACCCAAGTCCTACCGCCACCGCATCAAAGGCCAACGAGACCCACAACAGGTCCTTTTCGACTTCTGGCGGCTTTTCCAAGCCCCCAATGCTGTCTTCGTCCCGGTCATAATAGCTGTTGAATCCGTTCGAGGCGGGATATAAAAATAGATGCAAGACAATGAAAACAAGGAGCGCCTCCCACCAGTTAATTTCCTGAACCTGGCTGAGCGCAAAGGAGTAAACCGGCATCAGGAAAATGGAGAACGGAATGCGGAGGTGGAGCAGTGAAGATCGGGTTATTTTCATCGTTGAGCCAATATATAGAAAAATATGCCCCCAACCACGAGGTCTTATATCACCCGGATTGGCACTGCTGTACCAGCCCATAAAGTTCGCCAGAGCGACGCCGCCTCCTTCATGAGCCGGACCGTCGCCCGGCACAATGGACAGGGACGTCGGATCCAGGCCCTCTACCGGGCGACCCGCATCCAGGAGCGCTATTCGGTCCTGGAAGACTTCAGCCGGGACGAAGGATTTACCTTTTTCCCCGACAACCCTGACCTCAGCCCCTTCCCTTCCACCGCCCAGCGCATGGCACGCTACCGAAGGGAAGCGCCCCGGCTGGCGGCCCAAGCCGTCCGCAGGGCCCTCGGCGACGAATCCCTCGACGACATCACCCACCTTATCACGGTCTCCTGCACAGGTATGTACGCCCCCGGCCTCGATATCGACCTCGTCAAAGAACTCGGCCTTCCGGGCACGGTGGAGCGCACCTGCATCAATTTCATGGGTTGCTATGCGGCCTTCAATGCCCTCAAAGTGGCCGATGCCGCGGTCAAGGCCCGCCCCTCGGCGCGGGTCCTCATCGTTTCGGTCGAGCTCTGCTCCCTGCATTTCCAAAAAGATTTGGGACGGGATCAGGTACTCGCCAACAGCCTCTTCAGCGACGGCACGGCCGCCGTCCTCATTGAAGGCCAGCCCCGCGCGGGCTGGAACTATTGCCTGGATGCCTTCCACAACCAACTGATTCCCGAAGGGGAACAGGACATGGCTTGGGCCATCGTGGACACCGGATTTGAGATGCGCTTGTCGGCCTACGTGCCGAATCTGCTGGCGGGCGCCGCCCAGGAAGCGGTGGATGCCCTTTTGCGGGACCTCGCCGTGAATCCAGAGGAAATCGAGCGCTTTGCCTTGCATCCCGGCGGTCGCCGGGTACTGGAGGCGCTGGAATCGGCCCTGGGGATCCCCAAGGAGAAGAATGCCACCTCTTACGAGGTGCTGGCGCACTACGGAAACATGTCCTCGGCCACGGTTTTGTTCGTGCTGGAAGCGACCCTGGACCAGAGCGATCTGCGCGACGGCGAACGGGTCCTGAGCATGGCCTTTGGGCCGGGATTGACGCTGGAATCGGCGCTGTTACACCTGGAGCACCATGCCTGATTTTTCGCGGCGGGACGAGCGGGAGGAATTGATGGACGACCTGAACTTGTCGGGGGATGCGCTGGCGCAGAACCTGGAGGAGTTGGAAGTCATCAATAAGCGATTGGGGGGAAATGGAGTCGTGCTGGATGCGCTGGGGAAAATGCTGGGAAAGCGAGGTGAAGCTGTGGAAATCGTCGATTTGGGGACCGGAGGCGGTGATTTGCCCCGGGCGATTGTCGACTGGGCCCGCAAAAAGGACCTGCCCTTGCGGGTCATCGGCGTGGATGCCAATCCATTTATGATTGAATTTTCCCGGAACAAGGCGCGTGATTACCCTGAAATTGCCTTTGAAACCGCCGACATTTTTTCCCCCGAATTCCAGAATCGCACCTTTGACATTGCCCTTTGCTCTCTCTTTTGCCACCATTTCTCCGATCCCGCCCTCGCCCATCTCTTCCAACAAATGGCCGCCCAGAGCCGTCTGGGCTTCATCATCAACGATTTACACCGTAACCGTCTTGCTTGGTGGGGCATTCGCTTCCTGACCTGGCTGTTTCGGGGATCCTACTTGGTGCGCCACGATGGGCCACTGAGCGTCCTGCGGGCCTTCAAGCGCCAGGACCTGGAGGCGATTCTCCAAACCGCGGGCCTGAACAACTACGAATTGAAGTGGAAATGGGCCTTTCGGTGGCAGTTGATTGTGCGGAAATGATCAATCCAGCGCCGCCATAAAGGCCTGGATACCCGCCTCCCGCAACTGGACCACGTGCCAATCCCGCATCACCACCGCTCCCTTGCTTTCGTAAAACTTGATCGCGGGCTCGTTCCAACCCAGCACCTCCCATTGTACCCGTTTCACACCCTGGGCGTGGCCAAACCGCACCACTTCGGTCAGCAACCCATTTCCCAAGCCTTTTCCCCGCGCCGCTTCCGTCACAATCAGATCCTCCAGGTGCAGCACCCTCCCCTTCCACGTCGAATAGCGCCAGTAAACCAGTGCCATGCCCTCGATTTTCCCGTCTTTTTCCGCCACAAAACAATGAAAGGCCGGCGTTTCCTTGAATCCCTCCCGCTCCAAATCGGCCTGCGTCAATTCCACCTCGTCACTTTCATGCTCAAAATCAGCCAATTCCTGAATCAGGCGCATGACAGCAGCCATGTCTTCCCGGCGGGCGTCCCGAATGATGTGTTCCATGCGGTATGTTAAGGAAAAATGGGCGCAAAAAAAACGCAGGACCGAAGCCCTGCGCCCTATATATCTGATGATGTCTTCTACAAATTTCCACGGAGGTCCTGCTCCCGCTCGATGGCCTCGAACAGGGCCTTGAAGTTGCCCTTGCCGAAGGACTTCGCGCCTTTACGTTGGATGATCTCGAAGAACAGGGTCGGACGGTCCTCCACCGGCTTCGTGAACAGCTGCAACAAATAGCCATCCTCGTCGCGGTCAACCAGGATTTTCAGGTTCCGCAGGTCTTCCATTTCTTCGTCGATCTCCCCTACCCGCTCCAGCAAGGTCTCCCCGTAATAGGTATCCGGCACTTCCAGGAATTCCACACCGCGGCGCCGCAATTGGCTGACCGTATGGATGATGTCATCGGTGGCCACCGCGATGTGCTGGACGCCCGCGCCGCCGTAGAAGTCGATGTATTCCTCGATCTGGCTCTTCTTCTTGCCCTCGGCCGGCTCGTTGATGGGGAATTTGATCCGCATATTGTCGTTGGCCATTACCTTGGACATCAGGGCAGTGTACTCAGTGGAGATGTCTTTATCGTCGAAGGAAATGAGCTGGTCAAAGCCCATCACATTCTTGTAGAAATCACACCACTGGTTCATTTCGCCCCAGCCGACGTTGCCGACCATGTGGTCGATGTACTTCAGGCCCACCGCTTCGGGACGGTACTTGGGATTCCAGGCCTTGAAGCCGGGCATGAAGGGGCCATTGTATTGGCTGCGGTCCACGAAGATGTGGACGGTATCGCCGTAGGTATGGATGCCCGAACGGGTGATTTTACCGTTGGCATCTTCGATGGTTTCGGGTTCGAGGAAAGGCTTCGCCCCCCGCTTGGTGGTCTCTTCGAAGGCGGAGACGGCATCGTCTACCCACAAAGCCACGGCCCGGACCCCATCACCGTGGGCAACATAGTGGCGGTTGATCTCGTGGTCGGGCACCAGCGCGGTTGACAGGACCAGGCGAATTTTGTCCTGGACCAACACATAAGAAGAGCGGTCCCGCACCCCGGTTTCAGGACCGGAATAGGCCAGCGGCTGGAAGCCAAAGGCGGTTTGGTAGAAATGGGCGGCCTGCTTGGCATTTCCCACCCAGAATTCTACATAATCGGTGCCGTTGATGGGCAAAAAGTCCTTGGTTTCCGCCGGACGGTCGTAAACATTTGTATCGGTACTCATAGCTAATTTCCTTTTTTATCGTCAACAATTTAAAGAGGCCTGTCAGTATGGTCGCGGGACCAACTCACGGAGCGCCCTTGCCAAAGGTCCACAGCCAACAGACGGGCCCGGACTTGAGGCTCGGAAAATAGCGTCTATGTAGGTCGTTGTACATTGTTTATTCTACCCAGCTCTTGTAATAGCCAGGATCTTCCATTTGCATTGCGGCTTCGGTCAGGTGCAGCGGTGCGAAGGTATCCACCATCACGGCCAGCTCCAAGGTTTCCTTCGCCCCAATGGATTTTTCCACCGTCCCCGGATGCGGGCCGTGCGGAATGCCCATCGGATGCAGGGACATCATCCCCTTCTCCACGTGCTTCCGACTCATGAATTCGCCGTCCACATAATACAGAATTTCATCCGAATCTACATTGCTGTGGTTGTAGGGCGCGGGAATGGCCTGGGGGTGGTAATCGAACAAGCGGGGACAGAAGCTGCACACCACGAATCCCTTGGACGCGAAGGTCTGGTGGACGGGCGGCGGCTGGTGAACCCGGCCCGTAATGGGCTGGAATTCATGGATGGAGAAGGCGTAGGGGTAGAAAAAGCCGTCCCAACCAATGAAGTCGAAGGGGTGGGTCTGGTAGGTAAAGGGAAAAATATCATCGCCTTTCCGGATCATGACCTTGAAAGCGCCTTTTTCGTCTTTGGCGACGAGGTCGGCGGGCTTGCGGAGGTCGCGTTCGCAGAAGGGGGCGTGTTCCTCGAGCTGGCCAAATTCGTTGCGGTAGCGGCGCGGGGTCACGATGGGTGACGCCGATTCGACGAAGAAGAGGCGGTTGTTTTCGGTCTCGAATTCGAGCTGGTAAATGACACCGCGGGGGATGACGAGGTAGTCGCCGTAGCCAAATTTGATGTCGCCGAAGCCCGATTTGAGGGTGCCTTGCCCTTCGTGGATGAAGATCATTTCATCCGAAGAGGAGTTTTTGTAGAAGTAGTCGGTCATGGATTTCTTCGGTGCAGCGACGCCGATGGCGCAGTCCCGGTTGAAGAACAGGACCTTGCGGCTCTCGATGAAATCGTCGGTGGGCTCGGCGCGGTAACCGAGAAATGACCGGTGCTGGAGGTTGTTTTTGACCGCAATCTTGGGGGCGACCGAAATGGGTTCTCCGATCCCGTCCACGAGCGTCGGCGGGTGGATGTGGTAAACATTGGAATAAATGCTGGAAAAACCTTCGGTGGAGACAAGTTCCTCCGCGTACAGTTCGCCGTCGGGACGGCGGAACTGGGTGTGGCGGGTGGGCGGAATCTGGCCCAGGGTGTAGTAATGCGGCATGGAGCAAAAATAAGAATTTTGGGAGTGGAGGAAAACAATGGGAGAAGAATCAGGATTGGAGACGGATGGGGGTCATTTTTTACAATTTCCCTCCATCTCAGGCCACCATTGAGTCTCTAAAAACCCGCCAACCATACCTTCGACTGGCAGGTTCCATTCTCCAGGGCATCCAAAAGAAGACCTTTTGCTACCATACCCTACGCAAGCCTTTTCAATTGACGCCTGTGATACGCTCCCAGTGGTTGGACGATTTGTACAGGACAGTTTGTCCACCCGTCAGCAGGGTGCGGACCCGTTGCTTAAATTGGTCGGGACCATCGGTCGCCACCCGGGCAATGAGAACGGTTCCATTCTCATTGACCCGTCGAAGCTCTCCCAAATGGGTAACCACATAGACTTCATCTGGCTGGTCCGGGAGATGGCAAAAGCTCTGGATTTCTTCCTCTCCGGCATAAAGACCCGGCACTTTAATCGCGAGACGATAGGTATTGATGGGAATTTGATGCTTGCCGTGCAGGGCCTGCTCCATCCTTCTATCCGTCATATGAGACTGGTACAAGGATTGGTAGGCATGGCTTCCTGATACTGTCCTGTCCGCCATCAAGTCTCCCATGGAGGCAGACAGCTGGTCGCGCGTGGCCACAACCTGGTCAAAAGTGAGGTTGCGTCCGCTCAAGGCGTGCAGCAGACAGTCACCACCACCTTGATTGGCGGTAATTGCGAACCAACTCCGTTGGGCTCCCGGGTTTTCTTCCCGGTCGGATTTTTCCGGCGCAGTATAGATGAATTCCCGGGCATGTTGGGAATGATCGGCCCGCTCCGCCCCGGCGTCGTCTTCCTGAACTGGCACCAAGGCCAGCGCATTCCTGAATTCATCCAGGAGCCTCTGCCGGGTGGCGACATTGCCAATGTCAAAGTCAGGATCCAATCCCATGTTGAATCCAAAGGCATCCCAATCGGTTGCTGATCCTGTGAACGGCTTGGGAGCATGAACACTGGTGGCACCTGAGAGGACATTGGCATTTCGGGGAACGGCGCCAAAGCGTTTCATGGTCCGCCGGAACAAATGCGCCGTCAAGGCAAGCGGGTGGTCTGTTTTCTTGGTCTGGTCCAAAATTGCATTAAGCATAACCTTTCCTTCGGGGGTATTGTCGGTAAAGGCGCGCAGGGTCCCATATTGGTTCCGATCAGAGCCAGCCTGCTCTTGCTTAAAACCGCTGGACACAAAGTAAAGGACATTCGCCTGGGAAGAACGGAACATTTCGGCCATTGCAGCCATCTTGGCTTGGGTGGAGCTGGTACTGTCCAAAATCCAGACTCTGGCCGGACTGCTCGCCAGGCTTTGGGTTACCTCCGTGGCCCCGGATGGGCCTTCTGTGACACAGGCATTGATGTCCCGCACTAAAATATCCGCGAGATGGGAATCTTCAGTTGCTTCGGCAGGTATTTGGGCAGCCTCCAATGCATCATCCATTTCGTAATAGGCCCCCTGAACATCTACCAGAGCTTTCTTTCCCCTCCCCATTTTCAAAACGATTCGGGCGGCCGAATCCACTGCTGAGAGAAGGGCTCGCATACCATTATGGGTAATGATTTTCTTGCCAGTCAGTCTTCTGGGGCCGGAATCGATTGCCGGGACCGGGACCGTGTCCATGGGATCCTCGGCGGCGGGCATCCGGTGAGGAGCTGGAGCACCATTAAGGGATAAATCTTCGTCATCCTCTTCGAAGTCTTCGGCATCCATGTCGCCCGAGGTTTCTTCATCAACTTCATCTTCCACCTCCGATTCACTGCCATACCCATCCGCGTAGGGAGCCACGCGATCAGACCGTAACAATGAGTCCAATGAATGAACCAGTAAGAGTTCGTTGATCATATCGAGCGTCAGTTCGATCTTGGTATTCTCGGGTTCGAGCAGCAGGCTCATCCGGTAAATTTGGTGACGGAAAACTTCATCTTGCGATTCCATCCCAATAGAAACCAAGTTGTTGGATAGTAACTGAAGCACCTGGGCATATTGTCTATCCATTTCTTCATCAACCGCGTAATTCTGCTTTAACGCCGGCACCTGGGCGGTATAATGGGTCTCCTCAGGCGAAACATCTGTGGTCAGTGAGCCAGCTAACTTCATGTGGTCGAATAGATCCCCTAAAATTCCTCCGAGGGGACAAGCCTTTCCAGCATACATGGCCATCCTGTCGAATGCCTTGGCATTGACAAAATCAAGGCTGGTCCGATTCCGTACGGCATTGGCAATGGAGGTCTTGTTCTGTATTTCGATGGGGTACATCGCAAACTTGAGCCAATCGTCAATTGAATTGAGCTCTGCGGTCTTGCCATCGAAGTAAGGGCTTTCTGTATCCAATCTAGACCCGGAAGGATCTCGTGAAGCCTTTGTTTCGAGCACAGAATTTAGGTGAACGTTCAGGGTACGCAGGGCATGGGCATGGACATCAGCGTAAACAGGAGGCATCAAGCCCATATTGATTCGGAAACTATCCTGGGTTTCAGCCACGCTGGGCGTGTTGAAACCAAAGCTGGAACGTTCCACGATGGTAATGTTGACCCCAGCATTTTTGGCGTGGTAATTCGCGAGTCCCATGTAATAGTTCATGAGGAACTGGGTAAATGCTTTTTGGGTACCCGAAGTAGGGACGTGATAACTTCCGGTGGGATCATAATCCTGCATGAATCGGACCAGGTCAAAATGAACCATGACCAAGGGATAATCATTGTATACGCCAACGGAGAGGCGGTCAAGGGCTCCAACCGACTGAGCGACTTTTTGGCTCAACTGAAGTTTGTAAAGGAGGCTTGCATCGTACAAATCTCCGTTTCCTTGGGGAGTGGTTTCGGGTGCAGCCTCCTCAACAGGCACCGGAATCCGGCGAGGCTTTGTTCTCTGGTTCCGTCCATAAGTCGCCGCATTGGGATACAGCCCCACGTGGGCTTCCCCCCCACCACCTTCTTTTTTCTTTCGGATCAGAGCCGATTTGCCAACATGATTTTTGATCACCCTGGCCGTGGAAGAAGAAAATGTCTGGTGCTTGGCGCTTCGGTGGTATTCACTGGCATGGTCCTGGGGACCATGACTGAGTGGCGTCTCTTCTCGGTCATCCAGATAGTGGGCGGTACTGGATGGGCTAAGCAGGAGGCCCGATGCCCCCGCCAACAAGGCCTCTTTCAACCCCGGTTCTTCAGCTTCACCCCAGGAATTAGCATACTCTGCTTGCTTGGCGGTGACATATTCTTGGGCTTGAGCCAATTCCTCACCAGGATCCACCGTCAGGATATCCTGATACGCAGAAATTAGGAGCTGAAAGTGCTCATTGATGGTATCAACAGTTTTGGCAGGGGTCTCTGGACGGGAACCAACCGCGGTTTGGAATTCCGTTTGGGCCGTTTGGAGAAGCGGGAACACCTCAGGGATCAGATCATCGGGCAGTAGTTCGGAGAATATCTGAGTGATAAACTCCCGCGCGACATGCCACTCCGGCTCCTCTTGGTCCAATACGCCGAGGTGGATAACTAGAGACCGCAGGCAATCGTCCCGCATAACTTCCGGAAGTCGCCGGATCACCGGCACCATCACTGTCTGGATGAACCAGGTTGAGAACGCCGAGGTCCGCTGGACCACTCCCGATGAATTACCGGTAGTTTGTTGTATAGGGGATGCTGGGGCAGCGGAGAGCACAAATGGTTGCGGCGGCAGGGAAGCACCGCCTTCAATTGATTCAAAGGGGTGATCGGCCATACCGTGGCCTCCGGACGGTTGTTCCGTCCGAACTATATTGTCTTTCATGTGAACAAAAAAATGATGAAAACCTTAGTCAAATATAACTACGGTTTTTGACAAATCACAGGCATAGTTCTACACCTATACCCTTCATGCTTGAATCCAGGAATTATAATGCCCTGAAATACAGGTGTATACAGAAAAAAAAGACTGTTTGTAGCAACCTCTCAATCTTGGAAAAAAGCTGTTTGGAGCATGGTTTAAACCAAAAAACAAACTGGAGTGATAGGAAAAGTCATTTTTTACTTACCCCGAATCATTTCCCCCACTCAATCCGCAGGCACCAAATACGTCCCCCAATCGGCCATCGCCTGAAAAATAGGCACCAGCTCCCGGCCCTTGTCTGTCAATTGGTATTCCACCCGGGGAGGGCTCTCCGCATAAGCATGCCGGGTCACCAGGTTGTCCTTCACCAACTCGGACAATTGTGACGCCAGGACTTTCCGGGAAACCTGGGGAATCGAATAGTCCAGCTGTCCGAACCGCTTCGAAGACTTGCGGAGATTGAGGATGATGATCGGCTTCCATTTCCCACCGACTACGCGAAGAGCTGCCGTCAAAGGGCATTTGTTCATGTCCATATCGATTCCTTTCCGGTTTTGTTACCAATTGGTAACCAGTTTTTTCTCCTGGGGAGCATATTTACCCCCTTAAAAGTAACCATTTGTAACCAACAATAGTAACTTGGAGTAACATTTACCAATCAGTTACATGGGGGAAAATAAAAATAGTAAAATTCAATTGTGCTTGAGCGCCTTTGGAATCATCATTGGAGCTGTGGGTATTCTCCACGGAATTCCGGAAATCTTAAAGGGTTCCTTGCTGGTGGAAGGTTTTTCCGTCAAGGCCCTGCCGGAGAACTGGCCCAACCGCGAGCTGTTCACCCTGTTGGATGGTCAGCCCGCCAATTCAATTCTCACGGGCATCCCCTACTCGGTATTGGGTATCCTGGCAATTGTGGTCTCAACGGCATTGATCATCCACTCGCTGTTCTTCCTGGAGAAAAAATACGGCCTCCTGGTATTTGGATTGCTGAACATCGGAATTGTGCTGTTTGGGGCCGGAACGGGAACCCCGATCCTCATGGGAATTCCGCTGGTCATTTTTTCGCTCATTTCTACGAGATTCAATCGAAAAAAAGAAAGGAGCCCAGCGGGGAATCGACTCAATTTGCTCCTGTTCCGTATTTTCTTCACCCTACAAATCATCAGCTGGATTCTATTCTTTCCCGGATTTGTCATCATCAGCTCCTACGGCAAGATTCCCGAAGCACTCTTCATGTTTGATTTCATGATCATGCCCATCTCCATTTTGGGAGCCCTGATTTTCGGGCTGAGATACGACAATACCATTCAACATTCACATCCCATCCAATATGCTTAAAAACGCACGAATTCCTCTTTGGGTCAATATCTTCACGGGGCTCCTCGTCCTGTTCATGGCCGTCCAGGTATATTGGTTTTACTTCAACCATCAATATTTGATTGATGCGGGGATCACCATCCAGGGGGTGCCGGACCTCAACATCATCTATACCACGACCGGGAGGTTGGTGGCGATGATCGCGGCAACCATCTTCGTTTTGATGACCCAAAATCCCAATCATTTCCTGGTGGTCCTGCTCCTCAGCATTTTCCGGGAAGGCCAGGAGACCTTCATCGATCCCCTCTTTCCCTACGCGAATGCCGGACCGGCGGCCGTAGATTGGGGAATGCACATTGCCCTCGTTGCATTGGAAATCTGGGCATTTGTGGTCGTCTATCGGAGGCCCAGGAAAGAGAACAGGGCAACAATATCCTCCCAACCTTGATTTTTCCAACTGAATTGTAAATTTAAGTCAACCAACCAATCGGGGAATGGCGCCTTTTAATGGTCAGCGTACGGTGAAGCACCTCCCTGATTTCTACAACGCGAAATAACATGGTAAAAACACTCAAATTCAGCGATCTCCAGGACCGGGTTCCGGCCCACCATCAAGTGAATGGACTGGACCTCGTGATCATCAAATACGATGACAATGTCTCGGTGCTGTACGGCCGGTGCTTGCACTGCGGCGCCTTGATGGCGGATGGCCACATTGAAGGGGACAACCTCATTTGTGGGGTTCACGGCTGGGATTACCGCTATGATACCGGAGTTTCGGAATACAACAACTCGGAGGTGCTCCACAAGTTCCACGCGGAAGTGCAGGATGACTATGTGGTGGTGGACGAGGAAGAAATCAACCGGTTTTTGGAAAAACATCCCCAGCCCTTCGACCGGGATGCCTACCTGGGACAATACGCGGATACCCATCCTGAATCCACGGAGCCCTATACCCGGTACATTAAGGAACTGGCCCAAAATGGGTTGAAAAACTATGGTCACCACGGCCCATCAGAGGCAATGGGAGTCGACCGCAATACCCTGCCCAAATGGGAGGACATCCAATTTCTTCCCGCTCAGTTGGCGTCCCGGCCCCTATTGGATGAAGATCCCGTGGGAATTTCGGTGATCATCGGCCCCAATGCCCAAAAGCCCCTTCAACTGGACATCCCGGTTTTCGTCTCCGACATGAGTTTTGGATCGCTCTCGCGGGAAGCCAAGATCTCACTGGCGAAAGGTGCGGACATGACCGGCACCGGCATTTGTAGTGGAGAAGGCGGGATGTTGCCGGAAGAGCAAGCCAATAATTCGCGGTACTTCTATGAGTTGGCGTCGGGAAAATTTGGATTCTCGTGGGAAAAGGTCAAAAAAGCCCAGGCTTTCCATTTTAAGGGGGGACAAGGGGCAAAAACCGGTACCGGAGGCCATTTGCCGGGTCACAAAGTCACCGAAGAGATCGCCGAAGTCCGGGGCTTGAAAGTGGGCGAAACCGCCATTTCACCCGCGGCCTTCCCGGATTTGAAAACGGCCGAGGACTTTAGACGAGTCGCCGAGGAGGTACGGGAAAAAACCGGCGGAATTCCGGTGGGCTTCAAAATTGCGGCCAGCCACATCGAAGCCGACATCGACTTCGCCCTGAAGGTCGGCGTGGATTATATCATTCTGGACGGACGAGGCGGCGGAACGGGATCGGCTCCGACCATCCTGCGGAACAATATCAACGTCCCAACGATTCCCGCCCTTGCCCGCGCCCGACGCCACCTCGACAAGGTCGGCGCCAAAGGCGTCACCCTTATCATCACCGGCGGCCTCAGGGTCGCGGAAGATTTTTCCAAGGCCATGATGCTGGGAGCCGACGCCATCGCGGTCTCCAATTCCGCTTTGCAGGCCATCGGATGCCTGGGCATGCGGGCCTGTAGCTCGAACAATTGCCCGGTGGGGATTGCCACCCAGAAAGAGAACCTCCGCCAACGGATCATCATCCAACAATCGGCCAAGCAGCTCCACAACTTCTTCCACGCCAGTACTGAGTTGATGAAGGTGGTCGCCCGGTCCTGCGGCCACGACCACGTCTCCAAGTTCAATTTCAATGACCTGAGCACCATGAGTTTTGAGATGCACCGGTTGACGGGAATTCCATTTGCGGGGATCGGTTGATGAGGTATTTGTAGCAACAAAATTTCCAAGAATTAACCACAGAGGTTGAAAGATCAGGCACTTATCTGTGCCTGGTCCATTGGAGATATGGGCACTCGGAAGCCGCCTAAGGATGTCGCACAATTGTACCTTAGATCTTTCAGGACTATTTCCAATCAGAGAAAAAAGCCCACCCAAGCCTTCCATTGCATCGATTTCAGCATTTGATTTCCCCGACTTATCCCTCCATCTGCCCTTCGAAACCACTCTCAATTTCTCCATTCACCCTTTTTCCTCCATTTCCCCTCCACCCCTCAGTCCATTTTCCACATTTCTATTGTTGCATTTACACCTATTTTGTATATTCCATTATGGCCACTCAACACTCGTTTTCCGATTGCCCCTCTACCCGACTCCACCGCCTCACCCGCCTGGTCGACGATACCTACCGCAAGCACCTGCAAGCAGTTGGCATCTCCGAAAGTCAGATGAGCATTCTCCTGACCTTGGCCGACCAAGGATCTCTCCTCCAATCTGAGCTCGGCAAGGCCCTTCACCTCCAACGTTCCACAGTGACCCGGAACCTCGATCGCCTGGTCAAAAATGGCTACCTGGAAAAGAAAGGGAGCCCGGCCCGACCCGAGATCAGCCTGACCCGGCGCGGAAAGAATTACTCCAAAAAGGTGCGGGAGGCCTGGAATGCGGCCATGCAGGACCTCACCCAAGCCCTTGGCTCCTCCGGTTTTGCCGCTTTGGGGGTATTGGAAAGACGCTTGTTGGAGCCGGGAAAAATGGTGTAAATTTGCCGCATGGGCAATGCGTACCTCCTGCGTAAGGGGAAACAATACTTTCAAGTTCTGGGAGGAGCCATCGTGGCCGCTTCCCTCGCCAATCTGGCCTATGAAATCGTGGCTGGCACCTCGTACGCCCTGTTGGGTGTCCAGGCCTTTTTCTTCCTGGCCCTACTAGCCCTCGTCGTGCTCCTGAACCAGGGCCACAAACGCAAAGGTCTGTTTTTCTATATGTTACTGGGCATCGGAGCCTTCGCCTTCTACCAGGCCGGCTCCCGGATGCCCGACATCTCCCGCAACGACATTACCCTCCCTCCCATCCTCACGCTGTGCCTCGGCATCGGATTCGTCATCAGTGCGATCTACCTGTCGTACAGCCCCGAAATCGACCTTTACCTGAAGTCCCGGCAACAAGAGCGGGACAAACTCATCCAGGAATCCTATTAGCCCCATGCAAAAAGTTACCGTCCTGGCCTACGCGGCCTCCGAAGCCCGCAGTGGGCTGACTTCGTTTTCCTATACCATCGACCGCCTGGAAGACCACGAGGTACTTCTGGAAACCAGCCATTGTGGGATTTGCCACAGCGATCTCCACCTGATCGACAACGATTGGCGGAGTTCGCAGTTTCCGTTGGTACCAGGGCACGAGGTGATTGGGGTGGTGAAGGAAAAAGGCCGGGCGGTCCACCGGCTCAATATTGGGGATGTGGTCGGAGTGGGCTGGCAAGCGGGGGCCTGTTTGGAATGCGATGAATGCGTGAGTGGCCAGGAAAACCTCTGTCGGGACAGTGTGGCGACGGCCGTCGGCCGTCACGGGGGCTTCGGCGACCACCTTGCAGTGGACAGCCGATTTGCCTTCAAGATTCCGGACGGGATGGACCGCGCGGGGGCAGCCCCCCTGCTCTGCGGAGGCATCACCGTGTATTCCCCGCTCCGCCGCTACGATGTGCGCCCCTGGCACAAGGTCGGCGTCGTCGGAATCGGAGGCCTCGGTCACCTGGGCCTGCAATTTGCGCGGGCCTTTGGCTGTGAAGTCACGGCCTTTTCCTCGACCTCGGCCAAGGAAGCCCAGGCCAAAGACCTGGGGGCCCACCACTTTGTGGCCACCCGGGAAGAGCGCTGGGACCGCAAAGTGCGTGGTTCGCTGGACTTCATTCTGGTAACCGCAACTGCCGACCTCGATTGGAAACCTTATGTCCGGGCCCTCCGGCCCAATGGACGACTCTGCTTCGTGACAGGTGCCGCTTCAAGTATCGATGTACCAATCAGCCACGTGCTGGGCGGGCAAAAGAGCATTAGCGGAAGTGTGATTGGAGGCCGCGCTTTGATGCGGGAAATGCTGGCCCTCGCGGCGCGGCAGGGCGTCACGGCCCAGACCGAGGTCATGCCCATGACCGAAGTCAACGCGGCTTTGGACCGGGTTCGGAATAACCAGGCCCGGTACCGGGTGGTTCTGGAAGTCTAAAACCGATAAAAATAAAATCCCCACCTCCCGAAGAAGGCGGGGATCTATTAATCCATCTAAGATTAATTGTTTTTGGTAATGCGGCGGGCCAACATGGTTTCGCCGTTGACAAGGCGCAGCATATAGCTTCCTTGAGCGAGGGCATTCAGATCGAGCGCGATGCTGTTTCCGCCCCGCACAACATTGATGTTTTGCTGGAAGACCACCCGGCCCATCAGGTCAACCAATACGACCTGGGCCGTGCTTTCGTTCATGCTGTTGAACTGGATGTTGAGCAGGTTTTGGGTGGGGTTCGGGAAAACGATGAGGTCAGCAATCGGGGAATTGGCGACGACACGACGGGGTTTGCCGCCACCATTACCATTTCCGTTTCCATTGCCATTTCCGCCTCCGCCGCCACCGCCGCCGGAACCACCACCGCCATCGTTGCAAGTGATGCCCTGATCGGTGCATGCAGTGGAGGAAGCAAGGAGGACGCGACGCGGACTGTTGGCCATGACGGCCTTCATCCGGGCCTTCTGATCGTCGGTAAACAGTTCCATGCAAGCGTCATCGGTATAGTCCATGAAGTTCTCGACCTGGTCGGTAGAACCGCACTTGACGACGTTGGGGCAGCCATAGTTCGGGCTGTCGGAGGCAGGGGTATCGCCGCAGAAGTCATCTACGGTGCAGCCACCATCGCCCCAGATGTGGCGCAGGCCAAGCCAGTGGCCAATTTCATGGCTGAGCGTACGGCCATTGTCGTAGGCCGTGCTGCTCGCGACCGGGCTGGGCTGGCTGAGCGAGCCCACCGTCCGATGGTCGACAACGACACCATCGGTATTGGCAGCGCCACCGGAGGTGTTGAGGCCGGGCAGGCCGGAGTTGTCGGGGAACTGGGCGTACCCCAGCAGGCCACAATTCAGGGGCATGACCCAGATATTGCAGTAGCGGTCGGGATCCCAGCTGGTAGCGGGCTTGATGCCGCCTTCGATGTCATTGAGGTTGATGTTGAACCCGCGGCAGCGGCCATAGGGGGGATTTCCAAAGCCCGCGGCTCCACCGTCGATGCGGTCGATGCCAGGCTCAGGCATGTCACAGCCATCGGGGGTAATCGTAGCCATGCAAAATTGGATTTCGGTGTTGGTCGCCTGACCAGAGCCCTGGCCGGCGTAGTCGGCATTGAGCTGGTTGAGCTGCGCATTGATGACGCTGGCAGACAGGTTCGCACCTGAACCTACGTTCTCACCGCCGTGGATGACGTGGAAAACCACCGGGATCGTCTGAACCGCTTCGATCTTTCCAGAGGAGACTTGGGCCTTGTAGGTTTCTACCAGGGGCGCCAACCAATTTTCAAAGTCCATCAGACTTCCCATTTCGGGATTGGCAGCCCGCATCTCGTGTTCATGTTCGGCCGAATAGCAACGGCGTACATCAATGGGACCGTCTTGAGTGGCTGAATTGATTGTGCTTGATTGTTGAGCAATAGCGCTTGTGCTCCACCCCAATGCGAGGCAAAGCATCCATAAATAGTGCTTCATTTTACAAAGTTTAAATGTGTGTTTTAACTGCTTTTACAAAGTCTTGGCTCAATATCTTCATTCGCTTTATCCTCAACAATCAATATCCCGGCAAATCCTTACTTCCTGTCAGGGGATCAATCTTTCGTCCCGTCAGTTCCCATACCCAAAAAACTGGAGTTTAAACATAGGTCTTGGTTCTAATAACGTGGAAACAGGCACCAAACCTTACAACAGGAATGCCTCCAATTTCAAACTTTGTGGCAAGAAAAGTTATACAAAACAGGTTGCCCCGCTCAACGAGCGGGGCAAGATCCTTTTTTACAACAAATTATTCGGAATCACTTATTCCCATATTGAAAGCCCTGAGATATACCATCGTCAAGGTCAAGCACTATTTACCTATTCCAGTTCAATGCTGGTGATGGGTTAATGGTAGCTTTTAGTACTTAAATATTCGTTTCTGCCGGATAGATATTTAACAATCTCAAGTACGTAAAAATACCATCTTGATTCAATGTGAAAGTAGGTTTTGATCTTGCAATCCTAAATCAATTCGCCAACCCAAGCAGCCGCCTAATGGATGCTATTTTGTCCTTTTTTTGTTGACCAAGCATAAACAGAATTGCAGTTTCGGAAACTTTCTTACACAAGTCCCCTAGCCCGCCTTCAATTGTTGTTCCAACACATCCAAATAATCCTCCAATGCGACCTTCAATGTCGACAGGTCTTCATCGGTCGTGGCAGGGAACAATTCCTTCAGTTGGTCCATACCGTCCTGCACGGCATCCCGCGCTCCGCCAATATCTCCCCGGTGGAACCGGTCGCCCATGACCTTCATCGATTGGTTCATGACCGCCACCGCATACATTTTCCGTTCATTCTCCTCCATCACCAATTCCGCCTGCCCTACCTGGTCCGTCCATTCTAATTTTGCTTCCACCACCTGTTCCACCAGTTCATTCCTTTTCAAATCCCGGTACCGCAGCTTGATGACGACCGGCCGCTCATACATTTCCGGCGTCGGGTTTTGGACCCGGAACCGCAAAAAAGCCAGTTGATCGGTTCCGGCCGCCAATTGTTTCAGTTTCAATTTGAGGCGACGGCCCTTCTTTTCCTGGACCTCGTAACCATACAACTGCTTGTATTCCAGGCCCTCGGGATAGGTGATTTCCATTTCGACATTGCGGGCGACAGGAAACAAGACCCGGGACAATTCATCCATAAAGGCAGATTGCAGGTCCGCCGCATCGCCCACGTGTTGCAGGTGGCCGCCTCCCTGGGAAGCCAACAATTGGAGGAGGGCAAAATTATAGTCCTCGCCCACCCCCACGGTCGAACAATCAATTCCCTTGGCGGTATAGGGTTTCTGCGCTTCCACAATCTCTTTGGGGGGCGTCACGCCATAGCCATCCGACAGCAGGATCACCCGGTTGACGGCATTCCGGCTGAAGTGTCGGGCCACTTCCTTGTAGCCCGCCATCAGGCCCTTGTAAATATTGGTTCCTCCGCCCGCTTCCAGGGTTTGGATCACCCGGATGCAATGCTCCAAATCCAGCTTCTGGCTGGGGATGGGAACCTCTTCGAAGTCTTCAAAGGTGACCAGCGAGACCCGGTCTTCAGGCCGCAACTGTCCCAGGAAGGCTTCCAGCGACGTTTTCAGGTTGCCGATGCGCTCGTGGCCCGCCATGGAACCGCTCTTGTCGATGACGAAGGACAGGTTGAGGGGCGGGGCATGGGCAATGTCACCGCGTTCCGCGGTGGTCACGGCCAGTCGGAGGACAGCTTCCTTGGAATTGGGATTCAGAACGCCGGTGAACTCGGCCAGGGTCCGTACCATGTCGGCACCTTTGGGCCGTGCGTAGCTCCGCTCGAGGAAGCGCTGGAATTCGGTGACGATCAGTTCTTCGGGCTTGGGGATATACTGCTCGGGGAACTGGTATTTGGCTTTGGGGCGGTACAGCACCGATTTGTGGCTGTACCCAATGCCCCGGCGACGCCGGAAATCCAGGACATCCAGATCGGGTTCAAACCGGCCATGGATCATGTACTGCTTGCCTTTCGGGATGAGGAAACGGACCTCGCCGTTGACATTGGTCCGGCTGCGGTACCATTTTTTCTCCCCCATCACCTCCAAAAAGACGGGCTCATTCCGCCAGGTGCCATTAGAACCACCCCGGAGGATGACCGTGGCCAATACGCGGCCAGAGGTTCCTTTTTGCCCGTCAGGGAGCTCCTGAACAATGGTATCGCGGACCATTTTTTCCTTGATGATGGTAGGTTCGTAGACCATGCGCGTGCGGGTCCGGTAACGCGGCACATCAGGCAGGTCCACATACTTGAAGCTCTCGATCCCGTCGATGTCAATCTCGTATTCCTGGCCCCGGGGCACCTTGAACCAGGCCTGGCCGGCCGTATTGGTTTTGCCGACAAAGGTCTTGCGGAGGGCGTAGCAGGTCAATTCCACCGGGTAATTGCCCAGCGGAGCCTTGTTCGGACGGTTGATTTTCAGTTGGACGACGCCCTTTTGTTCATCGGGTCGGGCCTCGATCCGCGTATTCAGGGAGACTGTTTGCAGGTTCAATTGGCTCCGGTCCACCGGGGGCCGGGTCTCCCGCAAAAACCGGTCGTGGTGGTAGGTGATCGTCCGGCTCATCGTATAGGATTTCCCCGGCGGCACCTCAAATTGCCAGTAGAAATAATCCCTGACCTTCCCCACATTGATCTGCCAATACCGGCCTGAATTGAACAAATGAACCAATTTGCCCTCCTCATCCGTGGCGAGACTGACCTTTTCCCGGGTCTTGGTTTCCACAAATTCGACCTCCTCCCCTTTCATGGGTTGCCCCTGGTTGTTTAGGAGCGTGAGGGTCAGTTCCACCTTGCCCGGGGCCGGAGTTTGGGCGCTTAGAGCAACAGGAATCCATAGGGTCATCAGGACCAACAGGGTTTGGACAATGGGTTTCATCGTTGGAGAGATTAGGTTATTGATGGGTGATCTGACCGATTCAATAGCCTAATGCTGGATGGGGAAAAGGTTACAACGGGTCAGGGGAACGTGACGGGGCGGAAAAAGAAATTTTTGCTGTGGATATCGTCCAGGAGGGTGCGTTCCTTGTACACATCCCTGTGGCCCCATACCCAAAGTTTGCCCCGGAGGGCGAATATGGCCGTGGCCCAGCCTTCGGTTTGGCGCTCGTCTTCGAATACCGGCGTGCTGCTTTTCTCCCGGAGCTTGCCGTTTTGGAGTTCCAGTTGGTGGAGTTGGCCTTGGTGGGGAAAAACAATGGCTGTCGGGGAGGAATGGCTGCGGAAAGTGCGTTGGTAGGTGCGGATGTCGTCAAATTCAAAGACCTCGATTTCGCCGTACTGGAGGTAGGCCCGGGGAGAAAAGGCGATCCCGTGGGTGACCAGCCAACCGTCGAAGACGTTGCGGTATTTGATGGTGATCCGGTTGAACTCGTCGGAATCGGTATAGCTTTCCAGGCGGTAGGTGGCGCGGGCCACTTCGCCCATGAGCCAGGAACTGTCCTGGCCCCAGGACCGCCAAAGTATCCGGTATTCGCCTTCCAGGCCATTTCGTTCCCGCTTTTTCCGGTTTCCGCCCCATCCCTTCGTTTCCAATTCCTCTACTGCCTCCCAAAATCCGGGCACGTCCAGAAAACGGTGGTACTCGATCGCATCGGGGGTCCAATCCGAGGTGAGGAAAATCCCCTGGGCCGTCCCCTCCTTTTCTTCCGCAAAGGTCCCCATCCAAAAATCGCCCTGCCGCTGGATCGACAGCGGCCACTTTCCCGGCTCCAATTCCAGGGTCCGCTCCAGTCCCACCCAGCCATCCGGCTTCCAGTGCAACCATTTAACTGGGCCGTCTCGCTCTGCCATAATGATTTCGAAAACCTGCTCCTCTTCACTCCATCGGGCCTCATAGATCTGCGTCCGCCAGGCGAGCGGCACTTTCCAAACCGCCTTCTCCTGCGTGTCGGCGCGGATCCGCGTCAGGATCAAGTCATTTTTCCCCTCTCCCAAAATCCACAATTCCCGTCCCTGCAGCCGGGCGGCCCAAAAAGTGTGCTCGGGGGCTTCCCATTCCAACATCCGGAAGGATTCATCCCGGGCTTCCACCAACAGGTAATTCCCCTCCAAGCTCCCAATCCAAAACAGGAACCAGGCGCTTTCCTCGGCGAAGAAGCTGTGGATCAGGTGGTAGTCTTCGGGCAAAGGGATGGCTTGGGAAGACTTTTCCTTGAAATCCGAGTCAAAAAAAGTGAGAATGAATTTGCGCCGTTGATCCTGGCTGGTGGCGGGAAAATGCCCCAGGACGGGCTGGTCTGTCCCCAACAGATGCGCGGCTGCTTCGGAAGGCAGGTCCTCCGATCCCATGCGACGCGCCGGCATGAACTGGGCAGGCAGTTGGGTTCCCAAGAGGAAAATGCAAAGCAACAAGAGGCGCATACTTCAAATATGCACTATTTCGGGCGATTTGAGGGGGCGAAAGGAATCCCCTGAAAATTGGCCATGGGGACGGCGCCCACAAATTGGAAGCCGAGAGAAGGGTAAATCCGGTTCGTGGTATCGTTGGCGGCGTTGGTGAACAAGGCGAGGTACTGGTCGCCCTGGTCCATCCGTTCGCGGCACATCGCCGCGGTCAGGTTGGTGGCATAGCCCCGCCCCCGCTGCGCGTGGGGGGTATAGACCATCCCAATGACGACGCCGGTTGGCGTCGGGCGCAGGTACTGGGCCATGGCGACGGGAATGCCATCGGCTTCCCAAATCCGGTAGACATCGTGGGCGATCATCCGTCCGACCGCCTCGAACGAGGCGAAGGGAATCTGCAAGCCAACAAAGGCTTCCCCGGCAAATTTTTCGGCCCAAGCGGCGATGACGGCCTGGTCTGCCAGGGTTGCGGGACGCATATGTCCCCGCGCCGGGCGGGGCGGGATGAGCTGGTCGAGCCGATAGGCCCAGTTTTCCATCTCCACCGGAGCAAGGTGCCCGGGATTCCAGGCCTCGCTAAGGGCCTGTAAATCAGCCGCTGGGGCGAGTACTCTCCCCAGGTCTCCGATTTCGCGGGCGATGAAGGCCGCCAACGCGGCGGCACCTGGTTCCCGCTGAGCGGGATCAAGGACAAGACTGGCTGGTCCGGGCGGTTTCCACGTGACGAGGCCCACGGGGGTGCCCTCGTGTTCGGCCCCAAGTATATGGGGCCGGAAGTGATCGCCGGGCCGCTCCCGCTGGATGCGGGCCCAGGCATGCAGCTCGCCCAAAGGGCGGTTGTGGAGGCCGGGCTGGTCGGTCAGAAACGGACCGGCCCATTTGAGCATGTCCTCTGCCGATTCAAATTGGATGATGTTCATGTTCGTTTGGTAGGTGGAGGCAAGTTACTCATTTTCCCTCTTCCCTCCCCTTTCTCTGGCTTTTCTCTCTCTTTTGTCTTTTCATCCCATTCAAAATGCAGTCCACGGATTATTGGATAGAATTATCTGCTCTCAGGGCCTACTTTTGTTCTGTTGTCTGGAATTATTTCCGTATCTTTTAGCATCACCAAGCGAAAAACCTAAATCTTATGAAAAAAATCGCCATTAGCTGCTTTCCTCTGCTCTTCGTAGCGCTTCTTTTTTCCTGTAACAAGGAAGCGATCGATGTTCCTGCTGTTGACGACGTTCAATTGCGCTCGGGTTCCTGGATGGTTGACCATGTAGAAGTCAATTACTTCAGCGGTTCTACCCTGACCAGTTCGGATTATATTCCGTTTGGTGAAGGAACAGAAGGTGGTATCTGCATCTTCAAGTACGATACGGACAAGTGGACTATGGACGATAATGGAGAAGTCTTTGAATTCTCCTACCGCATCGAAGACCGGGTCATTTACACCGCTGGCGGTGGTACCTGGGGCGTACGTGAACTCAACGAAGATCGCCTCGAAATGACTCTCCGGGGAGAAGAAACCAACAATCCGTGTGATTTCAGCGCGGCCGGTTCGGTTTACTACCTGACGAAGGTCTCCCCTTCCAACCAATGATTTTACCGACACCCTTATAAAAAGCAAGGGCCGCTCCTTCGGGGGGCGGCCTTTTTGCTGGGATACTTTTGCAGAAAAACTCTCTGCAATTGGCTTAGACAATTCTTTTGGTCAACTGGCCTGGGAAGTTTCCGATTGGGTTTCTTCGGGCGTTTCTTCCAACCAGTTGGGACCACATTTCTTTCCAAATTTCGAGCGGAACTTTTCCCTCTCTTCAGGGGTCATCTTGGCGTAGCGTTCCTCCCACCGCCGGCGCCATTGCTGGCGGCCTCCGTAGGGGCTTCTTCGGTAGCGGTGGCCTCCGCCGCCAAAGCGGCCGAAGAGGAGGCGGGACAGGGCGAGCAGTCCCAGGGCTTGGAGCCAGCTGATCGTGGACCATCCGAAGATGGCGGGGGCGAGCCAGTTCCAGAGTAACATCACGGCCAGTCCGCCGAGTGCGAGGGCACCGAGGAAAAAGAGGGTGAATTTGATGCCGCGTTTGATAAAATGCTTTTTCATTGTTGTGAATTCTAGGTTATAGCTCCTGGTACAGGTCCCGCAGTCGTTTTCTGAGTTTCTGGACGGCTTGGTATTTGCGCAGCCGGAGGGCATTTTCGCTGTCTCCGGTGATTTCGGCCATTTCCTTGAAGGTCAGGCCATCAAACTCGTGCCAGGTGAATACCTCCCGCTGGGCGGAGGGCAACTCATCGACAGCTTCGCGGATCGCGTCCCAGATCATCTCCTGCATGAGCCCATCTTCGGGTTCCTGGGTGATGTCGGGGAGAATTTCGAGGAGGTAGGGAGCATCGGCTAGCTCGCTGGCCGGAGTGGGTTTCCGCTTGCGGTACAGGTCCGCGATTTTGTTGCGGGCCACCCTGAACAGCCAGGCCCCTACTTGTTCGATCCGCTCCAAGCGCCGGTAGGCTTCGACGAATTGGGACAGGACGTCCTGGAACACATCGTCGGCATCTTCTTCACTGCGCACCCGTCCCCGGATGAACCGGAGGAGACGGCCGCCCTGCGAGCGCACAGCTTCGTCGATTTCTTCGTTTTGTTCCTGGGCCATATAAATGATGGTGGCACTGTCCATGTTGGAGTCTTTGGATAGGTAGTCGGACAGGTGCGGTAAATATTTCAAAAGAAAGGGAAAAAAATTTGGGGAGGGGCAAAAAATAAAAATCCGGCTCCTGGAGGGTGCCCTCCTAGTGAGCCGGATACCTTCGCTTTTGGATCAACAGTGAAAATGGGTGAGCTCGAAGGTGTTTTTAAGACGGTTGGGTACTGAGAAAGAACAAATGTAGAGTTGGCCAAAGGGCCGGAGTCAATCAAGGTTGTCGTTACAGTCACTGGCTCCCTTGAGAGCCGTTGTTATGATTTGTAAGGATCGTCCGGTCTGTATAACGGTCAAAGTTTGCCCAAACGACCTGAAATCGCTTTCGGGTGGCTGGATCAGGATTCTTCCGCGAGTTTGATGTTTCGGTAGTTAAGCCGGTTATGGATGCTGGACAGTTTGCTGCGGAAGCCATCCTTTTCCTTACACTTCGAAGTAAATAAGATGCGATTAGAAATCCCTGAACGAAAAATCACCATTCTTACAACGGCCTTTTCCTCCAAACTCGACTGGAAGTTATTTTTCTGACTATCTTACCTGAACCAAATGCCTCAGAATTACAACGAATGTTTCTACTTGGACTCATTCTAAATGCAAAAAATCCGTGGAAAAGCGCAAAATCATTCAATGGCTGGTCCGCCTCTCCCCTTCCGAGCGGGAAAAGTTTGGTCATTACCTTCGTTCGCCTTTGCATAGTCACCGGCCGCAACTGGCCGATATGCTGGAATTGGTGGAGGCCCTGGTGCTGGCGGATGACGCGGCGGGCTGCTCAGACGAGCAGTTCTGGGCAGCCGTGTATCCGGGCAAGGCTTACAATGGCAATTTGTTGAACCGCCTGCTTTCCGAGATGATCTCGGAACTGAAGGGCTACCTGTCCCTGCTGCGGTACCAGCAGGACCCGGCCGCCAAGCAAATCAATTTGCTCCGGGAGTACCGCCACCGCGGCTGGCAGGACATCGTCCCCAAAGCACTCAAGGAGGTCCGCCGGAAATTTGACTCCGAGCTGCCCCAGGACGAGCGCTATTTTTACCACCGCCTCCAGCTGGCCATTGAGCAACTCGATTACGACCAGGACCACCTCGGCAAAGAACCGGGCCCCATTTACCAGGACATCCTCGATCAACTGGACAGCCTCTACCTGATCGAAAAGCTGAAGTACGACTGCAATGCCAACCTGCACGAACGACTCCACTCGGCTACCCATACCCGCAGGTTCTCATCGATCTTTGAAGAAGTCTACCAATACGATGAACTGCTTCAGGATTTTAAAACCCAATTGTTCCTGAAGTACTATCAGTCCATCTCGGACTTCAAAAATGAGGACTTGTTTGCCGACTTCTGCCAAACACTCTTACAACTGAATGCCAGGGGCGAATCGAATCCGCGACAACACTTTTCCTTTGAGGAGGGCAATTTCTTTTTCCTCCAGGCCATCAACTTCTGCACGCAACGATTGAACCGGGGAGAAACCAAATGGATCGACACCTATATCCAGTTGAATTTTTCCGCCCTCGACGGGGACTATTTCAGCACCCGGGAGTTCCTGGATGAGCGCAGTTTTATGAATATCTCGGCGGTCATGAGCAAGTTTGACCGGGACGAGGAGTGCAAAAATTTCATTCGACAGTATGGAACCAAATTGAAAAACGGTCTGGAGAATCCTGCTTTTGATCTGACGGTAGGGGTAAATTACTTTTTCAACGGTGACCACCAGACTTGCCTGAAACATTTATTGCAAGCCAAAAGAAGATTGACTTCGAAAACGGATTTTGTGGTGGAGCTAAATTTAAGAGGTCTGTTGTGTAGAATCTGGTATGAATTGGATGATCTGGAATCGATGGTGTATGAGGTTCATTCTTACCGTGCTTTTCTGTCCCGCCTCAAGAAGTTTTCCAAGTCCCGGATCAAGAGCTACGGCAACTTCTGCAAGTATCTTCTCCGGCTGGAACGGGTGATTCATGTTCAGGTCGTTGCCAAGCGGTATCAGAAACTGGGGGAGTTCAGTAAAAAAATCCAATCCGAAGAGAACCTCGCTCACCGGGATTGGCTGAAACAGGTCGTGGCAAGAGAAATGAGTAAGGCTGCCCCAAAAACTTGAGGCAGCCTCCAATTTTAGAATTCGATGACGTCGATTTCGATTCCTCCGTCGACCAAGTTGACGAGCAGGTCGTAAGCGGCATTGTCATTCTCGTCGGTGATGTGGATCGTACCGACGGTGTGGTTGCCGTCCGGCGCATTGGTGAGGGAGACGTCAACCGTCTGGAAGTCACCGGCCCAACCGGCGCCCAAGATAGACGTGGCATGCTTGGCCACGTAAGTGGCATTCATTTCAACAGTGACATGGCCATTCGTGACGGCGACATCCAAAACAACCGTTGCACTCTGGGTGGAACCGGTCGGCATGGCAGCCTTGATCGGAGTTTCCCAGGTGGTGGCAGCAGCCGGGAGGTTGATCGCCATACCCATTACAAACAGGGTCATGGCCAGGATACGGACGTTGGAGGCAAGGTTTTTCGTTACCGTGTGGAGGGTGCTTCCCCACCGGGTCATAGTTTGAATAGTCATGGATAATATGGTTAGTTGTGATAATTACATGGCTTCCTGCCCGGAATACTTCCGGGCCGATAGAGTACGTAGACGATGACACGCCTGAACGGTTCGACGCCGCTCTGCATCCATCTGAGACAATTCAATTGTCCCCTGACAGCGACCTGCTGTCAGCTTATTTCAATTCGGTACTTCTTGGTGCAAGAACGTTTTTAGAGCAGGTTTGATTTGTTAGTGCTTTGGTTCATTTCGGTTCACTATGGTTTATATATATATACGACAATGGTTTGTTTGTGTTGCAAAAGTAGGCGATTTTCTTCCTCCTGAGGCAAAATTTTCTTGAATGGGCAATTGCCCCTAACGAACGGTCGTTTTGCTTGATTCAATGGTCCGGGAAGATCCCGAACATGGCGCTGCCACTGCCCGTCATGGCCGCATACACGGCCCCCTGTGCATACAAGTTGGCCTTCTCCTCCGCCAGGGCGGGAAACTGCGGAAACACGCTTGTCTCAAGGTCATTGAGGACCTTGCCGTTCCACTCCTCCACCGGCAAGGTGAGGAGTTCCTTTAAAGGTTGCGGGTGCTCCAGCTGCCTGAGGTCCAGGCCCCAGTACGCACCGGGGGTCGACGAATGGAAGGGCTGTGGAAAAACCTTCACCTGAAACCCCGGCAAGGGATCGGGCAGTTCTTCAAAAGTCGTCCCAATGCCTGTCGCGTAGAGTGGACGTTGGTAAATGAAAAACGGGACATCCGCCCCCAGACTTTCGCCGATCCCCGCCAACTCCGCATCGCTCACCGCGAGCCCCATCATTTCCCGAATCCCCCGCAAAACCGTCCCCGCATTGGAGGAGCCTCCTCCCAATCCAGCCCCCGCGGGGATCCGTTTTTCCACTACAATCTTCATCCCTCCCACTGAGTCCGGGAACGCCTCCTTCAATTGCTGCCAAGCCCGCCAAACGAGGTTCTTTTCCAGGGGCACTTTCTCTTCCATCCCCACCATCTCCACCTCGCATTCTTCCCCCTCCCGACGCTCCAAAATAATCTCATCGAACAATTCCGGGACGGGATAAAACAGCGTCTCCAACAGGTGATATCCATCGCTTCGCTTGCCCACAATGTGCAAACCGATGTTGATTTTGGCGATACTGTCTAATTTTAGCTTGTCCAAAGTTCAACTGAATTTGAGTTCCTATTTTTCGCCTCAAAAATCTCCTCTCCAAAGGGTGAACCAATGGGGCTAATTCTTGTTTCGTCCATTTCTCTGACATTATCCTTATCCGCTCACCCCCTGCGCGGAAAAAGACCCGGCCCCGGACAGATGTTCTGCCCGGGGCCGGTCTCGGTTCCTGTGGTCGCCTTAGATCAGTTGGCGTCCAGGAAGGCCCGAACTTGCTGGAAGTAGGCGCTGCGGTCGATCCGGAAATTGTCCTTGCGGTCCGGGTTCTCGACGACGTAGACATCTTCCACGATTTTCTTCTGCTTTTTCTTCAGCGTCTCCATGTCCATCGGAGAATAGAGTTCGTCATTGGAGCCGATGATCAGCAGGATCTTCTTGTCGACATTCTTCAGGGTTTTGGGCTCATTGTCGAGGCTGTAGTAGGGCTCGAACAACTTGTCATAACCGGCAAAAGGAACCTCCATGGGTTCATCCCAGGAGCTGAAACGCTCTTCCAGGTCTTCCATGCTAAAGAAAGGCGTATCCGCGATGATGGCCCGGGCCTCGGTGCGGTTGTAGCCAATGCCCATGGACAGGCCACCGCCAATTCCCCATCCGTAGAGGTAGTAGGACTGGACGAACTGCTTGCGACAAAAATCAATCATTGCCTTGAGGTCGTCCTGGAAGTGGGGGTAGATATACATGTTGTTGTCGATCTCGAATTCGGAGGAAGTGCCGAAGCCCCGATAGTCATAAGTGACAACGTTGAATCCGATGGAAGTGAACTGGTCCACCCGGCGGAGGTAGTCGGCCATATTGCCTTCTCCGTTGTGGGAAATCAAGACCAATCGGGTTGTTTTCTCATTTGCCGGAAAGTACCAAGCGGTCAGTTCCGCCCCATCTGAAGTCTTCACCTTGTGTTCTTCATACTTCATGTTATATTTATCCGGAAGCTGTTTGTAGGTGCGAGAGGGGTTCAGAGCCAGCGCAGAAGTCGCACTGAGCAGCATGAACAAGACTACAGATAAAGATAAGTAATAATGTTGCTTTCTGATTTTCATAGCAGCACTTGTAAATTTTTTTGATTGTAGAACGAAGTTAATAAAAATCTACTGGGGACGGGAAATAATCGTCCTCTCCAGGTAGGAACCTGGTGGATTTACAGACAATATTCATGCCAATAGGTAAGACGATAAATATCAACGGCAAGATTGAGGAACCGAGCCTCGATCCTGAGCTCGCTACGGGCCGGAGTTTTCGGTACGGAGATGGGGTTTTCGAGACCATATTGGTTCGAAACGGCCACACGCTGTTCCTCGACGACCACCTGGAGCGCCTGGAAGATGGGTTGGAAATTATTGGGATTGATTTTCAGCCCCGGGTATTCCTGCCGAAAATTCGCCAGGAAGTGGCCCGTACGCTTTCGCATATGGGAGAGACGCCCTTTGCCCGCGTGCGGGTTCAGGTGTACCGCCGGGGCGGCGGCGCGTATCTGCCCGAACGGGACCTCCCGGGGTACCTGATCGAGGCCAGTCCGCTGGACGAAGATCCCTGGGACAAAACGCCCGCTCAGCGGGTCGGCATGTTCCACCACGTCCCCATTACCCCGTCTCCCCTCACCCGCATCAAATCCTGCAACGCCCTGCCCTATATCCTCGGCGCCCGCTTTGCGCAGAGCAAAGGCTGGGACGATGCCCTGATGCGCTCCTCCGATGGCTACGTCATCGAAAGCACCATTTGCAACCTCTTCATTGTCCATGCTGCCACCGTCTTTACCCCTCCGGTCCACGGCGGTTGTATCCCGGGCATCATGCGCCGCAACATCATCCGCATCCTGCGCGAGAAGAATGTGACTGTCGTGGAAAAGCACCTCACCCACATGGACCTGAATGTGGCGGACGAGATTTTCCTGACGAATGCCATCCGCGGCGTCGTCAAAGTCAAGTACGTGGCCGATACGACCTTTGAGCCGTATCAGAACCAGATGATTCCCTATTTGAAGAAGTGGCTGCGGGAATACCGCCCTCCTCCTCCCCTCCATCCGGAGGACAACTGACCTTCGTGGAAAATTCTCCTTGGGCATCCGCCGCGACCCCGTATTTTTACAGCTATGGCTAAAAAGAAGAAGAAACGGGATTTCGGCGGCATGGTCTATTCCACGGACCCTGACTATACATTCGACGATTTCTCGGACGAAGCAGAAACCCTCCCTCCCCAACAACAGGACCTGCGCATCAAATTGGAACGCTACAAAGGCAATAAAAAGGCTTCGGTAGTGACTGGTTTTGTGGGCAATGAGGACGATTTGAAGGCGTTGGGGAAATTGTTGAAGACGAAATGCGGAGGAGGCGGCTCGGTCAAAGAGGGGGACATCATCATCCAGGGCGACCACCGGGAAAAGATCGGCCAGGTATTGAAGAAGGAAGGCTACCGGTATAAGCTGTCGGGGGGATGAAAATACGGTGGAGAAAAATACTCAAAGTGGGCACGCTTTTCATATTGGGAATGGTCCTGCTCGTCGCGGGCATCAACTGGTGGGTCTACCGCTCCGGTGCCGGCCGGGTCTATGAAGACGTCAACGACATTCCCCACCGCCGGGTGGCGCTGGTCCTGGGCACGTCTCAGTACCTCCACAATGGCCAGCCCAATGCCTTTTTCTCCTACCGCATGCAAGCCGCTGTCGAATTGTACCAATCCGGCAAGGTCGACAAGCTGATCGTCAGCGGCGACAATGGTACCCACCAATACAATGAAACCGACGCGATGCGGCGTGAGTTGATTCGGCGGGGAATTCCCGCCGACGCCATCGTCAACGACCACGCCGGTTTCCGCACCCTCGACTCCGTCGTACGGGCCCGCAATGTCTTCGGGGTCGACGCCTTCACTGTCGTCAGTCAGGAGTTCCATGTCCGGCGGGCGATCTTCATTGCGCGCAGCCACGGAATCGACGCGATTGGGTATCCCGCCCGGGATCCCAACTCCACTGCCGCCACGCGCAAGGTCTATTTCCGGGAAGCCCTCGCCCGGGTCAAGGCCTTTCTGGACTGCTATGTCCTTGGAACCGAGCCAAAATTCAACGGACCGCCTGAACCGATTAACTTTTAACAAACAAAGATTAAACAAATTAAATCCTGACTATCAGCAACTTAACCCAGTTGTTGTGATTTAGACAAAAAATCACCCTCCTATCCGGCCTTTATTGATTTTCCATTTGGGGAGTGTGCCTTTCATGCCGTTATTTTATACCTGAAAATGACTACTTAAACCTGTCCGGCCACCTTCCGGACTTTATTTGAAAGGTACTTTTAATGAAGAAGAAAATCACTGGGGTCCTCCAGAGTAAGGGCTTCCGATGGGGTATGAATGCCCTACTTGTTACTTTGTTGTTGCTGGTCGGATTGAACCTCATCGTTTTGTCAGTCTGCAAGTGGAGCTTGATCGAAGACATCAACCGCATTCCCGACGATCGGGTAGCCATGGTCTTCGCGACTCCCAAAATGGAGGATGACGGAATGGTCAGTGACTTCTTCCAGAACCGGGTGACCGCAACTTGTGACCTGTACCGGGAAGAGAAGGTCAAAGAAGTGCTGATTTGTGGCGATGGATTGGCCAAGGTGCAGGAAATGACCGATGCCTTGGTGCAAGGTGGCATTCCGGAATCGGCGATCATCATCGACTACGAAGCGAAGTCTACCTTGGGGGCCGTGGTCCGGGCCAAGGAAGCCTACGGAAAGGAAAAGTTGGTCATGGTCAGCCAGCCCTACCAGCTGCGGCGGGCCATTTTCATTGCCAAGGCCCACAACATGGACGCCATCGGCTATCCTGCCCCCAATCCACCTTCCAATTTTGAATACGCCATGGTCCATTTCGGGGAGATCTTTGTGCGGGTTGGCACGCTGCTCGACTGCTACGTCCTCGGTTCCCGTCCGTCCAACACAGCTCCCTCCCGCCCCCTGGCAAGCCTATAAGAACTTACACTTTCAGGAAAACACCATTCATATCTCAGTATTATTTGCGAAAAACCGTTGGACTGATTTCCCAGGGTCCAACGGGATTTTCTTTTTTGGGGGGCGCCCTGCCTCCTTCTGAATCCCTACCCCGTCGGAATACTCTGCCGAAACGACTTCGCCAGCAGCAATTCAATGTTTTTTTCCACCAACTCCCCCATCGTCCGGCAACTCCGAAAGACCTCGTTGTCGTGGTGAGCGACCAGCTCTTCGGTGAGCTGCTTCACCTTGTCGTCGCTGCTCAGGTGGGCATCCCGCATCACCTTCAGCAAATATTTCGTCCGATCCTCCTCCGACTTGATCCGGGCCGAAATCATACTCCGCTCCTCGTGCTGGTACTGGGTCACACTCCGCCGGTTCAGCGCATCCATCCCAATGAAGATGATGGGATTGTTTTCCATGAAATACTGCGGCAGGTAAAAATTCTTCCGGCCTTCGTAGGACTGCTGGTCAAAATCGATGGCCCGGATGCGGTATTGGTTGCCTTCAATGTCCGGCGTGACGTCCACGACGTAGTTGTAGGCCCGCATATCCCCCAACAAACGCACAAAACAGCGCTCATTGAACTTGACAAACTCCTTGGCGACCCGCACCTGCTCGAATTCCGTCATACTGTCCAGGGTCTTCACAAAATCGTCCCCGGGAATCCCCGCCACGTGTTCCTCGATCAGCGTATCGCCATCTACCAGAAATTGCAAGCGGTTCGGAGACAATAGGTGCTCCAATTCCAATCCGTAAACGCGCGACGCATCGGCCTGCTTGACGTAAAAGTGGTCGTAGTTGTCGTTCAGGCCATTGATGATCCGGACCCGGAAAGGCTTAGAGTTTCCGAACTGGCAAAAATCAATCCGCGAAACGGTCAGGTGCTCCATGATTTCCTTGTCCCCATCCGCCCGGAGCAAAGCATAGATAAACGTCAACGCCTCGTTCAGCTCGGCCATTTGCGATTGGCTGTACATCACCGACAGCCACAGCGTATCGTTGCCCTCCCGGTCGTACAACGGAAACGCCTCCTCGTACCGCAACAGGTCGGCGTACTTGATCGGCAGCTCCACCTCGCGCAGGTAGCGGCGCAGGTAAATCCTGAACGCATCCGAAATGGGGAAAAAGGGCTTTTTATAGGAGGGGATATTTCCGCGCATGGTGAAAGCAAACGTTTGGTCCGAGTCTCAAAGATATAGATGGAAACGCATTGGGAAAGGAGAAATGTCAGGAAATGGAAAAACGTCCCCACGGTGGTGGATATTTGGGGATTGAGGCGGAACAGGTGATTGGTTACCTTGTGCGCTCAATGAAATGAAGGGAAAAATTGGCTGAGAAAAACTTCACGATCTACAAGTCCTCCGCGGGTTCGGGCAAAACCTTTACCTTGGTGCGCGAATACCTGGGCGTGGTCCTCCGCGAACCTGACCACTACCGCCACGTGCTGGCCATCACGTTCACGAACAAGGCCGCCGGCGAGATGAAGGCGCGGATCATCAGTGAATTGCGCACGTTGGCCACCGGCGAAGCCTCGGCCATGCTCCAACTCGTCCGCGAGGACACCCAACTCCCGGCCACGACCCTCATCGAAAACGCGCGGCAGGTCCTCTCCCGCATCCTCCACGACTACGGCAATTTTGCCGTTTCTACCATCGACTCCTTCACCTACCGCCTCATCCGCAATTTCGCCCGGGACCTCGACCTCCCCAGCAAATTCGATGTCGAGACGGATACCCAGGCCCTGTTGGAACGGATGGTCGACCAGTTGCTGGACACCATTGGGCGGGATCCCTTCATCACGCAGATCCTCGTGCATTTCGCCGAGGAAAAGCTCCGCGACGAAGCCGGCTGGCACATCGAACGCGACATCGGCGAGGTGGCCCGCGAACTCTTCAAGGAGAGTTCCAAGGCGCCCATCCAGTCCCTGCACCAGATGGAGCCCGAAGAAGTCATGGACTTCATCGAATTCATCCAGCAGCAGCGCGACAATTACCCCGCCCGCATCGCCGAATTGGCGGGCGAGGCCGTTCAGCTGATCCAGGCCTCCGGATTGGGGCCCGCCGATTTCTTCGGGGGCGCGCGGAGCAGTTGTGTGAATGCGTTTTGGAAATTGCAGAAGAAAATCAGCCCGCGGGATTACCAGAAATTGATTGAGACGGGACGGTTTCGGAGTGCGTGGGAAGATGGAAAATGGTACAGCAAAAAGACCAATGCGGCCGCCATTGATACCCTGCTGGAAAAAGGACTCCAAGCCGCGACGGATGCCCTCGTCGCTTTTCACCAGGAACATTTCGACGGCTATGTAACGGCCTTCCACGCCTACCAAAACATCCACTCCCTGGCCGTGCTGCGCCAGATCGAAGAGTTGCTGGACGTGTACAAATCGCAGAACAACCTCGTCCACATCTCCGATTTCCAGGACAAGATCAGCGACTTCATCCAGGGCGAGGCCCCGGATTACATCTATTGGCGGCTTGGCGAACGCTTTCGCCACTACCTCCTCGACGAATTCCAGGACACGTCCGTCCTCCAATGGCTGAACCTGGTCCCGCTCTTCGAATATGTGCGAACCGATACCGACCGGGACGGCTCCCTGCTGCTGGTGGGCGACTCGAAGCAGGCCATTTACCGCTGGCGCGGCGGGGAAGTCGACTTGCTGGAAACCATTGCGCCGCATGCGCTGGACGTCGAGCCCCGCTTGCTCGACACCAATTTCCGCTCCCTCGAATTCGTCGTCGATTTCAACAACCGCTTCTTCACCAAGGTCCGCGACATCCTCCAGGCCAATGCGTCCGTGCGCGGCATCTACGACCAGTTCGCCCAGAAGGTCCGTTCCGGGCACAAAGCCGCCGGATTGGTGCAGGTGGCTTTGTTGGAGGGGAAAAAGAAGGACGATTATCAAGAAAATGCGCTCTCAAAACTGGTGGGGCAGATCACTGAGATGCTGAACCAGGGCTTCGAACTGCGGGACATGGCGATCCTCGTGCGGACCGGCCGGGAAGGCAGTGTCATCGCCCAATACCTGAATGAGCACCATATTCGGGTCATTTCTTCCGACTCCATCCTCCTCGCCAAATCACCGGTTGTTTCCTTCATCATCTCCCTCTTCAAGTTCCTCGTCGATCCCCGCGACCGAATCGCCCAGGCCGAGTTGGTGACCTACTACTTCGCCTACCTGGAAGCGGGTAAAGAAGACAACGACAGCGGCATCGATCCCCTGTTCCAGGACCACGATCCCCAGCAAAAGGTCCGCGAGATTCTCCAAAAAGAAGGGACGATCAGCGAAATTTTCAGCGAACTCCCGCCCGCCTTCAGGACCCTCTCCTACCAATTGGACCGACTGCCCCTCTACGAATTGGCGGAGCAGGTCATCCAGATTTTTGAACTGAAGCACATTTCCCCCGCCTTCCTCCAGCACTTCCTCGACGTGGTATTGGAGTATTCGGAGCGGAAAAAGCCGGATTTGGTGGGCTTCTTGCAGTATTGGGAGGAGCAAAAAGGAAAATTCAGCGTGGTGATTCCGGAAGGGGAAAATGCCGTTGAGATCATTACGATCCACAAATCGAAAGGCCTTGAGTACCCGGTAGTATTCGTTCCGTTTTGCAATTGGGAAATCCAGCCCCGCTTCAACCACGCGTTTTGGGCCAGCTCGGAAGGTGGCTTCGGCGATTACCCCGATACCTACCTCGTCCAGCCGCGCAAAGAGCTGGTGGAAAGCCATTTCAGGCAGGACTACGAATTGGAGCTGGATCGGACCCTGCTCGACAACGTGAACCTGCTCTACGTGGCCTTTACGCGGCCCCGGGAGCGCCTGTATATCTACGCGCCCATCTGGAACCGGCGCGAAAGCACGCCACCAACGCTCCGGGACATCCGAACGGCGGGGCACCTCATCAACATGGTACTCGAAGACGACGACTTCGCCGGCCTCGACGACGAATTGTACGAAACGGGCTTGCCACTCCCCCCGCAGGAGCAACGCAGCGCCGGCAATTCGGTGGTGGCAGAGGAATTGTTGAGCGGGCCCTGGCGGGACCGCATTCGCATCGACCGGAAATTCCGGAAGTATTGGGATAGTGGGGAGGCCGGGGAACCGCAGCGCCACCGGGATATTCCCGATGGAACCATCATGGCGGAGACCCTCCGCCGGATGGGCGAAAGCGAGGAATTGGCCCTGCTGCTGAACGATTTGCAGGAGGAAGGGCTGATCGAGGAAAAACGAAGGTGGGACATTGAGGAAAAAATGGACCGGCTATTGCAGCGGCCACCGCTGAAGGCGTGGTTTCAAAACACCCGCTTTCTCCGCCGGTCGGCGGAAATCTTGTCGCCGCAAGGCGAAAGCCTCGCGCCGGACCGCCTGATGGTACGGGACGAAATCGCCACCTTTGTGGACTTCCACGACCTCGAACGGGAGAAACCCGACCGCAAAAAAATGAGGGCCTACGCCAAGATGCTGACGGCCATGGGCTATTCCGACGTCCGGGGATTCATTTGCTCCCTCCCCGGCGGCAAAGTCACGCCACTCTGACCCCGGTCATCCATTTTCCCTGCATTTCACCTTTTTTCATTGCCCTTCCCCTTCTAACTTGAGTCAAAAAGCATGGGAATCCTGACCCTCAACCCCGACAACATCGCCGACCAGCACATTTGCTGTGCCTTTTCGGACAAGAAGTGCCGCCCCGGCTACGAAGCCAAGAAGGCGTGGCTGACCGAGCAATTCCAAAACGGCTATACCTTTCGGAAGCTCGACGAACGGGGCAAGGTCTTCATGGAATACGTCCCGATTGAGCATTCCTGGCTGCCGTTGGATGGAAAAAACTTCATGGTGATCAATTGCTTTTGGGTATCGGGGAAATTCAAGGGGAATGGCTACGGCAAGGAATTGCTGGAAGGATGCCTGGCCGATGCGGAGGGAATGGACGGCATTGTGGCGGTGGCGAGCGGGAAAAAGCGGCCCTTCATGAGCGATCCCAAGTTTTTCAAGCGGATGGGCTTCGAGGTCATCGATGAAGCGCCCCCCTTCTTTCAGCTCTACGGGCTGAAATTGAAGGACGATGCGGTGTTTCCGCGGTTCATGGATTCAGCCCGTCAGGGAAAAGCGCCGGACAACGGCGGGATCAGTGCCTATTTTTCCCCCACCTGCCCCTTTACCGATTATTATATCAAGCAGCACCTCGCCAACTACGCCGCCGAAAAAGGCGTCCCATTGGACCTGCATTTTCTGGACAGCCAGGAAAAGGCCCGAAAAATGCCCATCCCGTGGATCATCAACAGCATTTTTTACAAAGGGGAATTGGTGACCCTTGAAATCAAGGCCGATCGCAAACTCGACAAGTTGATTGGAGAATAAGTCAGATGGCCGCCTTGACGGGGATCGTCGACAGCCATTCGGAGAGGATGCGGTGTTCCGCCGGTCCCCAATCGAGGTCCAGCAAGTGCTCAATGGGCTGCCACACGGCCGTTTTGTGCTCGATGACCTCCAATTGGCCCCCGATCCACTCACAGCGGTACGGCTGAATCCGGTAATGCTTGTTCCGGAACTCACGGTCAAAATAGCCCAGGGAATCGGTTACCCGGACGTGCAGCCGCAGTTCTTCGTAGGTCTCCCGCAGCAAACAGGTTTCCAGGTCCTCCCCCGGCTCAGGCTTGCCACCAGGCAATTCCCACTTGAGCGGAAGGGACATGGTTTCAGGTCGCTGAGCAGCAAGAACAGCTCCTTTTTGGACGATTATGGCCCGGGTTACATAAATCACGGCTTCGAAAATAGGGATTTTTTTCCACTATCTGTGAAAATAAAGGCGAAAGAGGCGGGATGGAAAGGGAAAAAATGGGGAGGCAACCGCTTCAAATGTGTGACAGCGTTCAAAAACGGGCTGCCTCCCCTCTCAGTTAAATGTGCTGGCCGTCGTCCTTGCGGGACTTCCGGCGGTTTCCGGTAATCGGGATTTTCTCAACAGACTGAACCTCAAATCGAGCCATCTCTAAACAAACCACCATGATTTGCTCCAGGTTTTCTGCAACCTGGTCCCAAAGATCGGCATGAAGTTCTTTTCTTGCCCGACTAAAATCAATTTCCAAAGACGTCACTAGGTCTTTCAGCGTCTTCAATCTTTCCATAAATCAATGTTTAAGGTTTCCAATCGTCTTACCCTTGCTCAAAGCGTTTTGACGCAGGAGCCCCAAACAGGCTGATTTCTCTGTGACATTTCGAAAGTAGCATTCCCCTCTCCCCCGGCCAAGTCAGAAATCTCCCAAAATTAGAAATACAAGACAGGTCCCCACCGGCTCACCAACGGGTAAACAGGGGGTAATCTTCGACCAGAATGGCTCTTTGTCCGACCAATCTAAAAAAGTGGCGGGGTGAAAATTAGAAGGTCAAAAGAATGGGAAAAGGGTCAAAAACCGGGAGAAGGACGTTGTTGCTGGTGGCGCATGACGATTTTCGGAATGGGCGCGACGTCGTGGTGGTCAAAAATGGCCTTCAGCATGTCCATGGTCTCCCGCATCAGGAACAGCAGGAACTCCCATTCGTCGAGGTAGCCCCAGTCCTCGGCCTGGACTTCCTCGTTGTTGAGGAAGGTATAAAACTTGCCCTGGTAGCGCAGGGTAAGGTCTTCCCCGTCGGCCGGGCAGTAATTGCCGTTTTGGTGGAGGGCATTTTGCATGGCCCACCATAGCTGCATCAAAGGTTCGCGGTCTTCGAGTCCGAGGTCGTCCAGCAAGCGCTGGACAATGCCCACCTTGTCGCCGGCGAGGACCTCCGCCGCCGCCAGGCCTTCCTTGGCTTCCAGTACCTGGCGCAGGGCCCATTCCAGCTTGAAGACGATGCTGCCCACCAGCCCCACCTGCGCGAGGCCGCGCACCCCAATATTGAAATTCTGCAGGGTCCGCCGGGCGTAGTCCTTGTCGAATTCGGGCTGGCCGTGCCACCAGTTCGATTCAGAGGCTTCGCCGCGTTGCCAGAGCGCGAGGCACAGGACCGAGTGGCAACTCTGCGCCAGTTCGTGGAAAATCCCGAAGCGCAGGTCCGGCCATTGGTAGCGCGGCGCATAGTACTTCCGCACGGGACGCACAATTTCCAGGGCATCCATCGCAAAAATCACCAGCCGGTCCCCGGGAAAATTCCAGGGATCCTTGGGATTGTAACTCTCAAAATCGAAGTCGGGACGTTTCAGGGCCATGGAATGAAAATAGAAAATTGTGGGGAAGGAGAAAAAGAAAACCAGTCTCAGCCGGGCGGCTGGACTGGTCTAAAAGTTGAAAAAGTATATGTGTGCTTGGGTGAGGAAAAACAATTTGATGGTTCAGGTCCGCGGGATCAACATCCCGTTGCGGCCCGGGGAATCCAGACTTCGATGCGGTTGCGGCGCTCGCCGATCACAAAGAAGCCGAACTTCCGCAGGTTGAAGCGGTAGGCTTCCACGAAGTTGTTGTCGGGATCCAAACGGAAGAAGCGGGCAATGTCCCCTTCGATGGTAAACTTGAATCCGGCGGGTTCAAAAGTCAGTAGCGAAGTCGTCTGGTCTCCGATCTGGATCGTCCGCAGGTTGTCGACATCGATCAGGATTCCGATGGGCCCTCCGCCCGCGATGCTCAATTTTTGGCCTTCCTCCAATGCGAGTTCCATGGCAAGCCCCTCTTTCTCCTGGGAGAAGACCTTGTACCCGGATGCAAGAAACTTCAAACGCCTAAGTCCCTTGACGGGTTCTTCAATGAAGGATTTCTTTTTCATGACCTTGGTTGTTAAAGGTTAATTCTGAATAACGCTGACACCCAAATTTACGGTGAATTCTTGCTGACGGTTCCACCTAATTTTTGCCAAATGTGAAAGTCTCTTTTGGATAAATAGCACTTCAGGAGATATATTATAAACCGAATCAATTATTTGACCAACTAAAATGTGAAAGTCCAATGGCCCAGGATGAGTTATTTCAATTGGTGCATTCTCTTTCCGTCTCCGAACAGCGCTACTTCCGGATGCACGCCCGCCAGCACAGCACCGACGCCAACCAAAAATACCTCCGTCTATTCGATGCTTTGATCGAAATGGAGACCTATGACATCAATGAGTTGAAGGAAAGGTGTGCCGGGGAGAATTTTCTCAAGCATTTGCCTTCCTCCCGCCGCTACCTCTTCCAACAACTGCTAAAATCCCTCAGGAATTTCCACAGTGAACGCTCCATCGAACGTCGGGTACGTACGTTGCTGGATGAAGTGGAACTCTTATTTGAGCGGAAATTGCTGCGGCAATGCACCAAGAAGCTCTCCCAAGCCCTGCAACTGGCCCGGAACCACGAGCTGCCGCTCCATATCTTTGAGTGCCTCCGCTGGGAACGGAGGCTCATCAAGGCCAAACGCGAAGCGGATTTTGTCGCTCAGATCGAAGCCATCGAAGAGGAGGAGAAGAAGATGCTGGCGCAGTTGCAGCAGGAACAACGCTACGTGGAGGCCCACGACCGCGAGTTCCTGAAGATGGACCTCCACGAAGAAGTCGTGCCGCCCCGGCGAGAAGACTCATTTTACAGCCACCTCGCCTACCAAAGCTACCGCCTTTATCGGGCCCGCAACCAAAGCAATACCTTCGAGGCCTGGGAAGCCTCCCGCGAAACCATTGACCATTACCGCGCCAACCCGCACCAGATCGAGGCCAACCCCAAACGCTTCATCAATGCCTTCTGGAACTATATCGGTGGCAGCATCAACGACAACCGCTCCGAGTCCATTCTCCAGAACCTCCAGGAAATCCAGGAAATTCCCGGCCTTTCTTCCACCTCCCGTGACCTCCTCCAACCCGACCTTACCCTCTTGGAGATGCTCCACCACCTCCAAAATGAAAATTTCGATGCCGTCCCACCTTTAAAGGAACGCCTCGTCAAACGGATCGGCCAGAAGAATACCCACCCCAACCACCTCACCTTTCGCTACAACATCGCCATCGCCGATTTTTTCCTCGGGGACATCCGGGCGAGCAAGCAGGAGATGGAACAATTGATCCACAAGACGACACTCAAGCTCCGCCCTACCCTATATCACCTGGCCCGCACCTGGCAGCTCCTCCTCGCCATCCTGCTCGAGCAGGACAGCATCCTGACCTATTATACCCGCTCCGCCAAACGTTTCTACCGCAAGTCCCAGGACCCGCAGCCGCATTTCAACCTCATGGCCGTCAACATGGCCAATAAATGGCCCAAGCTGAGGCCCCGGGAACGGCGGGAAGCCATTCGGGAATACCTGGCGATGGTGGAGGAATATCGGGGAGTGGGACAAGGGGAACTGCGGGAATGGGGTTCCCGGATGCTGAAGCGGCTCACGCCTTGAATTACCAGTTGGAGAGGGCCTTGTTGAAAATGTCGAGGGTGATCTTGTCGAGGATGTCTTCGATCAGGCTCGTCTCGACGTCGGAGAGGCTGACGGTCGCGGCGAAATCGGAAAACTGGGAGAAGCCGTTCTCCCAATCCATCTCGGGATGGTCAGGCACTTCAAAATTCACGCGGACGTTGACGGTGAGGCGGTTCTGAGCGGCGGTCTCGTCGCCCTGGATCGCGATGGGCGCGACAGCGTAATTGGTGATGACGCCGCTGAAGCGGAGGTCCCCGTCGTAGTTCACGACGCGCAAATTCGTCTGCGACACGAAACGGTCCTTCAGGGCTTCCGTCATGTCCTGGGCCAGGGTCGGCACAATGAGGGACGAATTGTTCTCGAACAATTCCACGCTGATGGTCTCAGCGCCCGTCGGGACGCTGCCGCCATTCAGGGAATAAATACCACACCCGCTGAAGCAGCCGAGCCCCAACAAGATGAACAAACAGTGGAGATGAACCTTCCTCATGGCGTCGTCAATTGGTTTCCTTTTTGTTCAGACCGTATTTATTCAGATTTCTGTACAAAGTTCGTTCCGAAATCCCCAATTCTTCAGCGGCTTTCTTACGATTGTTGTTGTGCTTGGTCAAAGCCCTGATAATCAACTCTTTTTTCTTTGAATCCAGGTCCAAAGATTCTTCCAGCGCGTGGACTTCCTGCGTCGAATCGATCCCATCGTCCTCTTCACTGTACTCATCGGCGGTCGTCAGGTAGACATCCTCGGAGGGAGCGCTGCGGTAGCCCACCGGCTCCGGCAGGGCTTTCACCGGCCCACCGCCGCCGGCCAGGTGCCGGACCACCTCCCGCAATTCATCCACATCCTCCCGCAACTGAAATACCATTTTGTACAGCATTTCAATTTCCTTTCTCCCCTCCTCGCCCACTGAAGTATCCGGGTCCGAACTCACCACCAGACTCGGCAGGAAGCTCCGCCGCAGTTGGAGGTTCTCGTTGATGATCTCAGGCGTGATTTCTTCCTGCTGAACCAAAATGGACAGGTTCTGCACGAAATTCCGGAGTTCCCGGACGTTGCCGGGCCAGTGGTAGGAATACAGAATCTCGGCCGCATCGGGCGTCAGGTAGAGGGGATTACGCTTGTATTGGTGGGCGAACTCATCCGCGAAGTACTGGAACAGCAATTCGATGTCGCGGCCCCGTTCCCGCAAGGGCGGGACCTGGATCATGACGGTATTCAGTCGGAAATAGAGGTCCTCACGGAACTTGCCCTTCCGAATCTGGTCGATCAGGTTCTTGTTCGTGGCCGCCAACACGCGCACATCCGTGTTCCGAACCTTGGACGAACCGACCCGCAGGTATTCTTTGTTTTCCAACAGACGCAGCAGGCGGGCCTGCGTCGCCATCGGCATTTCCCCGATCTCATCGAGGAAAATGGTCCCGCCATCGACCTCCTCGAAATATCCCTTGCGGGAATCGACCGCGCCCGTAAAGGCACCTTTTTGGTGGCCGAAGAGTTCCGAGTCCATGGTTCCCTCGGGGATCGCCCCGGTATTGATCGCCATGAAGTTCTCGTGGCGGCGGCGGGAATTCTGGTGGACAATGCGGGAAAAGACGTCTTTACCGGTTCCGTTCTCCCCTACGATCAGCACGGTGACGTCGGTGGGCGCCACCTGGATGGCCACTTCCAACGCGGCGATCAGTTTCGGGTTGAAACCGACGATGCCATACCGGGCTTTGATCGTGTCGATGCTTGCTGCCATGTTGTAGAAGTCTGCTTTATACGAGCTCGCCCCGCAGGGTCGCCGAGGTACCTTCGTTCACCTGGACCCGGACGTAATCGCCCGGCTGGTAAGTGGTGCCGTTCTTGGGGAAAATGACCATTTGGTTGAAGTCCGTCCGGCCGCAAAAATCGTCCTGGGAGCGCTTGCTATTGCCTTCGATCAGGACATCGTAGGTATTGCCGAAGCGGCTGTAGGACCATTCCCGGGAGACGCGGTTCTGCAATTCGATGATCTCGGAAAGCCGGCGCTTCTTCACCTCCAACGGCACATCGTCTTCGAATTTCCGGGCGGCCATCGTGCCGGGGCGTTCGCTGTAGAAGAACATGAACGCGTGGGTATAGCGGGCCCATTCCATCAGCGAGAGCGTTTCCTGGTGCTCTGCCTCGGTTTCGGAGCAGAATCCGGTGATGATGTCGGTGGAGATGGCGCAATCGGGGATGATTTCGCGGATTCGCTCCACCTTTTCCATGTACCATTCCCGGGTATAGCCGCGGCGCATCAGGTCGAGGATGCGGCTGTTGCCGGATTGGGCGGGCAGGTGGATGTAATTGCAAATGTTTTTGTGGTCGCGCATGGTATAGAGGACGTCGTCGACGATGTCCTTGGGGTGCGAGGTGCTGAACCGGACCCGGAGGTCGGGGCTGACCAGGGCGACTTTTTCGAGGAGTCGGGCAAAGGTGGTATCGCCAAACTTGTAGCTGTCCACGTTTTGGCCGAGGAGGGTCACTTCCTTGTAGCCTTGTTCGGCGAGTTGGGCGGCTTCGTGGACAATGGATTCGGGGTCGCGGGAGCGTTCACGGCCGCGGGTAAAGGGCACGACGCAGAAGCTGCACATGTTGTCGCAGCCGCGCATGATGGAGATGAAGGAGGTGACGCCGTTGGAGTTGAGGCGAATCGGGGCGATGTCGGCGTAGGTCTCTTCGCGGGAGAGGAGGACGTTGACGGCCTTTTGGCCGGATTCGACTTCGTCGATGAGGCGCGGGAGGTCCCGATAGGCATCGGGCCCGACGACGATGTCCACCAGCTGCTCGCGGTCCATCAATTTCGCCTTCAGGCGCTCGGCCATACAGCCCATGACGCCGACCATCATACCGGGGTTCTTCTTCTTGGTATGCTTGAGCGCATTCAGGCGGTTCCAGATCTTGGCTTCCGCGTTTTCGCGGATAGAGCAGGTATTGAGGAGGACCAAGTCCGCCCCCAATTCGTCCTTGGTAAAGCCATAATCCATTTCCGTCAGGACCGACGCGATGATCTCGGTATCCGAAAAGTTCATTTGGCACCCGTAGGTCTCGATATAGGCCAGCTTCTGCCCTTCTTTCCCCTGCCCTTCGTAGGCCGCGCCCTGCTGAGACTCGTCAATGGTCTTGCCCAGGCCGGACAGCCGCGTCTTCCAGTCCACCGAATCGGGGGTGAATACCTTTTGCGTGATTTTTCCTTTGTTCATCTTCTTCTGGTACGTCTACTCAATACAATCAAGCCCTCCCGACGATGCAGGAGATTTTACCGAAGGGCAAAGATACTAAAAAAACAGAGGGGACGTGACATTTTGACAGGAGGGAAAATAAAAATCTCGCGGCTATTCACCTGCGTCCATTTCTCCCCCACGTTCTTCCTCTTTCTCAAGCAGTTGCCCCGCATCGTCCAGCAGCAATTCCACTTCCCGGTCGCCCTCAGCAAGGTCTACTTCATAGAAAACAGCCCCTTCCCACACCTCTTCCTCTGCCTTGACCACTTCCGCATCGGGGTACTCCTGCTCCAAATACCACCGCACTGGCGCGGGCAAATCCGATTCACCTATTTCCGTTTCCACTGCCACCTTGTTTCCCGCGACGTCATACAGGACTTCCAGTTCCCAACCATCCAATACAAATTCCGCGGCATAGCCTTCGCCTTCCGCTTCCCATTCGACCTTTTCTGCGCCGGGAAAATCGGTCGCCAATTGGGTCCGGAGGTTGACCGGAATGGGATTTTCCTCCGTCGCCCGACGGGAGGCGCAGTGCTGCAACAGGACTGCCACTGCCAAGAGACCTATGAATCTTCCTTTCATGCCCATTTCTTTTTCCAAACATACCATTTATCTCCCTCCCCTCTCACCAATTATCAGGTAAACTATCCCTGACTCCCCTCCCTCCTTCAACGCCTAAGCATTTAGGCTTAATTCGATATAAATCGAACATTTTGACTCTATTTTTCGATGAATTGCCCCGATTGTTCTACTTAACTGCTTTTTTCTTCAACAAAATTAATGTACTTTTGGACCAATGCTATTGTTTTAGTTTACTGCTCCATTTAGTTCGATCGTCAACCAATTAAAGCCATGCGTAGTCCATTGCAAAGAAGAGCATCCGGCTCCTCCCGTTTAGCCCCAGCCCAAAGGTCCGAGAGTCCCGGGCGCAGCATGTCTCCCCCCGAAACGGTCATCCAAGCCTCCACTGAGGATGCAACCCTCCGCAATGGGAATCCCAACGACGGATTCAATGATGCCCTCACTTCCAGTTATGTCCCCCACGCCAACGATCCGGAGATGTGGACCATGACCGATATTGCCCATGACCATGAGTACGGTCCGGCCGTAGCCGGCCCGATTTCCCACCAGGGCGAGGGAGATACCGACGCTTTTTCCTACAATGACGTTCACCAGGGCTCAATTGGCAACTGCTACTTCATGGCCGCCCTGACCTCCATCGCGCAGCAACAGCCCGACCTACTCCGCAATGCCATCAGCGGACCCAACCCCGACGGCACCTACAATGTGACCCTCTATACCGACGCCGGCTGGGAAGAAGACCAGGACATGGTGCAGCAAACCATTACCATTACTTCCTCCTTCGCAGTGTGGGAAGACCTCTCCCACTCCAACCAACCCGGCTTCGCGGCCTGGAGCGGGACCGATGCCCACGCAGATGGGGCCGACCGGGATGCAGCTGGCAACGAAGAACTCTGGGTCAACCTGATCGAGAAAGCGTATGCCGCATTGCTGGGCGGATACGAGAAAGTGGATGGCATGGCCGGCGGCTACCCGATGATGGCCCTCGAAGCCCTGACCGGAGAACGCCACTACGACCACTATTTCGATGGCGTGCCGGACCATTACGCCGACGAGGAACGGAGTTTCTATACCCGGGACAGTAGCCGGACGGACCAGATCAGCAACGACGAGCTGAGCCAGACCATCATTCAGAACCTGGCCGACGGCAATGCCGTCACTGCCGAAACCCGCGGCCATGCGGTCACGGTGCTTTCCGCCAATGAAGAAACCATTACCCTGCGCGACCAGCAGGCGACCTACAACGGGGACGCCGATGGCCTTTCCACCTATACGTGGGAGGAATTCCGCAGCCGATACATGAAGTTCACTACCCGAACCCCGAATCAATAGCTCGTAAACAAGGCCGCAATGGCGGCCAACCTACAAGATTAGCGCACGGTCCTTGGCTCTGGCAGACGGGGACTTATTTTTTGTCCTTCTCCGCTTCCCATTCCTCCCGCCATTCCAGCTCCCACTTCCACGCGGGCTTGTCGTAGAACAACGAATCTTCATCGGTCATGTACAAAACGTCCATGGCGATCCGAAACCTGGCCTTGGGATTGCAATAGCCCAGGTCTAAATCCCGCAGACTCCGCTTGATCTCTCGCCGGCACCGGCGCTGCCCGACCTCATACCACCAATTGGCGAATTGGGTGTCCAGCCAGGGCTGTATTTTGACCCGTCGGATGCGGCCTTTGCGGGAGAAGTGGAAGAAATAATCCTCGCCACAAAACAAAAGTTGCTCCTCCTGCCGGGCCCAGTCCACCTGGGTCTCCAAAGTGTGGAAAAGGGTATCGTAAGCGAGGATTTCCATTTCCCGGTTGTGGTCGGCCCTTTGGCTGAGCCGCGCTTCCCGTCGATTGACCTTCACCCAGCGCCGTTTGATTTCCCCTTCCTTGACCTTGATGAACTCGTCCGCTTCAAAAATGGACCCGTAGCCCATGTGGATATAGTCCAGCATTTCCCCCCTGGGCACCCGAAGGATTCCATTTACCCAGTAGGCAAAGGGCTTTGGGCTCCCAAACATCGCCACCAGGTCCGCGTCCTGATTGCCTTCGTCGTCGTCGTGGCAAGCTGTGATGCGGTTCAGAAACAAAGAATCGTTTTCCAACTCCCAGGTGGCCATGTACCCCCGCCAGCAAGCCGTGCTCATCATCCCGCGAAAGCCGGGCAGGTTCCGGTTCCCCACCAGGTCAAAATAGTCTTCCAGGGGGTTGGAGAACAGCCATAGGGTATCGCCGTCGACGATCAACTGGTCCGCGATCTGGCCCGTGGCCCGCACGGAATGGGCGCTGAGGACCACCAATACAATGACCAACCAGGATTTCATGGGGTTGCGGAATGGATGAAGTGGTTTGAGGGGAATAAAAATAGGAGGATGCGGGGGAAAGTAAAAGGCAAATGCAAATCGCCCCCGGAACCAGCGAATGAGAGGGCCTGGGTTCTTTGTTCCGTCTCTCTTTCCCGCCCCTCAATTCCCCGCCGCAATGAACTCCCTCAGGTCCTGGTAGAATGGAAATGTATGGACTCTGGGAATCATGAATGTGCCCTTCACCTTCCTCACCTTGGTGGAAGTTGCTTTTAACAAAATGTCCATTGGGTGGCCTGACGGCCCTGTTTTCGTTTCGTGGAAGCAACTTCCACGAAAGCGGAGCTAGGAAAATTGGACGGGCCCACTCACCTTCCTCGCTTTGGTGGAAGTTGCTTCCACCAACGGGCTATGGGATTCGCCTATTCGGCGGACTTGCGATTCCTGAAAGCAACTTCCACGAAAGCAGCCTCTGGCCGGGAAGTCTTGATGTGGAAATTCGCCATGGTCAACGATCAGTCAATTGGAGTGCAGGGGGATATTCGTCCTGGTTTTCCTTTCTTTTACCGGCTCCGCATCCCCACTTCCGACGCATAATCCATTCCCCAGTTCGCCATCTCCTTCAGGATGGGGACCAGCTGCTCTCCCCGCTCGGTCAGTCCATAGACGACATTGACGGGGACCTTGTCGGTCAGCTCCGTCCGCGAAATGATTTGGTCGGCTTCCAATTCCCGCAACATCTCGGTCAGGACCTTCTTGCTGATGCTCGGAATCATGTTCCGGATCTGCCCGAAGCGGCGGGGACCGGGCACGAGGGTATAGACGATGATGAACTTCCACCGGCCTCCCAATACAGTCATGATATTGGTCATGGGGCAGTTTTCGGGGTTGTGGTAGAGGAATTGCATTAAGTGGTTACTTCTGGGTTACCAGATTCAAGTGAAAGGGGTACCAAACCGGAGGGGCTTGTACTACCTTTGGCAAAGTTAGTTTTCACCGAAGGCTAAGCAAAATTTAGAACACAAAAGTCTTATTCCTCATTTTGTCCGTCCTGTTTGGGGCGGGCCCACTAAACGTATACGCTCAAATGACCACTTCCCCCCTGAAGTTGGAGGTTTTCAAAGGGACCGAAGCCTCCGTCAACAGCTACCTCATTTCCAATGGCTCCTCCGCAATTTTGGTCGATGCCCTTCGAAATAGCCAGGATGCCTCCGAATTGGTGGCCTGGATCCAGGCAAGGAATCTCCCACTGACCCATATTCTGATGACGCACGGCCACCCGGACCATTTTCTGGGACTCGGGGTCCTGAAGGATGCGTTCCCGGAAGCCCAGGCTGTGGTGGCTTCCCCCGAAGTCAAAGCAGATATCATTGGCTTCACCCACTTTATGGAAAGCATTGGCTGGTTGGAAGGTGAACCCGCGATGAAGCCCCGCACTGCCGAACGTCCCGACGGGTTCGATTACGAGGGCCATATTGGCGTCCTGACCAAAAAGGAATTGACCCTGGAAGGCGGGGGTGTCCTGCAAATCGAAACGAACTACCTCCCGGCTGAGTCCGAGCACCTGACGACCATTTTTATCCCCGACCTGAATGCCCTGTTGACTTCGGATTTCTGTTACAACGGCGTCCACCTCTGGATGGGCCAGGGCGTATCCCAGGCGCACATCGCCAACTGGAAGACTGAGTTGAACCGCCTCAAAGACAGGTATTCCGGTAGTGGGGTGACCCTCTACCCTGGCCACGGTGCTTCGGCCGGCCTCGAACTCATCGACACCCTCTTTCAATACATGGCGGACTTCGAAGCGGCCATTGCGGAGTCGGGTTCAAAGGAGGAAGTGGCGGAAAAAATGAAGGCGGCGTATCCCGATTGGGAACAGGACCATTTCCTGTTGGTGTACAGCATTGACAATCACTTCACCGGGGAGTTATGGTAAAGGGCCGGTCCCGGACGGGGTGGCTTTGGTGGAAGTTGCTTCCACCAAAATGTCCACTGGGCGGCCTGACGGCCCTGTTTTCGTTTCGTGGAAGTAACTTCCACGAAAGCGTCATTTGATCATTTTTGCTTTGGTGGAAGTTGCTTCCACCAAAATGCCCATTGGGCGGCCTTGCGGCCCTGGTTTCGTTTCGTGGAACTAAGTTCCCCGAAAGCTGACCTGGGTGTATTCGCCCAAAACCCTAATTCACCCACCTCCAAGCCCAATTCATTTCCCTCCGCCCTCCATTCATTCTCCCGCTCCCTTTGTTCCCGGACCTTTTCCCTCAATTCCATTTCCCATCGACCCATTTGAATTCGGTCCGGACCTCAATGCCCCCACCTCCAAACCGAATTCACCCACCTCGAACCCTAATTCTATTTACCGTGGACCCTAATTGTATTTGGGTTGCAGGTCCCCCCCTCCACCTCGTCGGTACCCTCCCCCTACCTCTTACCCGAATAGATTTACCATTTTTACGAATCTTATTGACCTTCAGGGCGAATCAATTGACCTGTTGGGTGATTGAATTGACCTTTGAACCGAATGAATTCGGGTCAGAGGTGGGTGAATTGACCTCGGAGGCGAATTGTATTTGGGTACGAGGTGGCCCCCCCTCATACGTGTCCCGTTTAACTTCAGAAACAGCTTTTGGAACCATTGTCTATCAGC
>CAWUKT010000031.1:0-68370 GCA_963923035.1 uncultured bacterium
TTCCAAAAGCTGTTTCTGAAGTTAAACGGGACACGTATGGGACTCCCCGACCTCGGAGCCGGGCCAGCCGAGGTCCGAGGTGGAAGCCCCGAGCCCTGACATGGGCCAGCCCACCTGGGAGGCGGAACAAGCGACCTCTCAGGTGGACTGGCCAAGGTTAAAGCAAAATACACGGCTCTGGAAACGATCAATGGGGGCGGATCAGCTACCCACGGGCCATTGGGCAGCTGAAATTTCTCCGGTTTACATTTCTTCCCCGACCACATAATCCCGCAACTTGATCCGCAGCACGATCAGCAGGTACAATACCGTATTCACCGCCAGCAAACCGACGAAGAACCAGTAAAAATTGGCGCCTTCTTTCAGGATGGCCGCGGAACCACCGGCTTCGATCGCATTGTTCACCCAGACTGCGACGAGATTGCCCATCGCGAGGGCCAGCAGCCAGACCGACGTGATCGTGCTTTTCATCTTGGCGGGGCTGTACCGGTAACCCATCTCCAAACCGGTGATCGACACCAGCAATTCGCCGAGGGTGAGGACAAAATAGGCCAGGAGCTGCCATGACACGTGGGGATTGAGGCCGCGGGAAATGTCTAGTTTGATCATGCCTTCCAGCGCGGTGGCAATTCCGATGAGGACAAACCCAACGAGAATCTTCCGGGTGGCCTTGACTTCGATGTTCTTTTTCTCCAGCCACTTGAATACCCCCAGCAAGACCGGGATCAGGGTCAAAATCAGGATGGGGTTGAAGGCCTGGACCTGCTCCTGTTCCAGCTCGAAGCCCCAAATCGTCCGGTCCAATTGCGCCGCATCCAGGACCCATTCCGCCCCACTCAATTCGTAGCTGCCCCACGCAATGGGAATGAAGGCAAAAAAGCCCATGATCCGCCACGTCGCCCGTACACCGTCGACGCTTTCGGCCCCCCATTTCTGCTCGAGGCTCTTCCAGACTTGTTTTTCCCCCTGCAACCGAGCCTTCAATGCGGCCAGGTTCACGGTGAGGAAATTGTTGCGGGGGTAACCGCCGGCGGGGACGAGGACATAGGTCTTGCGGCCGAGGAAAAGGACGACCGTCGCGACGCCCATGAGCACGCCGGGGATGGCAAAGGCGACCTCGTAGCCGAAGGCCTTGAGTTCGGGGATGAAGACCATCGCGAGAAAGGAGCCGAGGTTGATCGAGAAATAGTACCAGTTGAAGGCGCGGGTGAGGGCCTCGGAGGAATGCTGCTTGAACTGGTCGCCGAGGAGGGCGGAGCTGTTCGGTTTGAGGATGCCGGCGCCGAGGGCAATCACGAAGAGGCCGACGCGGAATCCGACGAGGTCGTCGATGTAAATGGCCAGTAGTCCGTGGCCCACGCAATAGAGCAGACTCACCCAGAGGATGGTCCGGTACTTGCCCAGGAACCAGTCGGCGATGAGGGCCCCGAGGACGGGCGTCGCGTAGGTCAGGACGATATTGGAGTGGGTGACGGCGGCGGCTTCCTCGTTGGACATGGCGAAGGCAATGACGAGGAAGGGCGTGAGCAAGGCGCGGTAGCCGTAGTAGGAAAAGCGTTCGGCGAACTCATTTCCCAGCACGAAATAGAAGGATTTTGGAAAGGCTTTTTTCATGGGAACCGGGTTTGTTGGTACTCAAATTGGTTCCCAAGATGGAGGCCGGAAAAGGGGGAATGAAGAGAAATTAAGGGGTTGGGAGGGAAATTCAGAGGGGAGTTCAGACGGGTTCAGGGGACTTCAGAACCGTTCAGATCGCTTCAGAAGGGGACGCGGGAAGCTCAGACATGATTTTGCGGAGGTCGTTGTCTTCGGAGAGGGTGGGGTGGTCCAGGGCAATGGCGGCGGGGGACAATGCGAGCCGGTACTGGCCCGATCCTTTGCCTTTGCTCTCGATGAATTCCGGCCAGTTCAGCGGCTCGCCCAATTCGGGGAGGGCCTTGTTGAAGGCTTCGGTCAGGGCGGCGTTGCTGGTGTGGATATTGCCGCCGTAGAGGTGGGCGGTATCCGTATTGCCGTGGACATATTCTCCGTTCAATTTCCGCACCGCCGCCAGCAGCAGGTACTGGAATTTCTTCGCACTCAATTCGATTTCCTGTTGCTCGATCTCCCGCGACGGCCAATTCAACCGGGCGATGTAGCGTCCCTGCCGGTTCTTTCCCAGGAAGATCCGCGCATCCTCTTTGTCCACCGGGTCTCCATTGTCCTGCATTTGTCCACTACTTTTCTGCCCCTCCTGGAACCGTTCCCGAATCCACGTAAAGGCCAGCGCAAAAAACAGCATCACCAACAAGGTATGCGTACAGACCCGCAGCAGGTAAATCCAGCCGTCCCCATTGTCCCCGTCTGCTCCCCCCGAATTCAGGAAGGGCACCGCCCCCTGCACAACCAGCAAGCCCAGCAATACGATCGCCGTCAGCACGGCCATCGAGGGGAGCCGCCGCCGCCAGAAGGACACCACTATGGCATAGCCCAGCGACATGATGCTGACCACCGAGAAAATCGTTTCGGGGAGGCCGGCCAGCCATTCGTCCTGCTTGTCCTGGAAAATCCGGAAGGTCAGGAGGGTCAATACGAGGGTTGTAGCCGCAGCGGGAAGGACCACGCGCCGCCATTTGGTGGGATTGTGAAAAAAATCGAGGCGCCCGTGCCAGCGTTCGAAGCCGTGCTCGAAGAGGGGCAGGGTCATGAGGAAGAGGGCCGAATTGGTGGTGGAAAGGACGCGGCGGAGGAAGCGGTCGAAAAAGTGCCCCTGGTCAGCGGCTCCATTTCCCTGCGACGGAAATCCCAATTCCAGCGCGTACATGGTCGCCCACAGCAGGAGTCCCGCGCCGAGGTAGAGAAAGCCCTGGTCGCGGCCCTTGCGTTCGAGGTTGCGGACATGGACCCAGAACATGCACAGGATCAGCCCCGCGAAACCGGAGATGACCATGAGCGCACCATTGGCGAATTCTGGGATCTGCATGGGGGAAATTACGCAATTCCGGCCATTGATGGGGCAGGGAATGGTGGAGGGAGCGGAATTGAGAAGGAGGAAGCGGGGCGGGAGAGAAAATGTCGGGAAATGGAGGGGCGACAGAAATGCCCCCAGAATCCGCAGGAGGGCTTTCAGGCTAGGAAAAAATTGTTATTTTTGAGGGCTGAAACCCTCAAAAACGGTTCGGTAACCGTCGGGCGACGGGAATCAATACGGAAATTAACACCATATATGAAATCTTACATCTGGTTACTGGCCATCCTCACAGTGCTTGCTTTACCCGCCTACGCCCAGCCGGATTCTACTCAAACAGCCCCCCCTTCAGGTTTTGAACCGGGCCCGTTGCTGGGACCCTACGAGTTGCAGGAAAAGCCTTTCTTCAACGATCTCCAGGAAGCGATGGCGGAACCGGAGAAGGTGTACAAACTCTCCCTCGCGGGCCAGGGCCTCAAAGATATTCCCGCTGAAGTCTTCGAATTGTCGAACCTTCAGGTATTGGTGTTGTCGGAAAACAAGATCAAAGAAATCCCGTCCGAAATTGGCAATCTCAAGAACCTCCAGTTGCTGAGCTTGTACAAGAACAAGATCCGCTACGTCCCGGATGAGTTTCGGGAGCTGAACAACCTGAGTACGCTGTACCTGGGACAAAACCGGTTGACGGAGTTTCCGGTTTGGATGGGCGGCATTGGGAACCTGCGGCGGTTGGACATTTCCCGCAACCGCATGACGCCGTACGAAGTAGATGCAATCCGCCGCGTCCTGGCGCGGGTGGACATCACCTTCTAATTGCCTTCTCCCAAGGATTTCCACACTTCAGAAATGATTTCCAATTCGAATCCCTTGCTGGCAAGGGACCGAAATAACTTTTGACGGGCCGTAAAATCCAATTGGTAGTTTCCCCGGGCCTTTTGTTCGAGCAGGCGCTCGACCGTTTGCCAATAGTCCTCCTCTTTGATCTCTTCTTCCAGGGCCAATTGCACCAGATGGTCCTCCACGCCCTTTTCCCACAAGCCCTGCCGGATCTTCACCCTTCCCCAGCGGTTGTTTCGAAACTTCCCCCGCACAAAACTCCGGGCAAATCGCTCCTCGTTCCAAAATCCCTGTTCACCCAGCTCCTCAATCAGCTCCTCCTGCTTCTCCTCCGGACAGCCCAGTTCCCGCAGCTTCCGCACCAACTCCTTGCGGGAGCGGTCCTGGTAGGCGCAGTACCGCGCCATCTTCTGAAATCCAATGTCGATGCTCCAATCCATGCGGCTCAATTCACCTCGACGATCCGACACTCCGTCCGCCGGTTCATCGCCCGGCCCTCTTCGGTTTCATTGTCGTCAATGGGGGTCGATTCCCCGTAGCCCTTGGCCTTCACCCGCTCCTTCGCAATTCCCCGACTCGCCAGATACTCCTTCACGGAACCGGCGCGGTTCTCACTCAGGACCGCATTGTCGGAGGTCGAGCCCACATTGTCGGTATGCCCGCCGATTTCCACCTTCACATTCGGGTTTAGCTTCATGAACTGAACCAGGTGCTCCAATTCCGCCTTCGATTCGTCGAGCAGCGCATACTTATTGGTTTCGTAGAACACATTGCTCATGACGATGGCGATGCCCGGCTTCAGCGGTTGCAATTCGATGTCGACATCGAAATACTGGTCGCGGCGTTCGCCCTCGCGGGGCTGGTCGAGGTCCTTCAGCGAGAAGAATTGAGAGGCGTAGAGGTAACCTTTCTTGTCGACAAAGGCCGCGTAGTCCTGTTCCAGGGGGAGGGTGAGCAGGAATTTGCCGGTCACCTTGTTGGAATAGACGGAGCGGATCGTATCGCCGGTTTGGAGGTTGATGAAGGTGACCTTGCTGGCGAGGGGCTTGCCGGTGCCTTCTTCCTTGACGTAGCCCCGGACATAGGTCGTGAAATCGGGGCGGATCTTGGGATCGAGTTCGAAGGAATAGATGTCGCTGCGTCCGAGGCCGCTCTCGCGGGTCGAATTGATATAGCCGAGGGTGCCCTTGGCATTGACGAAGATATTGCCTTCGTCGGCGCTGGTGTTCAGGGGATTGCCGAGGTTTTCGGGCGGGGTCCAGCCTTCGGGGGTCTTTTTGCTCATGAAGAGGTCGAGACCGCCGTAGCCCAGGTGTCCGCTGGACGAGAAATAGAGGGTTTTGCCGTCGGCGTGGAGGAAGGGCGAGACTTCGTTGCCGGGCGAATTGATTTCGGGACCAAGGTTGACGGGTTCGGACCAGGAGCCATTGACATAATTGGCTTTCCAGATGTCCTGGCCGCCCTGGCCGCCTTTGCGGCTGGAGGCGAAGTAGAGCGTCCGGCCATCGTTGGAGATGCAGGGCTGCGATTCCCAGGCGGGGGTATTGATGAGGGGGCCCAGGTTGCGGGGTTTGGACCAGGTCTTGCCATCGAGTCGGGAGACGTAGATGTCGCAGTCGCCGTAGCCGCCGCGGCGGCTGCACGCGGTGAAGAACACGAACTGGCCGTCGGGGGTGAAGCTGGCGGCGCCTTCGTTGCCTTCGGTATTGACGGGCGGGCCGAAGTTCTCGGCCAGGACCCATTCGCCGTCTTTCAGCTCGGCGTAGTAAAAGTCTTCGGTATAACCGCGGTATTCGCGGTTGAATCCGCCGGTGCACCCGGGCCGCCGGGTCGTGAAAAAGATCGTCTGCTCGTCGGCCGTGAGGTAGGGCAGGTACTCGTCAAAGGCGGTATTGATGTTTTCCCCAAGGTTCACGGGGTTGAAGGTGATCGTTTTCCCGCCTTGACTCACCGCAAATTGGGCACTCTTCCGGTGGCGCTCCGCATCCTTCAGCATCGGGGCGGGGATGGCTTTGTTTCCCTTCTTCTCAAAAAACAGGTCGTATTGTCCCGCAGCGCCCTCAAAGTCTTCCCGGTAGAATTTGCACTCGGCGAGATAGAAATAGAGGAGGGGGTTGGGGAATGGAAGCAACTCACTGGCCTTTTCCATTTGCTCCTCCGCAGGTCCGTAGTTCCGGAGGACGTAGTTGCAGGCGCCCCGGCGGAACCAGGCATCCCCGAAATTGGGTTCGATCTCGATGGCCTGTTCGTAGAAGTTGATGGCTTCCTGGTAGGCGCGGTATTTCTCTTGTTGGTTTCCCTGTAAATAAAGTTTGAGGGCCTTCTTGGAAGAAATGTTGTAGTCGGATGGCTTGGGGTTTTGGGCCTTACAACTGGCGATCAGGAACACGAGGCAACTGACCAAAAAGAAGTGCCGGGGAAGTCGGTTCATATCAGGGAATGTTGATGTACTTGTGGGTCTGAAGGCTGAGGTGCCATTGGGGATGCTTCAAGATGAATTGGATGACCTGGTCCACCCGGTCCCGCCGCGACCACTCGGGCTGCAAGTACAGCTTGGTACGTTGGGGATCGCAGTGGGCTGCTTGCTCCACCGCCCAGGTGAGGTCGTGGGCATTGTACACGATGACCTTGAGTTCGTGGGCCTGGGAAAAGTACTCCTCGCGGGCGGCTTTGAATTTCTTCGGGGACAGGGTCACCCAATCGAAATCTCCGGTGAACGGATGCGCGCCCGAGGTTTCGATGTGCGTCCGCAGCCCGGCCGCTTTAAGAGAACGTGTCAAGGGGCCGAGATCGTACATGGTGGGTTCTCCCCCGGTGATCACGGCGATGGGGGCGCCCGATTCCCGGGCGATCTGCGTGACCTCCGAAATGGGCATCCACTGGTCCTCGCTGACGGACCACGATTCCTTGACGTCACACCAGTGACAGCCGACATCGCATCCGGCCAGCCGGATGAAGTAGGCCGGCGTGCCCGCGTGGTGGCCTTCTCCCTGGAGCGTGTAGAAATGCTCCATGACGGGGATTTCCGTGTCGGTACGGACCATTGATGTTGTTTCCCGATTCATTTGACTGCCTTCATTATCAATTCCCCTGCGTAACAGGAAGGTCAAAAGTACGGATATTTTGACTGGAATCAGCATCGCGAAAGAGCAAGGGAAAATGGAAGGGGAGCAGGAAAAAAATCTCCCCGCGATACTAAATCCTCCCCCGCCGAAGTTTTGTTTACTGAAACGAACCCATAATCACTCATCTCAATATGAAAGTATCTCTACTCTCGGGCCTGATGGCCCTGGCATGCTATTTTGGCTTTGCCCAAACCAATCAAAACCTCGATTCCCTGGCCGCGATCACCTACAATGCCTCTTTTGACATCGTGGCCTTTGACGAATTCGTGGTCACCACGAAGGGACAGGTTTACAACCTCGCGAATTCGTCCAGCCCCAACCTGGTCGGCTCTTTTTCCCCTCCCGCGGGCGTCATCACGGCCTATTTCTACCAAAGGCCCTATCTGTACGTAGGTTCGGGCCAGATTGCCGATTTCCTCATCATTGACATGACCTTCCCTTTTGCCCCCAATGCCATCGGAAGCATTTCCTTTGGATCGGCGAGCATCTTCGGGATTACCGTCACGGGACAACATGCCTACCTCGCCCTCGACAACAGTTTGGTCAGCGTGGACATTTCCAATCCCACGGCTCCCGTTCTGGTGGACACCCTTCCTTTTCCGAACCAGATACGGGACGTCGGTGCGAGCGGTTGCCAGGTTTTTGTCAGCGGTCCGGGCGGCCTGAACAATGTCGATATTTCCGATCCTGCGAACCTGAGCCTGATTGGCGGCTTTGGATCCGGCTTTGTGGACCTCGACAACTATGGCGATACGGTATTCGTCAGTGGCTCGACCGGAGCCCTTCAGGTGATCAGCTTCAGCAATCCGACGTCTCCGCTGCCATTGGCCGGTGCGAGTACGGGAGCTCAGATGTGGGGCGTCGAGTTTCGGGACAATATGATTTATGCGTCATCTGATCCCGGGGCGCTGTACGTCTATGAATTGACCTACCCTTCCCTGACGCCCTTTGCCTTCTATCAGGCCAGCGGCGGGCAGGGCTTCGATGTCACGACCAGTGATTCCCTCGTCTTCCTTTCCAGTCTGGTCGACGGCGTCCGCATCTTTCGCCTCGACAGCATTTCTCCGGTCAGCGCCGATCTCCCGTTTCTCTTCAAGCCCTGTACCCCCACTGTCAACGTAGATGCTTCCCTTTCGCGTCCCAGCCAGTGGTATCCCAATCCGGTGGGACGGGGACAAATGGCGGGGCTGCGCTTGAGTCCTGATTTGGATCCGACGACGCCGGTGGAGGTGGTAGTGTGGAGTGGGGAAGGAAAACAAATGGGGATGTGGACAGGAAATGGAGGGGCGGAAATATCGTTGCCCGCCGGGAATTGGTCGGCAGGGCTGTACGGGTATGAAGTCCGGCAGAACGGAAGGCAGGTGGAGCGGGGAAAATTTGCGGTGCAATAAGGATCAGTCTTCCAGGCCCAGGTGTTGCTTGTAGAGCAGCATGGTATTGGAGAGGAGCATGGCAATAGTCATGGGGCCCACGCCACCGGGAACGGGGGTGATGAAGGAGCACTTGGGGGCGACGTTGTCGAAGTCGACGTCGCCAACCAATCGATAGCCCCGCTTGCGGGTCGCGTCATCGACGCGGTTGATGCCGACGTCGATGACGACGACGCCCTCGCGGACCATGTCCTCCTTGATGAGGCCGACGACCCCGGTGGCCACGACCAGGATATCCGCCTGGCGGGTGTGGTAGGCCAGGTCCTGGGTATGGATGTGACAGGTCGTCACGGTCGCATTGCCGCCGCGGTTGTCGCGGGCGAGGAGCGTGCTCACGGGCGACCCGACGATGTTGCTGTTGCCGACGACGACGGCGTGCTTGCCCTTGGTCTCAATGCCGTAGCGCATCAGCATCTCCAGAATGCCCGCCGGCGTGGCGGGGAGCGGAGCCGGCAAGTTCTTGGCCATCCGGCCGTTGTTGATCGGGTGGAAACCGTCGACATCTTTTTCGGGCGCAATGGCCTCGATCACTTTGTCTTCGGAAATCTGATCGGGAAGCGGGAGTTGGACGAGAATGCCATCGACTTCGGGATCGGCGTTGAGGGAGGCGAGCTTACGGAGCAGAAAGCGTTCTTTGAGATCGGCTCCGTAGAGCAATTCCGTGGAGCGGTAGCCCACGTACTCGCAGGCCTTGACCTTGTTCCGGACATAGGTCTGGCTGGCGGGGTTGTCGCCTACCAGAATGGCAATCAGGTGGGGCGGACGGTGTCCTTTTTCCACCCAATGCGCGGTTTCGTCCCTGAGTTCATCCTTGATCTCAGTGGATAGCTTTTTGCCGTCGATCAATTCCATAATGCTCTCCTTCCAAAATTGAAACAGCCGGGATCATCCCGGCTGTTGTTGTATGCTTAGTCCAGTTGGAGTACCGCCATGAAGGCGCTCTGGGGAATCTCCACCGAGCCCACCTGGCGCATCCGTTTTTTCCCCTTCTTCTGTTTCTCCAAAAGTTTCCTTTTCCGCGAAATATCCCCTCCGTAACACTTCGCCGTCACGTCTTTCCGCAGGGCCCGAATGGTTTCCCGGGCGATGATCTTCGACCCGATGGCGGCCTGCAACGCAATCATGAATTGCTGGCGGGGGATCAGTTCCTTCAGCTTCAGGCAAAGTTTCTTGCCCCAATCGAAGGCGCGGTCCCGGTGGATGATCGCGCTCAGGGCGTCCACCTGTTCTCCATTCACCAAAATGTCCAGCTTGACCATTCTCGATTGGCGCATCCCGATCATCTCGTAGTCAAAGGACGCGTAGCCCTTGGAAATGGTCTTGAGGCGGTCGAAGAAGTCAAATACCACCTCGGTCAGCGGCAACTCGAAGGAAAGCTCGACGCGGTCGGTGGTGATATAGGTCTGGTTCTGGAAAATGCCGCGTTTGTCGATGCAGAGGTTCATGATCGGCCCGATATAATCGGACTTGGAGATGATCTGCGCGCGGATATAGGGTTCTTCGATGAAGTTAGTGCGGGCGGGATCGGGCATGTCACTCGGGTTGTTGACCGGAATGACTTCGCCGTTGCTGAGGTGGGCGCGGAAGCCTACGTTCGGGACCGTCGTGATGACGCTCATGTTGAACTCGCGTTCTAGGCGTTCCTGTACGATCTCCATGTGGAGCATGCCCAGGAAGCCGGTCCGGAATCCGAAACCGAGGGCGGCCGACGTCTCGGGTTCCCACACGAGCGCCGCATCATTGAGCTGGAGCTTTTCCAGCGAAGTCCGCAGGTCTTCGAAGTCTTCGGTATCGACGGGGTAAATCCCGGCAAATACCATCGGCTTGACCTCCTTGAAGCCTTCCACGGCCTCCGCCGCGGGGTTGCTGAGGGTCGTGATGGTATCCCCGACCTTGATTTCGCGGACTTCCTTGATCCCGGAAATGAGGTAGCCCACACTGCCAGTCGGAATTTCTTTCCGCGGCTCCTGCTTCAGCTTGAGCACGCCGATCTCATCCGCGCCGTACTCGGAATTGGTGGCCATGAATTTCAGGCGGTCGCCCTTGCGGATGACGCCATCGAGGATCCGGAAATAGACAATGGTGCCCCGGTAGGGATTGAAAACCGAGTCGAAGACGAGGGCCTTCAGGGGAGCTTCCGGGTTTCCGGAGGGTGCGGGCACCTTCTCCACGATGGCCTTCAGGATATCGGGAATGCCAAGGCCTTCCTTGGCGCTGGCGAGGATGATGTCTTCATCGTCACATCCGATCAGGTCGATGATTTCGTCCTTGACCTCTTCGACCATCGCACCGGGGAGGTCGATTTTGTTGACGACCGGGATGATTTCCAGGTCGTGCTCGATGGCGAGGTACAGGTTGGAGATGGTCTGGGCTTCTACGCCCTGGGCGGCATCGACCACCAGGAGAGCGCCTTCACAGGCGGCAATGGACCGGGAGACCTCGTAGGAGAAGTCGACGTGTCCGGGGGTATCGATCAGGTTGAGGGTATATTCAGTGCCCTCAAAAGGGAACGCCATCTGGATGGCGTGGCTTTTGATCGTGATACCTTTTTCCCGCTCCAGATCCATATCGTCCAGGACCTGATTCATCATTTCCCGCTCGGTAATCGATCCGGTGTATTCGAGCAAGCGATCGGCCAGGGTACTCTTCCCGTGGTCGATGTGGGCAATGATGCAAAAGTTGCGGATGTTCTTCATAGTCTGGGGAACATTGGTTCAAGGGGACTCGAAAGGGGTCTCCTCTTCGTCCGGTACAAAATTAAGGGTTACCGTGCATTAATCGATGATTTTTCTGTCCGTAACCGCTCAATTCTTCTGCCGTTCCAACCCGTACTTTTCGATTTTGTTGTACAAGTGGCTTCTTTGGATATCAATTTCTTCCGCGGTCCGGGTGATGTTCCAGCTGTTTTTCTTCAATTTCCGCTCAATAAACTCTTTTTCGGCGGCGTCCTTGAATTCCTGGAACTTGTCGTAGCGGTCAAAAAAGCTCTCTTCGGTTTTGCGGGTGTGACGGGGAATGGCAAAGGCTTCGACTTCGCTTTCGGTGATTTCCGCGTCACTCAGGATGATGAGGCGCTCAATCACGTTCCGCAATTCCCGTACGTTCCCCCGCCAATCCAATTTGACAAGTTCTTCCATTGCCTTCTTGGTGATTTTGGTCGTCGGGACCTTGTATTCCTCGCAGATTTCCCGGAGGAACTGCTCGATGAGGAGCGGAATATCTTCCTTGCGTTCCCGGAGGGAGGGCACGTGAATCAGGATAACGCTGAGGCGGTGATAAAGGTCTTCGCGGAAATTGTTCTCTTCGATTTCGTGGAGCAAGTCCTTGTTGGTTGCCGCGACGATCCGAACGTCCACGTTGAGGTCTTTGTCGCCGCCGACCCGGGTGATCTTGTTTTCCTGGAGGGCCCGCAACACTTTGGCCTGGGCGCTGAGGCTCATGTCCCCGATTTCATCGAGGAAAAGCGTTCCGCCATTGGCCTGTTCGAATTTTCCGATCCGCTGCTTGAGGGCTCCCGTAAAGGCGCCTTTTTCATGCCCAAACAATTCGGACTCGATCAATTCACTGGGAATGGCCGCACAGTTGACTTCGATGATGGGGCCTTCCGCCCGGTTGGACTTTTCGTGGATCCACCGCGCGACCAATTCTTTACCGGTACCATTGGAGCCTGTGACCAGGACCCGGGCATCGGTCGGCGCCACCCGCTCGATGGTTTCTTTGATCTTGGAGATGATGGGCGATTCACCGGTAATTTCCCGCACCTTGGTCACCTTCCGCTTCAAAATCCGCGTCTCGGTCACCAATTCGGTTTTGTCCATCGCATTCCGCACCGACACCAACAAGCGGTTCAGGTCCGGCGGCTTCTGAATAAAGTCATAGGCTCCTTTTTTGGTGGCATCCACCGCCGTTTCCACGTTCGCATGGCCGGAGATCATGATGAACTGAAGCTCGGGATTGTACTTGAGGGCCTCTTCCAGGACTTCAAGACCATCTTTCTTGGGCATCTTGACATCACAAAGGATGGCGTCGTAATCCTTTGCTTTGATCTTTTTCAACCCATCTTCTCCATCTACCGCTGTTTCAACCTGATAGTCTTCGTATTCAAGGATGTCCTTCAGGGTTCCCCGAATCGCTTCCTCATCGTCGATGATTAATATTTTGGGCGCTTTCATTGTCTTTTATATCAGACGGAAAATTAGGGAATACGTATAGCTTTTCAAACAGAGGGGGAAATTTGTGGATTAAAAAATAAACAGAGGGCTGACCAATGGCCAGCCCTCTGCATGTAATAGGAGTTATGGGGATCAATCGATGGTGACCCGGCGGGTGATGATCTTCGAACCGGAAGTAAACCGGAGGAAGTACATGCCGCGGCTGATATCGTTGATGCTAACTTTCTCATCGATGGTACCGCTGACTTGCTCGTAGAGCTTGCCATATACCTGCTGACCAGTTACGGTGAACATTTCGACGGTGACGTCGGAGAGGTCGTAATTGGTGAAGGAGTAGGTGAAGGTACCGTTGTTCGGGTTCGGGAAGATGGAGATGGACTCAGCGCGGAGACCGTCTTCAATACCGACCACATCCAGGTTCTGGGTGATGGTGTCGCTTCCACAAACGTTGGTGACAATCAAGGTAACGGTGTAGTTGCCGTCAGCAGCATAGGTGTGGGTCGGGTCCTGACCGGTGTCCGTGTTGCTGTCGCCGAAGTCCCAATCAAAGCTGGTGGCATTTGCAGTACCCGTGTAGGTGAAGTCAAATACCAGACCGGTTCCGTCAACGCTGAAGCTAAAGGCGGAAGTCGGGGTCGTTTCGGTGGCAACCGTAATGTCGTCTACACCCAGGCAGCCCAGGTTGTCAGTCGTCGTTACCGAGTAAGTACCAGCGGTAGAAACGTTGATCGTCTGGGTCGTGTCGGACGTGGACCATGCGTAGGTCACGGCGGACCCTGCATCCAGGTTCAGGGCAGCACCATCACAGAGGGTGGTATCTACACCGAGATCGACATTGTTGGTCTGGACACTGATCGTGATGTTGTCATCGCCCATACAGCCGTTCGCGTCGGTGACGGTTACGGCATAGGCACCACCACCTACGGCAATGGTTTGAGAAGTATCACTGGTGTTCCAGAAGTAGGTGCTACCGGGGTTGCCGGCATCGAGGGCAGCCAGGGTACCGTTACAGATCGTGGTGTCGGGACCAAGGTCAACCGTCGGATCGGCGTTGATGGCCACGTTGATGGTGTCAGAAGCCTCACAACCGTTGGTGTCGGTTACGTCAACGAAGTACTGACCGGTCATCGTAACTACGATGGAAGCAATGGAATCACCGGTGCTCCAGTCGTAATCGAGGGTCGCACCGTTGGTGGCGTCCAGGGTTACAGGAGTAGATCCACAAGTGGCGGTGTCTGCGCCGAGGTTGGCCACTGCACCTACACCTTGGATACCGGTTACAGGCGCACGCTCATCGCTACAGGGCTCGTTACCGAAGTGAACGTAGCCGTTGAAGTTACGCGGGGAGAAGGTGGAACCGGTGAAGAACGGAGTGCCTTTACCAACACCTTCATTGACCCGGAAGATCGAGTTCTGTGCGAGGAGACCACCGACAGTAGTACCGTTGGTGTAGGAGTTACCGCCATCGGTTGCGACATAGAAGCCCATGGTAGAACCTGCGGCGATGAACTGGTTGAAGCTGGTCGGGATGTAGTAGATACCGGCCGTACCAACGGTGAAGTTCTGAACGGAGCCCAGGAGGGTCCAGCCAGCGTTGGAGCCTTCGTTGCCGACGTGGGAACCTGAAGTATAAGCCCAGATCTCAATGTTGGCGTGGGTGGTGGCATTGAGGAACATACTAAAGCCAGTGATGGTCACATCCTGGAAGGCCTCAATGTCAAACATGTTACCGTTGGAGCCGTTACCAGCTGCGTTGGTGGTGAACAGGGAGTCCGCTACCCCACCGTACTGAACGAAGTAGGTCGGCTGGGTGGTCACAGACGGGATGGTATAAGAGCTGCCGATTCCAACCGGAATGGTGTCGGTCAGGTTGGCATACCATTCGTAGGACACGCCAGGAATCTGGTCGCCGAAGATGTCGACGCTATCAGAACCACAACCATATCCACTAAATCCACCCGGGACGAACGGAATGAAGGAGATGTTGAAGGAACCGAGCAGGGTGTCGTTGCTGGCATCCTGGTCACCAGTAAGGGCCGTATAACCGGTGATGCTGATGTTGCCACCGTTATAGGTGTTGAGGAAGCCAGCGATAACCGTGTCATTGTTTCCGAAGAGGAGGGTATCGGAATAGGTATAGTTGATGGTCTGGTTGATGTCACCCGTTACTTCGATCACAATCGGGAGGTTGGTGAACGGATTCACACCCAGGTTACCAATTACGATTTCAATCGGAGTCAAGCTGTCACCACAAACAGTTCCAGCCGGGGAGATAATGGCAATACCGACAGCGTCAGTGGTATTCGGAGTGTATTCATCCGCACCAATGTCCACGGTGGTAGAACCGGAAGCCGGGCGGGCATCGCCATCGGCATCAATGGTGATACCAACGGAGTTGTCACCAGCATCGTTGGCAATAGCGCCACGTACGTGGAGGTCAGCTTTGCCGTTGACAAACAGCGGATCACCTTCAACAGAAGCCTGGTTATTCGTTCCAGAACCAGTCTGGAGGGCAAGCAGGTCAGCGTAGTTGTTGGCACCATTGCGGAACAGCACCCCACCACCATCGTTCCAGTAGACGTTGTAGTCAAACAGAACATTGACCATGGTATTCAGGTCGTCCAGCGTGTAGGCGGCGTACAGCGTACCCGCGAAGATGTTGTTGACAACATTGACATTGACAATGTCATTGCTGTAGTAGCCAATGTTACCGTAGCAAGTATTGTGGTAGATGTTCGTTTCTTCGGTATCGTCCGTGTACAGGGCGTAATCGGTCAGAGAGGAAACGAAGTTGTTGATGATCGTACTTTGGGTGGAAGGGTTGTTGCCGAAGTTACCATCGGAAATGTAGATGCCCCAGTCCGGGATTTCCAGTACGACGTTTTCTTCAATGTGGAAATTCGAAATGTCCAGCAGGTAAATACCATCACCAAACGTGGCATCCGGAGCGTTGACAATGTTGCCAATGACATCCAGGCTGTCCTGAGCGGATACATAGATGGGATATACATACTGGTCATCAAATTCGTTGTCGATGATGGAGTTACCCACATCGTAGGGCTGAGCGGTGCTGATACCATTGAAACGGACACCGTAGTAACCACCATTGATGGTCGAGTTTGAAACGGTACAGTTCCAGGCGTTGCGGCCAGCGGAAAAGACGGTGGAGGGGTCACTGGAAGAAACGACACCGGCAACGGTAGAAATGGTCGTGACGATCATTTCGATCCGGCAGCTATCAATGTGGTTCCAGTCGGCGGAGTCATTCAGCATGACACCAGCCGAGGTTGCGGCGCCCGTGTTTTGAATGGTTACATTCTTGATGGTTACGTAGTCCGTACCAATCAATTCAACTGTATTGCCTCCATTCGAAGCAATGGTTACCAAAGAGGTGTCGCCACCATTGAAGGTAATGGTATTGGCAGCACTGGCTCCGGGAACGGGGGCCGCAAAGGTAATGGGGCCATAGGTTCCGCCAATGATATTGAAGGTGACGGGTCCGGAGATGCCACATTCTACAATTGCGTCAGCTGCTTCATCAGGAGTGGTAAAGGCTTGACCCGCGCCAACTGCAAAGGTGCCAGCGTAAGGCGTACAGAAGGATGCGAAGGTCGTGTCGTTACAGGGCTGCAAGTCGGTGGATCCATTCGGATCGGATACCCATGCGCGGGCAGTGGAGTTACCTACGGGGAGGTTGGCAGTACCCAGGAACACGTTCGTGATGGCTCCAGGCGCAAGGACGCCCGCGAAAGGTTGCGTCATGATCATACCATTGTTCACCTGCCAATTTACATTGAAGGAAGTCAAGGGCGTAAGGCCGAGGTTGACCACGTCAACTGCAAAGGTGTTGGAACCTACGTTAATGGGGTTGACCGGACTGGTAAATCCAAGTACAGCCGCATCAAGGGTGTTGAGCGTGATGAAAGAGACGTCATCAATTGCAATGTCACCGGTGAAGCTGTTGCCTGAGGTGGCGCGGAAGCGGAGCTGGAACTGAGAGCCGACGAAGGAGGCCAGGTTCAGTGTGTCCGCGAGCCACTGGTCAAGGTTGCCAGTGTAGGGAGGAACCAGGTCGGGAGCCCAGGGACTGGGAACACCCCCAACGATGGTGCGGGAGTCGATGTGGAGGTTGTCGATGGTGGCACCAAACAGGTGCCGCCAGAAGATCATCGACAAGTTGGAAATACCAGTTGCGTCGATGATGGGCGTCTCTACGTGAGCAGAGTCGTCAAAGCCACTACATCCGCCGGAAGTTTCCAGGTAAATGTAGTTGCCGGAGCCTGTAGTGTGGTCGCCGGAAGGACCTGTACTACCGGATGTAGTACCGCCACTCCAGACTGTCCAGTCCTGTGTGTCGTCTACTCCTTGTGTCCAGCCATTGGTTAGCGGACAGGCAACTCCACAAGAGTTAGAGCAGCCGCCTTGGTCGTCAAAGTCTGTCACATAAGGAAAACAGTCGACGACTAACTGGGCATTGGCGGATTGGTTCCAGCCAACTACACCCAGCAAGAGTAGTAGTAATAATAGTGGTTGGTATCGTTTTTTCATACCCCTAACAATTCTGTGATTAATTTAAAATGGAATAATGTTGACCCGTTAAGTAAATATCAATTTCCTAATCATTTTCCAGAAAAACAAAAACCGGTAGCCAATCAGGGGCCACCGGTTTCGTGTATTTTATGGGGTTTCTCCTTAGAAGAAGTAACCGAGGTTCAGCGCGATGTAATTCAAACGGCTACTTACTCCGGTGCTCTGAGTGTCGGTATAGCTCAGCAATCCCCAGTGGTAAGTCGCGGCGAATTCAAGCATTCCCCAGTCAAATTCCCAGTCCAATCCGGCCCCGGGAACGAAAGACATGGTGAAGAGATTGATGTCGTCTGAATCAACCGTTTCAGTGGTGGTGCTGACACCGCCAATGGTGAGGGTGGATTTGGTGCGGTTTTGCAAGTTCAACTCCGGATTGACTCCAAAGTGGCCCACAACATACATTCCGTTGCCGATTTCCGGGGAGCGGAATTTAAGGCCCAACGGAATCTCAATGGCAGTAAAGGAGGTTTTGGCGCTCAGCTGAGTGCCGGCAATTTCATCGGTTTCGGTGCGAACACCTTTGGTGGCAATATTGACACCGGTGCGGATTCCAACGGTTTCGCTGAATCCGTAGGTCAGGACAAAGTCAAAGGAAAAACCAAGGGCAGCCCTTGTGTTCAAGCCTTCGGGCTTTGTTTTGGTGGAGTCATCCACAATGCTTCCCCAAGCGATCAGCGGGCTGGCCCGGAAGCCAATCTTGATCCCTTCCTGGGCCATGGCTGGTTTAACAGCGGCCAGAGAAAGTAGCAGCAACATGATCGTAAAGACGACGGTTCTTTTCATAAGTTCTGGTATTGTGTTACTTATTTTTTTTAGCCTTTCCGAGCAAAAATCGTTCCGGCAACACCCTCAAAAATAAACATTTTGAAATTACAATCATATTTTTGCCGCCAATTCAAAGAGGATACACTGCATGAATAAATTAAAAATCGGGTGGTGGTTTATGGCCTTGGTCGGGATACTTCTCGGATTCCAGGGCTGTGAAAATGATACCGGAGACCTTCCCCTTGACGAGATCGAGATTGATTTCCGAACCAATCGGTTGGATTTGGACATGCTAGAGGCTGCCCGCCAATACCAATCGAATCCCCAGGCTGACTCAAGTGTCATTTTTGACCAGTTTTTCAAGGATGACCAGGACTTTCTGGTGGACTGGTTCTTCTACGGAAATGATACCATTGGCACGGACTCAGCCTTAACTGTGATCATGTCCGATTTTCTCACCGATTCCAATGCCCTGGATTTATTGGAAGAAGTCGCAACTACGTTTCCCGCTTCGAATGAGGCTTGGTCCGAGGAGATTGAAAAGGTCTTCAAACGAATCCATTACTACCTCCCCAATCACCCCATTCCGGTGGTCGTCACCTTTGCCGATGGTTACCCAAGGAGCATCCAGCAGGGATTGGAGCAATTTGTGGTTACTCCCAAATACCTGGGGGTGGGGCTACATTATTTGATGGGAGCCGATTACCAGTACTATCCCCCTGACTTGCCCCGCTACCTGAGCCGGCGGTTCAACCTGGAGCACCTCCCCGCCCAGGTCGCACACAAATACGCGGATCTCTATATCCCCGAACCAAGAATCGAAACAAATCCAGTATTGATTGACCGAATCGTCCAGCAGGGGCTGCAAATGCATTTTGTTGATTTGGTCATGGGGCCATCTGTTCCCGATTCCGTCAAGCTCTTTTACACCACCGCCCAAATCGACTGGGCCAATACCTACGAGGCACGGGCCTATAAGGATATCGTTCCGGTTTTGTACGATGTCAACTCAGATCTGATGCGGCGGTACATCGATGACAGCCCATTTACCAGCCAACTCAACCGGAAATCCGCCCCCCGATTGGGCCAATATTTGGGTTGGAAGATCATCCAAACTTACGTGGCCAAATACCCGGATGAACCCTTCAATGAGCTGATTCAGCGGACCGACTACCGCCAAATCTTTCAACAAGCGGGCTATCGGCCAGGGTAGAATCTGGACTCCCCAATTTTTCTTTTCCTCGTTTGCTGCCGATAAGGCAAAGATCCTTTAGGATTTGATTGGTCGGAGCCGGGGAAAATGTCATCACTGATCCTGGCCTTTGCTCGGGGAATCAGTCACTTCGAAGAATCCACACTCCCTTGATTTCTATTGCCCGGACCCTGATCCCATGCTGGTGGTATACGCGAATATTTCTTAATTTGCGCGGAAATTAGACCATCTTTTCATGGATTCAGAAGTCAAAAAAACAACACTCAACGCAACCCACCATAGCCTCGGGGCAAAGATGATCCCATTCGCGGGCTACGAGATGCCAGTTCGCTATTCTGGTGATAAGGCTGAACACCTCTGCGTCAGGGAGCGAGCAGGTGTTTTTGACGTTAGTCACATGGGCGAATTCATTGTCAGGGGTCCGAAAGCCCTGGAGTTGGTCCAAAAGGTTACATCGAACAATGCAGCCAAATTGGTGGATGGAAAGGCACAATATTCCTGCCTTCCCAATCACCAGGGAGGAATCGTCGATGATCTGATCGTGTACCGAATTGCGGATGACCAGTACATGTTGGTGGTCAATGCTGCAAATATCCAGAAGGACTGGGACTGGATTTCAGAATCCAATGCGTCCATTGGAGCAGAGATGGTCGACATTTCCGATGCGACGTCCCTGTTGGCTGTCTCAGGACCAAAGGCCGGTGAAATCGTTCAGAAGCTGACCCAAATGCCCGTGAGCGATCTGCCCTATTATGGGTTCCATTACGGAGAAGTATTGGGAATTGACCGTTTTCTGGTCGCAACGACCGGCTATACAGGAGAACGAACCTTTGAAATCTTTTTCCGAAAACAACATTCTCAAAAAATCTGGGATGCGCTGTTTGAAGAAGGAACTCCGCTGGGTCTGGAGCCGACAGGACTCGGTGCCCGGGACACATTGCGCCTGGAAATGGGGTATATGCTTTACGGAAACGACATTGATGATACCACCTCACCGCTTGAAGCGGGCCTGGGTTGGATTACCAAGCTGAAAAAAGGTGACTTCAACGGCCGTGAAGCGATCCAAAAAGTCAAAGAACAAGGTATCATCCGTAAGCTGGTGGGCTTTAAGATGATTGACCGGGGAATTCCCCGGAGTGGTTACGATATTGCCTCCAACGGTGAAGTCGTCGGCAAAGTTACTTCTGGAACCATGAGCCCGCTTCTGGGATACGGAATTGGCATGGGGTATGTCCCCGTCGGTCTTGCCCAGCCTGGCACCAAACTGGAAATTTTGGTTCGAAACAAGCAATTGACTGCTGAAATCGTAAAACCTCCGTTTATCGAGAAGTAAGCCCTGAAATATGATGAGACCTCCCAAAATTGATGGTTCCCAGAAATGGATCGGAGTATGCATGACTCCGGCATTGATAGATCAGTTTGATCTCTCGGGTGCCATTGTAGTCGTCATTGACATATTGCGGGCGACAACCTCCATGTCGGTTGCGTTTCACTTCGGAGCCCGCTCCATGATTCCCGTTGCAACGCTGGACGAAGCCCGCTCCCTTCAGGAACAAGGGTTCCTGGCCGCCGCCGAGCGCAATGGAGAGCAAATAGAAGGCTTTGATTTCGGCAATTCTCCTTTTTCCTACATGTCCCAGGAAATTGAGGGCAAAGACATCGCCATTTCTACTACAAATGGTACGCAAGCGATCAAAGCGGCCATTGAACACGATGCTGAAGAAATCGTCATCGGTTCTTTTTCCAACCTGAGTATTTTGGCCAATTACCTCATTGAGCAGAACAAAAACATTGTAATGCTGTGTGCGGGTTGGAAAATGAAGCCCAATCTGGAAGACACCATCTTTGCCGGGGCCATGGTCCGCCGGCTAAAGGGTCAATTCAGACGGTTTCAGGACACTGCTTTGATCGCTGAGACGCTTTACCGCAACGCCAATCGGCGCAAAAGATATTTCATACGCAATTCCTCCCACTTCAATCGTTTATTTCATATTCTTCAGATTCAGAAGGACGTGAAATATGCCCTTCGTCCCGATACCCATCCGGTGATTCCCAAACTGTACGGTGACAGATTGATCGAGATGAATCACCCCTTCGTCCAGGAATATCTCAGTCAGCAGAACCAAATTCGATCCTCATCCTGATCCCGGGCCAGCTGTTGTTCAAGGGCTAAGAATGACTTTTCAAAGAACGCTTCCCAAAATGGTGGTGGTCCTTGAACAGTGATTGGAAGATTGGAATTGAGTGCAAAAAACGGATCCCCTCAGTCTTCTTCTTCCGCATTTATCGTCATTTTTTGCTTTTTTGAATGGCGATACGCTGCAAATATAAAAAATATTTAGCGAACCGAAAATTTTTTGCTAATTTTATGGCACAATTCCCAACAATGGTCCTGAAATCGGGCCGTGAAAGGAGCCTTAAACGGCGGCATCCCTGGATTTTTAGCGGTGCTGTTAAAGTTGCTCCCCAAGCCCAATCAGGTGACATCGTAGAAGTTCAGTCCAATAAAGGTGAATGCCTGGGTTACGGTCATTTTACCCCCAAAGCGACCCTTACTTGCCGGATGTTCCACTTTGGCCCTCTCTCAGGGGAGATTGATGCAGGATTTTGGATGCAGAAACTTTCCAGCGCTCTGAATTTCCGGCGCGATATCCTTGATCTTCCCAATACCACTGGTTATCGATTGGTGCACGCTGAGGGAGATGGGCTTCCAGGAATTGTATTGGATATATACGGCTCGGCGGCATCCCTTCAGTTGAGGTCAAAAGGGGCGGAGAAAATCCTGCCTGAGATCCAGGGTTTTTTAGAAGAGCACCTTCAGACCCAACATTTATTTGTTCGGTCGGGGAGTAAAAAGGAGCCTGTGCAGAAATGGGTGCAAGGGGGAGTAGAAAAAATCGATTTTGAAGAGTATGGCCTCAAATTCAGGGTGGATATTGAACGGGGACAAAAGACGGGCTTTTTTATTGACCAGCGGGAAAATAGGGCCTTGGTGAGGTCGTATTCAAAAGGAAAAACCGTTCTGAATGCCTTTTCGTATTCAGGGGCATTCTCCATCGCTGCGCTGGCCGGAGGAGCAAAGTCCGTTGATTCAGTGGACATTTCCTCTTCGGCAATTTCCCAGGCCGAAGAACATGTCCAAATGAACTTTGGGCCATTGGACCATCACGCTGGAATTGTGGCCGATTGCTTTGAATACCTCAAGACGATGGAAAGAGACCATTATGACTTGATCATTCTGGACCCTCCTGCATTTACCAAGCACATCTCCACCGTCGACAAGGCAAGCCGCGGATACAAGGAAATCAACCTGAAAGCCCTCCGAAAAATTCGATCGGGCGGCCTTCTGTTTACCTATTCCTGCTCACAACACATTTCCAAAGATCTGTTTCGCAAGATCATCTTTGGAGCTGCAGCAGATGCTGGCCGGGAAGTGCAGGTTGTTTGTCAAATGGAACAATCACCGGATCATCCGGTGAGCATATTTCATCCCGAGGGCGAATACCTGAAGGGACTTATGCTCCACGTCAGATAGCCTTCTGATGGATATACTCACCGGAATTCTCCGATACTTTGATTTGGATTCGTTTGCCGCCTGATGGACGTTTCGGTACTGGCTATTCGTTCTTCTTAATTTGCTTTCCTGGGGAAAGTATTGCCAGTGGGTTATCCGTCGACCAAAACCGCAACTTCTTCCGGAAGTTTGATTGAATAAATAATCTTCCGGACGGTATCAAACTGAAGATAAGGATATTGCTCCAGCAAGGCATCGATGGCCTCAGCGGATTTCAATCCTTGCCGCCGTAGCAGCTTGTACTTCCGTTTGATCTCAAAATCTCTCAAGACCTTTCGGTTGATGAGATTGAGCTCAAGCAAGACTCGGAATAAATCGTCAGGTAGGATTTGACGAATAGGATTACTCATAATAACACCCTCCTTATGGTTTACGCATTGCTAAGAATAAAAAGGGTATAGATGCGTCATCTAAAATATGTTTGGTTAAAAAATATTAGAAGGTAAATCCTATTGTCATTGAGTAGATATTGGTTATTAAACGGTTAATAAGCTCAGGGGAAAATCCGTTGGGATCGGAGACGGTGTAGAATAAGCGTCGCTCCGAGGCGTATTCCCGCATATAAGCAAAATCAAGATAGAAATTTTTCTGCTTGATTCCAAGACCGCCTGAGTATATCTGGCGACCTCCATCAATATTATTGATGTTTCCAGTTTCGTAGTCCAGGTACTGAAGGTACTCGGGTTTTACAATGGCTCCATAATTGGCATAACCCAATCTAAAACGTCCGGGTCCGAACCGAAGTTCGCCTCCCAAACGCAGGTTATAAGCCGAACTAAATATGTCCGAAATGGCCTGGTTCTCGTTTGCGAAGCTGTAATAAAAGGCGCTCACAGGAGAGACGTCAGAACTGAATCGGGAGCTCGTATAGTCGAGGTATTCAAAGTCGGCCGAAATGAAGCCGTATTTACCGATCAGTCCCATGAGGCCGAGGGTTACCCGGTAGGGAGTCGTGTAGTTGTAGGTAAATGTGGCCGCGAGCGGATTCTCGTAGCCGTAGGCATTGGGATCATTGTCCAGATAGCCCAGCAATTGGGTGGAGTAATTGTCCGTCATCGAAATCCACGTGGGAGACTGGAAGGAAACCCCAATCCGCAGGAAGTCCACCGGACGCCCAATGATGCCCAGGCGGATGTTGACGCCGCTGCCGCGGACCTCATATACATCTGAGTAAGTCAGCTGATTAAAGGGAGTGCTGTCAGCCGCCCAAACCCGATGGATATTGTTGACGTCCGTTTCATTGTAAATGAACTCCGAATTGTACCGGAGGCCCTGTACGCCCAGTGAAATACCAGCGTACAGCTTGTCATTCACATTGCCGGCAAAGCCGAAGTTCCATTCGTTGTTCCGACCCCGTTCCTCCTGGGAAAACTGCTGGCGGACACCGCCCCCTTGGGCAGCTCCAATCCAGTTGCCATCCACCTGGAAGGTATCGATTAACCAGCCGGCGGCCGCCATGCTGGGCAAGGTCTGCTCATTGAAGATTGTGTTGATACTCTGTCCGCTGGCCCAGTCCGAAAAATATTCGGTCATGCTGCTCTCAGAATTGTAAGTGTCAAATTCTGTGCGGCGATTGAAATTGTCCACTTGGTTATATCCAACCGCAAATGAGACCGAGGTCAATCCTGATTGGGCCGGTTCCCGGCGACGGGTTTCGGGGTTGTATTTGCGAACGGAGCTGTTGTAGACATACCCGAAGTTCCCCAGGTTGAAGGCCGTGCGGGTAGCATTGGAGTTGCTGACATCCAGGTATTGACTCTCGTTCCCGGTGATCCGCAGGACGGGAGTGAACATCAGGTCACTTCGGCGGTAGACACCGAGGCCCGCAGGATTCAGGGTAGTGGCAGAGAAATCTGCTCCCACCGCCGAAAAGGCATTTCCCATGGCATTGGAACGTGCCGTTCCAAAGGGAGTGCTTCCTGAATACCGGAAAGCATCCAGCTCATTCTGGGCAATAGCCCCTCCGCTTCCCCAGAGTACCATCAAGGGCAGGGCCCAAAATATGATCGTTCTTTTCATTGTGCTAAACCGTATTCAGGGTTTCCGGTGAATGATGCGGGAGTCTATTAACGACGCCGGGAAGAGCCTGATCTCGACGGACTGCTCGAAGACCGGGAAGGACTGCTGCTCCGCGTACGGCTGGGGCTGCTGGAACTCCGGGAGGGAGAGCTGTAGCTGCGGGAAGGCTTGCTGCTCGATCCACTGCTCCGGGAAGGAGAGGAATAATTCCGGGACGGGCTGCTGGACGATCCGCTGCTGCGAGAAGGTTGAGAGTAGTTTCTCGACGGGCTACTGGACGACCCGCTGCTGCGGGACGGCCGGGTCGAGCTCGGACGGGAGCTTCCACTGTTGGAAGGCTGGACCGAACGGGGCGTCGAGTAATTGTTGGACGGACGGCTGCTATTGCTGGGCCGGGTCGTACTCGGACGGGAGTTGCCGCTGTTGGACGGCTGGACCGAACGAGGCGTCGAGTAATTGTTGGAAGGCCGGTTGCTGCTGTTGCTGGGCCGGGTATTGCTCGGACGCGAGTAATTGTTGTTGCTCGGACGGGGAGTCGAATAATTCTGGCTGGGACGCTCCACATTGTTGTTGGGGCGTACATCGCTGTTGCTCGGGCGAACCGTGCTGGGGCGCGAGGTATTCGACGGCCGGGTATTGCTCGGCGTGACCGTATTCGGGCGCGAAGTATTCGTCGGACGAGTATTACTCGGCGTAACCGTACTCGGGCGCGAAGTATTTGACGGGCGACCTACGCTGTTCGGAGTCGAGGTATTCGTCGGGCGGGTATTGCTCGGGGTAACCGTAGTCGGACGCGAGGTATTCGACGGACGGCCTACGCTGTTGGGCGTGGAAGTATTCGTCGGGCGACCACCGGAACCGTTGTTCGAAGTATTCGGACGAGAGGTCACATTAGAAGGATTGCCATCGTCGCCACGGGGCGGGGGCGGATCGATCATCTGGTAACCTTGGTAAGGACGGCCGGTATTGTTGCCGGTATTTCCACCATTGTTGCCATTGTTTCCGTTGTTGCTGAGCGTAGATGTGCCATTGGCAGTATTGACATTGCCTACATTCGGGTTGCCAGCATTGGGATTCGGGCGACCGCCCGGATTCGGCGTGCCAGCGTAGGGAGAGTTGGCGGAAGTCGTATAATTAGCGGACTGGTAAGGACGGACCGGACGGGAATTGCCGCCGCTGCTTCCAGTCACACCACCATTATTGTTGTTGTTATTGATGTTGCCGCCTTGTACCACGTAACCGCCGCTGCCATTCGATGCGAGCGAACCGGGACGCGTGGTCGGACGGGTGTTTTGGCGAATGCCACCACCATTCCAGCCGCCGCTGGCCCAACCCGTCGGAGTCCCGGTTACGCATTGATTCCATCCGGGGCCGCCATTGACGAAGCCAGTATTGTAGTAGCCACCCCAGCCGCCACCGTAGTAGGTCGACCAGCCACTGGAATAGTAATAGTTCGTCGTGCTCCAGGAATTCCAGGAGTTGCCACCCCAGCTATTGTTCCAGCCGTAATTCCAACCGCCGTTCCAGCCATTGTTCCACCCGTTATTCCATCCGCCACCGCAGCAGCCGAAGGTATTGAACTGGGAGGGATAGTAATAATAGCCCGGACGACCCCAGGAAAGGGTCCAGGAGTAGGAGGGACCTGAGTAGAAGACCGGATCGTACCACCAGGGATCGTAGCGGTAAACATTCCACGTACGGGTTCCGATGGCATAATAGGGGTCGTAGGCAAAATAGGGATCGTAGTAGTTGAAGCCACGGGTATTGAACCGGCGAACCCGACGAGAATAATAATAGTCATCGTCGAAGTACGGATCCCAGTTCGGGTCGTCATAGTACCCGTAGTTACGGGTATCAAAGCGACCGGTATTCCGGGCGGCAAATCCATCGTCAAAATTATTGCCGTTGCCATTTACACGAGGCTGATTGTTGACCGACGTAAACCGATCCTCAGCCCCCCCGTTGCCAATATTGGACGCATCCGAACTGACCGGAGGCTGCTGTACGGGGGCATCTTGAGAAGTATAGTAGACATCATCGTACTCTGGAGTAGACGCTGTGTACCGTCGGTTTGAGCAACTCGTCAGCCAGACGAGACTCAGAACAAGCATGGTGTAAATCGTGGTCTTCATATATTCTCCCTACAATGTTTTAACTGAGAGCGATTCTAAATAAATTGCCGGTCGTTGTGCAACCGCTGGATGTTGTGCAACCGAAGGATTATAAAAATAACCAAAATCCTTCAATTTGTTTAGTGCAAAAACCATACCATATATAAAGAAATGGCCGAAAAACTTCCCACCCGAGCAGAGAATTACAGCGGATGGTACAATGATTTGGTTGTCAGGGCCGATTTAGCCCAACATTCCGCCACCAAAGGGTCCATGGTCATCAAACCCTATGGCTTTTCCATCTGGGAAAAAATGCAGCGACAATTGGACGACATGTTCAAAGAAACTGGACACGTCAATGCCTATTTCCCTCTGCTCATCCCCAAATCTTTCATGAGCAAAGAGGCCGATCACATCGATGGCTTTGCGATGGAGTGTGCCGTCGTCACCCACCACCGCCTCAAGAAAAATCCCGCCGGGGACGGGGTCGTCGTGGATCCCGATGCCCGCCTCGAAGAAGAATACATCATTCGGCCGACTTCCGAAACCATCATCTGGAATACCTACCGCGACTGGATTCAGTCATACCGGGACCTGCCCCTGCTCATCAACCAGTGGGCCAACGTCATGCGCTGGGAACTTCGCACCCGTTTGTTCCTCCGCACGGCCGAATTCCTCTGGCAGGAAGGCCATACGGCCCACGAGACCTCCGAAGAAGCCGTCGAAGAGACCCTGAAAATCCTCGACGTCTATACCACGTTTGCAGAGGAATTCCTCTGCATCCCGGTAATTCAGGGAGTCAAGCCCGAGCACGAAAAGTTCCCCGGCGCCGTCGATACCTATTGCATTGAGGCGCTCATGCAGGACGGGAAGGCCCTTCAGGCCGGCACCAGCCACTTCCTCGGCCAGAACTTTGCCAAGGCCTTCGACGTGACCTACCTTTCCCGCGAGAACAAGCCCGAGCACGTTTGGGCAACCTCATGGGGGGTGTCCACCCGCTTGGTCGGTGCGCTCATCATGGCCCACTCCGACGACCAGGGACTCATCCTCCCGCCTTCCGTGGCGCCGCACCAGGTAGTGATCGTTCCCCTTGGCAATAAGCCCGCCGACAAAGAAGTCGTGGCGGCCGCCTCCAAGGAAATGATCGAGAAGTTCAAGGCCCTCGGCATCCGGGTCAAGCTCGACGACGATGACAAGCGTCGCCCCGGATGGAAGTTTGCCCAGTACGAACTTCAGGGAGTGCCCGTCCGCGTGGTCATTGGGCCGCGGGATTTGAAGGAAGGGAAAATCGAAGTGGCCCGCCGGGACACCAAGGAAAAAATGAGCCTGGAGTTGGAAGGGGCAGCGGACAAAATCAAAGACCTGTTGGACGAGATTCAGCAGAATATCCGCCAGAAAGCCCTCGACTTCCGCGCTGAGAATACCCACGATGCCAATTCCTGGGAAGAATTCCAGGACCTCATCGCCAACAAAGGTGGATTTGTCTACGCCCATTGGGACGGCACGACCGAAACCGCCAATAAGATCAAGGCCGAGACCAAAGCGACCATCCGCTGCATTCCGTTGGATGGGGACAAGGAGCCGGGCCAATGTATCTTCACTGGCAATCCTTCCGCTCAGAAAGTGATTTTCGCCAAGGCTTATTGATCCAAACCAATAGTCAGTTTTGACCGCCCCAACTGGAATCTCCTCCGGTTGGGGCGGTTTGCATTGCCAGGTGTTGTATGGATTTGAATGCCATTCCGCCCCCATTTTTCCCCGTGTCATCCCGTTTTTTTTCTTTTTCCCGCCATTCCGTCATTCTTCCCCGCCAATCTGTCACCTTTTGGTCTCTGGCATACTTTTTAGGGTAAATAGGACACGTAGAAAAATAACCGCATCCGAACTACTATGGCCGAGACGAAAGAAAAAAAGCAGGACATCGAAAAAGGTAATATTTCTGTCCATACCGAGAACATTTTCCCCATCATCAAGAAATCCCTGTACAGCGACCACGAAATTTTCCTGCGGGAATTGGTCGCCAACGCCATTGATGCCACCCGCAAGGTGAAGCACCTGGCCGCGATTGGGAAGTACAAAGATGAATTGGGTGACCTGACCATCGAAATTGAGCTGGACAAGGAAGCCAAGACGATCACCATCAAAGACCGGGGGATCGGAATGTCAGGCGACGAAGTCCGGAAGTACATCAACCAGGTGGCATTTTCCGGAGCCGAAGAATTTGTCAAGAAATTCAAAGAGGTCAAGGACACCAAGGAAATCATCGGCCAATTTGGGCTCGGCTTCTACTCTGCATTTATGGTGGCAGACGAAGTGGAGATTTTCACCCGCTCCTACCGCAAAAATACTGGCGGCGTCCACTGGACCTGCGACGGTTCGACCGAATACACCCTCGAAAAATTGTCCCGCAAAGAGCGGGGAACCGATATTGTCCTCCACGTAGGCGAGGACAGCGATGAATTTCTGGAAGCCAGCCGACTCAAGGGCATCCTCGACAAGTACTGCAAATACCTGCCCTTTGAGATCAAGTTCGATGGGGAAACCATCAATGAGACCAAGCCGATCTGGACCAAGCCGCCGGCCGAAATTTCCGACGAAGAGTACATTGAGTTTTTCAAACAAATGTATCCCTTCTCCGGCGAGCCCCTGTTCTGGATCCACCTCAACGTTGATTACCCCTTCGAACTCACTGGCATCCTCTATTTTCCCAAGCTCCGCAACGAAGTCGAGCTCAAGAAGGACAAAATCCACCTCTACAGCCGTCAGGTGTTCATCACCGACAACGTCGAAGACATCGTCCCCGAATACCTGGGCCTCCTCCAGGGCGTGATCGATTCGCCCGACATCCCCCTCAACGTTTCGCGCTCCTACCTCCAGACCGATTCCAACGTCCGCAAAATCAGCACCTATATTTCCAAGAAGGTCGCGGACAAGCTCAAAAATCTGTTCAAGGAAGACCGGGACAAGTACCAGGAAAAATGGAAGGACATCGAGGTCTTCATCAAGTACGGCATGCTCTCGGACGAGAAATTCTACGATCGGGTGGAAGACGCTTGCTTGGTGGAAAATGTCAATGGTGAGTTCTTCACCCTGGACGAATACAAGCAGAAAATCGCCGACAACCAGACCGACAAGAACGATACGCTGGTTTACCTCTACGCCAATGACAAGGTGGCGCAGGACATCTTTGTCCGGTCTGCCACCAACAAAGGCTACGACGTCCTGCTGATGAGCAGTCTGATTGACAGCCACTTCATTGGATTGATGGAGCGGAAGTTGGAGAAGACGAACTGGAAGCGGGTCGATGCCGATTCTGTGGACAAGCTGATCGAGAAAGACGAAGCGCAAGTGAGCGTGTTGAGCGAGGATCAGGAAAAAGCCATCGAAGAGCTGTTCAAAGGCGTGGCCAAAGACGGCACTTCCGTCAAGACCGAAGCCCTCGGCAGCGAACAAATGCCGGTCGTCATTGTGCGGCCCGAGTTCATGCGGCGCATGCAAGAGCAGGCCATGCTCAGCGGGATGCGCGAGCAATTGCCCGAGCAGTACACCGTGATCGTGAACACGAGCCACGAAATCGCCGAGCAATTGCTGGCGACGGAAGGTGAACCCCAGGAATCCACGGCCAAGCACTTGTTGGACCTGGCCCGCCTGTCCCAGGGCCTCCTGCAAGGGCCCGAACTCACGCAATTCCTGGAACGGAGCATTGCGATGATCAAATAAGTATTTTAGGAAAGCATTTTTGGATAAAGAGCAGCCGCGGTCCCGTGGCTGCTCTTGCATTATATATATAGGTAGTGCGACGATGGGGTGTTGTTCGGGAAATAAAGGGCGAAGAAATGGATACAGTTGATTTTGGGTGGGGAAAAGTCGGAAATTGAATGCATGAAGCGCATGATCATGATCTGGTGCTTGGCCATCGTTGCGATGTCCTGTGGCGAGTCGACTCCGAGCGCGGAGCCGATGGCAGCTCCTCAGGATACCCTGCCGGCCAAACCCAGCTTGGCACCCGACCAATTGCACCGGCAAGTGCCGGTCCCTGGGGCGGAGGACCTCCAGATGTCCATTTTCCTCCCCTCTCAACGCCCCGCCCAAGCTCCTCTGATCCTGGCCCTGGATGCCCAGGGTGATGGAGACCGCCCGGTCAAGGAGTATCAGGACCTCGCTGCGCAGCGAGGTTGGATCCTGGTGGGTTCCCACAACAGCCAGAATGGCCGCCCCGCCCAGCAAAATATCACGGCCGTTTCCCGCACCCTGGACCAGCTATTGGCCCATTACGAAGTCGATCCTGGGCGAATTTACCTCGCTGGATTCAGCGGAGGCGCCCGCATCGCCTACCTCACCGCAGCCCAACGCCAGGAGGTGGCCGGGGTGGTGACCTGTGGGGCGGGAATGGCCCCCCAACCGCAGGAACGCGGCTTCTCGGTCTTCGGCATCGTCGGGGACGAGGACTTCAATTACCTGGAAATGGTCCAGGTCCACATGGCGCTGACCACCGGCGGCAAACCCAACTGGTTGGAGGTCGTGGATGGCGGCCATACGTGGCCCCCCGCCGAAACGATGGGCGACGCATGGGATTGGCTGGATTTCCGGGCCATGGAATATGGGACCCTGCCAGTGGATTCGGCGCGCCTCGAAGCCTGTCAGAAGAAGATTCAGGCGGAAGGCGAGCCCAACGATCCCCGCAATGAAATGCAGCGGTTGGAAAAAGAGTTGAGCTGGTTGGGGGGCGATATAGAGGAGTTTCGTCCGCGACTTCAGGCCGCCCAACGCAAATTGGCGTATCGGCAGGCCGTCATGGAGGACCGCCAGCGAATGGAAGAGGAGGCCCGGTTGCGGCAGGATTTTCAGTTCAAGCTCCAGACGGAAGGCCTGGATTTCTGGGAAAAAGAAGCCCGGCGCTTGCGGAAGGAAGGAGAGCAGGACAATGAAGACGGGAAAATGACCATGCGCGGGGTGAATTTGTTGAGCCTGCTCAGTTACAGCTATACCAACGAATTCCTCGCCCAACAAGACCTTATCAATGCCGAGAAATACGCCCAGATTTATGAGTGGATTGACCCGGAGAATTCCGAATGGGCGGTGCTACAAGCGAAACTGGCGGGCCGCCGCCAGAATGCCGATGAAACCTGGAGTCACCTCCAGACGGCGGTGAAATTGGGTTTTCTGGATGCGGACCGGTTGCAGTCCGATCCTGATTTCATTCTCCTGCACAGCCGCCCCGATTTCTTTTCCCTCGTCGATTCCCTCGCCCAATTGGAGGCCAACTGATTCCAACAAGAAACCCCTTGCAACCACTGGTCACAAGGGGCCCATTTTAAATTAGCACGGTATCAGACGAGTGCACCCGCTTTGATCTCGTCGACCACATCCGGGTCGAGCAAGGTCGAGGTGTCACCCAAGTTATCGGCCGTACCTTCCGCCACTTTGCGGAGGATGCGGCGCATAATTTTTCCACTTCGCGTTTTCGGCAACCCGCTCACAAACTGAATCTTCTCGGGCCGCGCAATTTTCCCAATCACATCCACCACCGACTCCACAATTTCGCCGCGGACCGTTTCCGGATCCACATCGCCATCTTTCAAAATCACATACGCATAGATGGATTGGCCCTTGATCGGGTGGGGATAGCCCACCACCGCCGATTCGACGACCCGCTTGTTCAGGTTGATCGCATTCTCGATTTCGGCCGTGCCCAGGCGGTGTCCCGAGACGTTGATGACATCGTCCACCCGGCCGATGACCCGGAACAGGCCATTGGCGTCGCGCTTGGCACCGTCACCGGTGAAATAGTGGCCATTGAAGGCGCTGAAATAGGTATTGCGGCAGCGTTCGTGGTCGCCCCAGGTCGTCCGCAGGATCGACGGCCAGGGATGCTTGATGCACAAGAGGCCTTCCTGCTCATTTTCGGTGATTTCATTGCCGTCCGGGTCGAGCAGGACCGGCTGGATGCCCGGCAAAGGAAGTCCCGCGTGGCACGGATTCATGGGGCTATGCGCCCCCAGCCCGGACAGCATGATGCCGCCCGTCTCTGTTTGCCACCACGTATCCACAATCGGACAACGCTCCTTGCCCACGTGCAGGTGGTACCAGTTCCAGGCCTCCACATTGATGGGCTCGCCAACGGTCCCCAAAACCTTGAGGGAATCCAGGCTATAACTCAGGACGTGGTCCAACGGATAGGCCATGAGGGCCCGAATGGCTGTCGGAGCGGTGTAAAACTGGTTGACGCTGTGCTTGTCGACGACCTGCCAGAAACGGCCGGGATCCGGGTAGGTCGGAACCCCTTCGAACATGACCGTGGTCGCTCCCGCCGCGAGTGGGCCGTAGAGGATATAGCTGTGGCCGGTGATCCAACCAATGTCAGCAGTACACCAGTAGATATCGCTTTCTTCGTATTGGAAGACGTTGGCGAAGGAATAGGTCGTGTAGACCATGTAGCCGCCGGTGGTATGGACGACGCCCTTGGGTTTGCCGGTGGAGCCGGAGGTATAGAGGATGAACAAGGGATCTTCCGAGTCCATTTCTTCGGCCGGGCAGTCCGATCCGATGCCTTCGAGGGCGTCGTGGAGCCAAACGTCCCGTCCTTCGACCATATTGGGTTCCCAACCGAGGTGCTGGGCGACGAGGACGGTTTCCACCGAATCGCAGGACTTGAGGGCCTCATCGACGACCCGCTTTGCGGGAATTTGCTTCGCGCCGCGGGCGATGCCGTCGGCGGTGATGACCATCTTGCAGGTTGCATCCTGGATGCGGTCCGCGAGGGCTTTGGCGGAGAAACCGGCAAAGACCACCGAGTGGATGGCGCCAATCCGGGCGCAGGCCAGCGTGGCAAAGGCCAGTTCGGGGATCATGGGCATGTACAGGCAGACGCGGTCGCCTTTTTGGATGCCGTGGGCTTTCAGGACGTTTGCGAATCGTCCGACTTCAGCGTGCAGTTCCTTGTAGGTATAGCGGCGGACCTTGTCGGTCGGATCATTGGGTTCCCAAATCAGGGCGATCTTGTTGCCGCGGGTTTCCAGGTGTCGGTCCAGACAGTTTTCGGTGATGTTCAGTTTGCCGCCGATGAACCATTTGACATCGGGCCCTTCGAAGTCCCATTCCAGGACCTTGTCCCATTTCTTTCGCCATTGGAACTGGGAAGCAATGCCGCCCCAGAACTCTTCGGGGTTGTCGACGCTGTGTTGGTATGCTTCCTGGTACGCTTCGAATGATTGGAGTCGCAAATCCATAGCCATTTAAGTTTTTGAGTTATTGCATTGGGTAAGGAAAATGGGCACGCTTCCGGGGAAGCGTATCCGGGGTGGCCGCTTGAGCGGCCTTATGAACCAGGTTGATCCAGGAGGACTTTTACTTTCTTCATCAGATCACGGGTCGAAAAGGGTTTGGGAACGTAGAGGTCAGCCCCCAGCGCCAATCCCTTTTCAATGTCCGCCTCTTTGCTCTTGGCCGACATGAAAACCACTTTGCAGGCTGCGAGCCGTTCCGTCGAGCGGACATATTCGCAGACCTCGTAGCCATTCACCTTGGGCATCATGATGTCCAGCAGCAGCAAGTCCGGAGAATGGTCATTCAGCAGCGCCAACGCTTCTTCCCCGTCCCGTCCCACAAACACCTCGTAGCCCTTTCGGCGAAAGAGGTAGTCCAGGGACATGACGATATTGGGCTCGTCGTCAACAATCAGCACCTTGTGGGGAGTCTTCATGGGCTATTTTGAGGCTTGGAGGGGAATAAGAAACGAAAATTTAGCTCCTTTTCCCAACTCACTTTCCACCCACAACGTCCCTCCGTGCAATTCAACAATCTGCTTGCAGATTGCCAAGCCCAAGCCACTGCCGGGCCGGGGCGCATTCCCCCGGGACCGAACCTGGTAAAATTTATCAAAGATCGATGTTTGCTCATCCGGGGCCAGCCCCTCTCCATTGTCTTCCACATTGACCTTGATGCTGCGGTCGTAGCGGTACATGGAGACCTCAATGCGCCCTCCGGGCTGGCGGCAGAATTTCAGCGCATTGGTCAGCAGGTTCAACATGACCTGCTTGAGTTTGTCGGCGTCGCCCTGCAAACGGGGCGCCGAGAGTTGGAGATCGACGACCAGGTCGATCCCCCGTGATTCGGCCTGGGGCCGAATTTCAAAGCTGACTTCCTGCACCATCTTCACCATATCCACCTCTGTCAGCAGCAATTTTTGTTTTCCCGACTCGTACTTCTCCAAATCCAACACCAGCGAAATCAGGCGTCCCATCCGCTCACTCTCCTGCATGATCGTATTCAGAAATTTTTCCCGCTCCTCATCCTCCATGTCTTCCACATCCAACAGCAGCTCGGACAAGGCCAGAATGGTTGTTAGGGGAGTCCGCAGCTCGTGGGTGACCGTGTATAAAAATTCATCTTCAACACGTCCTGCTGCTTGAGTTGTTCGTTGACCTCCCGCAGCGCCTCTGTGGCTTTTTTCAATTCATCTGACTTCTCCTTCAATTCCCGGTTGGTCGTCCGCACCTGTTGGGACTCCCGCAGGATCAGGTATACATCTTCCATGGACACCTTTTCTTCCTGCACCACCGTCGAAACCAGGACCCGGGCCGAAGCAGCCCCCACAATTCCCGTCAACAGCTTTTCCGCAAAGGTGATCAGGCGGGCGTCGGCTTCTTCGTATTGCTCCCAGTCGATCAGGTATTTGCGGGCAAAGACATCAAAAGCGCGCTCCACATACTCCTTTTGGTGAAAATCCTCCAGCAGACTGCGGATGTCCGTGACCTTGGCCACCCCGCGCCGGGCAATAGAAGATTCGTAGTATTCCGCGTATTCAAAGATGTCCACGAATACCTCGGCCTGGTTGCGTTCGACCGAATCCTGCTTGGTAAAGAGGGAAACGCCGACGTAAAGAAGCGTATTGAACAACAGGCTCCAGAAGGTTCCGTGGGAAATGACGTCCAGTCCTTCCATGCCAAACAGTGCCGTGGGGCGCAGACCGGAAATTCCGCCGAGGCCATCACTGACCAGGGTAGAGGTCCCGAGCAACGAATCGGGCAGGGTAGGGAGGATCAGGGTGAAAAACCACAGGGCGAAGCCTGCGATGAGTCCGGTGACGGCTCCCCGGCGGTTGCCTTGTTTCCAGAAAATGCCTCCGAGGGACGCGGGAATAAATTGGGAGACGGCGACGAAGGAGATGAGGCCAATCTGGGCGAGGGAATAAGGCGCGGCGACGAATCGGTAGAACAGATAGGCCAGCAGAATGATGGCCGCGATGCTGAACCGCCGGGAGTATTGGGCGGTCTTGCCCAATTGGCGGACCCGGTTGCGCAACCGGGGGGCCTTGATCAGGGCCGGCATCAGGATATTGTTGCTGAGAGCAAGTCCCAGGGCGATCGAGGAGACGATGATCATGCTGGTGGAAGCCGCAAAGCCGCCGATGAAGGCGATCAGCGCGACGAGGGGTTCTCCTGAGTCCAGGGGAATGGCCAGCATGAAGATATCGCCCGAGACCGATCCGTCTGGGAAGATAATATTGCCGCCGAGGGCCACGGGCATCACAAAGAAATTGATCAGCAGGAGGTACAGGGGGAACATCCAGATGGCCTTGCGCAGGTGATTGGCGTCGGCATTTTCAATGACACCCACCTGGAATTGGCGCGGTAGGAAAAGAAAAGCGCCCATGGCCAATAATACGAGAAAGAACCATCCGCCGTAGCCTTCGCCCTGGTCGATGTGCAGCAAGCGTTCCAGTTCAGGGTTGTCGGCCGCAGTTTGGAAGATTTCCCCCAATCCATCGAATGAAAACCAAGCTACAAAGGCGCCCACAATCAGGAAGGCCAGCAATTTCACCACGGATTCGGCGGCGACGGCGACTACCAGACCGGCATTGCGCTCGGTAGATTCAATTTTCCGGGTGCTGAACAGGATGGTAAAGAGCGTGAGGAGCAGGGCAAAGTAAAATGCGCTGTCCTGGAACATGCTGTTGGTTTCTCCATTTCCCCCACTCCAATGCGTCAGGACCTCAAAGCTGTCCGAAATGGCCTTGTGCTGGATGGAGATATAGGGAATCACCCCCATGACCATGAAGATGGTCACCAAAACCCCGACCCGGCTGCTCCGACCGTACCGGGTCGAAAGAAAGTCCGCAAAAGAAGAAATCCGTTGCGTCTTGCAGATGCGCATGAAGCGCCGCCAGAAGATCCACGCCAGGGGGATCACCAGGCTGGGACCGATGTAGATCGCAAGGAAGCTCATCCCGTTTCGGGAGGCATCCCCCACACTTCCGAAGAAGGTCCAGGCGGTGCAGTAAACAGCCAGGGAAAGGCTATAAATCCAGGGGCTCCGGGTCCATTTGCGGCCCCGACGCGCTTGTTTGTCACCCCAATAGGCGATTCCAAACAGGCCCGTCAGGTACAGGCAGGCTACCGCTATGACCCAGCCTTCATTCATGCGCAGCGGACGAGGATAAGGGTTTTCGGACGACCAGGAACAAGGTCAAAACGAGGATGGACCAAAAGAGGAAAAACAGCAGGTAGGATCGGGGGAAGGAAGAAGCGGGGACCTGATCAAAGAGTTTTACCAAGGGAAAATTGAACAGGAGAAAAGCCACTCCCACCACAAACACGAATTTCCGGCCCAGTGACCGCTTCATGTGCCGGCCTCCTGTTCGTTTTTCGGCCCAAACAGGAATTCAAAGTTCAGAAACCTTGCCCTTCCCAGGGCCCACAGGAAGACCAATCCAAATCCACCCAGCGCCACCGAAATCCAAATCGCGCCGCCCAGTTGGGGCTCGATCAGGAAGCGGAGGAAGAGGGTTCCCAGCATGTAAACAGTTACAAACAGGGCGGACATGCGAGAGGAAAGTACCGTTTTCATTGTAGTCAGAGATAAATTATGAAAAAGCAGCTAAAAAATGAGGGGAAAGAGATAGGCCAGGCCGGGAGGAATCCCAACCTGGCCTTCTGGGATCAGTGGACGTGGGCATCACCAGCGCCACGCGGTACCCGGATGTCTTCCACCAGATTTTGAACATCAATGGGGGGAGCCGGGGTGCGTCGGGAGACGATGTAGGAGACGGCGAAGTTCAGGAACATGCCGAGGGTTCCGATGCCAGCCGGGGAGATGCCGAACAGCCAGTAATCCGGATTGTCGTATTCGGGGAGGATGAAACGGAACAGGACAATGTAGACCGTGGTGAAGGCCAGTCCGGTGATCATCCCGGAGACGGCACCCTGGCGGTTCATCCGCTTGTCAAAGATGCCCATCACGATGGCTGGGAAGAAGCTCGACGCGGCCAATCCGAAGGCGAAGGCGACCACTTCCGCCACAAATCCAGGCGGATAGATGCCGAGGATACCCGCAACGATGACGCCGAAGGCGGCGGCGATCCGGGCGATCCGGAGCTCTTGCTTGTCCGTCATGTTCGGTCGCAACTGCTTCTTGAACAAGTCGTGCGAGACGGACGTCGAGATGACCAGCAGCAAGCCGGCTGCTGTCGACAAGGCGGCGGCCAAGCCCCCCGCTGCCACAAGGGCCACGACCCAGTTCGGAAGCTGGGCGATCTCCGGGTTGGCGAGGACCATGATGTCCTTGTCAATGGTCAGCTCATTCTTTTCGGCGCTGCCCACATACTGGATCAGGCCGTCGTTGTTTTTGTCTTCGTATTTGATCAGACCGGTTTCTTCCCAGTTCACAAACCATTCCGGCATTTCAGAACGGGGCGCATTGTTGACCGTCGCGATGAGGTTGGTGCGGGCAAATGCAGCGATGGCAGGAGCCGTCGTGTAGAGGATGGCGATGAAGATCAGCGCCCAACCGGCCGACTTCCGCGCGTCCCGGACGCGGGGCACAGTGAAGAAACGTACAATTACGTGGGGCAGACCGGCCGTACCGACCATCAGGGCTGCGGTGATGAAGAAAATATCAATGGTGGGTTTCGACCCATCTGTATATGACGCAAAGCCTAGTTCCTGGTGCAGGCCATCTAATTTGTCGAGGAGGAAGGTGCCATCGGCGACCTCAGACCCGAAGCCCAGCTGGGGGATCGGCGTACCGGTCATCATGAGCGAGATGAAGATGGCCGGGACCATGAAGGCAAAGATGAGGATACAGAACTGGGCGACCTGGGTATAGGTAATGCCTTTCATTCCGCCCAATACCGCGTAGAAGAATACAATTGCCATCCCGATGATCACTCCGACATTGACATCCACTTCCAGGAAGCGGGAGAAGACCACCCCCACGCCGCGCATCTGACCGGCGACATAGGTAAAGGAGATGAAGATGGCAGCGACCACAGCCACGGTCCGGGCCGTTTGGGAATAGTAGCGGTCACCCACAAAGTCCGGCACCGTGAACTTCCCAAATTTTCGAAGGTAGGGCGCCAGGAGTAAGGCCAGGAGTACGTATCCACCGGTCCAGCCCATCAGGTATACAGAGCCGTCGTAGCCGGAGAAGGAGATCAGTCCGGCCATGGAGATGAAGGAGGCCGCGGACATCCAGTCGGCCGCGGTGGCCATCCCGTTGGCGAGCGGCGGAACCCCGCCCCCGGCCACGTAGAATTCTTTCGAAGAGCCGGCGCGGCTCCACAAGGCGATCGCGATGTAGAGGGCAAACGTGACGCCTACGATGATATATGTGAGAGTTTGTACATCCATAATTGACAGTGATTGAAAGTCAGTGGGAATTATTGTTCGTCGACATCAAATTCGCGGTCAATGCGGTTCATGCGGACCACATACACGAAGACCAGGATGATGAAGGAAAAGATGGCTCCTTGTTGGGCAAACCAGAACCCGAGCTTGAACCCTCCGAAGCGGATGGTATTAAGGGGCTCGGCGAGCAGGATGCCAAAGCCGAAGGAAACGATGAACCAGATGGTGAGCAGAATCGCCAGCAGCCGTAGGTTCTTCTTCCAGTAACGTTGGGCTTTTTCTTTGGATAACATAAGGCGGTGGTTGTGAAGTGGAAATCAAGATTAGAGGTAGATCATGGCCTGGATGACAGCCTTGCCGGAGCGGTCGCCCGCCGGATTTTGGCTGTTTTGGTACTCAACCGTGACCTTGCAGTTGTGGCCGTCCAGGTACGCATTGGCACCGATCCCCAAGGTCGAAGACGCATTGGGATTGGCTTCCAGCATCCGGTGCGAGTAGGAGGCGTAGGGCTGGAGCTTGACCTTTTCGCTGAATTTCGGCGTCAGGTAGCCCAGCTGTCCGTAGACGATATTGCCCGTCCCAATGACGTCGCTCGTACCTTTGAGCAGGTAATCGGGACCAAAATTGAAGTTGTAGAAGGCGCCATAGGCCGTGATTGCCGCGCCTTTGGTGCCGATCGGATTGTCGTAGAAGACATCCGCGGCGAGCAGGGCCACGTCGTTTTGGGCCATGGAGGAATCGGTTTGGAGGGTCGTGGTGCCTTCCGGGTGGTAATTGAAGCCGGCACCCACATTGAGGACCCGCTTGGTGCCGACATAGGAGCCGACATAGTAGGGGAGGGTATTGCCTTCGCGGTCCCAGAACTGGTAGCTGAAGTAACCGGCGTAGACCTTTCCTCCGTCGTTTTGGTAGAGGGTTTGGTTGGTTTCGAGCGAAATGCCATCGTCGAGGGTGGTTTGGATGGCTTCGTTGATCGAAACGCGGTAGTCGAGGCGGCCCAGGTTACCCTTGGCATATACGCCCAGGTGGCGGGCAAATTGGTCGGTCAGGCCCAGGGTGGCCCAGTTGAAACGGGGGGCATCCAGGGTCATCATGTTCAATGTGGATTGGTTGGTCAGGCGGGAAATGCCATTCCAATAGTGGAGTCCCGCGCCCACGTAGAGTTTCTTGGGGACCACTGTATATTCGGCCCAGGCGTCGTGCATGAAGAGCTGCGCCTGTGAAGACTGCCCGGTCGGGTGCATATTGGCGGCCGTAAGGCTATTGAGGCCGAAGTGGGTCAGGATGAGGAAGCGGGGAGAAATTTTGGCAAACATGAGCACGCGGGAGCGACGCAGCATGGGAATGGACCTCAGGTCGTCATTGGCGTCATTCTGTACGGTGAGCCAAGCCTGGTGCCAGGTGATGAAGCGGGCGAATTTAGAGCCCTCATCGTTGAGCTTCAGGGTGAGGCCCTTGCCGTAGGTGTCGGAGCCTTGGGAAAAAGTCGGGTAGGCGAGGAAAAGCATGACGCATCCTATCGCCATTGCCATTGCAATGCGTTTCATAAGCCGTCAAATCTTGTTTTAAGTGAATCAGTGACCCAAGCGGGGTACGAGATGTTTCGCAGAGGAAATCTGGGGAAAAGGAATTAGGCTACGAAATACGGTATATATATATGCAAACTAAATATATATAGCTATCGGAACCGGTCCCAGCGGATCACCATGAACTTGTCTCCCAGTTCGGTGATGAGGGCCCCTTTTCCGGCCAAAAACTCTGGCTCAGCCAGATATTCGACCAATTCACTTCGAGAGAGGATACGGTAAGACGGGCGGTAATTAAAGTCCTGGAGAAACCGCCGAATGCCGTGTTGACGGACCCATTTGCTGACCGTGACGTGACTCACCCCAATGATCCGCTCGATTTCCCGGTAGCTCAAGCCTTCCAAATAGAGTTGAAGCGCCTTCGTGACGTAGTAAGGGTCGATTTCTTTGCCCTTTTTTTGGACGGTAAAGTGATAAACGCAGCTTTTACACTTGTAGCGCTGGCGGCCACTGACCTGCCCAGCCTTGACGGTTTGGGGGGATTGACAACGGGGGCAAACGGGATTTTTATTTATCTATATCAATTTTGCAAACATATATCAAATTAGCAATAATTGCGTTTAGCTTATTTGTTTTTGTCCTCAACAATAAGTATTAATTGATTGTTTTTCAGTTGTTTGTGGGGTTTTCAAATTGTTTGCCCTTCCCCCCTGAAAAAACTCCGCTCCCCTTTCGTACCCCTCTATTTTTCCTGACAACCATCAGTTTTGGAAATGACCAATGTCCTTAAAGGGGCGGAACTCCAATTGAGGGTGCATTGGAATTGACCAAACTCATCTGGGTGGAATTGTGGGATTTATTGTATTTTGAGTTGTTGCTGTATTGAAAATCCATTGATTATGTCAGATTGGAAGCCCGTTTACGTGGTGAAGGATGGAAATTCCAAGCCGCTACCCCCTCCTGCCTCTCCTCCTAAGCGTCCCCGCAAGAAACGTCGTTGGGGCCGTCGCATCTTGGGTTACTCATTTGTCATTGTGGTCCTGTTTGGGAGCGGACTGGCGATTGGTCTGGCGGAAGACAATGAAGCGGAGGAATATTTTGAGGAAGCGGGGGTACGGATTTTCTCTGATGCCTTGGGGGGGAAGGATGAAGGAACTGGAGGGGATATGGAAGTGAATGGGGTTGGGAGCAACATCGAATTGAAAAATGCCAGCGCAAGTCTACCCATTGATACGGTTTTTCTGGATTCAAGGCTCTTAAAAGAAAGAAACCAGCCTATTCAATACCTTTTTGATCCCAATTATACGTTTTACCCAGATTGGAGAAGTGTCATCGAAAAGAGTAGCTGGCAAAAGGATCCTCACTTTGTGAAAAGAATGGAAGAGAGAGATATATCAATGTCTGAAATTGAAAGAGTGCTCAGTGCTGGTTATATATCTCGTTTCAGTTGGGAGTTTTTCAATGATTCTTCGAGGGCATATCGACCCAGATATACTTTAAGGCTTGATCAAGGAAGAAAGAACTCGTTGGCAGTAGTATTTGAGATTTCCCAGAAGTTGGATGAAATTCTATTGATAACAACGTTTAGAAGCCAAAATAAAAACAAGCGAAATATGAAGAACTGGCCATAAAAAAACCACCCCTCCCGGGGTGGCCAATTATCTAAATCCTTTCTATCAGTTCTACTTTCCAATGAGTTGCAGGAACTCGGCGCGAACCTTCGGATCGTCCTTGAATGCTCCATTGTACTCACTCGTGACGGTGACCACACCTTGGTCTTCCACCCCGCGGGTGCTGACACACATGTGTTCCGCCTCGATCACCACGGCGACATCGTCTGTTTCCAGGACGCGCCGGAGATGTTCTGCAATCTGCATGGTCATCCGCTCCTGGACCTGCGGCCGCTTCGCATAATAATGCACGATGCGGTTGATCTTGGAGAGGCCGACAACCTTGCCCTTCGAGATATAGGCGCAATGGGCCTTCCCTACAATCGGGACAAAGTGGTGCTCACAGTTGCTGTAAAAGGGGATGCCGCGTTCGACGAGCATCTCATTGTAATTGTACTTGTTGTCGAAGAGTTTAACGTTGGGTTCATTCTTGGGGTTCAAGCCGCTGAAAATTTCCTTGACGTACATTTTTGCGACCCGGTGCGGGGTGCCACTCAGACTATCGTCTTCGAGGTCCAGCCCCAGGATCAACATGATTTCGCGGAAATGCTTTTCAATCAACTCTACCTTCAGGTCGTCATCCAATTCAAACGCATCGGGGCGAAGCGGAGTTTCCAGCGACGTTCCCACATGCATGTCACCAAGCTCTTCGTGGTGGACGTGATTGTTATTTACCATCGTATTCGACAAAATTTCTTTCAGTTTCGTAGAGAATCACCGACAATTCTTTTGATTCATCGATATGTGACCTCAATTTATTCCAAATTACTATTACGATATTTTCAGCCGTAGGGTTCAGGTCTTTGAACTCGTCGGTGTCAAGGTTGAGATTTTTGTGATCAAACCGGTCCTCTACTTCTCGCTTGATCAGGTCCCTCAGCACCTTCATGTCCATGAGATAGCCCGTCTCGGGATCAATTTCCCCTTTCACCTTCACAATGAGCTCATAATTGTGTCCGTGATAATTGGGGTTGTTGCACTTTCCAAAAACTTCCCGGTTCCTTTCGTCCGACCATTTTGGATTATGCAATCGGTGGGCTGCGTTGAAATGTGCCTTGCGGCAAACAGTTACTTTCATCACGGTATCTTTAACAAAGCGGGTATTATTTTGTTTAAATCCCAGATGGCAAAAGCTAAACAACAACACTTCGCATCATCGAAATCCGACGTTCTGATCATCGGAAGTGGCATGGCGGGGCTGACCGCCGCCGCCCTCCTCGCTCAGCGGGGGCTAAAGGTACGTATTTTGGAGCAAAACTGGCTCCCGGGAGGGTGTTCCAGCTCCTATCCGCGCCACCACTACGTTTTTGAAGCTGGTGCCACCACCCTGGTCGGACTCGATGAACACATGCCATTGCGCTACCTCGTCGACCAGACCGGCATCGAAATCGATGCCTGGAAATTGGACCTGCCCATGCAGGTCCACCTCGCCGACGGCTCGGTCCTCACCCGCTACCAGGATCTGGACCGGTGGATCGCCGAAGCCGAACAGCACTTTGGCCCAAAAGGCCAGCGGCCCTTCTGGGAAGAGGCCTTCCGCGTCTCCCAGTTTGTCTGGGAAAATTCGTTGAAACAGCTCGCGTTTCCTCCGACCCGATTCCGGGACCTCGTGGCCGCCGCCAAAAATGCCAGTCTCAAGCAGGTCCGAAACCTGCCGGCCGCTTTCCGCTCCGTCGAGGCCATGCTCCGCAAGTATGGATTGGACCAGGACCAGCGCTTCCGTGCCTTCGTCGACGAACAGCTGTTGATCACCGCCCAAAATTTCGCCCCGGAGGTCAATGTCCTGTTCGGTGCTGCGGCACTTTGCTATACGAATTACAGCAACTACTATGTTCCCGGTGGCATGGTGAACCTCGTCAATCCCATAGTGAACTACGTCAAATCGCAAGGGGGCGACGTCATGTTGCGGACTCCCGTGACCGCTGTGCACCACGATGGCGACCACTATCAGGTCGACACCAGGAAATCGGGATCCTTCCAGGCCCGCTACCTCATTTCCGCCATCCCCCTCAACAATACGCTGCCCCTGTTCAACGGCCAATTGGAGGGGAAATTCCGCAATAAGCTCATGAAATCGGATCAGCTCCGGTCGGCCTTTCAGATGGGGATTGCCTTCAAAAAGCACCAGGACCACCCAGTCATTCACCACCAGATCCATTTGTCTCCCAAACTGCCCGAAATCGACGCCTCCAGCATTTTCCTGAGCCTCAGTCACCCCGATGACACGACCCGCTGCGGAGAAGATGAAGCCGTGGCGAGCATCAGCACCCACGTGTTCGATCCCGAAGGCACTTTGATTCAGAACAAGCAGTTGTTGGAGGAGAAAGTAGTGGAAGTGCTGGAGGAAAAGGGCTTTTTGAAGCGGGAGAATATCCTCTACCAGCACAGCAGCACCCCGGGAGGCTGGCAGAAGTGGACCGCGCGGGAATGGGGATTTGTCGGCGGTTATCCCCAGTACCTGTCGATCAAGCCGTGGATGATGAAGGATGCGCGTTTGGATGGACAAAAGGCCTATATATGCGGGGATTCGACCTATCCGGGGCAGGGCATTCCCGGAGCCTGTCTGAGTGGAATCATCGCCGTAGAGAAGATGCGCCTGGACCACCGCATCTGATCCAATGAAACATTTTTCATTTCTCGTCGTTAAACTACAAATGAAGATATTTTCATATATTTGATTCTGTCCAGCCCTTTATGAGTACCCCCAGCACAGAACAATTGGAACAAACGGCGTTCATCCTCAAGACGATCGCCCACCCCATGCGCTTGCGGATTGTTTGCCTCCTCGGTCAGCATGAGCAGCTCACGGTATCCGAGATCTGTGCCAAGGTCGAATGCGAGCAGTCCCTCGCCTCCCACCACCTCAATATTTTGAAATTGAAAGGCGTACTTGTCAGCGAGCGCAACGGCAAGAATATCCACTATTCTCTGGCCATGCCGCAAGTATTGGGCGTATTGGATTGCGTCGGCAATTGCAATGGCTCCGACGACTAGAATTCTCCATTTCTTTTTCCCTCCTCTGGAAAATTTACCCTGCCCCTCTTAACTTGAGGCAGTGATCGATTATATCATCAATAAGGAATGTGACGTCAAAGCCGAACTGGGCATCCAGGGCCTGATCGACCTGGTGAAGTCCCGGAACCAGGCGGTATTGGTTTTTCGGAGCTTGTTGGAGCAAGGGAAAACAGAAAAGGAAGCGATGGACACCACTTTTGTGAGTCAAACGGTGGTGGTGGAGGGAGAAGATCAAATGCGGGAGATCAAAGTGCGGGACCTTTTTACCCAAACTAACCACCTCAAGCAGCTGGCTCCGATCTGCGCCGATTGCCCGCTCAACGCGGGCCGCGAGGCATTCGGTTGCTACCGCACCGTGCGCTACCCCATTTCTTCCGAAGCCGAACGCTGGCTCTCCGGCCTCGTCCACCAGGCCACCGAGCAGGGGCTGCCCCGCAGCATCCTCATCAAGTTCATCCTCGACGAGGAGATTCCCGGCGAATTTTTCCAGCGCCTCCGCCAGGATCCGCACCGCCGGTTCCTGGAATCCCAGGAGCCCTACGAAATCACGGTGGAGAAGAAATTGTTGAAGAAAACCAAGGTGACCACCGACCAGATCCTCGACATGATGTTTGCGTTGGGGACGATGGAACGGACCCACCAGATGTTCCTGATATTTTTGAGTGGCGCGGTGGTGATCAGCGATATCGAGCCCGATCCCCGCCTGTACACCAGCGATTTTCAGGCCGCTGCGATCAGCGGACAGGACGGCAAGGTGGACTATTGGCTGTTCCACCTTCCGCTCGCGCCGTCGGACGACGAGAGCATTGGCGACATTAAGGAATTCTTCCGCAATGTGTTTTCGGCCTTTGCCACGGCCCAGACCATCAGCATCGACTACTGAGGTTTATTCGAAGCTGCGGAGTTTTTCCATTTTCACCTTGTCTTCCGTCTTCATGTCCAGTCGCTTATAATCGTAAAGCGCGCTCTCCCACGAACCGTAGCAGGGATTGGGGATGATGATAAAGTCCACTCCGAAGCGGTGGGCATTTTCCTCGACCAGGTTGTGCCGTTCACTCACCGATTTCCCTTCAAAATCTTCACTAAAGTCGTTCATGTTGTCCCCAAAGAACATGATGATGGTATGGTCTTCCTCGATGGCCTGGCGCCGGGCTTCCTTGTTGGAATCGTCGGTGCGGAGGTAGAAATGATCGGCATCGACCTGGGGAAAATCCAGTTTCTTCATATTGGCCATGGTCGGTTCCAATTGAGCAGCCTTGCGGTTGGAGACATAAAAGATGTCCACGCCCTGTTGGTCGGCGTACTTGAGGAATCCCACGCAGCCGGGAATCGAATCGGCCTCTTCCCGTTCCACCCAGCGCTTCCAATCTTCACTCGAATATCCTTTGTCTTCCTTGATTTGGTAGCCGGAATAGGGGCTGTTGTTGAGGCAGGTCTCGTCGAGGTCCAGGACAATGCAGGGCGGCTGCACATAGCGGTAGCGGAGCTTGACTTCGAGGCTCACGCGGGCCACATTGTACGCCTGGAAGGCCAGCGCGCGGTATTCGGAGGCACTTTGGTACCAAATGGCCGATTGCAGCAGGTCCTTTTGGTAATTGGTCTTGCAACTTCCGAGGGCGATCAGCAGACCAAGGGCAAACAGGAAGGGTTTTAGGTGTTTCATCGTGGGGAAGTGGTTTCGGTGCTTGGATAAATCGGGGGGAAATTACGTTTTTCTTGTGAGTTGGGTGTTAAAGGAAAGGGGGAATTGGATGAATTCTAATCAATCTCATCCGGATATTCTTTGATTTCCCGCACAAGTCCCACCCAAACCAATATCTTTGTGGTATGGAAGAAAAAGCGAAGTTGATCCAGGCCTACAAAGACCTGACCCTCGAAAAAGGTCAGTTTCCCGTGTCCATCTTTGCCGTTTGCGAAAAGGCAGAGGTGCCCCGCCCTCAATTCCAGCAGCACTTTGGAAATTTTGGCCAAATGCAGCAAGCCATCTGGGAGGATTATTTTTACTCCACCATCCGGACGATTGAAGGGGCCGACCAGTACGCCGAGTACATGGTCCGGGAAAAACTGCTCGCTTTTTACTTCACCTTTCTGGAAGTCCTCGGCCAGGACCGCGAGTTTGTGAAGATGTTTGAGAGGCAAATGGGCGTTTGGAACTACAATCCCGAGTGCCTGGAAGCCATGAAACCACTCTTTCTGGCCTATTTGACGGAGTTGGTGGAGGAAGGAAAAGCAACGGAAGAAATCGCGGAGCGCTATGTATTGGGCGGGGATTATCCTGGCTGGCACTGGCCGCAGTTCCTTTACCTCATCAATTTTTGGATGCGGGACAAAAGCAGTGGCTTCCAGCGGACCGATCAGGCCGTCGAAAAGGCAGTCAACATGGGCTTTGACATCATGGGCCGAAATGTGCTTGACTCCGTATTTGACTTCGCCCGTTTCGCATTCACCAACAAGCGTTAAAACCGACTTTTTCAGATTCAAAGGTTGGTTATTCAACCGTTATTGGCTAAATTTCATCTAATTCTGCCTATTTGCAGACTACGGAACACGTTCGAAATCAAGTTTTTATGAAGTCCACTCGACGAAACGTTTTTTTGGGGCTATTCTTTTTAATCACATTTGCCACCCTCAATCTCGGTTTGAAAGGTCAAATTCTGAAAAATGTGACCGATCCGATCAAGAAAGCCGGCAATACCGTCACCCAACCCATCAAAGACACGCGGGAATCCGTCAAAGAAATTTCCCAGCCTGTCAAAGATGTCCGCAATGCCAAGCGTGAAGTGACCCAGCCGGTGACAGATGTCAAGCGCGAAGTCGACGGCTTGCAAAGCGATGTCAAGCGGGTGGAAAGTGATGTGGATCGCCTTAAGGGCGATGTCAGCAATACCCGGAGCAATGTGCGCAACCGTACCCGCAGCAACAAAGACGATGGTACTTCGGCCGCCTCCGGCGCCGATGATTCCGCCCGCGACAAGGCCCGGGCCGATTCGGTCTACAAGAGCCGCATGCGGACCGGGACCAAGGTCAAAAATGACCAGGCGACTCCGCCGCCCACCCGTACCGTCGAGGCCGACAAGTCCATCTCGGGATCCAGAACCGTTTTGCTGCCGCCGAGCACCATCAAGGCCCGGCCCCGCCAGCCCGACTATACCTACAACCAGATTGGGGAGTCGCGTCCGGCGACCATGCGGCCCGGCTACCAAAGCAGTCCCGCCAAATCTGCGATTGACCGCGCGGAATTTGACATCGAAACCATCGAAGAATTGTTCTCGGCCGCGATTTGGACCGGCCCGGACAGCGTTCATACGGCCCGTTCCATCGACTATATGCTCGGCGAATTGCGGACCGACATCAACGACATCAAGCGGCGCGATCCTGATTGGGATACCATCTTGTACGAAGACAAGTACCGCAAGTGGCGGGCCCTCTACCGCCGCAATACCGAACCCGAAAGCATTTTCGAATAGGAAAATTCACTTTCCAATCAATCCCGGCTGTGACCGCACAGCCGGGATTGTTATTTTGGGGCATGTTGCTCCACCAGGAACTCAATTGGCCGGAGGCTTGGAAGCCCTTGCTGCGCGCCCTCGACGAGGCCGGCTGGTGGCCCGAAGCAGAGCTCGATGCTCCTGACTGGGCCGTCAGGCCCATTCTTCGCTTGCGCAACGAGTTGGGGCATTGCTGCCACCTGGCATTTTTTCGGGAGCCAATTTGGTGCGGAAATTCCCGGCAGCAAGCCGGGTTGACCATCGCCGGACTCAGCCGAGAGTACCCGGAGAGCCGTGCTGCTGCCGAACAGACCACCTTATTGCTCACGACCGACTGGGAAAGCCAGGTAGAAGAGTGGATTGGGACGCTTGCGGTCCACCCTTTTGAAACTTGACAAGATGTTCATAAACAATCCTTTCCACTTTCATTTCCTTTATCGTATTTTCGCCGCAAATCAGTAACATGAACAAGGTCACTTCGATCGCTGAATTGCAGGAAATCTCCACCCAGGTCCGCCGGGACATCCTTCGGATGGTCCACGCCGTCCAGTCTGGCCACCCAGGCGGCTCCCTTGGATGCACTGAATTCTTCGTCAGCCTTTACTTCAACCAACTGGACCACGACCCCACCAACTTTGCGATGGACGGAGTCGGCCAGGACGTTTTTTTCCTCTCCAATGGCCATATCTCCCCGGTTTGGTACAGCGTACTGGCCCGGTCGGGATACTTCCCCGTGGAGGAACTCGCCACTTTCCGCAAGATCGACTCGCGGCTCCAGGGGCACCCCGCCACGAAAGAAGGGCTGGAAGGCGTCCGCGTCGCTTCGGGCTCGCTGGGACAAGGCATGAGCGTGGCATTGGGAGCGGCCCTCGCCAAGCGTCTGAACAAGGACGACAAATTGGTCTACTCCCTCCACGGCGACGGTGAATTGCAGGAAGGGCAGATCTGGGAGGCCGTCATGTTTGCTGCCCACCACAAGGTCGACAACCTCATCGCGACCATTGACCGGAACAACCAACAGATCGACGGGAATACCGAAGATGTCATGGCCTTGGGTGAATTGCGGCCCAAATTCGAGGCCTTTGGCTGGGAAGTGCTGGATATGGACGGGCACAATTTTGAAGACATTTTTGCAACGTTGGAAAAAGCCCGGAGCCTCACCGGCCAGGGCAAGCCGATCTGCATCATCATGAATACCGTGATGGGTCAGGGAGTCGATTTCATGTCGGGGACCCACAAATGGCACGGAAAAGCTCCCAACGATGAACAATTCGCCACCGCAATGGCACAACTTCCCGAAACCAAATTGGGTGATTACTGATAGAGGATGATGAAAAAATACGAATCCATCGGAAAGAAAGACACCCGCTCAGGATTTGGGCAGGGCTTGTTGGAGTTGGGGCGGAACAATGAAAATGTCGTGGCCATGTGTGCGGACCTGACGGGTTCGCTCAAGATGACCGACTTTCAAAATGAGTTCCCCGATCGCTTTTACCAGGTCGGCATCTCCGAAGCCAATATGATCGGCCTCGCGGCCGGTCTCACCATTGGCGGGAAGATTCCCTTCACGGGTACCTTCGCGAACTTCGCGACCAGCCGCGTCTACGACCAGGTCCGTCAGTCGGTCGCCTACTCAGGCAAAAACGTCAAAATTTGCGCTTCCCACGCGGGCCTCACCCTCGGGGAAGACGGTGCCACCCACCAGGTGCTGGAAGACATCGGCATGATGCGGATGTTGCCGGGCATGGCCGTGATCGTTCCCTGCGATTACCACCAGACCCGCCTCGCCACCCTGGCCGTGGCCGAACACCAGGGGCCGGTTTACCTCCGCTTTGGCCGTCCGAAATGGGATATTTTCACCCCGGCCGAGGACCCCACCTTTGAGATCGGCAAGGCCCAATTGCTGGCCGAAGGGACGGACGTCTCGATCTTTGCCTGTGGCCACCTCGTTTGGAATTCGTTGAAGGCCGCCGAGGTCCTGGCCGAAGAAGGAATTTCCGCCGAAGTCATCAATATCCACACGATCAAGCCCTTGGACGAAGCCGCCATTCTGACCAGCGCCCGCAAGACGGGAGCCGTCGTATCGGCTGAAGAGCACATGCGCAACGGAGGTTTGGGAGATGCAGTGGCCCAGGTATTGGGACGCTTTGCCCCGACCCCGCAGGAATACGTAGCGGTGAATGACAAGTTTGGGGAGAGCGGAAAGCCCGTGGAACTCCTCGACAAATACGGTCTGAGCGTCGCCCACGTCGTGGAAGCCGCCAAAGCTGCGATCGCCCGGAAGGCCTGATCGCTAGCGTTTCAAAATCACATATCCGGAATAATTGCCCTCTTCCCCCAGGTCGAGGGTATAGTAGTAGGTGTCATCGGTCAGATTGTCACCGTCCCACTCATTTTCGTAGCTGTTCGAAGCATACACCTGGTTGCCCCAGCGGTTGAAGACCGTGAAGCGCCGGGTGCCATAATCTTCGATGCCCCGGATGACGAAGCGGTCGTTGACTTCATCGCCATTGGGAGAGAAGCCCGTAGGGATAGCCAACGCATTGACAATGAGGAGGACCTCGTCCGATTTGGTGGGGCAACTGCCATTGGAGGTGGTCCAGGTGAAGGTATATTCGCCGGGGAGGAGGTTGTCGAGGGAAGAGGAGGGAGCAGTCGGGGAAATGATCGTTGGACCGGCCGGACTTACGGTCCAGAGGCCCGTGCCCACGGCGGGTGCATTGCCGCTCAGGCTGACTTCCGCGCTGGCGCTGACGACCATGTCAGCCCCGGCATCGGGGTCCGAAGGGGCCGCGTCGATGTCAAAATCGACTTGCGCCGTGTCCCGACAGCCGTTGCTGTCGGCATAGGCATACGCAATGGCGTACGTTCCCGCCCCAATTTGGGCCGGATCGAGCACGTTTCCGGTCAGGGGCCCGCCAATGAACTGGCCACCGCCGGGACTGATGACGAGGAAGTCGGCCCCATCGCTTTCGCAGTAGAGGGAATCCACACCATTGATGCTAACAGTGGGAATCGGGAACATGTCGATGGTGATGCTCGTGGAATCCGAGCAACCCGCGGCATTGGAGAGGGTCACGGAATAGGTTCCGCTTTGGGTGGCCGAGAAGGTCGGGTTTGTGGAGCCATCCTGCCACAGGTAACTGGTGGCGGTTCCGGGATCGAGCATCAGCGTCTGAGATCCGCAGAAGCTGGTATCGGCGCCGAGATCGGCTGTGGGAGGAGCCACCTGGGTGACCAAAATGGTATCGCTGCCACTGCAATTTCCTGCGACCATGTCCACGGTATAAATCCCGCCACTGCTGACAGTGGTGGCATTACCCGTATCCCCATTCGACCACACATACGACTGCGCAACTACCTGACTCACCAATTCCACCGAATCTCCCACGCAAAACCCCGTATCCGTAGCCAGGGCCACCGAAAACACGGTTTCATCCACCCAAATGGTATCAAATTCCGAGCAAACGACTCCTGACATGGCTTCCGGGAAGGAAAATGTTTCCAGCACGTATTGGCCGCCGCTGGTGACGAAGGTCGAGGCGCTGGTATCGCCGTTGGACCAGAGGAAGGTCGCGCAATCCATACACGAACTGGGGGCGAGGGCAAGGGTATCGCCTTCACACAATTCGCCGAGGCTGTCCAGGGTTGCATTCGGTGGGAACCACACTTCGATAACGACGGTATCCGAAGCGGTACAGCCAAATTGGTCCTGGACCTTGACCAGGTAACTGGAGGCGGAATTGACGGTGATGGTGGGATTGGAGCCCAGGGAGGTCATGCCCACCGACCATTGGTAGCCGGAAAAATTGCCGGGTGAGAGGGTATAGGGAAGGTTTTCGCAGATCGTGGTATCGGGGCCTAAGTCCGGTTGAGGAGCGGAAATGAGGGCAATGGGGAACGAAACGGGGTATATTTCTCCGCAACTGGGGGAGCTGAAATACTCGACCAGAATGGTCATTGAGTTAGAAAATGGCCCTGCCTCAAGTTGGAGGAGCCCCGCATTGCCGGGAACCGGATTGCCTAATGGGTTGCCGGTGGCGCTGTCGATCAGGGCGTAGGAAAATGCGGGGTCGGAATTGGGAATGGAAAACACGACGGTGTCCTGCCCACAAATCGAGGTGGCGGAAGTCGTCACCTGGCCAACGGTAGTGGTCGGGCAGCTCAATTTCCCCATCCAGATATTTTGCTGTCCACTTGCCGGCAATTGGAGGCCGGCAGCGTTTTGGAAATTGACGAGGTTGCTGGAATAATTGCCGCCGGTATACACCCCGTCGCTCTCCACCTCCAGACCGCGGGCTCCCATGCTCTGCGAGTTATAGGCAAATGTGAACCACCCCAAATAGCTTCCTTGCAGGTCGAAACTGGCGACCACACTCAATACATTCCCCGGGTTGGCGGCGGAGCTTCCCGGTGCGAAATGCAGGGAATCCTCGGCCTGGGCCGAGACGTAGAGCAAATCGTCGGGTCCAAGGTCGATTTCCAGGAAACCATCCCGGCTGCTGCCGTTGGCGGTGCCCCCGTAGGCGTACGCCCACTGACACTGGCCATTCGCCCCGGAAAAGCTGGCCATCCAGCCATCTTCCGACCCGGTCGTCCCCAATTGCCAGTTGTTGCCGAAGTCGACCGAGTCGGCGAGGGTGCCGACCGCGTAGACGACGCCATTTCGGGCCACGAGGTCGGAGGGAAACTCGTCACCGGGCCCGCCGTAGCTTTCCAGCCAAAGTGGAGTTCCCGAAAGGTCGAGGGCCGTTAGGAAAATGTCCTGCATTTGGGCGGGTGCCGTGATGGCAGGGCCGAGGGGGAGGTAATTCGCGGTGGAATTGTCCAAGGTCCCCGAAAAATAGATACGGTTGGCATCGGTGGTCATCCCTGAGACCGTCAGCGGGCCGGGGCTGAATATTCCCCGCAACCAGACGGGGTTTCCGGATTGACGGGCCAGGGCCAGAACAAAGACGTTTTCCTGCGCTGGAGATGAATTGATGGTCTGGGAACCCGCCGTCAGCGTGCCCTGGAAGACCCCGGCGACGATCACGAGGGTGTCCCGGACTTCAATCTCGCGCACCTCGCTGGAATTGTTGCCGGCGGGCTTGAAGTTCCACTGGTGCTGGAAATTGGAGTCGAGGCAAGTCACCCACGCAGAAACCCCTATATTGGAATTTTCCATCCAAATGGGCGCGACCAGGCTGCCGGAGACATCGAGTGAATCTTCGAAGCTCCCCCCGATAAAGATATTTTCATTGTCATCAATGGCCACATCTTCGGCGAAACTCTCCTCAGAAGCGGGGAAACTGGCGACGTTCAAAATATTTCCCTGGGGATCGAATGAAAAGACGAAAGGTTCTATTTGGCCGGGAGAATAGGGGACCGGACCATTCGCATTCAGACTGAGGGGTTGAGAAAAAGACCCTGCGGCCACACCAAATCCACCTTGGTCCGTGAAATCCAAGCCGGAAATTGTTTCCGTACCATTGCTACTGGCAGAAAACGTCCAATCCCATTCCTGACCCTTCGCTTTTTCCACAAGCAACGAAAGCGCCAGGACCAGTATGATCCGTGCAGGCCACATGTTTTACTACTCAAATTTTAAATACTAGAGCTTTTTCTTCTGTAACTCTAACCAATGATGCTAATTCAAAATAGCGAAAATATCTTCGCAAATCGAGCCCCGAACGATAGAAAATTTTACGAGGAGGGATGTTGGGGGGCAAAAAAACAGAATCACCTGCTCCATTGACCGACGAAAAGGGGAAGAAACCTGTAATTCTCCCAGATTTATTATCTTGGTAATGATTCGATTCCGATCATTATTGTAGTGCCTGGGACATTCTTTTAAAAATCACTCATTATCGCTCGCGCGTTTATGAAAAGTCAGCTTATACCCCTGTTGATCGGACTTATTGTCAGCATATTGGGATTCAACCAGCCACAACTCAAGGCCCAAAGTGGTGGGCCCGACGACTTTGGCTATACCTGGTTGACTTCTGATGCCCCTACCGGTCCTGAATTCCGATGGGTGGACCTTCCCAGTCTGCCCAATGCCGTCCTTCAGTCCGGACTCGACGATGAAAATTCAATCGGTCCCATCCCCTTGGGCTTTGATTTTCGGTATTTCTGGCGGGATCAGAACTCCATTACCGTGGGCTCCAATGGCTGGCTGGGATTTGACTATGTCCCCAACCTCAGCTGGTGTTTTCAAAGCCTCCCTTCTGCGAACAATACCCCCAACAATATCCTGGCGCCTTTGATGGTCGACCTCAACTTTGGCACCAAGTACCCCACTCTCCCCAATCCGGGAGAAGTCTGGTTTTGGACCAACCAGGCCGATTCAGCCATCATTTCTTACCACGACGCGCCCTTTTGGAAGGACGACCAGAGTGGCACGGCGCCGCCCGACTGGGGCGGGGGAAATACCTTCCAGATCATTCTGGACGCCTCCGACAGCAGCATCACTTATCAGTACCTCCATCTCGACGATGCCCTGTTCATCAACTACGCCATTTGCCCGCGGGACCTCATTGTCGGATACGAAGGGCCGACCGGGAAAATTGGGGACGAAATGTTCCGGGAAGTGGTCCCGGACGACAGCTTTACGATCCGGATTGTCCATCCGACGCAGGACACCTTTCAAGTCCAGGATGCTGCCCCCTTGTGGACCCTCACGCCCGAAAGCAAGGCCAAGTTCGTCCTGGCCAATACCCCGGTGGACATCGAAACCCAGGTCTCCAACCTCGGCAATGCACCCCTGGACTCCGGCACGATCGTCACCCACCGGATCTTTGACCCCCAATTCAATTTCATCTGGTTCCGCCGCGACACCCTGGAATCGGTGGCCCCGGGCACAGTTGTCCCAGTGGAGCCCACGTATTCTTCCGGCCTGACCAAGACCGGAGGGCATTTTGTCCGAACCTCCGTCCAGGCCGCCGCCGATCCCAATACGCTCAACAACGACCTGTTTACGGAGTTGAACGTGGTGGCAGATACGGGAAATCAGTTCCAGCTCAGTTATGCCACGGGTGGTCAGCCCATTACAGAACTGGCGTTTCCGGGCAGCATCGGGGACTATGGCGCGGGTATTTTCATCGATTATCCCTACCACGACATCAAAATTCGGGCGGTGGAAGTCTTCATTGCGGGTGATGGAAACGTCAATACCCCTATGCCGGTCGGCTTTCGGCTGGACCTGTACGCAGATGGGTTGAATGGCCCCGGTCCCCAGTTGGCATCTGAATTGGTGCCGTCCACGTCGGTGATCGAAGAGGATTGGAACCTGATCGAGTTTGACCCGCCCGTCGCGGTGGATTCCGGCCGCGTATTTGTCGGGTGGATCCAGGGGGGAGATGGCGTGGGCATCGGGGTGGAAACCGAATCGCCGATTTCCCGGCGGAGTTATGAGATCATCAATGGGCAGTGGGCGCCTTTTCGGAGGAATAATTTGGAGGAACTGCTCCTAAAGGTCCACGCCGAGCGGACTTTGGTGGGGAGGGAAAAGCCGGTGGAACGCGGTTGGTCGGTGGAAATCACTCCGAATCCCAGCCGGGGAGAGGCCGTGGTGATTTGGGACCAGAAGCGGGCAGGTGCCATGAAAATGGAAGTTTTTGATATGCAGGGGAAAAGGGTGCTGGAAAAAAAGTGGCCCCAAAGAGGCCCGGGAATTTACCGGGAGAAACTATCAGCTGAACTGTCGCCCGGAGTCTTCACGGTGATTTTTTCCAATAAATGGGGACGATCCTCTCAAAAGTGGGTACTAATGGATTAGGGAAAGGTTGAATTATACCGGTCAAGTCTTAACTTTGTTTCTTTGGATCAATTCAGAGATTACAAAAATCCATTTCGGTATGAGAAAACCTTTACTATTTGCACTTTGCCTCCTTATCTGCAGTGCGTTCACGATGCCGGTCTTCGCAGGCCAGGGCGGTCCTGACACCTACGGATACACATGGAAAGATTCTAACGAGCCAGACGTGAGCTTCACCTGGCTGGACATTACCCAGGTCAGCGGAGCCGTCAACGTTTCTGGTCTTGCTGACGACAACGCTGTTGGCCCCTTCGCAATGGGCTGGGATTTCCACTACTACTGGACCGATTACGACATGATCAAGATCGGATCCAACGGTTGGTTGTCTTTCGACAACGTAGGTAACATTGCCGCCTGTTTCCCGACCATTCCTGCTCAGGGTGGTGCTGGCGACAACATCATCGCTCCGTTCATGTCCGACGTGAACCTCTCTGACGCTACGGGCAACAACCCGGCTGAAGTTTGGTACTGGTCCAACGGGGTCGATTCCTTCATCGTTCAGTACCGCGATTGCGGTTGGTGGACGAACGCCAACCCCGACTTCGTCGGTGACAACGACTTCCAGGTAGTATTTGATGGAACCGACTCTTCCATCACCTTTAACTACCTGAACGTAGATGCAGCTGCCTTCCCCGGCGGCGCGGGTTGCCCCACCTTCATGGAAATCGGTATCGAAAACCTGACCGGTAACTTCGGCCTCCAGGTCTTCAGCGGAACCACCGTTCCCCCGAGCAACTTCTCCATCAAGTTCATCTATCCCCCGACCGTTAGCTTCCAGGTTCCCGACGCCACGCCGGTATGGAACGCCAACGCCGAAAATGGCGGTCAGTTCTTCTTTACCAATGCCCCCATTTCCCTTGAATCCAACATTGGCAACGTAGGTAGCGCCTCCGTAACGTCTTCGATCAACGTCACGGCTACGGTTGACTCCACCTCGAATGCCTCCTCGAATATCTTTACCGATGCCATCACCCTGGACAGCTTGTCCTTCGGAGATGATACCACGGTAGCATTCCCCACCACAGCCGTCCTTCCCGATGCCCGCTCTTATTTCTTCAATGTGGACCTGTCCTCCACGGGTGATATCAACCCGTCGAACAACGGCAATACCACTGAGATTGTTGGGGTCGACCAAGGTCCGGCCGGTGGATACGTGCTGGATTACACCGAAGGCGTACCGAACACGGGTCAGTTTACCTTCCTGAACTGGGCCGGTGGTGGCTCCGACGAAGGTGCTGCAGTTGAGTACGTGCCTCCGGGCTACCCCTTCACGATTGACTCAGTGCGCATCTGGCTGGCCCAGGACGGTGACAACAGCACCCCCTACCTCCACGGATGTACCATTGAAATCCTCGACGGCCCCGACGGCAACGTTTTGGCTTCCGACTCCTTCCCCCCGAGTGCCCTGAACGATAACTCCTTCTCCAGTCTCGCCATGTCCACTCCCGTTGTCATTTCCTCGGGTGGATTCGTCGTCTCCTGGTTGCAAGGTGGTAGCGACATCGCTCTCGCCCGTGAAGCGGACGGTCCGATTTCTCAGCGTACCTACGAAATCCTCGGTGGTGCTTGGGCTCCCTTCCGTGACAACACCGCTGAAGACCTGATCATCCAGGTAGTTGGTGGCAGCCCCGTTGCCATTGACGCTGGTGAAGTTGCTGGCATCGAGATGACCGCTTACCCGAACCCGGTAACCGGCGCGCTCCTGAACGTTGATTACAGCGTAGAAGCCCTCTCCGATGTTGACTTCCGCGTCACCAACCTCATGGGCCAGACGGTTTGGGCCAAGACCCACACCCAAATCCCTGCCGGTCAGTACCGCTTCAATATCCAGACTGAACAACTCACCGATGGCGTTTACTTCCTCTCCATGGAGCAAAATGGTCAGCGTGTAGTTCAAAAAATCGTGGTTGAATAAACCCGAAATAATTTATCCTGAAGAAAGGCTGCCCTGCGGGGTGGCCTTTTTTTATACCGGGAAATGAAAAAAGAAGGGTATGGATTTTTGATGGAAGGTAAAGGGATTCTTGCATTCAATTTCCCACCTTTTATCTTTGTGAAGCGGCTTCGAGTTTTAATTGCCATCCCATTCAGAATGATCTTATGAGTTCCCCCGCCGAATTCGATGTATTGGTCCTGGGCGCTGGTCCAGCCGGAAATTGCGTCGCCCTGCGTCTGTTGATGCTGGGACATTCTGTGGCGTTGGTGGAATCTCAGGCTTTTCCCCGTCCCCACGTCGGAGAATCCCTTTCCCCCGGAGTATGGAAACTTTTCCAATACATGGATGCGATCCCCCTGCTCCAAAACCAGACCTATATCCAGGGTTTGGGGGCCAAGGTGATCTGGGAAGACCATTCGATGCGGGACCTCAGGCCGGAGGATCGGGGACCCGGTGTTTTGGTCAACCGTTCCAAGCTGGACAAGGACATGCTGGAGTTGGGACAAAAAAGGGGGCTGAAGGTCTGGCAACCGGCCCGGGCGGAAGGAATGGAGTGGAAGGGAAATGAATGGGTGGTCCAGGTGCATCAGGAAGGAGAGCGGCACGAGGTTCGTGCCCGTTTCGTCGTAGACGCCACCGGTTCCAATCACCCGCAGGATTCCCAACTCATGGGCCTGGCCCCTTCCATGGTGGCCATCTGGGCCGACCTGCTCCTCGATCCGGGTTTCCGGGAGAACCGGGTAGAAGCCCGCCCCGAAGGCTGGCTGTGGGGGAGTCCCCTCTTGGGAGGGCGGACCCGCCAAATGGCCTTGACCGACCCGTCTGCCCTGCAGCAGCAACCCCCGGCCCAAGTGCTGGCCGGCATGCTGCGGAAAAGCCAACTGTTCCGGTCGACGACCCTGCCCGCCTACGCGGTCCAAACGACGCCGGTCCACATCTACGCCCATACGAGCCCCTGGAAAGACAACTACGTTCGGATTGGAACGGCGGTCCTGTCACTGGACCCCCTTTCCGCGACCGGCGTGGAAAAGGCCCTGCGCCAAGCCATGCAGGCCGCCATCGCCATCCATACCGTCCTCATTGGAGGAGACGGGGACATGGCCCAGGAATACTTTGAAGACCGCTTGGTGGAAGCGGCGGTCTCCCATACCGGCTGGGGCCGGAACTATTACGGAATCGCTTGGCCGGGACAGGAGAAGACCTTTTACCGCGATCGGGCGGCCTATTTCTCCGATTCCTCTGCCCCCTCCACGCCTTTTTCCCAGCTCCTCCAGGAAAACCTGAAGTCGAGCTATGAATCACCGGGGCCCATCCCGCTGGAACCGGTCGACATCAACCAAGCCCTCGCCGAACTCTGGGGCAAGTCCATCGGATTGTCCCCGCAGACCCTGCTGCTGGAGACGCCCTGCGTGAAAGACGATCGATTGGTGCGGCGAACCGTCCTGTCCCACCCGGGATTGGACCGGAAATTTGCATTTTTGGGCGAAATTGAGGTGATTCCCCTGATCGAAAAGGTCTCTCCGGCGGCTACGCTGGGAGAATTGGTTCAGGCCTGGAGCAAAGACATTCCCTTCGAGATGGCCTCCAAAGTGGCCATTTGGCTCTGGCAAAAGGACATTTTGCAAGAAACTTCCTGATTACATGAATCCGTAGCGCTGACGGAGGCGCTCGACGATCCGCTGGGTGGATTTTCCATCCCAGTAGGGCGGAATTTCGCCTTGTTTGAAGGTGCCCGCCTCGATCTCATTGATATGAAGTTCAATCTTCGGCAGGTCAAAATCGAGCAGGATATTGGTGCCGAGGGTGATCGTGCTGGGGCGCTCCGTGTTCGGGCGGATGGTGAGGCAGGGAACCTGACGGAAAGTGGTTTCCTCCTGGATGCCGCCGGAGTCGGTCACGACGACCTTGGATTTGGCGATGAGCTTTTGGAAGCTCAGGTAGTCCATGGGGCCGGATTGAACGAGGTTCGGAATGGCATTGAATTCGTCGATCAGGCCAAATTGTTCCAGGCGCTTGCGGGTCCGGGGGTGGACCGGGAAAACGACGGGAAATTTTCCGCCAATGAAGGTGATCATCTGGATCATCTTCCGCAATTGGTCTTCGAAATCGACGTTGCGGGGGCGGTGCATGGTGAGGAGGGCATATTCGCCTTCCGAGACGCCGAGGTCTTCCAGGACGGGAGCCGCTTCGATGTCGGGGGTAAAGGCGACGAGGGCATCGATCATGGTATTGCCCACAAACTCGATGGCGCCGTCTCCGTGGCCGTCGGCGTGGAGGTTGTCGAGGCCGGATTGCTCAGTGACGAAGAAGATGTCCGTGATGCGGTCGGTGAGGAGGCGGTTGATCTCCTCGGGCATGGCGAGGTCATTGCTGCGGAGGCCACTCTCGAGATGGGCGATGGGCACGCCCATCTTGTTCGCGGTGATGGCCGCCGCAAAGGTCGAGTTCACGTCGCCGACCACAAAAATGAGGTCCGGTCGCCACTCGTTCATGACTTCGGTGAGCTGGACCATGATCTGGCCCATTTGGACGGACGGCTGTCCGGCCCCGATGCCGAGGTAATAATCGGGTTCGCGGAGTTGCAGCTGTTCGAAGAAGACCTTGGACATGGCCCGGTCGTAGTGCTGGCCGGTGTGCAGGAGCCTGAACTCGAACTCATTCGGGTACTTGGCAAATTCCTTCTCGAACTGGGTGATCTTGATGAAGTTGGGTCGGGTTCCGACCACTGTGAGGATCTTTTTCTGCATGGTTCTCCGTCGTTTTCGCCGAATTTAAAACAAATGGTTGGGAAGGCCACATGCACGGGCCTTCCCAAGGAGATTTTGCAATTATTTAATGAATGGGCAGGTGGGCGGTCCCGGCGCTTCCGCGCCGGGCGGTCCCTCCGGCAGTCGCTCCGCTCACGCAGGAGCTCCACAATCGCCTCCGACACCTACTAAATAAAAAATCACCCAACAGTCACACCGTCCGCCACTGGCAGTATGGCACGGTTTTTCCATGATTCTCACTGTAAAATTTGCTGTCGATTGTTATCGTAAATGCAGTCCACGGCAAGTAAATGGTTAGAAATAAGCTAGAATTACATTATGGAAAAACCTACGAAAATGAAGCAGAATGTAGACCGGATGTTGGCCCGATTGGAAGGGCGAACTATCCATGATCCACTGGTGAAGATGGTTCTGAAAGAGGTCTCGGAAATGTATGGGAGTGTTGAAAATCCGGACTTTGAAATGGACTATCTGGAGAGCCCGATGGAGTTCAAATATCGGGTCCATTTTTCGACCTCACTCTTCTACCAATACTACGCTACGATGCTGGCTCAGATTTGCCGGAACATTGGAGTGGATGCCTTTCGGAGGAAGCTGGAAGAGGCGGTCAGGTTGAGGGGGATTGTGGCGGAATTGAATGACGGGGAAATTGCCGCGCTCCTGTTTGCTGAACTTTGGGAGACGGAGGTGCCCTATGAAGTCGGGATTCAGATTGCGGGGGTGAATTATCCCGAAGCTGAATTGAGGGAGTTAGAGGATAAACTGAGCGAGGAATTCAGGTTCGACTTTTCCCAGACCTATGAATATGGCGATCCCGATTTCATTCAGGAACTGGTATCGAAGATTAAGACGGCCTTCAAGGAGGGCAATCCCGAAGTCTTCCAGCCCCAATTTCGGGTGGTGATGTTCAAGCGAATCTTGGATCGGAACTATCCCGACCTGTTTTACCGGTGGATTGTGATCGGTCACAAGCCAAAGTTCAAGGGCATTGTCCCATTTTCTGATTACCTCTTCGGCGATTACTAAACAAACCTAGATCCAACAACGGCAATGGCTCTTTCTAAAACCTGCATTCGCAGGACAGGATTTCCATTGCCCTTTTTCCCACCCCAAACCCATTAAATATGACCTCTCAAGCAAGGAATTACGGAAAATCCCACAACGTGGGGTTTCATTTCGACAACTATCCGAACAAAAAGAAGGAGGGCCGCGTGAAGATTTCGCTGGTCGTCAACCTCACCGGCAAGAAGGAATATTACCCTATTCTCCCCGCGCCTTTCATGTTCCGCAAGTACTGGAAGGAAGCCGTCGACGCGGAAACGGGGCAAAAGCTCGGCCACAATTTTATCCAGTCCAGAGGAAACCGCGACTACGAATCGATTTTCCCGGTCATTGCGGAGGCGAAATCGGAGATGGAAGCATTGATTCGGAAGCTGTTGCGGAAAAAAGAAGCTCTCACCCATACGACTTTGCGGCGGCGCTGGAACCGGGAAAGTGATCTGCTCGGTGACTATTTGGAAATGTACATCGACAAACAGGTCCCGCAGCGGAAGTGTTCCACCCATCGAAACTATTTGCAGATGCTGGAGAAAGTGAGGCTGTATGACCCGGAGTTGAAATTGGCGGAGGTTTCGTGGGAATGGTTTCAGGAATTTCAGTCGTGGTTGGTGAACGATTTCCAGAGCCCGCGCAAAAAGGAACGGGGCATGGAGGAAACGACCGTGGCGAAATACCTGCACCAGTTGGGGAAGATTTTCCGGTGGGCCAAGACGCAGGGCGATATTGAGGAAGACCCTTATTATCACTTCAAGGGGTTGCCGAACAATGTAAAATGCCGTCGCCCCCGCCCCAATCCGCTGACGATGGCCGAGGTGCTTCGGTTGGATGAAGCCTACCACAATGAAGAACTGATGAATTGCACCCTGACCTCGCGCAAGGGGCGGCAATATTCAGTGGGCGATAGCTGGCACCGCTACCTCCAGATGATCATGGTGTCGCTTTATTCGGGCGTTCGCTATTCGGACCTTAAACGGTTCGGTGATCCCCGCAATTTTAAGATTGTGGAGAATCCGACCGGAACGCGCATCCATTTCAAGATGCAGAAGAGTCAACGGGACCACGCTATTTTGATCACAGAGCGCCTTCGTTCGGTGATGACAGAACGTAAGGATGGCGGGATATTGATGGGCAAAGTCGCCTCCAATGCTACCCTGAATCTGAAACTCAAAGCGATTCTGGCGCATTTGGGATTGGACCCCGACCACAAATGGCACGATCTACGGGCGACTTTTGCCAACCTGATCCGTGACCTGTCCGAAGATGAATTTGGCGCGTCGAAGGCTTTGGGGCATTCGAAACTGGCCACGACCCAGGCCCATTACTTTGACAGTTCCAATCCTCAAGCCGACAAGGCTGTCGCAGCCCTGGACAAGTTGGGCAAAACCGATCCCAACCGACCGGACCCGGACGAAGTAATTTATGAATTGCAACTGCTGAAGATGCTGAATCCGGGGATGAAGCTCACGCCGAAAATGAAGCAATGGTTGGCCAAAAGCGAGGATGGTAAGGGAAAAGAGGAAGTAAGTGTGGTCGTGCCGTTTGGAGTGGCGCAATAGAGGTAGAGTTCAAAGAAAACGAAGCAAAGGGGAGGCTATTTCGGTGGCTTTCCCTTCATTTTTCAAGACCCTTCCTGACCCTTCCTGACCTTTCAAGACCCTTCCTGATCCATCAAAACTGAGATTGACTGAGAATGACGGAGATTGGTGCCTTATTACTGAAATAGGTTCCCATGCCTTTTCTTATTCCTGATATAAGTTCACACACGCCCAAGGTGCAAATCCTTATTTCTAAAATAGGTTCACAGTTGAGGCAGGTCCATTCCTTATTACTAGAATAGGTGCACATATAGGATTTTTCCGGTCTATACAGACATTGGAAGATCTTTAGTCATTCTTGAGGAGGGGATTAGAAGGATTCAATGCAAACCAATGAATTATTTTCAAAAAAAAATTCGGAACTTCTTCATTTACTCAAGAGGGCATTCTTCCCTCAAAAAGGAGTATTTCAGTTGCGTGAAGGCCGATTTTCAGTCGAGGCCTGTTTTGCAAAACTTACAGTATGTTACTGTAACAGTCAGTAACATACCGTAACAGTCTGACTCTTACTGAGAGTTACAGTAAATGTTTGGGTGCGCTTCGAAATCTTTCCCTGACCTTTGTAAGGTAACCGAAAAACTATGGGACAAACCAAAACACGGACGATGAAGGCAGCGAACCGGATGACCAACGGACTGGACCTCTCGCTGATTTGCACCAAGATGGACGTCGCGGGCAATGCGAGCAAAACCGATGTGGTGGAAACGCAGGTTCTGATCAGAGAGTTGATCAAGGGATTGACCGAGGTGATCGCAGAACAGTTTGTCCGGCTGCATTCGGAGTTGCAGAAGAGCAATGGGACCGCTCCGGAGTACATTAACCTGGACGAGCTGTACGAACTCCTCAATGGCTCGATTGCGCGTCGGACGTTGACCTATATGTGTGCCGATGGCAGGGTTCCGGGCTTCAAATTGGGGCGGCGTTGGGTGGTGCCGACGAAAGACATGGACGAATGGATTCAGGAATTGATGGACTAGGACCGTTTGAAAGGCTACCCAACATCTCGATCGTACCTGGAAAGGCGCTTGAAAGAGGGACTCAAAACGGCTAAATGCGGCCAAAAACGGCTTTTTTGGGCATGTATTGACACCTCGCCATTTGAATTTCTCCTATCCTTTGCCCTAGCTTTGTTCCATACCAGTAGACAAACCCAAACAACCAAACCTCAAGCCAAATGGAAGTAAAAATCGACTTTCACCAGAGCTGGACCGCAGCTCGTCGTTTCATGGAGACCTACAACGTCCGGGAAGCGAAGCGGGTCAAAAACGGAAAGCGGATTCGGGACCTTAAAAAGGAACTGCGCAAGGAGCATTTCCAGTTGGTCCGGGTGATGCTGCTGCTCTATACCCGTCAGGCCGGGGAGTTCAGCCTGGACGGCTCTGGCTTGCCCTCCTTTCGGACCTTCCACTCGTCCCTCGCCAAAGTCCTGGAATGCACAGTGGCCACGATCCGCAACCTGTCCGACCGGTTGCTGGATGCTGGTGCGATCACGCGCCGGACCTTTACCGGACGCGACCAGCTTTACGAGTTCCATCCCCGCTTGGTCATGCTCTCTACCGATACCGCCTATCTGAATGGCGTGGGAGCCGATGACATGGATGTTAGTTCCTTGCCTGACTCGCCAGATTCTTTTCGACAGTCAAAAACTTTGGCCCCATTAGAAGAAAGAAAAAATAAAAAGAATAAAAGCAGTTGTGGACAACTGCCGGGGGATGGATGTCACACTTCCCCGATGAAGAGTCCCACCATCAACACGCAAAACACAGGAGCCGGAGAAGCGATTGAGAGGAAGGGAGGGCCGGTTTCTGTTTTTGCGAATGGGGGGCAACGAGGTGAGGGTTTTCCGTGCCAGGAGGGCGAATCGGGGGAAGGCGACGGCCCGGCATTGAACCGGGGCGGCGGCGCAAAACCGCTTTTCGACGATCCCAAAGCGTTTCAGGACTACGGAACACGGCTGTTGAGCCAGGTGATTTGTTCGTTGTACCACCGGATTGAATACCTCTCGGCGAGTCAATTGGTCCCGATCAAGCGGTTTTTCATCGAAGAGTTCCAGGGCAAGCCCAAGGAGGATTATCCGGCGATTTACTACCGGCTTTCGACGCGCATTCAGATTGTGTCGGAATGGTTGGGGCGCGATGCGAACCGCTACATCCCGATTCCGTCCCGGTATTTTGACCGGTCCAATCCACATGGCTTTGTGAAGACGGAGGAGTGGTTGGGGGATATGAAGGCTTCGACAGAGAAGGCAAAGGAGTATCGGCAACGGTATTCGACGTTGATGAAGGCGTGGGGTGGGTTTATGCACACAGTGGGAGGGGCCGTAATGGAAGGTGGATTTTCGGGGTATATGCAAGGGAAACGGGCGGTTGAGGGGAAGTATGGGAATCTGGCCGCGGCGTATGACTATGTGATGTTGTCGCTGGTGGGGCGGGAGTGAGATCGAAACTGTTTTGAAATCAGTGTAGTAGGGGTATATGTCGAATGGGGGGCAAGAGAATACTCAATTCTTTTTCCCAGCACCATTAATTGTTCTTTTCCAAGGAAAGGTCTTTTCCTCATGGGTTTATTCTTCTCCATTTAAAATCAAAGAATCTAACCAAGGTAATGGATAGCCTTTACTCCTTGCCCTTTCAGGGAGTGAGGCTACCCCTTTCTATGGCTGCTCGCCCCCAATTTGCTCACAGTGTTTGGGCTGGGGAGGGGTGATTTGGATGTGCTAACCTTGAGAAAGGGGTGAGCCGATTAGACCGTGGATGTCATCAAATGCTATCTGGAGAAAGCATTCTGTCAAGGCCAGGATAGTCGGCTCCAACATCGACGTATCTTTTTTTCAATTCTCTTTCAAGATCCAATTTATTAACACTTTCTCCAAGCATTAGGCTTAACAACTTCCTTTTCAACGGCTTATTCTTTGAGAGCATCTTTCCTTCCCAAAAAACATGCTTCCAAATAGGCGCACTTAAATGCCAATCAACTTGATTTAGTCTCTCTCTCAATTTCTGGAGCGAATTGTCATCAGAATACCGCTTATAAATCTCCGCGAGGTAAATATGCCCTTCGGGCCTTAGAATAATGCTCCCTCCTGACTCCTTGTTGCGATTCAAGACCCTGCCTTTATCATCCTTTACTGTTTGACCTCCAATGAACTCTTCTATCCACAAAAACTCCCGGAAAACAAAATCCCAAAAACCAGAAACCTGACTGAACAATTCATCTAACCTTTTATCCGAGGGACGTTTAATCGCTTTGCGAACCGGATGAATGAATTTATAATCTATGATTGTTTGAGCCACTTTGTAAACACACACCAGAGTGGTGAAACTTGAAAAGTCCGAAGAGGGCATAGAGAATGCTCTAGTGGCCCTGAGCTCACGCGCCATACTCTTAGTTTCCCTATAACTTTTTGATATAGCATTATCTCTGGAAAGATATTCGTGCTCTTGAACTAACCTTCTTGTAATTATTGCTGCGGCATCATCTTCTTCCAAAATAATCTCTTCTGCGGGCTTTATTCTTACAGCATACCTGTTTAAAACAGTAAAAAGCCGCCTTGTCCTTTCCCGGGACTTGTGCAGAACCAAAACCACGGAAATTTCATCAGAGCCAATCAACTCAGGATTTTCCTTAAAGGCCTTTCGAATACCCATCAAACGATGCTGACCATCTAAAACAAACATTTCTTCACTACCTGCCAACCTTAAGATACCGAGTTTCGAGCTGATATTTTCCAGGTCCTTTTCCTCCGTATCCCCAAAAGAATCTCCTAGTGAAATATTACTCCACTGGGGCTCTCCTCCGTGAATTGCAACGATTAGGCTACTGAAAAAGCGATCGTCAATTCTCAGCAAATAATCTTTTATTTTATCCAGTCTTTTTGATTCAAGATCCCTTTGTAAAACCTTGTTGAGATTGGAGGAGTATAACTCTTCAGATTCGGGAACAGTAATAATTCTATCCGGCATTATGTCTTTGATTTTCATGGATGTTTGAAAATAAACCCAACTGCCGAAGCGCCCCTTTAGTGCAGGTAAAATCAATGATTTCATGGAAGACTAATTAGTCGGTCCTGAAAAACCCACAAAATCCTCCACTGCACTCTCCCCATCCAC
>CAWUKT010000032.1:0-66969 GCA_963923035.1 uncultured bacterium
GGTTCCAGACCGCGATGCCGCGGTGCCAGACCGCGATGCCGCGGTTCCAGACCGCGTGATCGAGGTCCCGGACCGCGTGATCGCGGTGCCAGACCGCGTGACCGCGGTTCCAGACCGCGTGACCGCGGTCCCAGACCGCGTGACCGCGGTTCCAGACCTCAATCGGTTGCACTGGGAGCAACCGCGGGCGCACACCGTGAGCAGTCGACAAATTGCCGGGAGCAAATGCTCCTTCACAGAGGAAGGTGGTCGGTGTTTGAAAGCGGTTTGAATATCCGTTATCCCCATCGGGTAGAATCAGGCCAATGCCGCAGATAATCGGTGGTTTTGACGGCCTTGACATACCTAATTTTGGGTAGTGGGCATCTACCCAAAAAGGTGATTGAGACATCTGGATTGGGTATTTTCATCTTATTTAGAAAGATTCTAAACAAGCTGTGCTACATTTGCTGCCGAATCATTATTGAATCTTATATAACCGAAAATGAAACTGAAATACTGGTATCTGATTGCTGCGCTCGCACTGGTTTTTGTAGGATGTAAGGAAGACGAAGAGCCGATGCTCGTCATCCCCTCCACCTACACTTCTGACAATTTTGACGCCAATGTGACGGCCGAAAATACAGTCGTTGACGAATTGTCTTCTGTCACCAGCGCTGCCAACGACGCTGAATCCAATGCTCAGAGCTCCACTGTTGCTCCGATTACTTATCCTTCGACGCTGTCTTCCGTCACCTTGGCCAGCTACCGGACCCAAGTGGAAGGCTTCCTGGTTTGCCTGGTCAATGCTGCCAACTCTCCGACTGGATTCCAGAATCCCGGGGTAGGTAACTCTCCCGCCAACGGCGAAGAAGGTGGTCTCCTCGGCACCCGTCTGCTGGACGAAAACGGTCTGGAACTCGAGCAAATGATCCAGAAGGGCTCCTTCGGCGCTGCTCTCTACAACCACGCCCTGACCGTCATCAATGGCGACCTCAGCAATAGCTCGGCCATTGACAAGCTAGTTGAAATCCACGGAACCGAAGTGACCTTTGATCCGGCCAGCACCACGGCTGCCGCGACTTACTCCAGAAGACGCTCCAACCTCGAAGCTCAGACTGGTTTCTTCTTTGACATCAAGAACAACCTGATCACGGCCAAGGCCGCGATTGAAGGAGGGGACGACTTCATCGAAGAGCGTGACGCCGCCCTCGCCAGCTACCTGCTGAACTGGGAAAAGTCCAACTTTGCTACGGTCATCTACTACGCCAACTCCGCCAAGACCCAGATTCAGGCTGCTTCCAGCTTGGCTGACGGCCCTGCGAAGGACGAAGCATTTGGCAATGCCATGCACGCTTACGCGGAAGGTGTCGCTTTTGCTGCTGGTTTCCGTGGCCTCAGCAACAAAATGATCACCGATGCCCAGATCGACAGCATCCTGAGCGATCTCCTCGCCCCGGCGGGTCAGGTGCCCACCAGCCACCGCTTCCTGAATGAAGCCTCCTTGCTGAGCAACCTCGACAATGTTATCTCCACCGTTCAGGGTGTGTACAGCTTCTCTGACGCAGAAGTCTCCAGCTTCTACGTGAACAACAACCCCTGATCCGTTTCAACTGATACGACAATCGAAACCTTGCTGGGCCAATTCGGGTCTGGCAAGGTTTTGGTGACTAAATAAAATCGACTCCCCAAATTATGTTTGCATCTGTAACATCCCCCATCAAGAACCTGGCAAGCCTGCTGCTTGTCGTTCTGATTGCTGCTACCGGATTCTCTTCCTGCGACCGCAACGATGACGATGATGACATGACAGACCCGGGTTTTGACCGGGGAGTCCTCCTTCAGAGCGCGGCTGATAACATCATCATCCCCAACTTTGAATCTCTTCAGACCAGCGTGAATGACCTCTCGACAGCGGCAGACGCCTTTGTACAAACTACCGATGAATCCAATTTGGTCGCTATGAGAACCGCCTGGGTCCAGGCCGCTACCGATCACCAGCACTGCTCGGCATTTGGTTTTGGCCCTGCTGAATTGGTATTGGGATCCTACGCGGAGGTACTCGGGGTATTTCCCGTCAACGAATCCGGTGTGGAACAGGCCATGCTCGATCCCAATTTTGACCTGCCCAACAGCTTTGACCGGGATATTCGGGGCTATTTTGCCGTCGAATACCTGATTTATGGAAACGGCCTTTCCGATGGTGACATCGTCGCTGGTTTTGATCAGAATCGCAAAGACTATCTCCAATTGATCATTGGTGAACTCAAGGGGACCGTGGACAACATCGTCAATACGTGGAAGACCAGTTATCGGGAAGAGTTTGTCAGTAGCACCGGTACTTCGGCTGGTAGCCCGATTTCGCTGTACTACAATGCTTGGGTCAAAGACTACGAAAACCTGAAGAACTTCAAATTGGAATTGCCCGGTGGACTTTCTGCGGGCCAGACCGGACCGGACGGGACCCTGGTGGAAGCCTATTACAGCGGAATCTCCAGGAATTTAATCATCGAGCACTTCGCGAATTCCAAAAATATCTGGTTTGGCGCTTCCCGGGAAGGCCAGGACGGAGTTGGATTTGAAGAATACCTGGAAACGGTGGTTGGGGGACCGGACCTGATCACCCAAACCAAAGCAGGAATTACCCTGATCGACAACGCCATCGCCGATCTTCCCCCAGGCCCCTTGTCGGACAATGTCGGTGAAACTGAGATCCGCGTGGCCCGCGATCAATTCCAGAACAATACGGCCAATTTCAAAAGTTCGATGAGTTCCCTGCTCGGAATCGACATCACCTTCAATTCGGGTGACGGAGACTAATTGCCCGCTCATTTGACAGTACCCATTTACCAAAAGGCAAAGAATTACATGGAGCAATCGGTCTCGATTGCTCCATTGGTGACTTTCCGCATTGCTTTTGGCTTGGTCATGCTGTTCAGTACCCTCCGGTACATGTGGATGGGCTGGGTCGACACCCAACTGGTAGAGCCCATCCTGCACTTCAGCTACTACGGATTTGATTGGATCGAGCCCCTTCCTCGAATGGGCATGTACACCGTCTTCATTGTGATGGCGGTGGCCTGCGTGGGCATCATGCTGGGATGTTTCTACCGGATAGCGGCCATTGTCTTTTTCTTTTGCTTCACCTACATCGAATTGGTAGACATCACCTACTACCTGAACCACTACTATTTCGTCAGCATTGTCTCCTTTCTGATGATCCTGGTCCCGGCCAACCGTTATTTTTCCATCGACGTGCTCCGCAACCCCAGCCTTCGCCAAGCCGAGGTCAGTCGCTGGTGCATTGCCATATTCAAGATTCAAATTGGGATCGTCTATTGCTATGCCGGACTCGCGAAGATCAACTACGATTGGCTGTTTCGGGCCCTGCCGCTGTCGATTTGGTTGCCCGCCAAAAGCAGCCTGCCCATCATCGGTCCCATATTCAAGTACAAGATCACGGCCTTTCTCTTCAGTTGGGCCGGAATGTTATTCGACACTTTCATCATCGGAGGGCTGTTGATCAAAAAGACCCGTTGGCTCGCCTATGCGGCCGTGGTCATTTTCCATACCCTGACGGGAATACTCTTTCAGATAGGCATCTTCCCCGTCGTGATGATCATGGTCGTCACGGTTTTCTTTTCCCCCGAACTCCACGAACGCTTTCTCACCGGAATGGGGAACCTGTTTCGGAAAACAGTTCGAAGCGAAGAAAAGCCCATTTCCCGTTCCAAAGCGGCTGCCAACCGTTTCATTGTCCCTTTTCTAGCCTTGTTTATCCTCTTTCAAATGGTCTTTCCCTGGCGTTATGTGCTCTACGATGGGAACCTGTTTTGGACCGAAGAAGGCTACCGCTTTTCGTGGCGGGTGATGCTGATGGAAAAAGCGGGGACGGCGACCTTCTATGTGAAGGACACGGAAACGGGGCACGAAGGCTCAGTGATCAACCGGCAGTTTTTGAATGACCACCAGGAAAAACAAATGGCGATGCAGCCGGATTTGATCCTCCAGTACGCCCATTACCTGAAGGGACATTTCGAGCAGGAGGGAGTCCACGATCCGGCGGTGAGGGCCGAAGTGTGGGTGACCCTGAACAGTCGACCTGCGAAATTGTTGATTGATCCGAACGTGGACCTCACAAAAATTACCGATGGCTGGGAGCCCAAAGAGTGGGTCCTGCCGTACCAAGACCCTGCGTCTCCATGAAGAAACTCTCCATATTGATATTGGTGCTGATGTCAGCGGTGGCGCTGGGCGCCCAGACCTTCCAGGTGACCGGGCGGGTGCTCATCAAGGAGGTGGACCAGCCGATTGAACGGGCCGCGGTCCTGGTGCAGCCGACGGAAGAAATTGCGTATACGGATGCAGAGGGGAAATACGAGCTGAATTTACCGGAGGGGACCTATCAAATCACAGCTTACGGCCTGGACCTGAAGTCGGAGGAGGTCAAGTTGACCCTCCAGAAGGATACGGTCCTGGATTTGCTGTTGGACGAGCCGAGTGTGCAGTTGGATGGAGTGGACATTGTGGGGGAAAAAGCCACGACGGGAATCGACCGCTTGAAGGCCATCGACGGGTTTGCGATTTATGAGGCGAAGAAAAATGAGGTCATCGTGCTGGACGATTTTGCGGCGAACAAGGCGGCCAACAATGCCCGGCAGGTATTCGCCAAGGTCCCGGGCCTCAACATTTGGGAAAGTGATTTCGCGGGGCTGCAATTGGACATTGCCGCCCGTGGATTGGGCCCGAGCCGAACGGCCAATTTCAATACCCGTCAGAACGGATATGACATGAGCGCGGATGCCCTGGGGTATCCGGAAAGCTATTATATGCCTGCGTTGCAGGCAGTGGACCGCATCGAAGTCGTCCGGGGGGCCGCCTCCCTGCAATACGGCTCCCAATTCGGGGGCATGCTGAATTTCAAGCTGAAGGAGGCGCCCGACAAGCCCTTCGAATTGAATGCAGAGCAGGCAGTCGGTTCCTTCGGCTTGTTGAATTCGTTCGTGAGTGTGGGGGGGAGAAACAGCCGGATCGATTACTACGGATATTACCAATTCCGAACGGGAGAAGGATGGCGGGAAAATTCAGGGTTTGATGCCCATACTGCCTTCGGGCGGGTAGGCTACCAGGCCAATGAGCGCCTGAAGCTGGGCTTTGAATATTCCTTCCTCAGTTATGAGGCCCAACAACCCGGTGGCCTGACCGACGGCCGCTTCAACAGCGGCGACCTCGCCCAATCGGTCCGTGGCCGCAACTGGTTCCGCGTTTCCTGGAACCTGCTGGCGTCCACCATCGACTATTCCTTCTCGGAGCGGACCCAGCTCAATGTCCGCAGCTTTGGCTTGCTGTCGGCGCGGGATGCCCTCGGCAACCTGACCCAGATTGGGGTGCTCGACAACCCAAACGATCCCCGTACGCTCATCAGCGATGAGTTCCGCAATTTCGGGACCGAGGCCCGTCTGCTGCACCGCTACCGCGTTCAGGAACAGGAGGCCGCCTTTGTGGCCGGCATTCGGTACTACAACGGGCTGACCCGACGCCAGCAGGGGCTCGCGAGTGCGAGCGCGGAGCCTGATTTTCAGCTGCTGAATCCGGAGGATCCGGAAGAATTTGACTACGATTTTCCCAGCGTCAACCACGCGGTATTCGCCGAAAACCTGATGTACCTCACGCCCAAATTGAGCGTGACGACCGGCTTGCGACTCGAGCACATCCGCACCGACGCCGACGGCGTCTGGCGCTTCAACCGCTTTGATTTTGCCGGGAACCTCATTTCCTCAGCCCTGAATGTGGACCAGAGCTCCACCCGGCGCTGGGTTCCCCTGTACGGCGTTGGTACGAGCTACTATATCCGGGACGATTTGCACCTCTACGCCAACTATTCCCGCAACTTCCGCTCGATCACCTTCAGCGACCTCCGCGTCGTCAACCCCAATTTCCAATTGGACAGCCTGATCACGGATGAGAATGGCTACAATGTCGATTTGGGCATTCGGGGTGAATTGTTCGGGTGGCTCAGCGGGGATGCCAGCATCTTCCTGCTGCGGTACAACGATCGGATTGGCCAGTACGAATTTCCCGGCAGCACGACCTTGTTCCGGACAAATATTGGGACGTCCCGACACATCGGAATGGAGTTTTTCGGGGAAGCCGACCTTTTTGACCTGTTCAAACGCAAGCAGGGCCTGTCCAAATTGTATTTGTTCGCCAATGTCTCCTTGACCGAAGCGACCTATATCCAATCGGACATCACGGCGATTCAGGACAAGAAGGTCGAATACGTGCCCAATGTGATGGTGCGCACCGGATTGAATTTCAAATACAAGGGATTGAAGGCGACCTACCAGCTGTCTTACCTGGGCGAGCAATTCTCCGACGCCACGAATTCGGTTTTCAATCCCAATGCCCTGACCGGGATCATCCCGGCCTACCTCGTCATGGACCTCTCGGCCGACTACCAATTCAAACGCTATAAATTCTCCGCCGGTGTCAACAACCTCGCCAATGAGCAGTACTTCACCCGGCGGGCCGAGAGCTATCCCGGCCCCGGAATCATCCCTGCAACGCCCCGAAGTTTCTACGCTGCGGTGGGCGTCCGGATTTAATCCATCCAATCACTTTAAACCAGTCATTCGGATAAAACCCAAAAACCGCCCCGGAGGGACGGTCAATGAGGGTATTTATGATTACGGTATAGGGCTTAAGGCCGGACCATTACCTTTTGGATATCGGTCCATTCTCCCGCCTCAAAGCGGATGAAGTACATTCCGGCCGGCAGCGTTGAGGTCTCGAGAATGGCTTGGTTTCCATCCTGGATCGCTTGCGTTCGCACCACGCGCCCGGTAAAGTCCACCACTTGAATTTGGGCGTCTACTTCCCGGTTCCACTGCACGTGGAGGCGGTTGCGGGTAGGATTGGGCCAAATGCTGACCTTTCTGTTCAATGGGGAGGAGAAATCGTTGGCAATGGTGGGGTCCCAAATGATGCTGGTCGCTCCGACCGGATTCAGGGGGCGTTCCACCAGCCGCAGGTCCACGGCGCGGACATTCGACAGGTCGGTGTGGAGGGTATCCGATTTGAGCAGCTGCTTCCCGGAGATATTGTCGATGGCCACAATCGAAATTTTGGCGATAGCTCCGTATCCCTGGCGCTCCTGTTGGTCGGTCCGCACCAGCCCGATATCGGTACGTCCCTGGTGGTAGAAGTCTTGGTACAGGCCAATCAGATCGGTTCCCGGAGTGCCCAGCCAGGAAGGATGGAACGAAACGTGGACGCTGTTGGTGTCGATGAGGGCCGGATCGTAGAGGAATGCCAATCGGAGCCCATAAATGCTGTCAGCCGGGTTGACGGAGTCCCCGAGGTGGATCTCAATGGTGCCCGATTGCCCGATCTGGAGGCTGTCGAACAGGGGCACGAGGGACAAGTCAGGTGCTCCCGCAACTGCCGCACCGGCTTGCAGACCGTTTGTTTTCCAATGCGTCAGGCTATAATTCTGTTGAATGGCCATCGTATCCGGCCAAAAGATATGGCCATTGCCACTGGCATCGCTGTGCATCAGGTTGACCCCAGCGGTAGAATTGGGCCAGACATAGCCCGGTTGAGGTACCCAGTTGAAGCTGGGATTGAGGCGGACAGGTCCGGTACTGTTGAAATTGACGCCGAACATCAGCAGGTCATCCATGTCGACGAGGAGGTTATAGTCCATGTCTCCCGGCCAGACACAAGTGGAGTCCATACAGGCATGGGCGCAGGTGGATGCTCCGGCCATGGAAAACACGGATCCAAAATCAGACTCGGGGATGCGGATTTCCGGTAGGTAGAGCCGGTCTCCAATGAAGGGGAGGTTGAGGGAGGTAAAATAACTGATCGTGACAGGCAGGACATGGGTATCGGCGCCAGCCGTATCGAGCAGCACCTCCGGGGCCAGGTGGGGGAAGTGAGCTTTGCCCCCGAGGTTGGGATCATTCAGGGTCCAATTCTTGGGCGGGGCAGCGGTGCTGTCCGACACTGAATAGCCAGCGGTAATCAGGTTCGGTGAATCGTTGGTCGACCAGTTAGGAAGGAGAATTCCGGTGGTATCGGTATCGGTCCAGAGGTAAAAAATCCGGTTGCCGGCGGGATTCCGGCCAATCTGGAAGGAATGCTCGAAAGTGTACAATTGGTTGGAGTTGCCGATTTCTCCGCGAAAGGTATTTAGCCGGTCGATGCGCAAAGATCTCCAGCTCAGGCCCTGGTCCGGGGTGGTGAAATCCACCACAAACTTTCCTGCCCCCGGCTGTACCGTAAAGGCGTTGCCCGGAGGGCGGGTCATCAAGGCCGTCAAGATATGGGGGTTCCCGTTTTGGTCGACCGTGAGGTCAAATTCAAATGATGTGGTGAGTTGTGGGGGCCAGGTGGGAGCGAAGATGGAATCCTGGAGGCATTGCCACTGGCTGAAGTCGACTTCCTGGGGGCCCGCCCAGGTGATCCCGGCATCGGTAGTTTGCCAGACCACCGGGGTCAGGTTGGAATCGGCCCCGATGCCTTGCAGGTTGCTGAGGGCCACGATCCATCCGTTGATGCCATCCGGCGCGAAGGAAATCTTGGGGCTGAGAAATGGGATGCTGTCCACGACGTCCCACTTTTGTTTGATGGACCAATCCTTGGCCGGGGCCGTGGACGCGGGATCATTTCCCATCAGCACCAGGCTGTCCACCTCATAGGTCGTTGAATTGTAAAGAGCCTCCACCGTATAGAGTTGGCCGCCCGTCGCCCGGGCGATGCCGCTGCTCAGGCCATCAATGCTGCCGTGGGCGTATATGTCCTCTGCGATTGGGACAGGCGGAGGGCTGCTGGTGGTCAAAAGGTTACCGAAGGTAAAGCCAGGCGCACTGAGCCCTCCAGCGACGTATTCCATCGAAGTGGCGAGGGGATTGCCGGAGGGATCAGCGGTGAGCAAAATGGATACCTCCCGAATGAGAGAGGAGGTGGTTACGGGGCCGACAAGGGGATTCCAGGTCAGTCCGGCGTCGGTAGACTGCGTATATACAACGCCGGGTCCGGTGGCATCCCGGCTGGCAAAGACGACCTGATTCAGGGAATCCACCGCGGCGAGGGGCTCCACCTGGGTTTCGACCAGCCTGAGGGGAGGTTGGTTGGTCAATAGAGGAATGGTTTGAAGGGGAGTACTTTGGGCAAAAACTGAAGAGAAGGCAAGCAAGAAGGCAACGGCAGTCAATATCGGAACGAGGTAATTTTTAGGTTTCATCTTAGGTCTTATTTCTTGTTGGGATGACACAAAGGTGGGGCAGGGCAGGGGGAGAAAAAACTACAATAAGTGGTAATTATCGGAGTTGAAAGTTGATCAAAAACAAATTAGATGAAAAATTCGCATATTCAGGTGTAGAAAAATACTGATTTATCGGAGGCAAGAATTATGAAAGGGAAACTCTTCTTGTACCTGAATTCCTTTTCTCCCCGGGAATGGAAATCATTTGAGCGTTTTCTGGTGGGTGTGGGGAAGGAATCTGTACCCGATCAGGTGAAGTTGGTTGGCTTTTGGAAGGAGAGGATACTCTCCGGGCAGTTGGTGGAACCGACGAAAGCTGAAGTGGCGGATGTACTGTTTCCCGGCCAGACTGTCCGGGCGCAAGAGATTCGGTACCTCGAGTCGGATCTCGTCAAGTCCGTCGAGGCGTGGTGGATCCACCAGGAACTGCGGGACGATGCCCTGCTCCGCCGCACCATTTTGCTGCGGGCCCTTTCCCGCCGGGCGCTTCCCAAGCCGTTCAACAGCCTGATGAAGGAATCGGAAGCGCTCCTCCAACAGTCGGAGGTGCGGGACCTGGACTACCTGTTTTACCGCTACCGCCTGAACAACCTGGCCTTCGAATTTGCTTCCCGACGGGAAAACCGTGGATTGGACCCCGGCCTGCACCGGATCATGGGGGACCTCGAAGAGATGTACCTCAGTGGCACCCTCAAGTATGGGAGTATCCTCGTCAACCTCGCCAATGTCGTTTCGTCTCCGGTGGAACCGGAGTTGGTGGAGCGGCTCCTGGCCTTCGGGCGGGAGGCTACCGGCAAGGGCTTTCAGGGAGCGGAGGTGTATTACCACGTCTTGCTGACCCTGGTGGCACCGGACCAGGAGGAACATTACCAGCGTTTGCTGGGAACGCTGGAAGACGGGAATGACCTGTTTGGGCAGGAAGAAATGGGGCAACTCTACGCCTTTGCCCTGAATTACTGTGTGAAAAAGCTGAACGAGGGCCGGGAAGATTACTTGCAAAAGCTCTTTGAGCTGTACCAACGCCTGCTCGAGCGACGGGTCATCTTCGATGGAAACTATATCCTCCAACAGCACTTCAAAAACATCGTCACCACGGCAATCAGATTGGGCGAGTACGCATGGACGGAGGCGTTTCTGGCGGATTATATCCGTTTCGTTCCCCCGCAGGACCGGACCAATTCCCGGACCTATAACCAGGCGGCGCTCCACTTCGCCCAACGCCAGTACTCCGCCGCGCTCCGCTTGCTGCAACAGGTGGAGTTCACGGATGTGTACTACCACGTCGATTCGAAGGCCTTGCTGCTCAAAACGTACTACGAACTCGCCGAGTGGGAGCCGCTCCTGTCGCTGGTGGAGGCCTTTGACATTTACCTGCGGCGCAACCGGATGATTTCGCCTTACCAGCAAAAGGTCTACCGCAACTTTCTGAAGATTGCGAAGAAACTGGTGCGGAAGCGCTTGGGGAGTCGGAAAAAGGTCGCGGAGATCAAGGCGGAAATGGAAGGGGTAAAGGAAATCGCAGATCTGGGTTGGCTGCGCCTCAAGGCGCAGGAAATGGGGCCTCAGGCCTGAGCCTTTCGCCGCCCCGGCACCTGCGGCAGGAATCGGAGCAATTGTTGGAGTCCCCCACTGGAGACGACTGCGGAGAGTCCGGTCCCGGAGGGAGCCGCCCCAATTTCCTTCCTACAAAGCCCAACATTCGTACGCACAAAAGTGTTATCTTATTTACAGAAAATTGTGGCCTATGAACAATCCCTATCTGGTCGACATGTTGGAGACGGCGCGGACTTTCCCGGGGCAGGTCCGGGCATCGTTTGGAGACCTGACGGAGCTCCAGCTGAATTGGCGGCCGGGGCCGGAAACGTGGTCCATCGGCCTGGGGCTGGAGCATATCATCCACTCGGACCAGTTGTATATGCCCCAGTTGATTTCGTTGCGGGTGGGGAACCACCGGGGCAATTTCTGGACGAAGGCACGGCTGATGTCGGGGTTTTTTGAGCGGAAATTGCTGAAAATAACGGATCCGGGGACGCCGACGAAATCGAAGGCGCCCGGCATGTTCCTGCCGACCTTGAGCGAGGTGGAGCCGGATATCCTGGACCGATTTGCCAACCATTCCCGGTCCCTTCTGGAAACAATCACTTCCCTGGACCACCTGAACCACGATGAGGTCTACCTCCATTCGCCGGTCAGCAAGCTGGTCACGCTGCGCCTGTCGGTGGTGACGCAGCTCTTCGTCAACCATACCCAACGCCATATCAATCAGGCCAAGACCCTGCTCGAGCATCCGGGGTTCCCGGCGGCGGTTTCTGCGTAGGAATGTGCAGTGGGTCGGTGGCGCAGAATCTCTTGTCCGTGGCTCATTTGGTGGAATTGATCGGAATCTTTCTGGGAAAAAGCATCTGAAAGCCTATCTTTGCCTCGATCAATTTGCATTTACCACAAAAACTCGAAAACTATATCATGGGAGTATTTGACTTTAACAAGAATGCTGGACAAGCTACTCCGGCTGGAACCAATTTGTCGACTTACCTGACCTCCAAAATGCCGGAAATGCTGGACAAGTTCGGCCTGAAGGTGGACAATCCTTCCGTCAATATCGACGACGCTGGTGTTGTGACTGTGGGTGGGGAAGCTGCCAACCGCGTGACCAAGGAGAAGATCGTCCTGGCCCTCGGCAATATGAAGGGTGTATCCCGTGTGAATGACAATATGACCATCGCTGGTGAAGCGGCCGCCGAAGCTGAAGCTGCTGCCGAAGCCGCTGCTGAGCCCCGTTTCTACACGGTCAAGAGTGGTGATAGCCTGAGCAAGATCGCCAAGGAATTCTATGGCGATGCCATGAAGTACCCGGCCATCTTCGAAGCGAACCAGCCGCTGCTGTCCGACCCGAACAAGATTTATCCCGGCCAGGCTCTCCGTATCCCGGAGTTGTAAGCCGCTGGCGATTTCAATACCGAAAAGTAAAAGGTGTCCTCCGGGGCGCCTTTTTTTATGCCCGAATTACTGGCTGCCTCCCATCAGGCTGTCCAGAAACAGGGCGTACCGGCGGTGGCCGGGGACATTGAAGTGTTCTTCGGTGGGGTGGTAATCGTCCATGGTGACGCTGGGGACGGCCATGTTGAGCCGGGGGAAGAGGTCAGGGTAGTCCCGATCGAGATCGGGGCTGAGGTCGCGGACATCGGGAATGATGCTCCCGATGAAGCGTCCGCCGTGGTCTTCGGTCCACTGCTTGATGTTCAGCAGGTACTGTTCCGAGACCGGAGTGGGGGATTTGCGGGCCGCGTTGCGTTCAAAGTAGGCTTCGTTGGGGCGTTCGGTGATGGAGGAAAGGAAATCGAAGCGCTGGGCGACGCGCCAGGTCATGGTGCCGAGGGCGGTGCTGCTGCACAGGGAGCTGAACCAATCGTTGGGTTGGATATAGTATTCGTTGACCATGAATTGGTAGGCAGTCTCGGGGTCGGGGAGGTGTTCGTACCCGGGATAGGCCTGCATGAGGCCGGCATTGGTGGGGTAGAAGACCATCTTGTGGGGCTCCGCGTGGACGGGGTAGTGGAGGATGTCATTGCCCATGAAGAAGTTGACGATGACGAAGTCGGGCTGGAGGCGGGGGATGTACTCGCGGGCGATGGCCTCGTACTGGTCAGGACCGGTGGCGGTGATGCCGGCATTGTAGACGACGTAGCCGAGGGTGCGGAGGTAGTCGGCGAAGGACTGGGTCCAGGGCCGGGCGGACCACCCGAAGGTGAAGGAGTCACCGAGGAGGAGGACTTTTTTGCGGGGGCCGGGGTAGGGGACAAAGGGAATGCTGCGGAAGCCATCGTCGTTGATGGGGCGCTGGCGGAACAGGAGGTGGGCGCGGTCGAGGCTGTCGAGCTGGTCGGGGGGCAATTGGAGGAGGCTGTCGAGCATGTCGGCGAAGGGGCCTTCGCTGTCGCCGTCCCGGAGTTCCTGGAAGTCCTCGTAGACGGAGTAGCTGGAGGCGGCGAAGCCGATGTTCGCGTTGAAGCGCTTGACCTTTTCTCCTTTCCACATGCCGGTGGCTGCCAGGTCGGCTCCTTGTTGGTTGAAGGCGGTGATGCCAGCGGCGTTGGCGGAATAGTCTTCCCAGAGGATGAGTTCGTCCACCTTCTGGAAGTATCTGAATTGGAAGATTTTGCCGGGGTCGAGGCCGCCGACCTGGAGGCCGAGTTCGAGGAAGACGAGCCAGAAGAGGGCGGGGAGGATGGATTTGGCCTGGAAGAAGCGTCGCCAACCTTTGGTTTGGGGTTGCCAGGTCTCCGAGGGGATTTTGGCGAGGTGGAACAGGACAAAGAGGTAGCAAAAGGCTTCGGACGGCAGCACCAAGGCGAACCAGAGGGAGTGGCCGCCCATCTTGAAGGTGGCCGGTATGAGGATGAGGATGAGCAATCCCCCCACGGCGAGGAACTGGTTGGGGCCCCAGGCCCGCTGGCGGTAGATACCCCAGGCCGCCTGGATGAGGACCAGGGCGCCCATGGTCAGGAAGGCCATGAACACGCCTTCGGTGATCTTGAGCAGGTCACCATGGAGGCTGAAGAGGAGCCACGCCCGGATCCAATAAAAGAGTTGGGCAATGAGGATGCCCCGCCAAGCCCATTTCACATGCTGTGAGTGCTGCATGGAGCGAATATAGCAAAATGGATGGGGGCAAGAACTCCAAAGAGCCCAGAGGTCAACTCAAGTGAAACATAATTTTTTCAAAATTTTATTATTGAACCAAATGGGGTGATTTGGGAAGATTGGGACAAACAGGCCTATATAATGTCCGAAAAGTTCCATTAGTATAGGCGCAGCAGGACAGTTTTTTGAAAAAGCTGGAAACAATGGAAAACATTTTTTGTCCCACCCTGTTTATTTGTCATGGCCGCAAAGGCTATTAGCTTAGAAACACCAAACCCAAAAATTAACCCCCGTGCTGTGTTCTCCATCTAACCGATGAACTGAAGCACAACCTATTGTAGAAGAATTGAGGGCCCCACCGATCATTGTATGGTGGTCCGCCAAATTATAAATCAAAAAATCGCACTCAACCTCAGAAAAAATGTAGACATGTTTCCCTCGCTTGCAGGGGGGACGATTTAAAGAAACATTCAAGGCATCCGCGTTCTTTTCCGCGCACCATTGGAATGCCACTTGTGTGTACCTCCGTTATCGGTGGCTTGGGACAATTATGGCCTCAGGTGACGGTTGCTAATCCGAATACCATCAAAGTGGTATTCCGGTAACAAACTTTTTATACCTATTAACCAAAATTCTTTAGTCTTATGTTTACTAAGAAGATTAAAATTACCCTTATCGCGCTCCTGGCAGCGTTTTGTGTCACACCTACATTCGCCCAGATTGACATTTGGTGGCCGGATAACTTCCTCAATGGTACGACTACTGGCCCCGGCGGTTTGAACGTCGGTGACTTGTGGTTCCATCGCCAGCAAGGAACTCCTGGTAGCTTTACCGTGGATGATCAATGGGTTGGCATTGGAAACCCCCTCAATCCCTTTACTGGATTGCCACTGGATGTGTATGGTGTCCGGATTCAAGAAAACGAGCAGTCCGGAATCATGAGCCTGAATGACAATTTGGGAACTGGTGGTGCCAACCTCGATTTTGAATTGCAGTGGGGGCCCAATCCCGATACCAGATTCCGTATCAACTTCTTTGACAATCCTCTGAATCCTTCTTCTACGACCACGGTCCTGACTGGACTTCCGAATGGAAACGTGGGTATGGGTATTGACAACCCTCTCGCTCGTCTTCAAGTTGAGGTTCCCGCTGCAGCTGGTCCTTCTGAAGGCATTCGGGTACTCAATGGACGTCCTGGAAGTACGGGTATCCGTTCCTTTGGTGACCAGATCGGTGTTTATGGCCAGGTTCTTCAAACTGGATTCGGCTCCAAGATCGGTTCCACGGGTAGCGCTACGTCTACCTCCTCTACCAGCAACTACGGTATTTCTGGATTTGCGACCAATGGCTCCAGCTTCTGTGTAGGTGTATATGGTGCCATCGGTGCCAGTGCAGCCACGACTCAATTTGCAGCCTACTTCAATGGCCAGGCCTTCTCCACCGGTGGTGGTGTCCTGACTTCTGACCGCCGTCTGAAGGACAATATTCAGACCGAAGGTGAAGTTATGGACAAGATCATGGCGATTCGCCCGACCACCTATACCTTTAAGCAGGGTGGTGAATTCGAAAACGTCAACTTTGCCGAAGGCAACCAGCATGGTTTCATTGCCCAGGAGCTGGAAGAAGTATTCCCCGAAATGGTGGAAGAGCATGGTCTGTTGCTGGAGGAAAACCTCTACAAGATGGGCAAGGATGGCAATCCTGTCATGATCGACGATCCCAAGAGCATGATGATCAAGACGGTGAATTACAACGCCATGATCCCGGTCCTGACCAAGGGTATCCAGGAGCAACAAATGGAAATCGATGCCAAGGATGCTCAAATCGCTGACCTCCAGGCTGAAAATTCCGAGCTCAACAATCGCCTGAGTGACCTCGAAATCCGCCTCGCTGCTCTGGAAGGCCGTACGGCTTCCAAAGGCGACGCTGCTACCGCTCTGGACGCTGCCAACGTTCTCTACCAGAACACTCCGAATCCCTTCAGCAGCCAGACCCGCATCCGCTACGAGCTGACCGAAGGTACCCAGAACGCTGAGATCCTCGTCTTCGACATGAATGGCCGTCAACTCCGCGCTTTCAACAACCTGAAAGCAGGCGACAACAGCCTCACCATCGAAGGTGCTGAGCTCGAAGCTGGCATGTACTTCTACAGCCTCATCGTCAACGGCGAAGAAGTGGCTACGAAGCGCATGATCCTCACCAAGTAATCCTCAAGTAAACCAGGCAGTCCCCACTCCGGGGACTGCCCCTTTATACCCTCATTTATACTCTCTCAAAAGAACAGTATGAAAAAGAATGTACTCAAAACGGCCGCTGCTGCGGTAGCTCTTCTTCTCGCTGGGTCACCTACCCTCGAAGCCCAGAACCTGGTATTCGACACCGGCAATCCCATCGTCAATTCCGCCGCATTTGGTGGTCAGATTGGCCATCAGCAAGCTGGCGCCTTTGGTGGCTTTGGTGGTGCCGATCGTTGGATCGGCATTGGCAATCCGACGGGCGTGCCCGTATACGGAATGCGGATCCAGGACGCGGGAGACATCGGAACCTTTTCTTTGAACACCGCGACATCGGGAGCCAAGGACCTCGATATTCAGTGGGGGCCGGACGAAGAGTCTCGCTTCAACCTGAACTTCATTCGGGATCCGTTTAACCCGACAGCCATCAACCCGGTAATGACCGCCCTTTCCGATGGCCGGGTCTCTATGGGAACCACGGCCCCGAACAGCTCCACGTTGACACTCCGGGACAATGGCTATACCTATGCCCTGAACGCTCAGACCACCGGTGGAACCACCCGAGGAGCCTATATTTCCGGTCAGTACATGGGAATTGATGCGCGGGTCCAAGGTGTCACCAACTCCTTCATCGGGCAGCGTTACGGCTTGTATTCCAGTTGTATCACCACCAACGGTAGCACCAACTATGGTGTCTATACCCGCGGCCAAAACGGAACCTTCGCCAACTACGGTGTCAGAGCCTTGGCCCAGAACCCCTCTTCCGGTGGTACTGCCTATGCCGTTTACGGTTCTGCTTCGGTATTTGGAACGACCTTCGCCGGTTACTTTGCTGGTAACGTGACCGTTACGGGTACCTTCAACAACTCTTCTGACCGCCGTCTGAAAGACAATATTGCGAACGAAGAAAACGCCATCGATCGGATCATGCAGCTGCGTCCGACCACCTATGAGTACAAGAAGGATGAGAAATTCCAGGAAATGTACCTCGCCGAAGGCCTCCAGCACGGTTTCATCGCGCAGGAAGTCGAAGAAGTCTTCCCGGAAATGGTCGGCACTGGCGTCCATATCCTGGGTGAAGAGCAGTATGCTGACCCGGATGCAGTGGTAGAAAATGGCGAAAAGCCCCTCGAAAAGTTTGAGTACAAGACGGTCAACTACATGGCCATGATTCCGATCCTGACCAAAGGTGTTCAGGAGCAGCAGGCTGAAATCGAGCTGCAGGCCGATCAGATTGCTGAAAAAGACTCCCGCATCGCCCAGCTGGAAGCTGAAATGGCCGAAATGCGCGCTCAGCTGAACCAAGTTGTGGCCAATAGCAGTAAAGCTGGTGCCGCCACTGAGTTGGACGCCGCCAACGTCCTGTACCAAAACACGCCGAATCCCTTCAGCAACCAAACCATCATCCGGTACGAACTGACCGATGGCAACCAGAATGCTGAAATCCTTGTCTTCGACATGAACGGTCGTCAACTCCGCTCCTTCAACAACCTGAAGGCGGGCGACAACAGCATCACCATTGAAGGCTCCGAACTGGAAGCCGGGATGTACTTCTACAGCCTCATCGTCGATGGCGCCGAGGTTGCTACCAAGCGGATGATCCTCACCAAGTAATAGTTACGCAATTCAGGCAGTCCCCCGGTTGGGGGCTGCCCCTTTTTACATATCAATAATCACTCTCAAAACAGTATGAAAAGAAACGTACTCAAATCCGCTGCTGCTGCAGTTGCTCTCTTATTGGCTGGTTCTCCCTCTTTGGAGGCCCAACAGAACTTTGTATTCAATACTGGAAGTCCGATTGTGAATTCCGCTGCTTTTGGTGGGCAGATTGGACACCAGCAGGCGGGTGCCTTCGGTAGCTTTGGCGCCGGTGACCGCTGGATTGGCATTGGCAATCCGACTTTTATGGGCGGTCCGCTGCCCGTTTATGGGATGCGGATTCAGGATGCAGGGGAAATTGGTACCCTGTCTTTGAATCAGGTATCAGGCGCGAAAGACCTTGACCTTCAGTGGGGACCCAATGAAAGTGCCCGCTTTAACCTGAACTTCATTCAGGATCCCAACAATCCCTCCGCTGTTACGAATGTCATCACGGCCCTGTCCAGTGGTCGGGTGTCGATGGGAACTGCTCCCAAGTCGGCAACCCTTACCTTGGATGCCAAAAACAATACCTATGCGCTGGATGCACGGACATTTGCTGGCATAGGCCGGGCGGCGTATTTCCAAGGCCAATACCTTGCCATCAATGCGGAGGTGAAGGGCATCACGAACTCAATCATCACCTCGCGGTACAGTGTCTACACGAATACCTCGACGACCAGTGGAAGCACCAACTATGGTGTGTATGGCCAGGGTAGAGACGCTTCATTCGCCAACTTTGGCGTGCGGGGCTTTGCCTCCAATTCCATCTTTGGCGGCCCGAGTATCACCGGGACGGCTTACGGCGTATATGGCTCGGTTTCTGGTGGCGGAACCAAATTCGCTGGATACTTTGCTGGTAACGTGACGGTTACGGGGACTTTCAACAATTCCTCCGACCGCCGCCTCAAGGACAATATTGCGAACGAAGAAAACGCCATCGATCGGATCATGCAGCTGCGTCCGACCACTTATGAGTACAAGAAGGATGAGAAGTATCGGGAAATGTACCTCGCAGAAGGTCTCCAGCACGGATTCATCGCCCAGGAAGTCGAAGAAGTATTCCCTGAAATGGTAGGACTCGGGGTTCAAATCCTGGGAGAAGAGCAGTATTCCGATCCGGATGCAGTGGTGGAAAATGGAGAGAAGCCGGTGGAAAAATTCGAATACAAGACGGTGAACTACATGGCCATGATCCCCGTCCTGACCAAGGGCATGCAGGAGCAGCAGAACGAGATTGAGCTGCAGGCGGGACAACTCGCTGAGAAAGACGCTGAGATCGCTGAACTCCGGGCTGAAAATACCGCCCTTAACGATCGCCTGATCGCTTTGGAAGATCGGTTCGCTTCTCTGGAAGGCCGGACGACTTCAAAAGCCGATGCCCCTACTGCATTGGACGCGGCCAATGTCCTTTACCAGAACACGCCGAATCCCTTCAGCAGCCAAACCATCATCCGGTACGAGCTGACCGAAGGCACCCGGAATGCTGAGATTCTTGTCTTTGACATGAACGGTCGTCAGCTCCGCTCCTTCAACAACTTGAAGGCGGGCGACAACAGCCTCACCATCGAAGGCTCCGAACTCGAAGCCGGCATGTACTTCTACAGCCTCATCGTCAATGGCGCCGAGGTTGCTACGAAGCGCATGATCCTCACGAAATAACACTTACGCAATGGAGGCAGCCCTCATCCGGGGGCTGCCGCATATTCTTCCTCAACAATCACCTCCTTCAAAAACATTCATTTTTCAAAGCAGCCTTCGGTTAGGCGGCTGCAATATTTCTCATCAATCACCACCTCTATGAATTTTACTCACCTAAAAACAACTGCTCTCATTCTTCTTGCTTTCCTCGCTTTTCAACCTGCTTCCGCCCAAAATATCGGAACTCCCAATGCGACATCTGTTTTCTTTGATACTGGCAATTCTGGCGCTGGAAACGGAGGTCAATTGGGACATGAACAAACAGGTACCTTCGGGGGCTTTACTGCTGCCGACCAGTGGATTGGGATTGGAAATCCTCGAGCTGGAGGTAGTCTTTTGCCTGTTTATGGAATGCGGATTCAGGAAAATGGACAAGCAGGAACGATTAGCCTGAATGACAATGCAGGTCTTGGAAACCTTGATTACGAGCTTCAGTGGGGAGCCAATAACAATTCCAAGTTCCGCATCAACTTTATCCAGGATCCGCTCAATCCCTCGGCTACCCAATTGGTCCTCACCGGTACCCCGGAAGGTCGGGTCGGCATCAACGAAGACAATCCGGATTTGTTGAATACCCGCTTCGTGTCCTCTACCACCAACGATGACTACGCCATTTTGGGTAGCAACTCTTCTCCCTCGGGCATGGCCTTCCTGGCCCGCACGAACATGGTTGGGTATGCTACCAAGCTGAACCAAAACTATATCGGCACCCAAATCGGGGTCCTGAGCCAGTCGGTCAGCACGGCCATTGGGGTAGGGGAGCGCTACGGCGGTTTCTTCGTTGCCGATGCTGCAAGTGCCAATGGTTATGGCCTCTGGGCTGAAGCGGGCTTCAATGGCAGTGGCAATGCGTACGGCATTTATGCGGTCGCCCCCACCGTAGGTGGTCCCTTTGTTTCCCCCACCTCCTTCGCCGGATTCTTTGATGGCGACATCGATGTCCTGGGCAATATCTTCAATACCTCCGACCGGAAGCTCAAGGAAAACATCGAAGACGAAGCCAATGCCATGGACCGGATCATGGCCCTCCGTCCCTCCACCTATACCTACCGGATGGATGGTAAGCCTGGCCAACTCAACCTCCCCAAAGGCGACCAGCACGGATTCATTGCCCAGGACCTCGAAGAAGTCTTCCCCGAACTGGTCACCAATGCCACCGCCCAAATCCGGGATGGAAAAGGCAGCAGCCCGATCGATGGCGGAAGCGAAGATTATTCCTTCAAGTCCGTCAACTACATCGGCCTGATTCCCATCCTGACCAAAGGTATCCAAGAGCAGCAGTCCACCATCGACCGGCTCGAAGCTGAGCTGGCGGAAGTGAAAGAACTGCTGGCCTCCAATGAATCCAACAAAGGCTCCAATGGCGCTACCCTCGACAAAGCCAATGTGCTCTATCAGAATACTCCCAATCCTTTTAATGCTCAAACCCGCATCCGCTACCAACTCGCAGAAGGATCCCAAAATGCTGAAATCCTTGTTTTTGACATGAATGGACGCCAACTCCGTGCTTTTTCTGATCTCAAAGCTGGCGACAACAGCCTCCTCCTCGAAGGGGCTGAACTCGAAGCCGGCATGTATTTCTACAGCTTGATTGTAAACGGCGAAGAAATCGCCACCAAGCGTATGATTCTCACTAAGTAAAATCAGTAATCATCCTTGCAGCCCCCTCGTGGGGCTGCTTCATTTATTTTTTCAATATCAGTCTTTATGAAATCAAATTACCTGAAGTCTGCAGCACTGGCGCTGCTGGCATTGATTGCATTTCAGCCGGGCCAGGCCCAGCAAGTCGGAACCCCAAATGGTTCCACCTCATTTGTCAATACCGGTAATGCTGGATCCGGTAATGGCGGCCAGTTGGCCCACATCCAAAGTGGTTCGATTGGCAGTTTTGGAAGTAACGACCGTTGGATAGGCATTGGCAATCCGCGCTTTGCTGGCGGCCTCCTGCCCGTTTACGGCATGCGCATCCAAGACAGTGGACAGGCCGCTACCTTGAGCCTGAATGGTCCTAGCCGTGACCTTGAGCTTCAGTGGGGCAACCAGTCCGGAGCCAGGTTCCGCCTGAACTTCATCACCGATCCTACCAACCAGAGTATCCGGAACATCCTGACCGCACGTTCCAGTGGCTTTGTTGGTATCAACCAGGACAACCCGAGCTTGGGTCAACTCCACGTTGAAGGCGACGCCACCAACCAGGGAACCGGTGTATACGCCCGGGGAACCGGTTACGGGGTAGAAGGTAGCTTCAACAACAACCCCAACACCATCAGCTTCGGCAGCTCGACCTTCAATGTGTCGAAGTACGCTGTCTATGGTGATGCTTCTACTGGCCACCCCGGCAACAACTTTGGTGTGTATGGCCGGGCCTCCAGCGGTTTGACCTCAGCTTACTCGATTTATGCCTATTCCTCCATCGGCTTCCAATCCCCGGGAGTTGCAATTGGTGTGTATGGAGCTGCTCAGGGAGCAGGATCCAACAACAACACTCCCATGGCCGGTTATTTCTCTGGCAACGTCACTGTTACGGGTACCTTCACCAACTCCTCCGACCGCAAGTTGAAGGATGACATCCAGGCGGAAGAAAACGTAATGGACCGCATCATGGCCCTCAAGCCTTCCACCTACACCTACAAAAAAGACGAGCAGCTGGAAGAAATGCACCTCCCCGAAGAGCTGCAGCACGGATTTGTGGCCCAGGAAATCGAAGAAGTATTCCCCGAATTGGTCCACGAGCGGATTCAGTTTCTCGGACAAGACAAACTCAACGATGCCGTTCGGAAGGGCGATTTGTCGGGTGTGAAAGAGCCGGTTGAATTCAAATACAAGACCGTCAACTACATCTCCCTCATTCCGGTCCTGACCGCTGGTATCCAGGAGCAAGCCGAAGTCATCGAGACGCAGGAGCAGATCAACGCTGAGCAGGCTGCCCAAATCGCTACCCAGCAGGAACTGCTGGCCCAGCAAGCCGCTGAGATTGCTGAATTGCGCGAGCAAGTTACTGGCCTCGTCAATGCCAGCAGCAAAGGTGCTGGCAGCAGCCTGGAAGTTGGCGCCAATGTCCTGTACCAGAACACGCCGAATCCCTTCAATGCTCAGACCCGCATCCGCTATGAGCTCTCCGAAGGCACCCAGAACGCTGAGATTCTGGTGTTTGACATGAACGGCCGTCAGCTCCGCGCCTATACCGACCTCCAGGCCGGCGACAACAGCCTCCTGATCGAAGGTTCCGAGCTGGAAGCTGGCATGTACTTCTACAGCCTCATCGTTAATGGTGCTGAAGTGGCCACCAAGCGCATGATCCTCACCAAATAATCCTCACATACTCAGGTAGTCCCCATTTGGGGGCTGCCTTTCTTATCCCTCTCAAGACAACAAAATGAAGAAGAATATATTCAAATCAGCTGCTGCCGCCGCTGCACTTCTGTTGGCGGGCTCTCCTGCCCTGGACGCCCAAAATTTGGTGTTTGACACTGGAAATCCCATCGTGAACTCGGCTGCCTTTGGTGGTCAAATTGGCCACGAGCAGGCCGGGTCATTCGGTAGCTTTGGTGCCGGCGATCGCTGGATTGGCATTGGTAACCCGACCTTCATGGGCGGTTCCCTTCCCGTTTACGGAATGCGGATCCAGGACAGCGGCCAGGCCGCAACCCTGAGCCTCAACAACAGCAGCCGCGACCTCGAATTGCAGTGGGGCAATCAGTCGGGCGCCAAGTTCCGCCTGAACTTCATCACCGATCCCAACAATCAGGGTATCCGCAATATCCTCACCGCCCGCTCCAGTGGTTTTGTGGGCATCAACCAGGACAATCCCTCCCTGGGCCAGCTCCACGTCGAAGGCGACGACACCAACAACGGAACCGGCGTTTATGCCCGGGGTACCGGATTTGGGGTCGAGGGTAGCTTTAACAACAGCCCGAATACCATCAGCTTCTTTGGTTCGACGTTTAACACCTCGAAGTACGCAGTCTACGGCGATGCTACGACCAGCCATCCGGCCAGCAGCTTTGGGGTCTACGGTAGAGCTGTGAGCCTCCAGACTTCCTATGGTGTCTACGGCAACTCGACGCTTCCCTTCAACGGTGGTGGCGTGGCCTACGGTGTTTATGGTGTTGCGCAGGGCGCAGGAACCAATAACAATGCTCCCCAGGCCGGTTACTTCTCCGGTAATGTGACCGTCACGGGTACCTTCACCAATGGCTCTGACCGCAAGCTGAAGGAAGAGATCCAGTCCGAAGAGAATGTCATGGATCGGATCCTGGCGCTCAAGCCGTCGACCTACAAGTTCAAGCAGAATGAAGAGCTGGAAGAAATGCACCTCCCCGGCGAATTGCAGCACGGCTTCATCGCCCAGGAATTGGAAGAAGTCTTCCCGGAACTGGTCCACGAGCGGGTACAGTACCTCGGCCAGGACAAGCTGAACGATGCCCTTCGTTCGGGTGATATGACCGGCGTCAAAGAGCCCGTCGAGTACAAGTACAAGTCCGTCAACTACATCTCCCTCATTCCGGTCCTGACGGCCGGTATCCAGGAGCAAGCCGCTGTCATTGAGACGCAGGAGCAAATCAATGCCGAGCAGGCTGCCCAGATTGAAACCCAACAAGCTGAAATCGCGGACCTCAAAGCCCGTCTGGACGCCCTTGAAGGTCGTACCGGTCAGGCCCAGACCAAAGTAGATGGCATGCTGGGTGAAGATTTCGCCAATGTTCTGTACCAGAACACGCCGAATCCCTTCAACTCCCAGACCCGCATCCGTTACGAACTCGCTGAAGGAACTCAAGCTGCCGAAATTCTTGTCTTTGACATGAATGGCCGTCAGCTCCGCGCCTACACCGACCTCCAGGCCGGTGACAACAGCCTCGTGATCGAAGGTTCCGAGTTGGAAGCTGGCATGTACTTCTACAGCCTCATCGTGAATGGCGCCGAAGTCGCCACGAAGCGAATGATCCTCACCAAGTAAATCATGAATCATCCTGGCAGCCCCACGTCGGGGCTGCCTACCTTTTTTCCATCAATAACAGTCTTTATGAAAACTAATTACCTGAAATTAGCAGCTCTGGTGCTGCTTGCATTGATCGCCTTCCAGCCGGGCCAGGCCCAGCAAGTAGGTACCCCCAACGGCTCTACCGCATTTGTCAACACTGGAAATGCTGGTTTTGGCCAGGGCGGACAATTGGCCCATATCCAGAGCGGTACCTTTGGCAACTTTGGCTTTGGCGATCAGTGGATCGGCATTGGCAATCCCATTTTTGGCTTTCCCCCCAGCGCCCTCCCGGTTTATGGTTTCCGGATCCAGGAAGCCGCTCAGTCTGCTACCATGAGCCTGAACGACAATACGGGAGGAGGCAGCTTTGCTCCGCCCCTCGACTTCGAACTGCAGTGGGGACCCAATACTGAATCCAAGTTCCGGGTCAACTTCATCAACAACATCTCCAGCCCGAGCGCCATCACCAACGCGATGACCATCGTGCCCCGGGGATACGTTGGAATCGGTCAGGACAACCCGTCCAATGGCCGCCTTGAAGTCACGAACATTGGTTCGAGCACACCCACCTACGCCGCCTACTTCAACAATCTGAATGAAGGCCGTCGTGGTTCCTATTCCTTTGGCAACAGCTACGGTGCCTACAACGTAGCCGGTCCGGTCCTCTCCATTGGTGGGGTTCTGACCAAGGGTAGTTTCGCCAGCTACAGCTACAATACCGGTGGATCTGGTGGTGCCTGGTTTGGTGCCTATGGCCGCGCCGAGAACAGCAGCTTCTCCAACTACGGTGTCTATGGCCGCGCCAATGGTTCTGGCAGCGCTGGCATCTATGGTGTCTACGGATCTGCTCCGACCGCCGGGGTGACCAACTCCTTTGCTGGTTTCTTTGCTGGTAACCTGACCTATACGGGTACTTTCTCCCACACTTCCGACCGTCGTTTGAAGAAGAACATCGAAGGAGAAGGCAATGTCATGGATCAAATCATGTCCCTCCGTCCGTCTACCTATGAGTACCGGAACGAAGGCAAACTGCAGGAAATGAACCTCGCCGATGGCCTCCAGCACGGCTTCATTGCCCAGGAACTCGAAGAAGTATTCCCCGAATTGGTGGAAGAAAACATGTTCGTCATGGGATTGGATGACATGGCCGAAGATGAAAACGCCCAAGGCGATCTGGAGCAATTCCAGTTCAAGTCTGTCAACTACACCGCTCTCATTCCGATCCTGACCAAGGGCATGCAGGAGCAGCAGGCTGAAATCGAAGCCCAGCGTGAACTCATCGCCCAGCAGGCCGCTGAACTCGCTTCCTTGAAGGAGCAAATGTCAGGCATCGCCAATTCCGGCAAGAGCGCTGGTTCCGGATTCGACGCTGCAGCCAATGTGCTGTACCAGAACACTCCGAATCCCTTCAACCAAAGCACCACCATTCGCTACCAGGTAAGCGGCGACAACGCCAATGCTGAAATCCTGGTCTTCGACATGAATGGTCGTCAGCTGAAGGCTTACCAGAACCTCGATGCAGGCGAAAATGCCATCACCATCGAAGGCAGTGACCTCGAAGCCGGCATGTACTTCTACAGCCTCATCGTCAATGGCGAAGAGGTTGCCACCAAGCGCATGATTCTGACCAAATAAGTTTCAATATTTCTGGGAAAAGGCATCTGGCAATTGCTGGGTGCCTTTTGTTTTTAGCCCCTTATCCACATCCATTTCTTTGAAACCCAACCCATTTTCTCCATTTTCGTATTGTATAACGACCAATTTTAAGCGTTAGGTTGATTTTTTTGAGAGTCATGTGCTTGTTCTTCCTGGTCGCCTTTTTGGGGGCGGACGGGGGAATTGTGGCCCAGACCAACAGCGAGGCAACGCTGCTGTATGTGGACGACATCAACGTGACGCCCCGCCAGACTTTCGAAATGCACCGGGACGATCTCGTCCGGGTGGATGCCTACGGATTGGCTCCATTGACCACGTTTACCCTTGAAGCCAAGCGGAATGGCCTCCGGTTTTTTTCCCAGACCTACGAATCGAACGAGCGGGGAGAGGTCAAAGCCGTCCTGATTTTCCCGAAAATCTCCTCCAAAATCACCTGCACCGCTTCCTATACCACTCAAAACGACAAATCCCGTCGCATCCGCTTTTTCCTCCAACCTCCCCCGGAATAGCTCAGGTGTTCCACAAGAGAAAACCGGTTCCTCTGGCACGAGAGAAACCGGTTTGACCGTATGGAATCCATTTTCTTAACCTGGTGCCGGCACTTCCGCCGGAGGAACATGCGGATTCGGGTTGGCACCATCTTTTCCTTGGTCATTGCGCATCATTTTCCGCAATTGTTTGGCATTCCCCGGGTTTTGGCCCTGGTGTTCCGATTGGATCCACTCGAAGGTAATTCCCCGGTGGTCGGCATTTTCATGGAAATCATCGATGACCTCCTTGACATCGGGATCAATGCGGAAGGTTCGCGACGCATCAATGATCAGGTGGGCGCCGTCGGGAACTTCCCGCAGGGTAGCCAGGATATTGCCTTTGTTCAGGAAGGAAACGATTTCGGAAAGGATCAGACGCACGTAGGGACGGCCGTCTTTTTCCCCGATTTCGAAGGTATAGGGCACCTGGAAATTGTTGATGAGGATGAAAATGCCCGAAACCGCGGTCCCGATGGCGATACCCACCAGCAGGTCGGTCACCATGATGGCCACGATGGTGACAATGAAGGGAATGAACTGGCTCATCCCGCGCTTGTAGATGGTCTTGAAGAGGGAAGGGCGGAGCAATTTCAATCCGACCATGATGAGGATGGCGGCCAGAGATGCCAGGGGGATCATGTTCAGGAGGTTCGGGAGGAGAATGACCGCGATGAGGATCAAAATGCCGTGGAAAAAGGCTGCAAATCGGGTCTGACCACCACTCTGCACGTTGGCAGAGGAACGGACGATCACCTGCGTGATCGGTAGCCCGCCGATGAAACCGGAGGCGATATTGGCGAGGCCCTGGGCCCGAAGTTCCTTGTTGATGGGTGTGATCCGCTTCTGCGGATCGAGCTTGTCCGTCGCTTCCGCGCACAAGAGGCTCTCAATCGAGGCCACCCCCGCGATGATCGCGGCGTACAGCCAGACCTTGCCACTGCCAATGGCCGAGAAAGCCGGCAGCACGACCCACTCGGCGGGAGATTGGTCGGCTGGCAGGTCCACCATCGGCGAATAGCCGTCGAGGGCCTGAATGGCCAGTCCGGGGAAGAAGCGCTCAAAGCCCAACTGCATCAGAACGCCGACCACAACCACGACGAGCGGCCCCGAGATGATCCGGGACCAATTCCGGTTTTTGATGAAGGGCAAACCCCACAACACGAGGATCGCGAGTCCGACACAACAGATGATCAGGGCGCCCATCTGGAAATTCTGGAGCATGGCCCAGAGTTCGGTGAAGGTATTTTCCCCGTCTTCCTGCCAGAACTTCAGGTCGCCGCCGTAGTCGCGGTCGTCGCCGAAGGCATGGGGAATTTGTTTGAGGATGATGATGGCTCCGATGGCCGCCAGCATGCCTTTGATGACGGTGGTGGGGAAATAGTAGGCGATGGTTCCCGCCCGGACCATACCGAGGAGGAGCTGAATAACCCCGCCGATGAGGGTGGCGAGGAGCAGGATTTGGAAGACTTCCGTGGCGAATTCCGGATTCTTGAGGACTTCGGCGGGATCGTCTCCGAATTGAAGGGCAAAGTCTTTGCGGGCCTGGATGATGACGGCCACCAGACCAGCGGCCGGGCCGCTGACCCCGAGGGCCGAGCCGCCCCAAAGGCCGACCACAATACCGCCGAGCAGGCCGGCGATGATGCCCGCCAATGGCGGTACGCCACTTGCCGTTGCGATTCCCAGGCAGAGGGGAATTGCCACCAGAAACACCACGATGCCAGATGAAATATCGTTCTTGGCATGCTTGAGGCTTAAACTAGGAAGGTAATCTTTCATGAAAGCGAATTGAATGGGTCATCCAACCGGATGAAGATGATGGAACGCGAAAAAATGGTACAACTGGGGGATTAGCTCTGGGGAATGGGAGGGCGGAAGACGGTTGGCAAATAGGGATGGGAGAATTGTCCGGTGCATTGTCCCCACCAAGGGGCAGGCAACAGGTTCCCCTCACGACCAGAAGGCGTATGATAGAGAATCTTCAGATGATTTTTGTCAGTCTCCTCTTTTTCCTCCTCTTCATTCTCCGAATCCTCCTCTGATTCACAATCCAGCCATGTTACCTCTTCCCCCAAAATAGTCTCCAGCGGAAACAATTCCGGCGTAAAGGCCATGATTACCAAGCCAAACAAAAAATATTTGATCATTCTAAAGTATCTGTCAGCGTCAAAAGTGGTACTGCTACGTCTGACAAAACCAATTTAACAAAAAGGGTAGAACCAAACGAATCTGGAGTCGAAAAATGGAGGGTGGAGGCAGGTGGGGAGGTCCTTTTGGATCAATGGCGGTGCTGCCGGATCGCTTGGTTGCGCTGGATGGTCGCAAGGTCTCCCCGGGGGATGGATTCGATCAGGGTCCGGGTATAGTCTTGTTGGGGTTGGGCATAAATGTCTTCGGAAGGGCCCATCTCTTCAATCTTCCCCTTGTTCATCACGATCATCCGATCGCTCATGAACTTCACCACGCTCAGGTCGTGGGAAATGAAGATATAGGTGAACCCATATTCACGCCGGAGTTCCAGCAGCAGGTTCAGCACCTGCGCCTGGACGGAGACATCCAGGGCCGATACGGATTCATCACAGATGATGAAGCGCGGCTCCACGGCCAGCGACCGGGCAATGCAGATCCGTTGGCGTTGCCCGCCGGAGAATTCGTGGGGGTAGCGGTGGTAATGGTCGGCGTTGAGGTTCACGCGTTCGAGGAGTTCGATGACCTTGTCGCGGCGGGCCGATTCACTCCCGTGGAGGGAGTGGACGCGCATGGGCTCCTGAATCGCCTGGCCTACGGTCATCCGTGGATTCAACGAACTGTAAGGGTCCTGGAAGATGATCTGGAGGTCCTTGCGGATGCGGCGAAACTCGCGCTCCCCGATGGCCGTCAGGTCGAGGCCATCGAAGACCACCCGCCCCGAAGTCGGGGTCACCAACCTCAAAATAGAGCGTCCCAGGGTCGTTTTTCCGCATCCCGATTCTCCCACCAACCCCAGCGTCTCACCGGGATAGACCTTGAAACTCACATCGTCCACCGCCTTGACGAACTTTTTCTTCCGGTTGAACAGGCCCCCGCGGACCGGAAACCAGGTTTTCAGGCCATCCACTTCCAAAATCGGAGTCTGACCTTCCAATTGTTCAATCCGTTCCCGGTATTCAGGATCAGAGATCACCGAGGCTTCTACCACCTGATCGATCGACCCCATTTTTTCCGACACCTTCCCCTCCGCATCTACCTGCATGAAATCGGCGATGGTCGGCAGGGTCCGCATCCGCACGTCCATGCGCGGACGGCACGCCAACAATCCCTTGGTATAAGGATGCTGGGGACGCTCGAAGATGTCCAACACCGTTCCTTGTTCGACGATTTCGCCCTTGTACATGACCAGTACCCGGTCCGCAATTTCGGCGACTACCCCCAGGTCATGGGTAATGAACAGGACGGCCATCTCATGCTTCAATTGCAGATCGTTCATCAATTGAAGGATGGTTTTTTGGACCGTGACGTCGAGGGCGGTCGTGGGCTCGTCCGCAATCAGGATGGAGGGATTGCAGGACATGGCCATGGCAATCATCACCCGCTGCTTCTGGCCGCCGGAGATTTCGTGGGGGTAGGAGCGGAAAATATCTTCGGGGCGGGGCAATTGGACCTGGCGAAACAATTCGATGGTCCGGGCCTTGGTCGATTCTTTGTCGATTTCCTGGTGGAGGAGAATGGCTTCCATGACCTGCGAACCGCAGGTAAAGACGGGGTTCAGCGACGTCATGGGCTCCTGGAAGATCATCGAGATCTCGTTGCCGCGGATGTCCCGCAGTTGGTGGCGATCCGATTGGACGAGGTCGGTCCAGCCGAGGGTAGGGGAGTTGAACCAGATTTCTCCGCTCGCGATTTGGCCGGGCGGAGATGGAATCAAATTCATGATGGACAGGGCCGAGACCGATTTGCCCGAGCCCGATTCGCCCACAATGCCGATGGTTTCGCCTTTCCGAAGGTTGAAGGAGGAGCCTTTGACCGCCTTGACCAGGCCGGACTCGGTCCGGAACTGAGTGACGAGGTTCCGCACCTCGAGGATATTCCCATCGTCGTGATTCATCGCTTGAATTTAAGGAGGATTCCCTTTTCCCGAAAACAAATTATAATCGATTGGCCGGGGAGAAAATCAATTGGCTTCCCCTTCGGCATCTTCGGTCCGGCCCCGCATGAAAATCTTGCGGAGAATACCCGGTTGGCGGCCGTAGAGAATGACAAACAGGACCAGTGAAGCAGTTAGGACGGACAACAAATCAAAGGCCGGACTGAATGAATCCAATTGATACAGGGTCGGAACGTCCAATACGCTCCCGGGATAGCTCAGGAACAGGAAGGCAAACAGGTTGTTTCCAGTGTGAATGCCCATTGCCAGTTCCAATCCGTCGTCCAGAATGGTGAAAATACCCATCACCAAGCCAATCACCATGTAAAGGCCCATCATCGTGCCCCAGCCGTAGGTCGCGACTTCGGGGTTGAGGGAGTGGAACAATGCAAAGAGGGCGGAGGAAGTCAAAAGGGGCATGAACGGACGAAACCCACTTCGAAAATAAGAGGTTTGCATCATTTGTCCCCGGAACGCCACCTCCTCAAAGCAACTCTGAATCGGGACCCAGAACAGAATCAAAGGGAGGTAGGGCCAAAAACGATTCCAATTGGGCTCAAACTTGATCAACCCGGGCTCTTTCAGGGAAACTCCCGCGAAAAACAAGGTGATCACGGCCATCCAAATGCCCATTCCCAGGAACAAGCGTCCCCACCGAAACCGTTCGAAACCGGTCATGAGGGTTTTCAACGCCCGCTTCAAGACCAGCTTCGTCCCCAACCACAGCCCCGCCCAACCAAAGATGAATTGGGCCATCATCAGACTGAAAACGAGGTATTCCGAGACTGGAAGGGATTGCAGGGAAGCGCCTTCGACCCAGGCCTCGACCGCTTCGGGATTGTTGAGGTTCAGGTAACCGAGTAGGATTCCCATGGGCAATCCACCCACGAGCAACCATGCGACCCAGGTAATCGTCAGCGCGCCAAAGAAGCTGCTGGGTTGGGTATTGCCCTCGCGGGAACGGTCTAAGAATCGCTGATCCATGCCACAATATTAACTGGAAATCGGGGGAGTTCTCAAATGATTTATCCCCGACCAAATGAAAAGGGCCAACCCAATGGCCGGCCCTGTATGCTTTTGCAGAATCAAATTACCGGGTCAGGAGCAATTTTCCTGAAGCAACATGTCCTGCGTCGGTGGTCAGACGGTAGAAATAAACCCCTGCCCCCAGATCGTGGGCCTGGAAGGGCACCTTGTAGGTCTGCCCCGGTGATACCTCATCGTTGTACAGCGTCGCCACAAGCCGTCCATCCATTCCAAAGACCGACAGCTCCGCCAGTCCGTGGTAGGGCACTGAGAACCTCAGTTCTGTGGCCTCCCGGAAGGGGTTGGGCAAGGCCTCCACCGACAACAGATCGCCGAAGCCAGGATCGTTGGAGACGAAGGTGATCGATTCCGAAGCCTCGCAGCCGTATTGGTCGGTGATGGTGACCGTAAAGGTCCCATTTTGTTGCGGCTGAATACACTGGGTATTCAGGCCCAAGGGGATGGTATTGATGGACCAGGAATATCCCGAGGCCGGCGAAGAACAAATCTGCGCGCCCTGGACCGAGATGGTCGGAATGGTCGCCGAGGTATCGCGGACCTCGACCGAATCCGAGACGTCGAAGCAGCCATTGTTGTCGGTGACGGTCACATTGTAATTGCCGATGCCCAACTGGGCCTGCTGCGTGATAAAGCCGTTGCTCCAGGCATAGCTGGCAAAGCCAGCCCCTGCATCGAGGATGGCATCGTTGCCATCGCAACCATAAACAATGTTCCCGGTCGGGTTGATCGCGACCACCGGACCCGGCTGGTTCACCTGGGTGACCATCACCGTATCGATCCGCGTACAGCCCGTCGAGTCACTGACCTCCAGGGTAATCATTCCCCCCGAAGTGATCTGCGTACTGTTGGTCTGCGATCCAGTCGACCAATCGTAGGTCAGGAAGCCGGTCTCGGCTTCGAGGTCCAGCGTCTGATTCAGACAGATGATGGGAGGGCCGCCGATGACGGCGGCATTGGTCGGTGACACATTGTAATTCACAATGAGGATATTGTCCGCGCCGGAACAACCGGCGGCATCCGAGACATTTACCGTGTAGATGCCCGGTCCATTGACCGTGATGGTTTGGGTACTCGCACCCGTATTCCATGAATAATTCGCGAATCCAGGCCCGGCATCCAGGGTCACCGGCGCATTGTTACAGATGGTTTGGTCCGGCCCCAGGCTCACAGTCACCTGCGATAGCCCGGCGGTATCTTCTACCGTCACAATTGCCGCGCAGCTTTGGGTATTGCCACTACCATCGACGATGGTCAGGGTCTGTTGGTTGAAGCCAAAGTCAGCGCAGGAGAAGGTATCCTGGGCGAGGGCCATGGACGAGATCGAACAGTTGTCCGAGCTGCCGTCGTCGATGTCCATCGGAGACATAAAGGCGAGTCCCTGGGAATTCAATTGAACTGTGACGTCCTTACAGAGGGCCACCGGAGGCACATTGTCCTCGACGCGGACCTGGAAGGAACAGGTATCGATGAATCCATTGGAGGTGTCCTGGGCAAAATAGGTATTGATGGTATTACCGAGGGGGAAGCTGGCGCCCGAATTCAATCCGGTGATCAGCTGGGGAGTAGGAGCAGAGCCCGCACTCGGAGGCGTGAAGCCCGGATTTTGGGTGCCCATGGAAGAGGTTTGGCAGGACCAGTCGGTGCCGGAATTGGAGTCAACGGAACCGGTCCGGGAATAGGAACCAGAGCAAGAGGGCGCGACGCCCGCTCCTGTCCACATGGCCGCATTCCACGAGATCTGGAAATTGTTGATGTTCACGCTGAACGTCTGGATCTGCGCTTGGGTCCAGCCCCAGAAGACAGCGTCCACCAACTGGCCGGTATTGTCCACGAGGATGACCCAGCCAGGTTGTCCCGAGGCCCAAAACAGGTTATTGCCCCAGTAATTGTTACCGGAGTTGTCCGTCTTGAACTGGGCCTGGCTTCCCGTGAAGTTGCCGAGGCTCCAGGTCATCGTATTCGGGGTATTGATGTTCGAATAACTGTTGCTCACCGCCACAAACCAGCCGGTATAGTCCGCCGGGCCGGTGGAGAGGTTTTGGACCTCCACAAAGTCGGGGGTATTGGGGCTGACTTCTGTGATCAAAACCGAACCGTAACAGTCACCGCCAATTCCAGGCAGGTTGTAGTTCACGCTGGCTGTACAAGACGTATCTACCTGGACGGTATCGTTGTCGGGACAGTCGATGAAGGCGTTACATCCCGTTTGGGCCCAATGGACCAGGGGGATGGCGAGCAGGACAAGGAGAATGGGTAGCTTTTTTAGCATAACAATTGTAGTATCCAGTGTTGGCTTGCGTTTAAAAAAGTCGATTTAGGGTTGACCAGGCCAGAAAAATATCCATCAATGAAGATGGCAGAACAAGGAATCGAAACGAAGACCTGACCTGGTCCCAGTGAGTTTCTCTCCTAAATTTAATTTTCTAATGCTTATTCGCCAAGTATTGGACTGTCTTTCACCGCTTTTTCATTTCTTTTTACTTCGCTAATCCCTTTCCAGAATCAATTTGTAGCCAAAGTCAAGACCTTCAAGGAGCAGCCGGTCGTGGGAGATGACGACGAGACAACCCGGATACTGGGCCAGAAAATCGCGAAAGATTTCTTTTGAGGAAAGATCCAGGTGGTTGGTAGGTTCATCCAGGAGGAGCAAATCCGGCGCCCGGTCGGTCGCCAACACACAGGCCAGGGCCAGCCGCATGGCTTGCCCGCCGCTCAACTGACCGGCCAGCCGGTCCAACATTTCCGCTCCGAAGCGGAAGCGGTCCAGCCGGAGGCGCAATTCGTGTTCGGGGGGAAGCACCCGAAAGTGCCGCTCAAAATTGGCGCGCACCGAAGCCCTTCGGTCCAATAGGGTCAGCTGCTGGTCCAGCCGCAGCGGAAATTGAGCGCCCAGGCGCACCCGCCCCCGCAGGGGAGCGCGGCTTCCGAGCACCAAATCCAGCAACGTCGATTTGCCGGAGCCATTTCCGCCGACGATGTGCACCCGGTCCTGGCCCCGCCAGGTAAAATCAAGGCCCTCAGGCCACAACGGGGCCGCAGCTGCGGGAAACTGGTAGTTCAGGCCTTGGGCTTCGGCCATGATCCGGCCCGCCGCCGCTTGTGAGATCTCCGCATCAATCCGCCAGGGACGCTGGTAATTCAGGACTTGGCGGGCCCTTTTCAGCGCATCACCCTTTTCCATCACCAATTTGTCCTGGACCCGCTCCCGTGCCGCCCCCGAGCGTTCCGAGCTGTTCTTGAGCGTATTGAGTTCCATCTTGCCCATGCCGGCCTGGATACCTTGCTTTTTGCCCCGGGTCTGGTGCTTTTCTTGCCGCTCCTTCGAGCGCTGGGCCCGGGCACTCGCCCGCCGCAGATCCTTCTGGGCCCGCTCAAATTGGACCTGGTGGCGTTGCCGTTCCGCTTGCCGCTCGGCTTGGTAATGGTCAAAGTTACCGTGGAACAAGCGACCATTTCCGTCGGCCAGCTCATAGATCCGGTCCACGTGGCGGAGCAATTCCGGGTCGTGGCTGGCGACGACCACCGATTGGGGCGTCGATGCGAGCCACTGGTAAAGCGCGTCGCGTCCGGAGGCATCGAGGTGGTTGGTGGGCTCATCCAACAGGAGGAAATCGGGGCGTTCCCGAAGGCAAATCGACAACAGCAGCCGGGTTTGTTCGCCCCCACTGAGGGTTTCGAACAATTGTTCCCCTTCCAGGTGGCCCAAATGCCAGCGCGCCATTTCCAGTTGGAATTGGTCCTCGGCGTCCCAGGCATCGCCGATGGTTTCGAGGTCTGCGACGGTCCCGTGTCCGTCCAGGGTGCGGCGCAAGGCCGGAATGAGGTGGTGCAGGCCGGCCACCTCCCAGACCGATTGGCCGTGGAAGGCCGTGGGGTTTTGGGGGAGCCAGCCGAGGCGTCCTTCGACCCGTAGGCCGGGCAATGGGGAATGGGCCTGGTCGCGGATCAGGCGGAGCAGGGTCGATTTGCCGCTTCCATTGTCCCCGACCAAGGCGGATCGTCCCTGGGCATGGGTGAATTGGAGGGGGTGGAAAAGGGAAAAACCGTCGGGAAAAGCAAACGTGAATTGTTGCAGATGAATCAAAGCCATAAAATCTCACCGATAAAGAGGAGTGGAAAAAGAAAAAAACGGAGGTGAGAGGCTTACTTCATCAAAGGGGGTTAGGTGGAACAATGGCCGGCACGAATGCGGGCTTGATTCGGGACAAAGATAATGATTTTCCCCATTTTCATTTGGCATTGTTCTGCTTCATCCTGTTTCCCTGGCTCTTTTTTCTCCCCCTGACCCATTTCCCAAAATCCTTAACATATAAATGCCAAAACCTCTGGTAATTCGTCTCCTTTCTTTATCTTTGCTCTCCCGCCTCCACCACAATGGTAAGCAGGAGCAGGGCGGAGAAATGAGCAGAAGAATAGATTAACCCTATACTGAATATGTCCGAGGAGAAGAATTTGATCATTTACACGACGGCTGACGGGAAGGCATCGGTGGCGCTGTACGCGCGGGATGGCAATGTCTGGATGAGTCAAAAGCAGCTGGCCGAACTTTTTGACACCTCCACCCAAAATATTAGTTCACATATCCTAAACGTACTGAAGGATAGGGAGTTGGAGGAGAATTCAGTTATCAAGTATTACTTGATAACTGCCGCCGACGGGAAGGAATACAAGGTTGCGTTCTATTCGCTGGACATGATTTTGGCCATTGGGTTTAGGGTGCGGAGCAAGCGGGGAACTCAGTTTAGGATTTGGGCGAATCGGAACCTGAAGGAGTACATGATCAAGGGCTTCGTGATGGATGATGAGCGTCTGAAGAATCACGATGGCCGTCCCGATTATTTTGATGAATTGCTGGAGCGGATCCGGGACATTCGGGCCTCGGAAAAGCGCTTCTACCAGAAAGTCCGGGACCTGTTTGCCCTGAGCAGCGATTATGCGCCGGGAGACAAGTCGACTCAGATGTTCTTCGCCGAAACCCAGAACAAGCTGCTCTACGCCGTCACCCAAATGACGGCCGCCGAGCTGATCGTCGCCCGCGCCAACGCGGAGGCTCCGAATATGGGCCTGACCTCCTGGAAAGGCGCCCGCGTCCGCAAGGGCGACATCATCGTCGCCAAGAACTACCTCACCCTCGATGAGATCGACACGCTCAACCGCCTCGTGGTCATCTTCCTTGAAAGCGCTGAGCTCCGTGCCAAGGACCGCAAGGACCTCACCGTCCGGTTTTGGCGGGACAATGTAGACCGCATCCTCGAATTCCAGGACAAAAGTGTCCTGAGGCATTCCGGCTCCATCTCCAATGGAGAGATGAAGCGGGAGGTCAAAGAAGTCTTTCACCAATTTGAAGAGCGCCGCAAAGCCCAGGAAGCTGAAGCTGCTGAAGCCCTGGACCTGATGGCCTTGCAGGAATTGGAAGCGGAGATCAAAAAGAATAGGTGATAATTTCCCCCAGCCCTTTCTTCTTAGCCGTGGATAGCTGAACTTCGCGGCTCAAATAAGCAAGTATGAAAGCCTATCCACTCAAGCGCGTTGGAGGTCCTGCGACCCTGAAAATGGAAGATTGGCCCGATCCCGGTGCCCCCGCCCCGGGTGAAGTCCGCGTCAAGGTCCGCTGCATCGGCGTGAACTTTGCCGAGATTCTTTCCCGCAAGGGCCAGTACAGCTGGACCGTCAAGAAGCCCTACGTCATTGGGATGGAGGTCTTCGGACACATCGAGGCCGTCGGCGAAGGCGTCGATCCGGCCCGGGTAGGCGAGGCCGTCATGGCCGGAATGCAGTACGGGGGCTATGCGGAATACGTCAACGTCAAAGAGTTCCTCGCGTTCCCTGCTTTTGAAGACTTCACCGACGCCGAGAACGCCTCCATGCTGGTCAATTACACCACCGCGTGGATCGCGTTGTGGAAGCAGGCCAAAGTCGCTCCCGGCGAGACCGTCCTCGTTCAGGCGGCCGCCGGTGGAGTGGGTACTGCCGCCGTCCAATTGTGCAAGGCGCACGGATGTACCGTGATCGGCATGGCCAGCCGCAAGGAAAAGCTCGAACTCCTCGACCGGCTGGGCGTAGATCTGACGATCAACTACCGGACCCAGGAATTTGACGAGGTAATTCTCCAGAAGGACATGCGGCCCGACGTCGTACTCGAACTCGTCGGAGGGGATATCTTCCACAAGAGTTATGCCTTGGTGAAACCCTTCGGGCGGATTGCGGTGGCGGGATTTGCCAGCATCCCCCTCAAAAAGTGGAACCCCTTCACGTGGATACCCACCCTCAAAGCTATGCCCCGCGCCAAGCTCATGGACATGGCCAAGCGCTCCCTCGGCATGTCTGCGACCCATATCGGCTACCTCATTGAGCAACCCGAATTGGTGACCGCCAATTTCAATGACATGGCCGAGTTCGTAAAAAAGCATGGCATCCGACCTGTCGTCGGTAAAGAGTTTGGCTTCTCGGAGGTCCAGCAGGCCCACGAATACATCGAGAGCCGTCAGTCTTACGGCAAGGTCGTGCTCCACATGGACCGCTAGATTGACGTAGGGGAGGGGCGAAGGCTTTCACCCCCTGGCCTCGGCCATTTGGGCGCCCCCATCATTTCCCATGTAGCTCATTCCATTTCCTGAGCAAATAGGCCGGGATGCCCCGGGCTTGATCCAGGTCAATCATGGTCTGCCATTTTGCATAGCCCAAATTGGTGGCCATGAAATCCGCATTGCCCACCCGGGTCCGGGTGAAATCGGTCTCATTGAACTGGGACCGGACAAAATAAGCCTTGGTGAGGTCCGCATCCGTGAAATTGGCGCGGATAAAATTGGAGTGGTTGAAACTGCCCCGGTGGAGGGTGGCCCTGGTAAAATTGGCACCTTCAAAATTGGTCTGGTAGGCCAGTGCCCGGGTGAGATTGGCTCCCGAAAAATCGCTGCCGGACAAATCCTGGTTCATCAGATTGGTATAGGGCATGTCCAGGCCGGCAAAATTGCGGTCTGGAAAGGCCTTCCAAACCTTCAGGACATCCTCGTCGACGCCTTTGGTCCGGTCCAATTGAAGGGCGGTCAGGTAAAACATGGGGCGGGTATCTGCGTTGGTAAAATCCGCCCGTTCGAGGACCGATTCCTTGAAATAGACCCGGGCCAATCGGGAGCCGCAGAAGCTGGCCCCGGATAAGTTGCAATTGGTGAAATACGCATTGTTCCACCTGGCGCGATTGAATACCGCTCCGCTGAGATCACAGTCCTGAAACAGGCACCAATCAAAGGAGCACCTGTCAAATTTCGCCCCGCGCAAATCCGTTCCCGTGAACTTGAAGTGTTCGAGCTGCCGCCCGCTGAATTGGGTTTCCCGGCAATCGGCCTGACTCAGGTCTACGCACCGATATTTTCCCTTTTTCAGGCGCGCCTTCTTCAAATTGGCTCCCTGAAGGTCCTGACTTTCGCGGTAAGTCCCCGACAACTCATCCGGGCCGATCCATCGGTTGGAGAAATCTTCCATGGCGGAGTCTACAAAGCATTCCGAACAAAACAAAGAGGGGCCGACCTCACGGCCGACCCCTCACCCAACCGCACAAACTTTAGATTTTGATCCATTTGGTCGAGGCGACCCGCTCTCCATTGCAGTCGACGGTCACCAGGTAAATGCCCGGGGCCAATGCCGACCAATCGAAGATCCGGTAACCACTCTCGTGGTCGAGTCCATAACTCAGCAAGGCCTTGCCGTGGACATCGTAGACGGACAAGGTCCCCTCGGCCGGCAATGCATACACCGCTTTGACCCGGTCCCGGCCCGGGTTCGGAGAGAGGCCAAGGCGGTAGCTCCCCACCGCCTGTCGCTCCATCCCCGCCGGCGCCTCCGGCCGGAACAATTCCGCATACGGATACCCATTCCGCTCCGCATACTGGCTCAGCCAGTCCCCCGACAGTGCCCCCATTGCTCCATCCCCCACATCCAAGGCCCGCAAAACCGACAGATCCTGCGCCGACAGCACCTGCCCCGACCTTAGCCGCCATTCCACTTCCCCCAGACGCCCCCAATCATCCGTTGCTGCCCCTTGCATTTCCGCCGCGGCCAATCCCAAATCCCCCGATTGCAGGAGCACCAGGTGGGCCGCCAGGCGTGCTTCCAGCCCCACCGAACCGCTCAACGCCGCAAACTCATCCCGTATGGCCCCCGCCAAATCAAATTGGCCGGCCAGCAGGGCCTTCGTCGCCCAAGCCTTCGCCAGGGCATAGCGCTGGATTTCATTTTCCAATGCCTCCAAACCCAATGCCCGCGGCCCCTGCTGTTGGGCGAGGCGGAAGATACCGTCCATGTCGTCGGTAAACGTATCGCAGCGGTCCGCGTCGAGGAACTGCGCATTGAGCGTCGCGGGTTGATTGCCGCAGGCCGTCGTCGAACTGTACAGACCATTGCCATTCGTGAAGACATTCGGGTTGACGAACTGGATGCCCGAATTCCCGACCGCCGTGATCGGCTGGGTACTGAAAATGTCAAAACTGTTGAGGTTGCCGCTGTTATTGGAAACAAACGAGTTGCGTCCGGCGGCCGTGATGGGAGATGGATTCGTCCCGATGCTGCCCGTACAGCCGATATTGTAGAGACCGGCGCCCCCGTAGTTGAACAGGTAATTGTTGGTCAGCAGCGGGAGTGGGGTGGAGGTGGAAGAAAACGTAAGAATGCTGTAACGGGCATCGAAGACGCAATTGCTTCTCACCCAGACATTGCTGCTGCCCGACGCAAAGTTCAGGTAGCCAATTCCCACGGTGACCCCATTTGGTTGGGTCCGGGGCTGAATGGTATTGCAATTGACATCGATGTCCACGCCCTCCTGCACAAATACCCCGTAGAATACCTGGTTGGACAACAGGTTCTCCGCGATTTGGGATTGGGTCAAGCCAATTCCCGCAATGCCCACAATGAACCCCTCCACTTCATTTTCCTTGATGTTCACAATGGAACTGTTCTCGGCCAGGATGCCCGCCGCCTGGGTACTGAAGACCGACGGTTCATTGCTATTGGCCAGCCGGTTCCCCACAATCCAAATCCAATCGGAGAAGCCCGAAACCCGGATCTGGTTCTCCAACGCCGCATTGTCCTGGGTGACTTCGAAGGCATTGTTCTCGATGGAAAAGAAATCACAGTCGGAGAGTTCGACGCCGCGCAGGTTGTTCGTGAATTGGTTGAGGGAAGCCGTGCCCCCGGATTGGAGGGCCTGGATGCCGATCAGGTTGACGCCGGTTGCGAAGCCGCCGGAATTGATGAAGCGGTTCTGGGAAATGGTCCCCGCGAAGTCGACCCCATTGGCCTGGATGCCGTAATGGTCAAAGTTGTAGGTAGGAGAGGGGGCGCAGGAACCGGATTGGAAGCTCACCGCCTTGCCATCCACGACGAAGGAGTTGCCCGTAATGCCCCAATCGAGGACCACATTGGAAGCGAAGATGCCCCGGCGGTTGTTGGAGAAGAGGTTATCGGTCACCGAGCAGGTCGAATTGCTGACCGTCCCCGCAACGCCCAGGAATTCGAGGGCATTTTGGGCGTTCTTGAAGGTACAGGCATTGACCTCGGAAGGTCCATTGCCTACGAGACGGATTCCCTGCCAGGGCTCGGTCGGCGAACAGCTCCGGAAGACCGAATTGTTGGCCCGCAGCACGGCTCCATTTTGCACCATAATCCCCGCGCAGGCCCCAAAGACAATGTCCGCCGTGGTCACGTCGAGCACAGTTCCCGCCCCGTCGAGTACGATCTGGACATTGTCGGGAACGTAGAGCTTGCCGTCCCAGACCTGGTAGCCCGAGAGCGGTCCGCCGGGGTTGAGGGTGGTAAAGCTCGGGTGGTTTTGGAGTTGGCAAATGGGGGCGCACCAGGAAGAATCGGCGAGGACAGGATCTTTCAGGCTGAGGTTGGGGGTATGGGTGGAAATGGTCGTCGGATTGGTGGTCAATGCCGCCGGAAAGTCCGCGAAGTAGTTCTGGACCTGCACCGAATGCGAATCGACCGGGCAATTGCCATCCAAGGTTCCGTCCAGCGACAAGCGCAGCAAGGACACGTCCGTGGCGCCCGACCCTAGCGGCGTCGAACCGGTGATGTAAATCGAATTGTTCCAGATCAGCATCTGGTCCTCGCCGTCGTGAAAGATATTCATATAGTCCGCATAGGAATAGGCCCACTCCGGCGTCCCCCCATCATTGGTTTTCAGCAGAATCAACCGCTCATCCTGGTCAAACAAGCGCCCCATGGCATAATAGGAATTGTTGTGGAAGGCGAGTTCGGTGAAGAATTCCCCGGTCAGGTTGGTGAAGTCATAGGTCCGGTTCCAGCCCGCCCCCAATTGACTGTTCTGGGTGCCAATGAAGCCGAGTGAGCTCAGGAAGCTGCCGTTGATCGGGGAGCCGCCCCCGCAGTAGGCACTCGAATTGCCGGGGATCAGCACGAGGTCTTCCGAATACATCCGCGCCGATTGGTTGGTCGGGACGAAATAAGAACGGGCGGCGGTGACCGTGAGGTTGCTGTTGAGTTGGGCGACCGAGGCCCGCATCGTGGTGAAGCCCCCTCCGGCGTGGTTGAAGCGGCCCGTCACCAACAAATTACTTCCCCGCTGCTGCACCGCTTTGAACAGCTCGGCCGAGCCGAGATTGTAATTGCGGGCCGCATTGCCGGTGATGGTGCCCGTGCCCAGGTCCAGCCGCAGGGTAATCCCATCGTTGCCGAGCACGCCGGAGCTGTTGTAGCCCACCAGCGTGATCTGCCCGGGGCTGTCCTCGACGAGGTCAAACCCGAGGTAGCCCGTGGGCAAGCGGCGGGTCCAGCAGAGCTGATCGGAAATGGGGTCGTAGCAAAAGACATACCCGACCACCGGCGAGCAGGTGCTGAAGCTGCCTCCGGTGCCGATCAGCGTCCCCTGGCTGCTGCGGATGATCGTATAGAGGCGGTCCCCCGGCAATTGGAAGCCGTTGGAAAAGCGAAAGGTCCGTTTGCGGAGGACATTGCCGAGGGGATCGGTCCAGAGGAGCAGCGTGCTGTCCCCCTTGTAGCCCCCGACGAGGAGCGTATCCGACCCGAGGGGCAGCAGACAGGTCCCACCATCGGCCGTATTGGCGTTCGGGTAGGAATTGGCAAAGGTTTGTGCCGCCAGGTTAGACGGTGACAGGAACAATAGGAACAGAACCCCCAAGACATACGGGGTCCAGGTCTTCCCGGATAAAAATTTCATACGTCAAACAATTAAATAACTACAATAGGTGTTGTTGAGGCTTCAAATTACCAGCTTTTTCATCGAAGTCCAACCGATCCAGGTGAATTCTTACCCGTCCCGGGCCATTTCATTTGCCCCCATCCCCGCTTCGGTTCGGGCTTTTGTCTTTTTGTCTCGCTTTTTCCCGTTTTTTTCTCCCCAATCCCCCCTCCAACGGCTCTCTCTTCAGGCTCCATTTTATTGGCGCTTCATCCTAATACACCGCTGGGAGACCGATCCCCCAAAGCCGAAAAATCACCTCTGCGTAAGATAGAACCCCGTTTTGGTAGGATTTAAATTGAGGGAGGGGCGTCCCAAAATGGTTTTCCATGTTGTAACACTGAAAGAGCTATGAAAACACATCACGGACCTACCCAGCAAAGAAGAAGAGACAATGACATGGCCGCTCCTGTCCAGCGGAACAATGGCGGACGGCGGATGGCGGCCCCGGCGTTCCAGTTGCGGGCTGGCAATGGCTTCAACAATGGCCGCGGCCCCGCCCAACGACGGCAAGGACAGCGTGGACCCGTCCAAATGTTGGGTCGGGCACCCCGGCCCCTCGAGCAAGAGGCCGGAACTTGCGGAATCTATTCGCTGATCAACGCGATTGGTCACCTGTACCAGATCACCAATGACAACGATATGGACACGGTTCGGAACGCAATGCTCCAGGCTGCGGGCAATGCCGGTGAACTGGTCACCGGCCAGGGGGAAGTGACTTCTTTTGCGATCGCCAGCCAGATTGTCCAGGAATACAACCAGCTCACCAACGATTTCAATATCCAGATTGCGCAGCAAACGATTACGAACCAGACCAATGATGAGAACAGTTGGAGGACAGCCTTGGGCATTGACCAGGAAGACGACCAGGCCGAGCATGCGGCGACCATGGCGGTAGATTCCAGCTTGTACAGTCCTTTTGTGAGTGCATTGGGGGGTAGAAATGGGGGAAGGGCGGCAGACGATGTCACAACTGCGGTACGAAATGGGAGGTTCATTACCATCTCGGGTCTGAATCCCCAGCGGCAGTCTACGAATGGAGAAGCTGCGCACTGGGTAACGGTTACCGGCATCACGGCGACCCACGTTGAAGTCATGGACCCCAATTATCCCCGCTACAGGTTGCGGTTTCCGGTTGGGGAAGCCCAGCTATTGAGCACGACCCTGCTGTCTCCGACCCGGGGCACTTACCTGGACACGGTCTACGGTGGGGCCGGAAGGGAACGGGATTTCATCCAAGGCCAGGGGGGCGGCACCAATTCCGATTACCAGACGATAGCCGGGAACACCAATGTCCAGCAAGTGGAGGATGAGATGACGCAGCGGTTGACAAATACCAACCGGGCGGCGCAGGTTGCCCTGAGCGGTCTGGCCCTCAATGTCACCCGGGCCTGAGTTCAGTCTCCTCCCCACTCGATATAGCACCAACTACGATTGCTTTACCGCCGGGTCCAACTTGTTGGCCCGGCGGACTTTTATCATTATCGCTTTGGTGGAAGTTGTTTTCACTAAGAGGGTATGGGATTCGCCTGTTCGGCGGATTTTTGTTTCGTGGAAGTAAATCCACGAAAGCGTACTTTGATCATTTTTGCTTTGGTGGAAGTTGCTTCCACCAAGATGCCCATTGGGCGGCCTGACGGCCCTGTTATTTTTTCGTGGAAGTAACTTCCACGAAAGCGGAGGTGGGTGAGTTCGCCTGAGACCTCAATTCACATACCTCTGTGGCGAATTCATGTTCCTGCCCCCTCAATTCACCCGCCGCTGACCATTTTGAACTTGCCCTCAACCCTAAGTCCATTCGCCATTTACCCTCTTCAATTCGGCATTGACCCCAATGACCCCACCTCGTAGGCGAATTCACCCACCTCAAACCATAATGCTATTTACCGTAGACCTCAATTGTATTTGGGTAAGAGGTGGGGGGAGGGTAGGAGAGAGGTAGAGGGGGGGACCTCCAACCCAAATAAATATGCCAAAAAGGTGAATGATATGGACCTTCACGGCGAATGAATCGACCTGTTGAGCGAATTCATTGACCCTGGAGGCGAGTTCATTGAGGTCAGAGGTAGGCGAATTGACCTCAGAGGCGAATTGTATTTGGGTACGAGGCAGGGCCCCCCACCTCCAACCCGAATTGACCCACCTATACAGGTAGCCCCCCCTACCTGCTACCCGAATAGACCTGCCATTTATTTGACCTCATTTCCCCATTCACTTAATTTTCACACCTGCCCATTCCTTCCATTTCCCCATTGATTTAATTTGCACACTTGCACATTGATCCAATTTCCCCATTCTCCCCCCTCATTTCCCCATTCCCTCACTCAAAACACCAGCAAGCCCACCGAATAAATCACCAACCCCACCACCATCAGGAACAGCGTAAACGGCAGGATGTCCCGCGCCTTCAGGCCCGTGATCCCCAACAATGGGAGCGCCCAAAACGGCTGCATCATATTCGTCAACTGGTCTCCATAGGACAGGGCCATGATCGCTTTGGCCTGGGCGCCGCGCACGAGGGCCTGGACCTCATCCGGGGTCAGGTCGGCCACGGCTTCGGGCGACTGCGCCAATTGAGCGGCGGCATCGAGGACGATTCCCCCCTGCACCCCCCATTGTCCGCCTCCACTCGGCACAAAAAAGTTGACCGCGCCGGCGCTGATGAGGGTATAAATCGGGAAGGTGGTCTCGTTGGAAATTGCGACAAATTGTTCGGAAAAAAGGGCGGCGAGGCCGGAGCCGGACATGATCCCCATGATCCCGGCGTAAAGGGGAAACTGGATCATAATGCCGACGCTGCCCTGGATCGCTTCTCCCACCGCTGCCAAAAAGGCCTTGAAATGGCGGTGGGCAATGAGGCAGAGCCCAAATAAGAGGAGGTTGATGAGGTTTGGATTGATGGCGGAGAAATCCACTTTGCCGGGGTGGATGACGAAGGCGTAGGCAAACAGGAAGAGGAGGAGGAGGCCGAAGAAAAGGGAGAAGGCACGGGAAAAATCGAGGCGCTCGGCGGGTGAATCGGGCTCATCCTCAGGGTTATTCGGGGAGCTGGTACTGCGGGGCGGCAATACGGGAACCTGGCTGGGGGAGACGCGGGCCATCAGGAACATGGCCAGGGGCAAGACGACGAGCAGGACCAGGGAAATGACGAGGTTCATGGTGGAACCGAGGGTGAGGCTGGTCTCAATGGCCAGGCCATTGGTGAGGTCGACGAACTGGTGGTTCGCCTGGGCGGCCTTGAGGGGCGCGGAGCCGGAGAGGCCACCGTGCCAAACCATGAGCCCGCTGTACCCAGCGGCCCCGATGAGTCCGTAGTTCACCGCGATGCGGTGCTGGGCGGCGTATTCCCCCACCTTGCGGGCCAGGATCGCCCCGACGATGAGCCCCAGGCCCCAATTGAACAAGGCGAACACCAGCGTCACGAGGGTGACGACGAGGGCGGCGCGCGGCCCGGAATTGCAAAGGACGAGGACGCGGTCGATGAACCACCCGACGGGCGGGCTGAGGGCCAGGACATGGCCGAGGATCAGCATCAGCATCATTTGCATTGCGAATTCCAGCAAACCCCAGATGCCGTTGGACCAGTGGCCGACCAGTTGGAGCAGGTGCGGTTCGTCTGAAGTCGGCAAAGGATCGGTCAGCCCCCAGGCCAATCCGAGGGTGAGGAGAGAAAGCAGCACTGCCAGGGAAAAAGGGGAGGGCAGGTAGTTCCGAAAAAAGGTAATGAAGCGATCGGAAAAACTCATGGCGAGTAAGATAATGAAAAAAATGGGGGGAATTTGTTGGGCGAAAATAGCTATGTTTATCCTGTACCTAACGCGAGATTATCTAAATCAATTCAGCTAACCCATACTGTTAAAAGGCAAAAACTTGTCGTCTGAAGTCGGCCCATTGGGGTCAGTTAAACGGTATTGTAGTCCGTTAAACCTTGGGCCAAAATGTTCATCATTATTTCACCCAAAGGACCCCGCGTGGCTTTGCTGAGAATCGCAAAGGTCGTACTTTAGGCCTTGCGGAAAACCACGTTCTAGTGTTACGTCTAGGTATCCTTATAATTACGAGTCAGTCATTTGTTTAGGGAAAACAGTTCGAACGTTTAGGACTTATATGAAGTGTGAAACTGCGCTCTAAAATCCGTTCCTCTTCCTCGTAGGGATGGCTGGCCAAAAAACTCGTTATGCAAAAACTCCACCTCTGGAAACCACTATTTGGTTTGTGTGTCTTGCTCGCGTTGACATTCAGTGGAAAGGCTCAGGTCACAGCTGGATTTACCGGAACCCCTCAGTCGGGTTGTAGTCCACTTGTGGTCTCTTTCACCGACAACAGTACCGGGCCAGTCACCACCTATTTTTGGGACTTTGGCAATGGAAATACCTCCACCCTCCAAAACCCCGCCGCGGTCTATGTCAATCCCGGTACCTATACCGTTTCGTTGACCGTCAGCGATGGCACCAACAACGATACCCAGACCCTCACCAACTACGTAACTGTTTTCCAGAACCCTACGGCCGGCTTTACTTCCACTCCCCCCGCCGGATGTGCCCCCCTCACTGTATGCTTTTCCGACAATTCCACCCCGGGTGACGGGACCATCAACCAATGGTTGTGGGACTTTGGAGATGGCCAGAACTCCACCCAGCAGAATCCCTGTCATACCTATCCCAACCCGGGCAACTATACCGTGACCCTCGTCGTGACCGACGACAACGGATGTTCCAATACCACCCTCATCACGAATTACGTCAGCGTTTCCAATACGCCGACCGTTGCCTTCACCGGCAGCCCGCTCGCCGCGTGTGACCCGCCCCTTAACGTTACCTTCACCAACAACTCTTCCGGTGGCCAGGCGCCCCTGACCTTCGATTGGGACTTTGGGGATGGCAATTCCTCGACCACGAGCAACCCCAACCATACCTATACCGCCTCCGGCACCTTTGATGTCACGCTGATCGCGACCGATGTCAACGGCTGCGCCGATACCCTCGTCCAGCCGGCCTATGTAAACATCAACAACATCACCGCGGACTTCACGGTGGACACGACGCGTACCTGCGAAGGCCAGCCGGTCAACTTCACCGACCTCTCGACCGGCCCCCCCAATACCTGGCTCTGGGATTTCGGCGATGGAAACACGTCCACCGCCCAGAATCCCTCGCACGCCTACGCCGCTTCCGGCACCTATACCGTCACGCTCATCGCCGGCAATGGCGCTTGTGCCGACACGATTACCCGGCCGGCCTTTATCACAGTTGATCCCGCCCCGACGGCGGACTTTGTGGCTGACACCACGAACAGTTGTGCCGCGCCCCTGACCGTGAACTTCACGGACCTGAGCACGGGCGGCGCCGTGGCCTGGGATTGGGATTTCGGTGATGGCAATACCTCCACGGCCCAGAACCCGACGCATACCTATACGGCTCCGGGCACCTACGACGTGACCCTGACCGTCACCAGCGGGAGTGGCTGTACCAATACGATCACCTTCAACAACTATATCCAGATTGTGCCGCCCGTCGCGGACTTTGTGGGGAACCCCTTGCTGGGTTGTATCCCCCTGGTGGTGAACTTTACCGATGCTTCGGTCTCCAATGAGCCCATTGTCTCCTGGCAGTGGGACTTCGGCGACGGCAATACCTCGACGGCCCAGAACCCGTCGAATACCTATACGGCCGCGGGCACCTATACCGTGACCCTGATCATCGTGAACAGCGCCGGTTGTACCGATACCCTCGTCCGGCCCAACTATATCCAGGCCGGGGACGAGCCGGTCGCCTGTTTCTCCAACAACCCCGATACCGTTTGTGCGAATACCCCGGTGGATTTCACCGATTGCAGCACCAACGCGACCGCGTGGTTCTGGCAGTTTGGCGACGGCGGGACTTCGACCCAGCAGAACCCGATGTATACCTACCAGGACACGGGGTGTTTCGACGTGACGCTCACCGCGATCAACTTCGGCTGTGACGACGATACCACGATCACCAGTGCGGTATGTGTGCTGGCCCCGATTGCCCGCTTTGACTTGAACCCCACTCCGGGTTGTGCCGTACCGCATACGGTCTTTTTCACCGATCAGTCGATCGCGCCGGATACCTGGCTCTGGGACTTTGGCGATGGCAATACGTCGACGCTCCAGAATCCGATCCATACCTATACGGCCGTAGGAACTTACACCGTCACGTTGACGGTGACGGACACCATAAATGGCTGTATGGACATGGCGACCGCCCAGGTGGACGTCTCGGTCCCCAATGCCGACTTTGGGGGCACCAATCTCTTCGGCTGTGGTCCCCTGACGGTGAACTTTAACGACTTGTCCACCGGGAACCTCGCCAATATCGTGGCCTGGGACTATGATTTTGGGGACGGGAATACCTCCACCCAACAGAATCCCACCCATACCTACCAAAATCCCGGCACCTACAGTGTCCAGTTGACCGTGACCGACGCGAATGGCTGTACAGACATTCTGATTCGCCCCTTCTTCGTCCAGGTGATCGGGCCGGACGTGAACTTCGGGGCCGATATCCTCGCCGGTTGTATCCCCACCACGGTTAATTTCTCCGATTCCACCATTCCGACCGCGCCCATTGTGAGTTGGACCTGGGACTTCGGGGATGGCAATACCTCCAACCTCCAGAATCCGTCGAATACCTATACCGCGGCCGGCACCTACGATGTCACATTGACCGTGGTGGACATTGATGGGTGTACGCGCTCATTTACCCGACCCGCCTACATCAACATTACCGACCCGACGGCGGCCTTTACCGTAGGGGATACCCTCACCTGTACCTTCAATGGGATCAATTTCAACAACAACTCGACCGGGTCCGGGCTCAGTTACCTCTGGGACTTCGGCGATGGCAATACGTCGACTGCGACCAATCCCACGCATTCCTACGCCGCGAACGGAACCTATACGGTTACCCTTGAAGTGACCGACGTGAACGGCTGTATGGATACCGCGACGGTGGTGAATGCCCTTCAGATCGAAGATGTCGTCGCCAACTTCGGCGCGGCTCCGACCTCGGCGTCCTGTCCGCCCTTGTTGGTTCTGTTCTCTGACTCTTCCACCTTTGATATCACGAGTTGGGAGTGGGATTTCGGGGATGGAACGGGTTCGGTCCTGCAAAACCCCAGCCACGTCTATGCGACGGCCGGTAGTTTTGATGTGAGCCTGATTGTGGGGAATGACGATGGCTGTACCGATACCTTATTGGTGCCGGGACTCGTCAACATTGCCGGTCCCAACGGCAGCTTTACCTTTGCGCCCGACTCAGGCTGTACCCCATTGACCGTCGACTTCAATGCAAATGCGACGAATACGGCCCTGTACACCTGGGACTTCGGTGATGGCAACGTGGTCATTACCACGGCCGACTCCGTGTCGCATACCTATACCCAGACCGGGGTCTTCAATCCGATCCTCATCCTCGATGATGGCCTGGGCTGTACCTTCTCCCTGATTTCACCGGATTCGGTGGTGGTGGACACAGTTCCATTCCCCGCCTTCGTTTCCGATACCGCCCTCCTCTGTGAATTGGACAGTGTGCGGTTCTTTGACCAGACCGTTTCCACCCGACCAATCGTGGCCTGGGACTGGGATTTCGGGGATGGCAATACCGATACCGTCCAGAACCCGGTCCATTTCTACAACAGCATTGGCAGTTACGTGGTGACCCTGACGGTGACCAACAGCCTTGGCTGTGTGAACACCTTTGTGGATTCCACGGGAGTCGGGGTCTTCAATCCTCCGACGGCGGTGATCAATCCAATGGATACGGTGGGCTGTGATCCCTTCATTGTGCCCTTTGTAGACGGCTCCTTTGGGCCGCAGGGCATCGCGGGCTGGGATTGGGACCTGGGCAATGGCAGTACCAGTACCCTCCAGAATCCCGTGGGGAACTATACCCTGGGCGGATATGTGGTGTCGTTGATTGTGACGGACAGCGCGGGCTGTACGGACACGGTGACCACGACTGTAAACTCCTTCAGTGGTCCCGGCGCGAACTTCGTGGCGAACGATACCCAGGGCTGTGTGCCCTTGCCCGTCATCTTCACCGCTGATAGCTCGGTGGGCATTGTGAATTGGGCCTGGGACTTCGGGGATGGCACCACGACCAGTGGCCCCGTCGCCACTGTGGGCCATACGTATACCACAACGGGTAATTTCACGGTCACGCTGATCGTGACGGATACCCTCGGCTGCGAGGACACTCTGATCCGACCCCAATACATCAATATCAATCCCCCGGTGGCTGACTTCAATGCCAACGTCCTGGTGGGCTGTCCGGGATTGACTCCGACCTTTACCGATGTCGGGACCAGTGTCCATCCGATTGTCAACTGGCAATGGGACTTCGGCGACGGCACTACTGCACTGGGCAACCCCGTGACCCATACGTATACCGGCACGGGCTTCTATACCGTGACGTTGATTGTGACCGACTCGGTCGGGTGTAGCGATACGCTCACCCGGTTGAATTATATCGAGGTGCTCGTGCCTCCGACGGCGGCGATCATCCCGGCCGATACGGCGGGCTGTGCACCGTTTACTGTGCCCTTCCAGGATGGCTCGACCGGTCCCCGGCCGATCACCAGCTTCTTCTGGAACTTCGGATTCGGCCAGGTCGTCACCCAACAAAACCCCACCCAGACCTTCACCATTCCCAACAACTATACGGTCACGCTGGTCATTGTTGACTCGGCGGGCTGTCTTGATACGACCACGGCCAATGTCTTTGCCTCTCCCGGCCCCTCCACCAACTTCGTGGCGGATGACAGTTTGGGTTGTATCCCCTTCCCGGTGGTCTTCAGTGCGGACAGTACCCCCGACATCGTGAACTGGAATTGGGATTTTGGAGATGGAAACAATGCAAATGGCGCCAATGCCACGGTGGGCAATGTCTACCAAGCGGCGGGCAGTTATACGGTTTCCCTCATTGTGACGGACACCCTGGGCTGTGAAGACACGCTGGTCCGCCCGCAGTATATCAATATTGATCCGCCTACGGCCGACTTCAATGCCAACCAACTGATTGGCTGTCCGGGCCTCACGCCGACGTTTACGGACATCGGCACGAGTACCTATCCCATCGTGGCCTGGGATTGGGACTTCGGCGATGGTACCACCGGGACCGGCAATCCGGCGACGCATACCTATACGACACCGGGCTTGTACACGGTGACGCTCATCGTGACCGACAGCATTGGCTGTCAGGATACGATTGTGCGTCCGAGCTATATCGAAATCCTGACTCCGCCGACCGCGGCCATCAATCCGACGGATACTTCCGGTTGCGCGCCGTTCACGGTACCCTTCCTGGACGCCTCCACTGGTCCGCAGGCGATCACGGCCTGGTCCTGGGACTTTGGATTTGGGCCGGTGGTGAACGTACAGAACCCGACGCAGACCTTTACCACGCCGGGGAACTATACGGTGACCCTGATCGTGACCGATGCCGCGGGCTGTATGGATACCATTACGGCGCCGGTCTTCTCCTCGCCCGGCCCGACCGCCAACTTTGTGGCCGATGACAGCATCGGCTGTCCCCCGCATCCGGTGACCTTCACTGCGGACTCGTCGCTGGCCATCGTGGATTGGGCCTGGGACTTCGGAGATGGCACCCTGGTCAATGGACCCAACGCCACCGTCTCCCATGTCTACCAGGGCTCGGGTAACTTCACCGTGACCTTGATCGTGACCGATACCCTGGGCTGTATGGATACCGTTGTCCGGCCCCAGTACATCAATATCAATCCTCCGGTTGCCGACTTCTCGGCCAACGTAACGTCTGGTTGTCCGGCATTGACTGTGACCTTCACCGACAACTCCGCCGGTACGAACAATATCGTGGCCTGGGATTGGGACTTCGGGGATGGAACTACGGGGGCGGGTACGCCGGTGACCCATGTGTATACCACACCCGGCCTCTATGATGTGACCTTGATCGTCACCGATGACCAAGGTTGCCAGGATACCCTGGTCCGGCCGGGGTATATCGAAGTCTTCGAACCTCCGACGGCCCTCTTTGGGATCACGGATACCATTGCCTGTACTCCGTTCACGATTCAATTGACGGATTCGTCGAGTGGTGTCGCTGCGGTTACGGGTTGGGACTGGGACTTTGGGGACGGGAATACCTCCACGGCCCAGAACCCGACGAACGGCTACGTGACGCCGGGCCCTTACACGATCTCGTTGATCGTGACCGACGCCAATGGCTGTACGGATACGACCGATTTACCCTTCACGGTTCCCGTTCGGCCCGAGGCCAATTTCATTTCCATCGATACCCTGGGCTGTGAGCCCTTCGATGTGGACTTCCTCGCAGACAGCACGGACGTGGTTGCCTGGAGCTGGAGCTTCGGCGACGGCAACTCCGGGACGGGCGGTCCCGGCATTACCCATTTCTATGGCACGGCCGGCACTTACGATGTCCAGCTGATTACCGAGGACATCTACGGCTGTTTGGATACCCTGATCCGTCCGGAGTACATCTTCATTGATTCCCTCCGCGCCAACTTCAACATTGACAATTTCTCGGGCTGTCCTCCATTGGCCGTCAACTTCACCGACCAGAGCCTTTCGGATACCACGATAACCGCTTGGGAATGGGACTTTGGCGATGGCAATACCTCGACGGCCCAGAACCCCTCGCATATTTACACGACGCCGGGCATGTACGACGTGACCCTCATCGTGACCAATGTGATTGGCTGTACCGATACGATCACCATCGGAACCATCGAAGTCTTCGACAATATTCCGCCGGTCGTGCCGCCGATCCGTCGGGCGACGGTCCTCAACAATACCACCACGGACATTACCTGGCACCAGTATTTTGAGCCCGATTTCTCCCACTACGTCCTTTATTGGGAGGTGCCCACGAACAGCAACAACTGGGTCCCGCTCGACAGCTTCTTCACGGCGACCGATACGAGCTATAACCATTTCAACCTCAATACCCTGAACACTCCTTATTGCTATAAACTGCAAGTGGTGGACATCTGTGGTATCCGAAGTTCACTGGACAGCTCGCAGAAACACTGTACCATTGACCTGGAAGCCACGCCGGGCATCGACGAGGTGAACCTGTTCTGGACCGATTACATCGGCTGGGACACGGTCCAGCAATACAATGTGTACCGCGTCCTCGACTACGGCTTTACCAATATCCAGCTCATCGGAACTGTCCCCGGAGGCGTGACGGCCTATACCGACACCAACGCGACTTGCTACGATATCTATTGCTATCGGATCGAGGCGATTGAATCGGGCGGCTTCAATGAGATCAGTTGGTCGGATACCAGCTGCGCGCGGCCGATCCACATTCCCTTCAATGTGCCAATGGACCTTTGTGCGGCCTCGGTGGCGCAGGACTCCATTGTAGACATCAGTTGGTTCCCGCCGGCGACGGCGGATGTGGTCAGCTTCTTCGTGGAGCGTTCGACAGATGGACAGAACTGGGTGCAGATAGCGGTGCTACCACCTACGGCGACCGGTTATACGGATGTGAATGTCAATGTCCAGGAGCAATCGTATTACTACCGGGTCAACCTCATCGACAGTTGTGGCGACATCAACCCGTTCAGCAATGTGGGCCGAACCATTTTGCTTGATGCGGAGATCGACAACCAGTCCCCGACCTTGTACTACAATCCCTACGAGGAATGGCCCTTTGGCATCGAGAGCTATGATGTGGAGGTGCTGAATGAATCGACGGGACTCTGGGAACTGGTGGAAACGATCAATGGCGAATTGGAGGTGTACCGCGATGTGACCACCAACTTTGACCAGATATTCTACTGCTACCGGATCTTCGCCAACGAGGCGGGAGGTACCTGTCGCAGCCTGTCCAATACCGACTGCGTCCCCGTAGGCCCCCGGCTCTACGCCCCGAACGCATTCACCCCGAACGCCGACGGACTTAACGACAACTTTGTCCCGGCCGGGATCTACATCGCCGATTACAACCTCCAGATATTTGACCGCTGGGGCGCGTTGATCTTCGAATCCAATGACCTCAACGATACCTGGGACGGAACCTACCGTGGCAAGCCCTGTCAGGAGGGCGTCTTCGTCTGGAAGATAGATGCCCGCGGCTTCGACGATACCGAAATTAAGTTGACCGGTACCGTGACCTTGTATCGATAATTCAATTTCTGCTGACTGGGAATTGCTCAGGGCGGGCCTTCGGGTCCGCCTTTGTGGTATTAAGACGGGCGGCTTTGCCAGCGGGCCAGGTCCTCGGGTGTGTCGATGTCGAAGGCTGCTTCGGGAAGGGGAAAGGGGCGGAGGAGGTAGGAATGCTGACGAACAATGAGACGGGCTCCCTGGTCCCCGGTGAGGTCGGCAAGGAGATCGAAGAAGACCTGGGGAAAGACAATGGGAACACCGGGCCGGTCCTGGTAATGGGCGGCCGAGATGGCTCCCGGGGCTTCCGAGGCAAATGAGAGGAGCTGTTGGTAATGGGAAAGGTCGAGGCGAACGAGGTCGGTAAGGGTGATGAGGAGATGGGTGGTGTCGGGAAAATGCTCGATGAGGTAGCGGGCGCCGTGGGCCAATGAAGTGCCCATTCCCGCCGCATAAGCGGCGTTCCAGGTGCAGTGGACGGGATACCCGTCCAGGCAAGCCTCCACCGCTTTGCGGTGAGCCCCGGTGACCACGACCGTGGGCCCCTCCAGGGCCACCATCTGGCCGACCACGCGCTCCACCAGGCATTTCCCCTCCCAATCCAGCAATTGCTTGGGCTGGCCCAGGCGGCGGCTTTCGCCCGCCGCCAACACCAATTGGGCGGGACGCATCATGCTTTGATCAACGGACGGTCGTGGATATGGCCCTTGCGCTGCCGCAATTTCCCGCCGGTCCGGCCGGAGAAGTGCGCCTGGATCTCCGCCACAATCGCCAACGCAATTTCAAAGGGCGTCTCGCCGCCGATGTCCAGTCCTACTGGAGCGTGCATGGCCTCCCGGGCCGACAATTGCCCTTCCAGCTCCTCATCGAGCCGCTGGAAGCGCTTGCGCGGCCCCAGCACCCCAATATAGCCGACCGGCGTCTCCACGAGCTGGCGGAGGATGGCCTTGTCATAGCCAAAATTGTGGGAGATGAGCACCGCCGCGGTATGTTGATCCGGCTCGAGGGCCGGGACGGCGGACGCGCGGGGATGGTGACAGGTCCGGTCGGCCTGCGGAAACCGAATCGGCAGGGCCTTGGCCGCACATTCGTCGGTCACCGTTACCTCCCAGCCCATCTGGCGGGCCAGGCTGGTCAACGGCTCCGCGTCCTGGCCCCCGCCAAACAGCAGCAGCCGAATCCGCGGTCGGATGACTTCCCAACTGATTTCCAGGTCGATTCCTTCGTATTGAAGGGCGTAGCAACCCGGATGCTCACCGGTCAGGTCCATGAATTCCGGAGCGGAATCCGCTTCGTAGAAGTTCCCGGCCGGATAGCTCGGATGGGAACTGGTGAGGATACGGGCAAAATGCGTGGGGGTAGAGCGCCCAAATGCTTCGTGCAGGGCCTCCATGAAGTTGGGGGCGTCGTGGGAATGCAGGGATTCAATCCAGACGCGGATGACTCCGCGACAACCCAGACTGGCCCCGATCTCCTTGGCGGAGGCATCGGTGCGGGTATCGTAGGTCACCAGCTGAGGCTGGTGGGTCCGCATGACCTCGCGGGCGCGGCGGAGGGCATTGCCTTCGAGGCAGCCCCCACTGATCGCCCCCAGCCAGTGGCCGTCCTCCTGGATCAACATCCGGGCGCCGGTACGGCGGTAGGACGAGCCGTCCACCTGGACCACCGTGGCGAGGGCCAGCCCCTCCAGTTGGTCCCCCCGGGCCTGAATGGCCCGGCGGATCCGATCGATTTCGGTAAAGGCAGCCATGCTTATCCTTCGCCTCCCCAGATACCTTCTTTGGCCCGGCGCAAGGTCTCAAAGACCGTACGTTCGACGAGGGCCACCTTGTATTCCGTCTGGGGCAGGGGAGAAGCACCTTTTGAGGCGACTTTCCCGGCTTCCGAGAAGACCCATTCGCTTTCTTCTTTGCCCTTCAGGTACGCTTCCACTTCGGGCAGCCGCAGCGGTACGTGGGCGACGCCTCCAATGGCAACCCAGGCCTGGGAAATCTTCCCGCCTTCGACCTGGTACCGGGCAATCACTTCGACCAATGGCCATTCGGCGCGGGCCCGGCTGATGGACCGGAAGTAAGAGGCCTTTTCGTTGGCAGTGGGGGCGGGTAAATGGACATGGGAAAGGACTTCGCCTTCTTTCAGGGTATGATCAATGGCCGGGTCCTTGCCGTCCCCAAAGAGGTCGGCCACGGAACGGCGGCCCTGCCCGTGAATCTCCACTTCGGCGTCGTAGGCCATCAGGACCATGCCAAGGGTGGAGGGGTGGGGGAAACTACAAGGGCTGATGTCAAAGACGACCCCAAACTTGTGGTTGCCCTCCCGGCCGGGGCAGGAATCTCCGCCTTTCTTGTGGCAGCTGACATCGGGGTGGCGGTAGTACCAACAGCGGGTCCGCTGTAAGAGGGAGCCCCCAAGGGTGCCCGCCGCCCGGATTTGGGGAGTGGCCAATGCACCGGCGGCCATGCTGAAGCCGGGGTATTGGGTGCGGAGATCCTGGTGGTCGGCGACCGCCGCGATCTTGACCAGCGCGCCGATTTGCACGCCTTGTCCGCTGACGGAGACTTGGTCGAGGTCCGGCAGGCGGGAGATGTCCACGACGTCTCCCTGCGTGATCCCGTAGCGAAGGCGGGCTTGGTAGTCGGTGCCTCCGGCCCGGATTTCGCCGGTGGCCTGGGCAGCTTCATTGATATTTTGTGCGAGTGTAGACATGGGAAATGCTTGGAGGATTAAACGGAGAGACCCTGGATCAGATTTTCGGGCAAAATAGGCGCGCGGTCCGGACGGAATCCGGTGGCATTGAAGACAGCATTGGCGACGGCGGCAGCGACGGGCATGGTCGCCAGCTCCGCGAGGCCGATGCCCTTCTCCTTCACGAACTCGAAGCCTTCTTCGAGGAAGTCGATCTGCATCTCAGGGATGTCCCCGATGCCGGGAATCTTGTAGTCCTCGAGGCCACGCGTCAGGACCTGGCCCGTATTCGGGTCGTGGTAGCGGTCCTCGTAGAGGGCATAGCCGATGCCCTGGATCACGCCGCCGTAGCATTGGCTCCGGGCCATGGCGGGAACGAAGATCTTCCCGATCCGCATGGCTCCCCAGACGTTCGTCACGCGGATCTTGCCGAGCAGCGTATCTACCTCCACTTCAATTACATAACAGCCCCGGCCCCGCTTTTTTCCGATCCGCAAGCCATCTCCCAAGGGCAGCAGGCCCAACGGATTCATCCCCGCATTGCCTCCCCGCTTGACCTTTTCCTTGATACTTCCCTGGACCTGCTCCCACGCTTCCTGCCAACGGACCTTACCGCCATCGTAGCGGATGCCATTGCCTTCCTGGGCAGCATTCTTCCAGTTGTTCTGCTTGGCGAGGTCACCGATCATCCGGTCCTTCACCTTCCTGGCGGCCGCCTTGGCCGCCGGATAGATGGATGTGGCCGTCCGGCTGCCCCCCGAAGTGGGGCCGTAGGGGAGGATGGAATCGCCCACCACCACCTTGACGTCCTGGGGAGAAATTTCAAATACTTCTGCCACTGCTTTCGCGAGGACCGACTTGGAACCCTGTCCCATGTCCTGGACCGCATTTTTGACGAAGATACCCGTGCGGTTGACCTCGACCTCTACCTCGGTGGAGGGAACGAGTAAGTGGAGCCAGTTGATGAAGGACACTCCAATCCCGGTGCGGAAACGGCCATCCTTCTCTTCGGGTCGCTTTCGGTTTTTCCAGACCGGGAGGTCCTTGACCCACTTGTACAATGACTCGTGTTCCTTGTTGGTGTCGTAGCCGGTGCGGAAATCAATGGGATCGACCTGGGCGTCGTGGGCCAATTGGTCGACGGCTTGCTCCAGGGAGAAGCAGGAAGCGGGCCCGGAAGGTCCCCGGAAGGGACAGCCCGGCGAGAAATTGGTGAGGACATCGTAGTCATGGATGTCCCGGGGAATGCCTTTGTAGATCATCCCCGCAATGTCCGCGATATTGGAGCCGCTCGAGAAGCCACCGGCGCCATAGGCATCCATTTTGAAGGCAGGGGCGGATCCGTCGGCATTGGAACCGATTTCCACATCCATGCGGGCGGCCGGGCGGGAGCCACTGTCGATCAGCTCTTCGGGCCGCGACAGGATCATGGCGACGGGAGCACCCGCCTCCTTGGACAAAGAGATGGCGGTAAAAGTGGCGGTCTTGGGATTGATTTTGGATCCGAATCCTCCGCCGATGAAGTCACTGTAAACCCGGACATTCTCGGGCGGCAACTCGTAGTGTTTGGCCACCTCACGGGCGGTCAGGGCCAGGCCCTGGGTGGAAGCATACAGCACGAGCTTCCCATCTTTCCAGTCCGCCACCGCACAATGCGGCTCGAGACAGGTATGGAGTTGGGTCGGGGTGAAAAAGGAACCTTTGAAATACTGGCCGGAACCACTGGCCGCCTTTTCCACGACCTTCCGGGCCTTGCTCCGTTTCGAAGCACTCAACGAAAAGGTGGTCCGGCGGACATTGCCTTCCCACTTGCCCGGCAAACCTCCTCCTTCACCCGCCCCGGGAATGTTCTTGGGATCGGCATAGAGTTGGGGAGCATCGGGCTTCCGGGCTTCGTCGGGGTCGAGGATGACCGGCAGGGGGGTATATTCAAATTGGATGGCGGTGAGGGCAGCTTCGGCCTGGGCCGCAGTCTCCGCGGCTACCGCCGCCAGGGGTTGGTCGTAGTAGTAAAACACATCCTCCTCCAGCAAGCGGATCACCGCTTTGACCCCGGGCATTTGTCTGGCCGCCGAAAGGTCCAGCTTGGTAATGGTCCCGTGGGCGTAGGTGGAGCGGAAAATTTTGCCCGTCAATTGGCCGGGGAGCTTCACGTCGGCGGTATACTTCGCCTTGCCGGTCACCTTGGGCAGGGAATCCACCCGGGGATGTTCGGGAATCTGGTCGGCGTCGAATTCTCCGGCACAAGCCCGTTGGATGGCCTCGTAGATGCCGACATACGCGCCACAGCGGCAAAGGTGCCCGGCCATGGCCTCGGCCACTTCCTCCCGCGTCGGCGGCTGCTTGTGACTCGCTTTTTTCCACTGCTCATAGAAGGCAATGCCCTCGTTGATGAAGCCGGGGGTGCAGTAGCCACATTGCAGTCCATCGCAGGCCATGAAGGCGCGTTGGATGGGGTGGAGATTGTCCTGGTCGTGGTATTCCACGGTCTGGACTTGCTTGCCTTCCAATTGGGTGGCAGGGAGGAGACAGGAGCAAACGGGCTCATTGTCCACGAGGACCGTACAAGCTCCGCAGACCCCCGTCCCGCAGACCAGCTTGGTCCCGGTGAGGCCTTCCTGGTCCCGGATGACTTCCAGGGCGGATGCCCCCAAATCCACCTCGTAGGTGCGGGGATTTCCGTTGACGTTGGTTTTGATGGTTTCGGACATGAATAGCACTTATTGATCTAGGAGGATACTGACATAGGAATAAAAGGAGCCGTCCTTGGGGGTAAGGGCAGGCGGGGCAAACCGCAGCCAGGGGTCGCCGGCCTGGGCCTGGACCTCATCGTGGGTTTCAGCCGTGGCGAGGACTTCTTCCTCGTCAAAGATAGCGACCGGGGAGGGGCTTGGATTGGCATCGGGGGCCTGGTGGCAGTGGCGGATGGCTTCCCGGATGTCCGCTCGGGTCCACTGGTCGAGGACCAGGGCACGGAAGGACCGGCCATTGGCAAGGCGTAGCCCGAGTCGTTGGGTGGAGGCGGCTCCATTCAACTCGCAGGGGCCGAGCCGCGCGTCGGCATAGGTAAAGCCTTGAGAATGCGCATAATCGACGGCGTAGGCCACGATTTCGGCGGGGGCATCCGAAGTCTTCAGGACTTGCCCCCATAGTTGGGTGGTGACCAACAGGCCCAAGCTACCCAGGGAACCCCGTTTGAGGAATTCCCGACGGTTTATCGTATTAGATCCCATTTCGAATATTTATTCGACTTTGATTTATGATCAAGCGCTTACCGCGTCCCAGAGGATGCCAAAGCAGTTTTCCAGATTCTCTTGTGAGGGTTCCAGCTGACCGAGTACCACCATGTCCGAGATGCGGATGGTCATGCTGTCCCAGGCCGCATACAGGACTTCATTGGGGAGGTCTTTCAACAGGAGGTGGCGTTTTCCCTCGTCCATGAGGGCAAAGGTCTCCTTGAATTCATCGTCTTTGATCTTACTCAACTCAGGCCCGTAATAGGGTGATTTCTTGACCTGTTCGATGAAAAACAATTCCTGGTGATGCTCAATGCGGTAGGTCAAAAAGCGCAACCAAAGGTTCTTCAAATTGACCTTAAAGGGCAATTCGGCTTCAAATTCCCCGAATGTGTTCTCTTTGACTTTCCGGACCAGCTCGGTGAAGATGGTAGAGACGAGGTCATCTTTGTCCTTGAAATAAACGTAGAGGGTAGAAGGGGAGATGCCGACCTTGCGGGCCAGCCCGGCCATCTTGATGCCCACCACTCCGTGTTCCATTACGATCCCCAGAGTCGCAGCCACGATGGCATCCCTTTTGTCCTCGTCTTTCTTCCTCACCCTTCTAAGGTAATCAAATTGTCGAATAAATATTCGGAAATGTTAGCCCGGTTGGGGAATTGCCCGCTGGAACGAGTCGGCGCGGGCCTCATCGAGGTATTTTTTCCATTCCGGCGGAGTCGCCCCGCCCTCCAACAAGGCCCCCACCGGCAGGTACGGATACGAATCGTCATAGCGACGGATCACCGTTTGGTTCTCATTCCGATTGATATGGGCCCGGCTGATTTGTTCCGCTTTCTCCAAGCCAATCGCCGCCAGCAGTTCCAGAAACGCATCCATCGTCTCCCGGTGGAAATTCGCCACCCGCTCTTTCTTGTCCGTCACCACCAGCCCCTTCACCAGGTGCTCCTTCTGAGTTGCCACGCCCGCGGGGCAAATGTTCTTGTTGCACTCCAAAGATTGGATGCAGCCGAGGGCCATCATGAAGGCCCGGGCCGAATAGCAAGCATCTGCGCCCAAAGCAAAGGCCCGGAACATGTCGAATCCGGTTGCGATTTTCCCCGACGCCAACAATACAATGTCCTGCTTCAAATTGAAGCCCTGCAAAGCATCGTAGACAAAGGCGAGACCGTCCCGCATGGGCATGCCGACACTGTTCGAGAACTCCACCGGCGCCGCTCCCGTCCCGCCTTCTCCACCGTCCACCGAAATGAAATCCGGGGAGATCCCGGTCTGCACCATCGCCTTGCAGATGGCCAGGAACTCGCTCTTGTGGCCAATGCACAGCTTGAAGCCGACCGGTTTCCCCCCACTCAGCTCCCGCATTTGGGCCAACAATTCCAACAAACCAATGGGCGTGGTAAAGCTGCTGTGGAAGGGCGGCGAATTGACCGTGGTGCCCGGCTGGACGCCCCGGATCGCGGCGATTTCCGGGGTATTCTTCTTGGCCGGGAGAATGCCTCCGTGGCCAGGTTTCGCGCCCTGGGACAATTTCAGTTCGATCATCTTCACGGAGGGGCGCTGGGCGTTCTTGGCGAAGACCTCCGGCGAGAACACCGGATTCCCGTCCGCATCCGGCTCCGGCTCCCGGGCGCCGAAGAGGCCGGTGCCCACCTGGAAAATCAAATCGCCGGCATATTTCGTGTGGTAGGGAGCAATGGAGCCCTCGCCCGTATTGTGGGCAAACCCACCGATGGCCGCCCCGCCATTGAGCGCCATCACGGCATTTTTACTCAGCGACCCAAAACTCATGGCCGAGATGTTCAGCAGACTCAGTTCATAGGGCTGGGAACAATTTTTCGCCCCGACCGTCACCTTGGGATGGTAATCGGGACTCATTTCCCGGGCTTTCAACGCTGCAATGGAGTGGTTGATCCATTCGTAGCCCTCCCCGTACACATTCATCTGGGTCCCAAAGGGCGTGGTGTCGCGGACATGCTTGGCCCGCTGGTAAATGACCGAACGCTCGACGCGGTGGAAGGGCCGTCCGTCAATGTCCGACTCCACAAAGTACTGGTAAATCTTGGGCCGGAGGTCCTCCATCAGGTACCGCAGTCGGCCCAGCAGCGGGAAATTGCGGCGGATGGTCTGTTTTTCGTTCACCATATCGGCCACTCCCATGATGAAGAGGGGCAGCAACAGGGCGTAGAAGACGAGGGCCCAGGGCCAGAAGTAAGCCCAAACCGCGACGCCGCCGAGGAGGGCAAAGGAAATGATCAGGAATTTCGTCCGCATGGTGGAAGTATCTATTTCGCTCGGTAAAAATGTAGTCCTTCAGAATATACCAAAAAATGCGAAGGGTAGATACAGGGAGCGGGAAAATGGGAAGATTTGCTCAGGACTCGGAAGTGGCCACCTTGAGGCGGTCCAAGGCCGATTCCAGGACAAATTCATGGTACTCGGCGTAGGCCGGATGCGCCCCCAGCAATGCTTCAATCCGGGGCCAGTAGTCCTCGGGAATCCACATCGGCGGGTGGAGCTTGCTCAGGTCCTCAATGGCGTGGGCAATTGTGTCCAGCAATTCGTCGTTGCTGCCGGGGATCATGGCCTCCAACATGGACAGGGCCGCCTCGACCTTCCACCGCAATCCGGGGCCGACCCATTCGGCCTTGACCTCGGGGCTTTCTTCGGCGGCGACGGTCTCGGTCCACCAGGCCTGGGCATCGGCCGGCGGGGCATCGTTGGTGCAGCGGCCCAGGGCAGTGGCCGCTGCTCCCCGTACTACGGGGTGCTCATCCTGGCGGGCCACCTGGCGCAGGGGCCCTTCGGAGTTGGGATCGGCCAGTTGGCCGAGGGCGGTGGCGGCATCGGTCCGAACCAGGTCGAAGGGATCGTTCAGGATCAGGTCCTCGAGCTTGGGCCGGGCCGCCGCAAAGCCCAGTACCCCAATGGACTCGGCCGAATCGGCCCGCACCGTCTCATCTTCGTGCGACAAGCATTCGATGAGGAATTTGCCCGCCGCCGCTTCCAGTTCGCGGGGCACGCTTTCCATCATCTCCGCCACCAGCGATGTGATGAACGGCTCGCCTTCCCGGGCGTGTTGGATGGCCAGTTCCAGGCGGTCCCGGGTCCAGGTATGCGGCCCGAGGGCCTGAAGGGCCGACAGGATATCCGATTCGTGGGGCGAGTTGAGGCGGGCGTCGATGTCCATAGGGCAATGTTAAGTTTCAGTTGACAAAATTCAAATAATAAATGTCAGTGGTATAGATGAGGGATGGGGACGATTTACTTCAAATGCCGGGGAGATCATTTCCGGCGTGGGGGAATTCGCGTTCGGCGGGGCAGGGGCCATTTCCCTTGAGCCTCTTATTCCTCGGCAATCCCACTCCAAAACTCAATCTTCCGCTCCGGCAAGGCGCCCCGATCGTAAGCGCCCCCGGAACTATAACCGAATTCATTGGCAAAATATTGGGTCAGGTCCACTCCGTAGTAGATGATGTCCATCTGATAGACCGAAAATACCGGATTGCCAGCTGCGTGGGGCCGGGCGGGGAGGTAGCAGTGGGAATAGAGGGGGATCAGTTGGGGATAGGTCAGGTAAAATTGCCGCGCCGTCGCCTTCTTCTCGTCCAGGGTCGCCGGTTCCGGCCCCCAATCGGGATGCCAAAAGGTATTGTGTTGGAGGTCAAAGACCAGGCCTTCCCAGGGCCAATCGAAGCGGCGTTGGACGGTCCGGGCCGCCGCCTCGGAATTCAGGGCCGCTCGCCACTGCACAAAGCCACTCGAAATGGGCAGTGCGGTCTGGTAAAAGGCCTTCAAATCCGGCGGAAAGGCCACTTCGAAGCGCTCCTCCAATTGCTGGATTTCGGCGTCCGACAGGCCCTCGGCGAAGACGACCCCGGCGGATTTGAGTTGGGCGATGGTGCGGTTGGGGTTGAAGGGCTTCATGGTGGGGGGCGGATGTTTGGAAGGGGAAGATAGAGGGAAAATTTCATTGTTTATCTCTTTTGGTTTGGAGGCGGGGGGAATTGCAGGGGAAAGGGATTGAGCGGAGATGGGGAAGGGGCAGGGAATTGTAGAGACCGGAGAGAATGGTCTTCGTCGAAGGGCAACTGGTCCAACGCTGGGGTAAGTTCATTCACCCCGGCACCCAAATTCATTTGGGTTGGCGCTGGGCGAATTTGGGTCATGCCCCAAATGAATTCGACTTGGAGCTGGGGCAATTCACCTGGCCGTAGGGCTAATTTGGGTACACTCCCAAAATCATTTACCAAAGAGCCGGGCCAATTCACCTCGGACCCGAATGAATTCACCGGCGACCCAAATTAATTCGGGTCGGCACCCAAATTAATTTACCAACGCGTAGGGCCAATTTACCTCGGCGTTGGAACCTCCCACCTATATTTGAAGATGTTTCAAAAAGTAGCCTGAATATTTTGCCTGAGGGGGTAAGTGTAAAACATTGTTTGCTGGGCATGGAATCACAAATTTGGCAGATGCAGCGGGTAATCTGGGGAATTGGTTATTTTCCGAGTATGAAAAATCTGATCCTCTGCCTAAGTATGTTGATGGGCACCGCAATGACTCTTCCGGCCCAATGGACCCAGGATGATATTGATCAAAATGGACCTCAAATCGAATTTGAACAAAAAGAGATTGACTATGGGACAATTGAGCAAGGAGCCGACGGTACGCGCAGGTTTAAGTTTACCAATACAGGCGATGCACTGCTGATTATTTCAAATGCAAGGGGTTCTTGCGGTTGCCTGGTGCCTAGCTGGCCAAAGGACCCAATTTTACCGGGGGAGAGTGGAGAAATAAAAGTCCGGTATGATACCCAAAGAATCGGCCGTTTTTCAAAAAGTGTGATTTTGACCTCAAACTGCGAAGGATCAATGATAACCCTTAGAGTAAAAGGTAGAGTTAAAACCGCTGCGGGTCCCCAGAACACACCCAAGGATGAGTGATAGGCAGCCTGGTCCTTGACCGTATCAACCCCTCAAAATATTGCAAAGGCTTACGAGCTCCTTTTCAAACCCCTGACCAGAAATCCCATTTCCATTTTTGCTCAGAAAAAGCGGCGAGAGGTTAAGTTGGTAAAATTTGGGGCGAAATTATTGGATGGGGAGAAAGAGCAAGGGGAGTAGAAAGTCAGTTCAAAGGCCTTCCTGGGAATAAAAAAAGGACGGCCCTGCCGAAGCAGAGCCGTCCAAGGATCAGTAATATGGGATCAATCAGTTCATGTCAGGGCCATCCTCGGAAAGGAGTTCCGTCGGGACGGGACCTGAATCATCTTCGTCTTCCGTGGACGTGACGGTGCCGGGACCTTGTCCCTCAAAGCGTTCGCCCAACATTTCAACGATGATTTGTGCTCCGGGGACCCCTGAAGCAGCGGCTTGCTTGGCCATGCGGTAGAACAGCAAAGAGCCCTGGTAAGACTCGGAGCCGGCGAGAATCCGCGTATGGACGATCCGTTCGTACAATTGCCCGACGATCATCTCCACCTTGCGGAGTTGGTTGTACAGGGCGAAGTCCTTGCGAATTTCCAACGGATTCACATACCCGGGCATCCAGGTCTGGTTCTCATCCAGCGCTTGCACCGCTTCTTCCACGAAGAGCCGGTTGTCGCGCCGAATTTTCGGCATCTTTTTGCGCTCGTCATCGGTCAGGCCGATGAGCCAGGGCATGGTCTGCTCTGCATCTGCAACTGCAGCCGTGATCCGCGCCATATCGGCGTCGGTCAGAACCGCCGACAGGCGATTCACGAATAAATTAGACATCAGTCATTTAATTAATCAATCAACATTGAACCAAGAGACGTTCCTGGTCCCCGAGCAAGTCTGTACCACTATTTACTCCCTAGTGTGACGGCTCATTAGTTAATAAACTATTTTATTCGTACCTTTACGGTATG